>JACQZN010000037.1 GCA_016213845.1 Candidatus Wallbacteria bacterium
TTCACAGATGCACTACCTCTCGGCAGAACATCCACAATCACCTTGATTCACCTCGAGCCCTTGCTCCGTCCTCAAACGAACAGAACCTTCTTGCTTCCTGGCCCGCACCTCAAGCTCATATTCGGTTTTTCAATGAACTCTGAAACGACTCCTCGCGAGCCGCTTCCCCCCATCACCGCGAAACCTCTCCTTCAGCAGGAGCGCTTCCGTGATGGCTAAATTGTATCAGCCACCACTGGCCCTGTCAACCCATGACGTCGAATTATTTCAACGCTCCCGGCCGGCAAACCCTTTCGGGCTCACCGACCGCCGGGCTTCTCCGGACCACGGCCGTGAGCTCGGTCCTCGCAGACCTTCGCTCGCCACACGACCGCTCTCACGAGCCCCGCGCAGCCTCTAAAGAGTACCACCCCCCTTCAGCCCTGTCAACAAACTTCTCGAGCCCCCCCCGACCTCACTTCTCTGGCTCTTCCTCACCGGCCGGAACGCCCTCCGAGGTCTGGACCCGGATGCGCAGCGGCACCGCTATCTCCCCCGTCTGCCCGGCCTTTGCCTGCCCCCTCAGATAGTTGTTGATCTGCTCGGCGACCCGCTCCAGGGGATTCCCCGCAACCAGCTTGCCGGCCGGCGGCGCACCCTTGTACGAGAAGACCACATCCGGGTTGTACAGCCCCTGGCCAGGCTCCTCGCCTTCCCCTCCTCGCCGGATCACCCGT
Organism: Candidatus Wallbacteria bacterium; assembly: GCA_016213845.1. Lineage (GTDB taxonomy): Bacteria > Muiribacteriota > UBA6191 > JACPRK01 > JACPRK01 > JACPRK01. The sequence continues at coordinate 717 of JACQZN010000037.1, forward strand.
GCCGGGTACTTCCCCTTGTTGCTCGCCTTGACCCCAACGGCCAGCTCATCAGTCCCCGGCTCGGCAACCCAGACCTTCACCCCGAGCGTCTTGCCCGAAGCAATCTCCACATCCAGCGGAAAGCGGTTGGCCTCCCCGACCTTCAGCGCAACCCCCTCGAACTTCTTGAGCGACCGCCCCCGCACCTCGCCCACGCTCCTGAGCTCCAGCGCTTCCACCGCGAACGCCGCCGGCGTCGTGCCCTCCGAAAGGAACCCCTCGCTGGTCCGGGCGCTCTGGATGTTGATCTCGAACGCCTCCACCTTGCTCGTCGGAGAGTAGAGATAGAACAGCACCGGCTGGTCGATCAGCGCCTTGCGCTTCTCCACCTTGCCCGAATCCGGATCGACCATGGTCTCACGCACCCGCCCTATCGTCAGCAGGCTGTCGGGCTCCTCGGCGACCTGCTCCTCGCGGGCCGAGTTTCCCTCGACGTCGAGATAGACCTCGATGCTCTTCACCGAGCTGCCAGCCGATACCCGCACCGGCACGCCGCTCTCCTGAACCCCACCCGCAGCCATCGCTGCCGCCGCGCCCGCCCACGATCCCGCCAGAAACAGACAAGCCCTCAGCAGTCCTCTCTTAGCCATCTCCGCTCCGTCCTTTCTCCGCAGGCGTCCCGGGGAACGCCGCTCCAGGACCCGGCCCCGCGGCTCATCGCCCGCCCGCTGTCATCGTGCATGGTTCCGGAGCCTCTCACCCTCCGGAGCCCCCTCTTATAGCACGCCCCCCCCGACAAACGCCAAACCACCCCTCTCCCCTCAAGCCTCAAGCCTCAAGCCTCAAGCCTCAAGCCTCAAGCCTCAAGCCTCAAGCCTCAAGCCTCACGTCTCCTCTTCCCAGCTCAGGATCTCACTCGAGATCTGCGGATTGTAGAAGACCGTCTGGCCACGATGGCCCGCGATGCCGCGCAGGATGTCCTTGGGATCGGTCCCGTAAATCACCAGATCGTGCGGCAGACGCTGGAAGTCGAACATCTCCCCGGTCAGGTTGAACTCGATCTCCATGTTCACGAACTGGTCGAGGATGCTGGTCTTGTCCTCGTCCAGGCCGTTCTGCGCATAGATGGCCATGTCGAGGTTCGGCGTCAGCTCCCTCAGGAACTGCAGCCGGCGACGATCGAAGTCCATGTCGTGGTGCGGCTTGAAGATGACCCGGCCCGTCGTCTTGTTGAAGCGATCGGCCCCGCCGAACGGCTCCCGCGCTGGATCTTCCAGCACGACCAGGTTGGCCAGGGACGGATAGCCGGTGACGGCCGGCGGCAGCCCCAGCACGTCCCCTCCGACGTAAACGTTGCCCTGGACGACCAGCGTGCCGATCCCCTCGTACCAGCCCTCCAGGAAGACGTCGCCATGCACGTAGGTCACGCCGTCGAGGTGGATGGCGTTGGTGATGTCCTGCCGCCTCGTGGGATTGGTGCTCCAGCGCGCCGGGACCTTTCGCCAGTCGCCCCACCCGTAGAGCGGGAGCACGTTTCTGTAGATGGTGTTGCGCGAGTTGCCAGGTCCTCTGAAGAAGACGTCGACGAAGTAGCGGTTGTCGTCCGGGTCGCCGTCGGGCTCCAGGTTCGACTGCGGATTCAGCACCAGGTTGGAGACCTTCCTGTACTCCTCGGGCTTGAAGAGATTGATGTCCCGGTTGTCGTAGCCCTGGGGCCGCGCCCGCACCTCGGGCACGTAGTCTTCCTCGACGGCGCGATAGGCGCCTCGTCCCGAGAAGATGGAGCGAAGGCCCTGGAACTTGTAGTACTTGCGGGTGATCCCGTTCGCCTTGTACTCCACCTGCCTGGAGTGCGTCAGATTGACGCCACCATTGAAGATGCTGAAGAAGTTGAACGTGTCGTAGCCCAGGTCGAAGAAGCCGACCTGCTTCATCGGCCGGAACTCCCGGTTCATCAGGTATTCCGTGAGTTCGGCATGCAGACCGTTCTCGAGGTAAGCGTTGCCGCCCATCACCGAGAAATCGCGCACGTCGAACGCGAGACTCGGCACCCGGTACTCCACAGGCAGCGGGTCCCGCACGAAGAGCCCGTGGTCGGGCGCGACGATGCCCAGGTTGATGCCCGTCACCTTCGTGACCATCTTCACCTGGCGCCGGGCCTGGTAGCCCTGGGCGTTCGTGTAGACGCCCTGGGAGCGCACGGTCAGCCGCCCGACCCGGTAGTCGCCGATGTTGGGCGCATTGCCCTGTTCGGGGTCGTAGCGGGCCCAGAGGAAGACATCCCCCAGCGACGGGCTCTCGACGAGCGATTCCAGCTCGTGCGTGACGCCGCGGCCGAAGTCGATCTCCGTCGGCGTCTCACCCTCGATGGCGGCCAGCAGCCCGCGGTTGGTCGCCAGGTCGCTCTTCAGCGCGAAGAGAGCCTGCTCGAGCCCGGCTTCGGCGAGTTGAAACGCCATCTGGTGGTCGACGAACCCGGTCGTGAGGCGCAGCTCAGCCCTGGAGAGCGAGTGGATGACGAAGGCGATGAAGAGCACGATCACCAGGACGCCCACGATGATGGCCAGCGCGAACGCGCTGCGGACGCGCCGTCGGGCAATCGGCCAGCCGCCCGCCCGCCGAGACCGGCGGCATGTGCCCGAGGCCGCTTCTGCCATCCTGTCGTCGTCCCTGCTTTTCATTTCCGACCCATCCCTTTGCGGCCCGGCTAAGAGGCCGAAAACCGGCTCCCCATCGCGTTCTTGATGATAGAAAGAAACGACGAGGGCTGGAGGCTCGCTCCTCCGATCAGCGCCCCGTCGATGTCTGGCTGCAGCATGTACTCGGCGATGTTCTCGGGTTTGACGCTGCCGCCGTAGAGCACGGGCACCCCGGAAGCCAGCTCGCCCGAGTAGAGCTGCGCCAGCTGCTTTCTGACGAGCCCACACATCTCCTGGGCATCTGCGGAGGACGCGTTCAGCCCCGTGCCGATGGCCCAGATCGGCTCGTAGGCGAACTGGGTCCTGGCCGCCTCCGAGGCCGGTACGCCCTGGAGCGCGGCGGCGAGCTGGCGCACCACCTTGTCGGCGGCCTGGCCACCCTTACGTTCCCCGAGCGTCTCGCCGACGCAGAGCATCGGGATCAGCCCATGCTTGTGCGCGGCCTTGACCTTCTCGCGGATGTCCTCGTCGGTCTCGCGGAAGATCTCGCGGCGCTCCGAGTGGCCGATCAGCACGTGCGAGCAGCCGAGCTCGCGGATCATCGGCCCGGAGATCTCCCCCGTGAAGGCCCCTGAATCCTTGCTGTACATGTTCTGCGCCCCCCAGCGGATCGGCATGGCGCCGACCAGCCCGCGAACGGCGGCCAGCGACGTGGCTGGCGGGAACACGATGACCCCGTGCCCGCGGCCCACCCCCGGATAGTTCACGAACTCCTGGAAGAACGCCTCCGTCTCGGCGACGGTCTTGTTCATCTTCCAGTTGGCGGCAAAGATCTTTTCGCGCATGCTCATGATCGACTACGGGCGCGGCAGGGTCGCTTGTTGCGGCCAGGCGGCCCGCTCCTCGCCGACGAGGATACACGGCGGCCCCTGAGCTGGCCAGCGAGCGCGCACATCTGTGCTAGATTGAGCGGTGGCGCGCATGTCCTCCGTATCGCTCATAGCTCGGCTGGCAGAGAGCAAGACTCAGGAGGAAGTCTCGGACATCCTCTACTCCCTCGGCGAAGAGGGGGACGTCTCCGTCGTGGAGCCGCTTGCGACCTGGCTCGAGGCGGCCACCGGCGAGGTTCGCCAGATGGCACAGCAAGCGATCGAGCGCATCCGGGCGCGGCTGCCGCCGCAGGAGAAGACTCGAGTGACCGAGGTGCTCGAGGAGGTCCGCCGGCGAGGTCGCGCCCGATCTTCCGGCGACTCGACCCAGCACGAGTCGTTCTCGACGGGCGGGCGCAAGGCGCCCTCGCCGCCCCCCAGAAGCCTGGCTCCGCCGCCCGTGCAGATCACCGGTCCCATCCCGCGCCCCCCGGCCGGTCAGCCGCCCCGAAGCACGGCCGCCCAGCTCGCCGCCGGGGAGCAGAACGTCTCGTCGCTCGAGGTCGGCGCCTCGGCCATCTCGCGCGCGGGCGTGCGCGCGGCGTTCCCCGTGAAGCCGTACGCGGCCCGGCTCTCGCAGATGCTGCAGGACGCCGTTCAGAAGGGCGCCTCCGACGTCCATCTGCGCTCGGGCCAGCCACCCTGCTACCGGGTCGACGGCAAGCTCGTCGAATCGGGCTTTCCCGTGGCCGAGCCCGCAGCCGCCCGCTGGCTCATCTACCGGCTGCTCGACGAATCCCGGCGCGCGGCCTTCGACCAGGGCGAGGAGCAGGACCTGGCCGCCGAGAAGCCGGGGCTGGGCCGGTTTCGCGTGAACGTCTTCCAGGACCTGGAGGGCCCCGGAATGGTCATTCGCATCCTGGAGGGCCGCATCCGCACCCTCCAGGAGCTCCAGTGCCCTTCCGTGCTGGAGCGCTTCTGCAAGGCGACCCGAGGACTCATTTTGGTCACTGGACCCACTGGCTGCGGCAAGTCCACGACGGTCGCGGCGATGCTGGATTACATCAACGAGCACCGCGACGGCCACATCGTCACGATCGAAGACCCCGTCGAATTCGTGCACAAACCCAAAAAGTGCCGCTTCACCCAGCGGGAGGTCGGCTCGAACACCAAGTCGTTCGGCAGCGCCCTGCGCGCCGCTCTGCGCCAGGACCCAGACGTGATCATGGTCGGCGAGATGCGCGACCTGGAGACGATGGAGCTGGCCATGACCGCCGCCGAGACCGGCCACCTCGTGCTCTCCACCCTCCACACCCAGACCGCGCCGAAAACTCTCGACCGCATCCTCGGTGCCTTCCCCGCCAATCGCGCCGACCAGGTCCGCACGATGCTGGCCGAAAGCCTGCTGGCCGTGGTCTGCCAGGTGCTCCTCCCAAAGGCTCGCGGCGCCGGCCGCGTCGCGGCGCACGAGGTCATGTTCCGCGTCCCCGCCATCGCCAACCTCATCCGCGAGGGCAAGATCTTCCAGATCCCCAACGCCATGCTCGCCAGCCTCAACCAGGGCATGCGTCTTCTCGACGAGAACCTCGCCAACCTCGTCAAGAGCGGCGAGGTCGCCTTCGACGACGCGATGGCCGTCGCCGTCGACCCCGAGGCGCTGCGCCACCGGAGCCTGTAGCGCCCTTCCCCTAGCTCTGCTCCTTGCCGCTCCCCGAGGCGATCTCGAAGATCGTGAAGTCGGTAAGGAGCTCCACGGGCGCCCGGTCGTCCTCCAGAATGCCCGCAGCGGGATCGAGCTCGGCCGGCCTCAAGTCCCCGTGGCGGCGTGAGAGCAGCGCCCCGAGCCAGTTGTTGCCGGAGAGGCCCACCACGCGCTCGGCCAGCCGCCCGGGCTCGGGGAGCAGCTTGGTGGCGTCGATCTCGCGCTCGCCCGCGATGACCACATAGTTGTTGAAGCGGCTGCGGGGCGGGTTGATGACATGCAGGATCTGCACGTTGGAGAAGACGCTCGCCACGGTGTTCACGATCCGCTTTGCCACCGGGCCCGCCAGCGACGGCGAGCCGACGTTGATGCTCATCAAGCCACCGGGCGCGAGCCGCTCCTTGACCAGCTCGAAGTACTCGCGCGTCGCCAGGTGGAACGGGATGTACGGCTGCCGGTAGGCGTCCCCCATGATGATGTCCCACTTCTTCTGCGCGCGCGCCAGGTACATGCGCCCATCGGCGACGGAAACCGACAGCCGCGGCTGGTTCATCTCGAAGTAGCGGCGCCCCAGCTCCACGATCCGCCCGTCGATCTCGACTCCGTCGACGTGCAGGTCGTAGATCTTTCCGAAGAAGTGCAGGAGCTCCGTGCTCACCGTGCCCGCCGCCAGCCCGATGATGAGCACGTTCAGGCGGCTGCCGGGCTTGCGGTCTACCAAGAGCGGCAGCGCGTTCATCGAGTCCCAGACGCTGCCGACCATCGGCTTCCACTCGATGTCGCGCCCCTCGTAGATCGAGTGGACGGCCTGGCCCTCGTTGAGCACCAGCATCCGCCGTCCGTCCTTGTCGAGCACCTGGATGTAGTGGTAGGGCGATTCGGCCTCCTCCAGGCAGACGCCCAGCTTGGCCGAGTCGACGTCCCGGATCGGACCGAAAGGAGCCATCCACACCAGAAGCGCCACGACCGGCGCTGCCAGCGCCGCCCTGCGCGCCAGCCCCACGGCCCCGACCACGATCAGCACGGCCGCGAAGGCCAGGATCGTGCGACGCGTGCCGAGCAACGGGATCGTCAACAGGGCTGGCAGAAAGGTCCCCGCGATGCTCCCGAAGGTCGAAAGGGCATAGAGGCTGCCCGCGGTCTTCCCAAGCCGCTCCTCGCCCTGGCTGGCGAGCCGGATGGCGAACGGGCTGACCATTCCGAGCAGCACGATCGGCACGGCGAAAAGCAGGATCGTCGCGAGCAGGCTGCCCACGACCAGTCCCGCTTCGCCGTGGTCGATCGCCTTGACCGACACGGCCATCACCGGCTGCGTCAGGTACGGCACGGCCGCGACGAGCACCCCGGCGCCCAGGATGATGCGGTAGAGCACCTCGTGGCGCGGGTGCCGGTCCGCCAGACGCCCGCCGAGCCAGTACCCGGCCGATAGCGCCGCCATGATCGAGCCGATCAGGTTGGTCCAGACGAAGAGCGAGGTGCCGAAGTAGGGGGCCAGCAGCCGCGAGGCGGCCATCTCGATCCCCATGACGGCCAGCCCGCAGAAGAAGACCGCAGCCTGCAGCATCCGGTCGGCTCGAGCCGGCAAGGCAAGGGCGGCCTCCTGCGTCCGGCTCCCGGGCGAGACCTCTGGGCCGCGATCAGCCAATCCAGTCCTTGTTGGCCAGGTCGTACTCGACGAGCTCGGCCGGGGTGAAGAAGTTGGCGATCTCGATCTGGGCGTTCTCGTCGGAATCGGAGCCGTGCACGAGGTTCTGGCCCGTGTAGACGGAGAGATCGCCTCGGATCGAGCCCGGAGCGGCCTCTTCGGGACGCGTGGCGCCCATCAGGTTCCGCGTCTGCTTGACAGCCAATCGGCCTTCCAGGACCATGGCGACGATGGGGCCCGACGTGATGAAGCTCACCAGGTCGTCGTAGAAGCTCTTCCCCTTGTGGATTGCGTAGTGACGCTCGGCGAGGTCCTTGGACATCTTGATGAACTTCATGGCGACGATCTTGAGGCCCTTCTGCTCGAAGCGGGCCACGATCTGGCCGACGAGCTGGCGCTGGACGCCGTCGGGCTTGATGAGGACGAGGGTGCGCTCCATCGATGCTCCTTTTCGGGGGTTCCTGGGCAGGCAAAGGTGTCAGTTGTCCGAAGGCAAGGTAAGATAAGCGACCATGGAAACATTGTCCAGCCCCCCTGCCGGGGTCCGCGGCCGGAGTTGACGCCATGCGCTGGCTAGTCATCGCCGCCCTGCTGGCGGGCGCGGCCTGGACGGCCCGGACGTACGTGCCAGGCACCGAAGCGCCGGGCGGCTCTGCCGTCGAGGGGCCGGTCGTCGGCGGCATCTACCACGCGGCGCTCTCCACCAACCCGCCGACCTTCGACCCGGCGTTGGCGACCGACACGACGTCCGTCTTCTGTCTGCTACAGATGTTCGACGGCCTGGTGAAGTTCGACCTGAGCACCAACGGCACCGACGCCGCCGACTCCCAGTCGCAGGGCTCCATAACCAGCGCCGTTGCCGAGTCATGGGACATCAGCTCCGACGGCCTGGTCTATACCTTCCACCTCTCCCCCAAGGTGACGTTCCACGCGACCTCGGAGAACGGCCGCCCGACCGCCAACGGCGGCCGCCGAGTGACGGCCAGCGACGTGAAGTTCAGCTTCGAGCGGGTGCTGGACCCGCTCACGGAATCGGCCCGGGCCCAGATCTTCAGTGTCATCGAGGGCGCCGAGGAGTTCAGGGCGGGCAAGACCCGCAGCGTGCGCGGATTGGAGGCGATCACGCTGCCCAAGGCCGCCGAATCGCGTCACGCGGGTTGCAGCCAGCCTTGCACGATCCGCATCCGGCTCACTTCGCCCTACGCCCCCTTCCTGGCGACGCTGACGATGTCCAACGCCTTCATCGTCCCCAAGGAGGACGTCCTCAAGTGGGGCAAGGACTTCCGCAACCATCCGGTCGGCACCGGCGCCTTCCGCTTCGAGTCGTTTGCGCCCAACGCCAAGGTCGTGCTTTCGCGCAACCCCGCCTACTTCGGCGGCCCCCCGTACCTGGATCGTGTCGAGTTCCACATCATCGCCGAGGAGGACGCGCTCTTCGGCGAGTTCCTGGCGGGTCGCATCTACCACTCCAGTGTGCCGGACAAGTTCTATACGCAGGTGAAGCGGTCGGGCTCCATCTGGGCGCCCTTCTTCACGGAGGTGTCGCAGCTGGGGACCTACTACTTCGGGATGAATGCGAAGATCCCCCCGTTCGACAACCCGCTCGTGCGGCGGGCGTTCAGCCACGCCGTCGACAAGACCTCCATCGTCAAGTTCATCAAGACCGGCCGGGTCCAGGAGGCGCGAGGCCCGTTGCCGCCCGGCATCCGGGGCTATAACGCCAGCCTGCGCTCCTACGACTTCGACCTGAAGCAGGCCGACGCGCTGCTCACCCAGGCAGGCTTCCCGCGGAGCCGGCCGGGCGGTCTGCGGCAGGGCTTTCCGGAGATCCCGATCCACATCCCGGAGGGCGAGGACCACATCCGGATCACCCGCGCCATCCAGGCAGGGCTGGCAGACCTGGGGATTGCGGCGTACCCGGTCGTCAACTCCTGGAAGACGCACCTGGACCTGACCAAGCGGGGCAAGGCCGGCTTCTTCCGGCTCGGCTGGGTGGCCGACTACATGGACGCCGACAACTTCCTCTACTACCAGTTCTACTCGAAGAACGTCGGCAGCTCCAACAGCGTCAGCTACGAGAACGCCGAGGTCGACTCGCTGTTGGTGCAAGCTCGGCGCGAGACCAACCCGCTCCTGAGGATCAAGCTCTACCAGAAGGCCGAGCAGCTCATCGTCGACGACGCGGTCTGGATCTGCATCTTCTACTTCAACACGGCGATCGTGCGGCAGCCGTTCGTGCACGGCATCAACCTGACGCCGCTGGGGGACCAGCTGATCGGCTTCCGAAACGTCTGGCTGGCGCAGGGGGCCGGGGAGCCACCGCCGCTCGCGGTGAAGCCGGAGTGGAGCGAGCCCGAGGAAGGTTCCGAGTCGACGGCACCGTTGACTCCAAGACAGGAGCGCAGGGCCCCCGGGGCGGCGCTCGGCGGACGATGAACAGCGGCGAGTCGCGGGGCGAGGGACTCCTCCAGAGCAAGCCGCGGCGCAAGCCGGGCGTGGAGCTCGAGGAGCGGGGACAGGCTGGCGGCGCGGCGACGCTGCGCGATCCGGCGACCGGCGTGGCGCTGGGATTGGAGCGGACGGAGCGGTGGCTCTGGAGCGAGCTCGACGGGACGCGGACGGTGCGGGAGCTGGTCGATCGCGGCCTGATGGCGGCGGAGCCGGTGGGACCGACGGAGCTCGGAGCGACGCTGGCGCGGTTCGCCCGGGCCGGGTTCGTGGAAGGCGCCCGGCGCGCGGCGCCGCCGGCCAGCCGGCTGGCCCTGGGGCTGGCGCTGCCGCGACTGGGCCCCTGGGCGCGGCGAGCAGTCGGGGCGGCCGCGGCCATCCTGGCGATCGCGCCGATGGCGGGGTTCGTGCCGTTGCTGGCCGCCCTGCGAGACAACGGACTGGCGCTGGTGGCGCCTGGCGGCAGCCCACTCTGGGCCGCGGCGGCGGCCTGGGCCTGCGTCTGGTACCGCGGCGTCTGCCAGGCGCTCGCGGCGGCAGCGTGCGGCTTCCGGCTTCCGCGGGCGGGGGTGGACCTGCGGGCGGGGCTGCCGCTGCCCTATCTCGAGCTCTCCGAGCTCGGGCTGGCAGACCGCAAACATCAGGTGCTCGTCTCTCTAACGGGTCTTTTGAGTCCTCTAGCCCTGGCGTCGGCCGGGTGCAGCGCTGCCTGGCTCGGCGTGGGCGGAATGGACACGGCGATGGCGGGTCCGCTCGCGGCGGTGGCGCTGCTGACGGTCATCTTCGACGCCAGCCCGCTCTTCGAAGGCAACGGCTATCGCCTCTACCGCGCGGCCTTCGACCGCGAGCTGGTGCGCGACCAGGCGCTCGCCTTCTTCGCCCGCAAGCTGCTGGTGCAGCTCCTGGGCGACAGGCCTTCGTCCGAGGAGGAGAAGCGGCTCTTCCGCTACGGAGTCGCCTCCGTCGCCTGGGTGCTGGTCGCGATGAAGCTCGCGGCGTCGGCCTTCCGCGCCTCGGCGGTCCCGCTCGTGCTGGCCATCTTCGACACTGGCTCGAGGCCGGTGCAGGCGCTCTTGCTCGGGCTGCTCGTCGCCAGCGCCAGCCTGCTCGGCTACGCCCTCGTGCGCGTGCTGGCCGTGCCGCTGGCGCTCTTCGGCGAGCACGTGCGCCGGGACGCCATCGCGCGCCTAGTCGTGCCGGCCGCCGTGCTCGCCTCGGCCGCGGGCACTCTCTGGGACACGCCGAACGGGCAGGTCCTGCTCCAGGGGCTGTTCGCCACGCTTCTGGTGCTCGTCTGGAACCGCCACCGCGCGGTCTGGAGCGGGATGCCGATGCTGCTCGGGATGGACCTGCTGGTCCTTTTCCTGGGGTTGCGGGCGATCTTCATCGTGCCGACGGCGCTGGTCGAAGCCACGGCGCCCGCGTTCGGCGTGGAGCTGGTGTTCGGCCGCCAGCTCGGGCTGGAGTGGTCGGGAGTCCTCTTGCTCGCAGCTGCGCCCTTCTACTTTCGACAGGCCGCCGGTGCCTCGCCCCGAAAGCGCGACCGATTCGCGCCCGCGGCGGCCGCCGCCGTGCTGATGACGATGGCGGCGCCAGCCATGAGTGCCGGAAGGTCCATCGAGTCCCTTTGCACCTACACGGGCGTCGTGGCGGCGGTGACGGCGATGGCCCAGCTGATGCTCGTCGACGGCGCCAGCCCCATCGGACGCGCCTGGAGACTTCTCTTCACGGCGTTCGTGGCGATGGCCGCGGCCGCGACCGTCGAGCTCCACGCCGCGCCCGGCTCGCTCGGCAGGCTGGCGACGCTCCCGCTCTGGACGGCGAGTCTCTTGCCCGTGGCGGCGGCCGTCTTCGTCGCACGCACCGTGCTCAGCGGGCCCTTCCGCGCCCGGCCAAGGGACCGGCGGCGCGCCTCGGCCGACCCGCGCGAGGCCTGCCGCTCGGCCTCCGGACACCTCTTCGGCACCTGCACCGACCTGGCCCGCGAGGTCCTCGGCGAGCGCCGCTCCCAGGCCGTGCTGGGCGAGTCGCTCTGGACGGACGCCGAGGACCCCCGGCACGCGCTGCGTGAGGGCTACGCCATGCGGCTGGCAGCCCTGGAGCGCCACGGCGGCCACGCCTTCCGCGCCGCCGTCGAACACGCGGCCACCCGGGGCCTCTACTGGCTGGAATGGCAGGTCGCCAACCGCGAGATCTTCTTCACGCCGCTCGAGGAGCCGGCCGAGGACCTGGAGCGGCTGCTGGAGGAGATCCCGTTCTTCGCGTTGCTCGGCGCCGGCCAGCGGGCCGAACTGGCGACGGCGATGACGCGTGAGTGGTACGACGCGGGGAGCCGCATTCTCCACCAGGGGGACCTGGGCGACCGATTCTACGTCGTGAGGTCGGGCGAGCTTGCGGTCAGGAGGCTGGACCCGGGCGGCATCGATCGACGGGTGGCGCGCCTGGTTGCGGGAGATTGCTTCGGAGAGCTTGCGCTTCTGGCGAGCTCGACGCGCACGGCATCGGTAGACGCCGTGACCGACGTCGAGCTGCTCTCGCTGGGACGGGACGAGTTCCTCGAGGTGTTTCCGGAGTCGGCCGCCGAGCGGGAAGCGGTCGTCTCGGTCATCCGCCACGGCGGGTTCTTGAGGCGTGTCCCGCTCTTCTCTCAGCTGCCGCCCGTGGTGCTCTCGCGCCTGGCCGCGAAGCTGGAGAGTCGGCCGCTCGATCCGGCGCTGCCGGCCGAGGAGTTCGGGGGAAAAGCAGGCGCGGCGAGCGTGCTGCTGGTGCGGGAAGGGCGGGCCCGCGTGGAACCCGCTAACGGCGAGGCCATGGAGCTGGGCGAGGGTCAGGCGTGGGGCGAGTGGACGCTGGCCGGCGAGGCGCTTCCGGCGGCGCGGATCACGGCGCTCGAACCGGGGACTGCGCTCGCGCTTCGCCCAGACGAGCTCCGCAAGGCGCTCGACGCCTATCTGGCGACCGTGGCATCGCTGCAGGAGCTGGCCAGCCCTCGAGGAATTGCGTGAAGTCCCTGGTCACCTTCGCCCTCGTGGCGTTCGTTCTGCTGAGCATGCTCGCCAGCGGCGCCGACCTGGCGCTCAGCATGCGTGATGTCGCGCTGGTGACGCTGGCGCGGATGGAGCTCAAGCAGATCGCCCGGCAGGTGACGCTCCAGTACAGCGAAACGGGGACGCTCCCCGCGAAAGCGGAGTTCGCCAGGTTCCTCCGCGCCCGGTTACGGACGCCGGGCCGCGATCCCGGCCTGGATCGCTGGCAGATGCCCTACTGGCTGGAGACCGTGCAGTATCAGTCGCGCAAGCTCAACACGCCCAGGATGAAGGGCGAGTTCGTACTCCTGAGCGCCGGCCCCGATCGGGTGTGGCTTTCGCAGGACGACCTGGTGATCGCCAGCACCGAGAAGTGAGAGGGTTTGAACAAGTTCCCTGGAACCATTCGCCCGAGCCTGTCGAGGGACCATAGCAGCTACAATACGGGGCTTCGACGAGCTCAGCCTGAGCGGTTCTGGGGGACCTTGGATAGATTCGAACCCTCTGCGTATCGAGCCGCTCAGTTCTTGTGCTTCTTGTCGAACTCCGAGAAGTCCTCGAGCGGCAGGACCTTGACGGGGCCGAAGGTCGAGAGCGGCTTGTCGAAGTCGGCGGCCTTGCCGACGACGGTCACGGTCTGCCGGTCGGAGAGCAGGTGCTTCTTTGCGACCCGCAGGATGTCGGCCGCGGTGACCTTGGAGATCGCCTCCTTGTAGATCTGCAGGTAGTCGGGCGGCAGCTTGTTGTACTCGAGGCTGACGGCCTGGCCGACGATCTGGCCGGACGACTGGAACTCGAAGACGAAGCTGTTCAGGATCGATTCGCGAGCAATCTTCAGCTCCTCCTCGGTCACGGGCTCCGAGGTCAGCTGGGCGGCCAGCTTCTTCATCTCCTCGATGCAGCGGGCGGTGGTCGAAGACTTGGTCTGGCAGACCATGCCGAAGGAGCCGAGCTCCTGTCCCGCCGAGAAGTAGCTGCCGACGGAGTAGGCGAGCCCCTGATTGGAGCGGATCTCGCGCATCAGGCGGCTGGTGAAGCCGCTGCCTCCGAGGATGAAGTTCATGACATCGATGGCGAAGTAATCGGGATCGGACTTCTTGATGCCGAGGTGGCCGATGCGGATGGAGGCCTGGGGAACGTCCTTTTCGACGAAGTAGACGCCGGCCTTCGGGTCGAACGGGACGTCGGGCGGGTCGGCTGGAGGCTGACCCTTGGGCCAGTCGCTGAAGAGGGCCTTCAGCTTGGAGAGGAGCTCGTCCTTCTTGAAGTCGCCGGCGACGCCGACGATGAGGTTGTTGGGGAAGAAGTACTTCTTGTGGAAGGCGACCAGGTCGTCGCGGGTGATGCGGTCGACTGAGTCGAGGCTGTTGACGCGCCCGAAGGGGTGGCCTGCGTAGAGGACCTTTCCGAACTCGCGGGCGCAGATGGGGCCGGGCTCGTCGTTGCGGCGGCGGATGCCCTCCATGACCTGCTTCTTGCGGAGCTCCACCTTGTCGGCCGCGAAGGCGGGGAACATGAGCACCTCGGAGAAGATCTTGAGGCCTGCGTCGAGGTCCTTCGAAAGGACGTCGAGGCTGGCGCCGCCGCTGCGGGAGCCAATGGATGTTTCGACACCTGCGGCCATGAACTCGAGCGTCTCGTTCATCTCGTCGCCGGTCATGGAGCGGGTGCCGCCCGTGCGCATCACGGCGCCGGCGATCTCGGCCAGGCCGAGCTTTTCGTCGGGGTCGAGCCAGGAGCCGGCCTTGACGGTGGCGGAGACGCGGACGATGGGCAGCTCGTGGTCTTCGAGCAGGTGGACGACCATCCCGTTCTCCAGCACGACGCGCTCGGCCTTGGGGGGTTTGAGCACGAGCGGCGGCACCGCCATCTTCGACGGGTGGACCCAGAGCTCCTCGGCCCAGAGCGTGCTGACGACGCCGAGGCAGAGGCCCAGCGCAAGCCGAGCTGCTATACGGTTCGCCGCCCGCGCGAAGGCAGCAGGGGCGAATGGGCCTTCCACCTTCCACCTTCCGCCTTCAATCTTCTCGTTCCTCATCACTTCTCACCCTTGCCTTCGGCGTCCTTGCCGCCGGGCGCGGGCTTGCGCACCAGCTCGGCCACGGTTCGGTTCTTGGGGACCAGGTACTTGGCGACGTTGGCCCGGATCTCCTCGGGGCGAACCGTCTTGATGACCTCGAGGTACTTGGCCAGGTAGCGCCAGTTGCCGACCAGCGCTTCGAAGTAGGAGAGCTGGCTGGCCAGGCCCTCGTTGCTGTCCATGCCGCGCAGGAGATCGCCCTCGGTCTTGTTGAGAATTTTCTGGAGCTCCTTGGCGCCGACGGGTTCCTTGGCGAGCTTGTCGATCTCGGCGTAGATGCCGGCCTCGAGCTCGGCGACGGTGTGCGGGTGGCGGGGCGTGCCGCTGACGGTGAAGAGGTTGGCGTAGCGGGCGCCGGGGTCGCCGTTGCCGGCGCTGACGGCCTGGGCGATCTGCTTGCCCTCGACGAGATTCTTGTAGAAGCGGGAGGTGCGGCCGCTCGAGAGGATGCCCTGGACGATGTCGAAGACGTAGTCCTCTCGGGAGGGGCAGGTCGGCTTGTGGTAGCCGATGAGGACCTGGGGGCTGGCGTCGAACTCCACCTGGACGCGCTTCTCGCCCTTCTGCTCGGGCTCGACGATGGAGAGCGGCCGCGGCAGCTCTTGCGGCGGCAGGGCGCCGAAGTAGCGCTGGGCCATCGCGATGACCTGGGCGGGGTCGATGTCGCCGACGACGGCGGCGATGGTGTTGTTGGGGGCGTAGAAGATCCGGCGGAACTTCTCGGTGTTCTCGAGGGAGAGGAACTCGATCTCGGACATCCAGCCGATCGTGGGGACGTTGTAGGGGTGGGCCAGGAAGGCGGCGCCGACGAACTGCTCGTAGAGCGTTCCGCCGGGGCGGGAATCGTAGCTGCGGCGCCGCTCCTCCATCACGACGTCGCGCTCGGAGTAGTACTCGCGCAGCACCGGGTTGGTCATGCGGTCGGCCTCGATGCGCATCCAGAGCTCGAGGCGGTTGGCGGGCAGCGAGATGACGTAGGTGGTGTGGTCCTTGTTCGTGAAGGCGTTGAAGCCGACGGCGCCGGCCTTGGAGTAGATCTCGTCGATCTCGTCCTTGAGGACCAGCTCGTGGTGCTTCTCCTGGAGGGTTTTCAGTTCCTTGGCCAGCGCCTCGACCTTCTTCGGGTCGGCGCGCTCGCGCTTGAGGCGCTCGCGGTCGAGGGCCTCGCCCGCCGTTCCGATCTGCTCCAGGAGCGGCTTTTCGCGTGCCCAGTCCTTGGTGCCCAGCGTGTGGGTGCCCTTGAAGAGCATGTGTTCCAGCAGGTGGGCCGTACCGCCCACGCCGGTCCACTCGTCGACGGCGCCGGCCTTGAAGCGCAGGTACATCGAGACCGTCGGGGACTGGTGGCGCTCCAGCATCAGCCACTTCATCCCGTTGTCGAGAGTGTGCTCGCGGACGCGTCCCTCGAGCATCGCCTGGGCCGCCAGGGGCGGGGCCAGCGACAGCGCAATAGAGACGATCACTCCAACGAGTCGAATCGGACGGATGCCCACGGATGCCTCCTGTCGAACGCCGGCCGTCCGGCCGGCCGGGAAGCAGGGTAGCACGCGCCGGACGGCCACTCGGAAAACTGGCGGCCCCAAAGCCTGCGACGTCAGCGGATGCGAACTTCCGTGGCGGCGAAATCCCGGGAAATCCCGTGGCGTCTACCTGTACCGGGTTCTTCGAAAACCCGGTACAGGTAGACGCCACGAGATTTGACGAGATTTCGACGGGACTTCGCCACCACGGGACTTCGCCACGGCGCGCGACGGGTCTTCCGACCTCGCGCAGCGGGCCAGCCGGGCGCTCTGGCTTTCGAGCCTTCAGGGAAGGAGCGTGCCGTCGAGGATGACGTGGCAAACCCGAGCGCGCCAGAGCGAGCGCGGGTCGGAGAGACGCGCCTCGGGGGAGAGGATGGCCAGGTCGGCAAGGAAGCCGGGCTCCACGCGACCTAGCTCACGCTCGCGGCCGATGGCCCGTGCGGAGGAACGCGTGTAGGCGTCGAGCGCCTCGGCGGCCGTGATGGCCTGGTGGACATTCCAGCCGTCCTCGGGCTCACCGGAAGCGTTGCGGCGGGTGGCAGCGACGGCGGAGCCGTGGAGCGGGTCGGCCGACATCACGTTCCAGTCGGAGCCGAAGGCGAGCGTGGCGCCGGCATCGAGCAGCGCGCGCCAGGCAAAGCTCCGGCGAAGCCGGCGCGGGCCCAGGTTGCGCGCCCAGGCGTCCGAATCGGGCTCCGGACCGGAGGGTATGGCGTGGTAGGGCTGCATGGAGGCGATGACGCCGAGCCGGGCGAACCGGGGGACGTCGGCCTCCGAGACGACCTCGACGTGCTCGACACGGTGCGGCGGACCCACGCGGGGAGCGTGGCGCTGGACGCGCTCGAAGGCGTCGAGCGCCATGCGGACGCCGGCGTCGCCGATGGCGTGCAGGGCGACCTGGAACCCGCGACCGTGCGCGCGGCCGACCAGCCGCTCGAGCCGCGTGGCCGTCAGCAACGGCCGCCCCCGCGTGCGAGCACCTGCGTACGGGCTGAGCATGTAGGCGGTCCTGGACTCGATGACGCCGTCCACGAAGCCCTTGAGGAACCCCACGCGCACGAGCGGGCCGTCCCAGCGCCTGGCCGCGCGGACGTACGCGTCCAGGTCGCCGTCGAGCGGCGGACAGACCCGCACGCGCAACGGGAGCCGCCCCCTGCGTCTCAAGTCATCCAGCAGCTCCAGTTCCTCCGTCGACTCCGCAAGGTCGTCGACCGAGGTCATGCCGAGCGAGCTGAGATGTGCGGTTGCCGCTTCCAGCGCGGCCAGCTTTTCGGCACGCGGGGGGCGCGGCAGAACGCCGTCGAGCAGACCGATGGCTCCTTCCAGAAGAGTCCCCTCGGGCTGGCGGCCGCCCGGTTCGCGAACGATGCGGCCATCCGGAGGATCGGCCGTCTCAGGCACGATGCCGGCGGCCGCGAGCGCCCTGGAGTTGAGCCAGGCCGCGTGGCCGTCGTAGCTCCAGAGGACCGCCGGACGATCGGTGACGATCGCGTCCAGGGCCAGCCGTGACGGAAAAGTTCCGGCCTCGACCATCCCGTATCCCCACCCGCTTCCGAGCACCCACGACTTCTCCGGATGCTCCCGGGCGTAGGCCGCCACGCGCTCGAGAGCCGCTGCGAGCGTGTCCCCCTGCTGGAGCTGAACCTGCTTCAGTCCAAGTCCGCCGTCCATCAGGTGCGTGTGCGGATCGATGAACCCCGGGACGACCATGCCGCCGCGGGCGTCGATCACTTGCGCCTTGGGCCGCGCCGAACGCCTCAGCTCCAGCGCAGAGCCGACCTTCTCGATGCGGTTGCCCCTCACCAGCACGGCCGAGGCGCGAGGGTGGCCCAGCACGCGGGCGTTCGTCACGAGTAGGTCTCCGCCCAGCGCCGCAGACGCCAGGCCCAGCAAGCCGAACAGCACGAATAGGCGCGACATGGCGCCAGTATAGTCCCGCGCCCACGTTGAATTGGAGCGCCGGCCGCGCTAGCCTTGCACCGGAAGGAGGACGAGGTGCTGACGGATGAACTGAGGTCAAGCCTGGAAGCGGACCACGGCCTGACGGGCGTCTACGGCCTCCGGGCGCTGATCGCCGAGGGCGGCATGGGCGCCGTCTACAGGGCCGTGCAGCTCGAGCTGGCGCGCCCTGTCGCCGTCAAGCTGATGCACCGCTCCGCCGCATCGCCGCCGGCAGAGCGCGCAGAGTGGGAACGCCGCTTCCTGGCCGAGGCCCGCCTGGCGGCGCGAGTGTCGGACCCGAACGTCGTGCGGGTGCTCGACGCCGGCAGCGGACCGGCCGGCCTGTTCATCGCGTACGAATTGATGGAAGGCGTCTCGCTCCGGGAGCTTCTCGACGGACCCGAACCACCTTCGCCGGCCCAGGGCCTTGCGCTGCTCGCGCAGGCCGCGCGAGGTCTGGCCGCAGTCCACGCCGCGGGCATCGTCCATCGCGACCTCAAGCCCGAGAACATGTTGATCGACCCCTCGGGGGGCCTGAAGCTGACGGACCTGGGCGTCGCGCGGGACCTCACCCAGGACGGCATCCGCACGCGACACGGACTCGTCTTCGGGACCCCGCGATACATGTCGCCCGAGCAGTGCGAAGGCCTGCCGGTCGGACCGGCGTCCGACATCTACTCGCTCGGCGTCGTCGCCTACGAGGTGCTGGCCGGCGCGCCGCCCTTCAACGAGGAGGACGTGGCGGCCTTGATGCAGGCTCACGCGAGTCGAACGCCGCGGCCTCCTTCGGAGCTCGGGGCCGAGCTACCGTCGGGCGCCGACGAGCTGCTCCTGCGCACGCTCTCGAAACGGCCCGAGGACCGGCCAAAGGGCGCCCTGGAGCTCGCAGCCGACCTCGAGGCACTGCGGGGGAAGGCCCGCTCTGCCAGCTCCGCGGCGGCAAGGGCCACCCGCAGCTCCGCCCGGACGCGGGTGGTGAGGCCACACGCGCGGGTCGCGGCGCCGACGGCAGTGAAGGTCTCGACTTCACACGCTCGGTCGCCGCGCCTGGCGATAGGGGCGCTTGCCGGAAGTGTCCTCGCGGCGGGCGCGCTGGCGCTGGCGCTTCGGCCCGCGCCTTCGGAGCCCACGCCCAAAGCGAAATCGAGGCCGCTCGCGAGCACCGCGGCCCCGCCGGCAAGCCCCCGCCCGGGCGTGTTCAAGACCGCATCGAATCGCCTGGGCTACGAAGTCTACCTGGGAGTGAAAGACGGCAGCGTGCTCATCCGCATTCCGGGCGGGCCGTTCGTGGCCGGCGGAGTCGACGAGGAAGCCCACGAGGACGAGAAGCCCCAACGGCGCATCGTGCTATCCGACTTTCTCATCGCACAGACCGAGACGACCTGGGGCCAGTACCGAAAATTCTGCACCGACACGGGAAAGGCCATGCCGCCGATCCCCAAGGGACAGGACGACGCCTTCCCGGCTGTGAACGTCTCCTGGTTCGACGCCGCAGCCTACTGCCAGTGGGCGGGACTGCGGCTGCCTTCGGAGCTCGAGTGGGAAAAGGCGGCGAGGTCGACCGACGGCCGGCTCTACCCGTGGGGCCCGGAGCCGCCGAAGCCTGGGCAGGCCAACTGCAAGATCTCACTCCACCAGTTCCTGGAGACGGACTCGGGAGCGCATCGCGTCGGAAAAGACCTGGCAGGCGCCAGCCCCTACGGCCACCTGGAGATGGCCGGCAACGTCTGGGAGTGGTGCTCCGACTGGTACGACCGCCAGCGCCTTAGGTCCCTGGCCGACGGCGCCACCGATCCGCCGCCGCCCGCCCACGGCAAGACGCGCGTCTGCCGGGGCGGCGCGTTCACCAACGGTATCAAGGAGATGCGCTGCTCCTCCCGCGGCGAATCCCCTCCCGAGCACCGCGAGTCGAACCTGGGCTTCCGCGTGGCGTCCCGCGTTCCGTGACGGCGCAGCAGTGAGGGGGCAATTCGGTAATCCAGGTGGCTGACGCCCTGGCTCGGGCGACGGTAGATCGCATCGTGGCCGGGACCCGGCCGCACTCGACAGGAGGGAGCGTCGGAGATGCGATCCACCCGCTTGACCGTCGGCCTGACTCTGGTGCTAGTAGCGGCGGCCGGTTGGCCCGCCTGCATCCTGGCCCGGCCGCCCGACAAGGAGACGCCCGCGATGGCGTTGCACGACGAGATCCAGGTGCTGAACCTGCTCGGCAGCCTCTGGCTCACGCAGGCGCAGCTCACGGCCATGCTGCCGCTGGCCCAGGAGGCCGAGCAAGGGCGCGAGGTGCTCCGCAAGCGCATGGACGAGCTCCAGACTCTCTTCATGGGTCCCGGCCAGGTCCTCCGCAACGCCCTGGCACGCGGCGACCGGGTCGAGGACCACATGGCGGGTTCGATCCACCTGCTCAAGCGCCAGCAGGAGGAGCTGCAGACGAGCCACGAGGAGTTCGAGAAGGGTCTGGCAGACCGCATGATCGCGGTCCTGGACGACAACCAGAAGCAGCGGCTGCTGGACTACAAGCCGTGCCTGGTCCCAACCCCGGACCTGCGCGACCCGGACCGTATCGGCAGCTCGTCGCCGACCGGAGACGACGGTCCGTTGAAGCTGCTGGACCGGGCACGCAAGGTCCCGGACGCGCGCTTCGAGGCGCGGCGCGAGGAGATGCTGAAGAAGCTGCTAGAGAAAGTGGAGAAGCACTACGCGGGGCTCGACCTGGCGGCTTTCCGCACGCGTGTGGAGCTGGTCGTGACCCGCGCGCGAGCGATGAGCGCGCTCGAGTACGAGACCAGCCGCGAGAATCTCGCGCAGGAGCTGAAGCCTCCCGAGGCGAACCGGCGGCACCGGGACAAGGAGACGGCCGAGGGGCGGGCGCGCCACTTCTTGCTGCGGCCGTGCGTACCCAAGCTACTTCAGGAGCGGCTGCATCTTTTGACACTGCACCAGCCACCGCAAGCGCAGGTCGACCTCGGACACGTGCAGGCCCAGGTGAACTGCAAGGACGGCAAGTGCGCGCTCAACCGCTGAGGCTCCCGGCAGCACTGCTCGCGGCTGCGCTTCTGCTCGAAGCCGGACCGGCCGCGGCGGGGCCGCGTCACGCGGGGGAGAAGCGGCTGGCCGAGCAGCGATGGTTCGTCAAGCTGGCGGACAAGGACGGGGACGGCACCCTCTCCCAGCCCGAGCTGGCGGATGGTCTGGACGCCCTCGACCTCGACCGGGACGGCGCCGTCAGCGCCGACGAGGCCAAGCGCGCCCGTGTCACCCAGGACCCGATCCTCTCGAGACGACTCGACACCAATGGCAATGGGCTCGTCGACGACGATGAGTGGCGGCGTCTGGCCCACGAGCTGGATCTGGATCGCGACGGCGCCGTGGACGAGCGGGAAGCGCGCCACCTGCACGCGCTCCGGGTGTTGCTTGTGAACCCGTGGATCGTCGCGCGCTACGACGTCGACCGCAACTCGCGGCTCGACTCCTCGGAGGAAGCGACCGCGGTGACGAGCGCGGACGTCGATCGGGACGGACGGCTGGATCTACTCGAAGCCGGGGCGCTCGCGTTGAGAGCCTCGGGCCTCTGGAGCCGCTTCGACACGGACAGAAGCGGTGCCCTCGACGCTGCCGAGACGAGCGCGATGGCGCGCTGGCTCGAGTCCAACCGCGAGGCGATCCCCTCCCCTGGATGGCCTGCCTCCGCAGTGCCGCGACACGGCGCGGGATTCATGGAGAAGTACGGGTACTGACGCGTTCGAGACCGCCCCCTGCAACCCCTGCGGCGGCCTTGCATGCGGCGAGCAACAGGAAGCTGCCCGCCAGCCCCCAGCCTGGCAGAAGCAGGACGGTCACCGTCAGGGCGCCGGCCGCGGCGCCGGCCAGGTCGAGCGCCCAGCAGCGCGCGGCGGCAGCACCCGCGCTCGCGGTGGCGTCGAGCCGGGCGGCGAGCGCGAACTGCCATCCCGTGAGCAGTCCCATGACTGCCAGACCGCTCCAGACGTACGCAGGCAGGGCCCGCCAGGACGCATCCGTGCCAAGGCCCAGCGCCAGTCCGAGCGCGCCCAGCGTGACCGCAAGCGCCAGGTCGGCCTCGGGCACGGCGCTGGCCGCCGGCGTGCCCTCCAGGCGGCGCCGGCTTGCCATCTTGGCACCGGCCGCGCAGCCCGCCATCATCACACCCGACAGCAGCGCCAGCTCTCCCAGCAGCCGGCCGTGCCGCACCTCGTAAGCGATCATCAAGAGCACGGTGGCGCACATGCCGGCGAATCCCGTGGTCGCCACCGAGAGCCGCCAGGCCGTCTCGCGCCCGTCGCCTCCTGCCGATCCGCGGCGGCGCCGCGCACCGCGCGACCAGGCAGCACCCGCAAGGAGCGTCAGCCCGAAAGCAGCCAGAGCCGACGCTGCCAGCGGCGGGCCGTACGCGCGCTTGAGCGCTCCGGCCAGGCCAGGCGCCCAGATGGCGAGCCCGGTCAGCAAGGAGTCCCGGTACGCCTCGATGTCCAGGTCCCCTTCCAGGCGCGCCTCGGGGAGCGCAGCCCAGAGCCCGAGCGTGCCGATTTCAGCCGTCGCCGGCGGGACACCGGTGTGCAACCAGAGCAGCTGCTCGCGCGCGTGCTCCTCCGAGAGCCGCTGGCCCAGCTCCTCCACGGTCCCGTATTCGAGCATGATGTGGCGTTCGGCGAGCCTCCTCGCGAGCTCGTCAGCGCCGCACCGGAGGGGCGCCGAGATCAGCGTCAGCTCGTCGGCGGCGACCAGGAACGCTCCCGGGAACGCCCTTCGAAACGTGAGCGCCATCGTCGCGCCGAGCCGGCGGTCGGCCTGTCCCAGAAAGCCGGGCCCCACGGGCATGCGCACGGCGACGACGGCGCCCGGACGCAGTCGGCCACGCAGCCGAGTGAAAAACTCCGCCGAGTAGTAACGTCCCAGGGCGGCGCGCGAAGGCGCGGGCGCGCGGACGATCGCCATGTCGTAAAGCGTGTCGGCGCGCTCGAGCCACGCCCGGGCATCGAGCTCGATCGTCCGGACGCGCGGGTCGTCCAGTTCCCGGAACGACCCGGGTGCGGCGATGGCGGCGAGCCGGCGCGGCGACTCGGGATCGAGCTCGCAGAGGTCGACGTGGAGCCCCGGATGCTCCAGGAGCTCCCGGCATACTCCGGCAAGCCCGCCCCCGATCACGAGCGCGCGGCGAGGCGCCGAATGGAGGAGCGCCGGTAGGTGGGCCGCGGCCTCCACGGCCGCGGTGGCGTGCAGCGGAAAGTCGAGGACGCCGTCGGAGTAGACGGCCGCCCCACCGGCCCGCTCGACGACGTGCAGCGTCGAGGCCGCCGTCGCCGAGCCGCGCGCCGCGAGCGCTCCGGGCCATTGGAGCATGAGCAGCCAATCCTCGGCGGCCTTTCCGGGAGGCCCGGAGGCCGCGAGCACGGTAAACAAGGCGAGCGCCGCGCCGCCACGACCGGGAGCCGCCGCAAGCACCAGCGCGGCAACGGCCAAACCTGCAAGTCCAATGGTCCCGATCGACCTTTCGAGTAGGAATGGAACGGCCAGGCCGCTCGCCAGGAACCCGAGCGTCTCCGGCACGTAGGCGCCAACGCCTGCCGCTGCTCCCGCCGTCCGACTGAGCGCATCGAAGAGCGCGCCGAGGGCTGCGGCCGGCAGACCGGCGGCAACGGTAACCCCGGCGGCCATCGCCCACTCCCTGGGCAGCCCCCCGGGCGAAGCGCTCGCCATCCAGGGAAGCGCCCTGGCGACAAGGACCCCCAGCGCGCCGAGGATCGCTGCGCTCCAGGCCAACCGGGCCGCGAGTGTCCCACCGGCGTCCGGCTTCCGGGACGCGGCCACCGCGGCCCCCGCCGCGCCCGCCAGCAGCCAGGCCGCCAGGAATCCTCCGAGCAGCACCTCGCCGGCCGCAACGCTGACGCCGAGCTCCCGCAGCACCGTGACCTGCAGCAGACCCGTCGCGAAGCCGGCCAGGGCAGCGGCGCAAGTCGACCGTCCCATCGGCCTCGACCGTAAGCAGCCCCGGGCCCAATTCCAAGAGACTCGGCTCGTGTCGGCACGCTTGCACTCGTCTCCGTTACCCTGGTCACCGATTTTTCCTGGGCAGCGCCGTACGCTTCAGACGAGATGTCCCCATGCTCTCGCAGGGAGCTGCTGCGAGCTGCCGCCAGCGGTTGCGCGTGCGCGGCCGCCGCCGCATCTGGAAGCGCCCGGCTCCTGGCCGCCGAGCTGGCCGCGCAGCCCACGCCCGTGGAGGCGCTCCACTACGAGAAGCTCCCGCACGGCGCCATTCAGTGCTTCCTCTGCCCGCGGGACTGTGTGCTCCAGGACGGTGAGCGCTGCTTCTGCCGCACGCGCTTCAACAAGGGCGGGACGCTCTTGAGCGACGCGCACGACGCGGTCGCGGTCTTTCATGTCGACCCCGTCGAGAAGGGGCCGCTCCTGCACTTTCTTCCGGGTTCCAAGGCGTTCGCCCTGGGAACCGGCGGCTGCAACCTGCGCTGCATGTACTGCCAGAACTGGCAGGCGTCGCAGAGCCTTCCGCTGGAGATTCCGTACAGCAGCTACTCGGCCTCCCAGATCGTCGACGTCGTGCAGAAGGGCGGCTACCGGGTGCTGGCGTTCACCTACACGGAGCCGGTCGTCTACTACGAGTACATGCTCGAGATGGCAGCGGCGGCGCGTTCACGGGGCCTGCGCACAAACATGGTGACGGCCGCCTATATCCGCGAGAAGCCGCTCGTACAGGCCTGTCGCGCGGTGGACGCGTTCACGATCGCGCTCAAGGGCATGCGCCCCGACTTCTACAAGCGGGTGCTGGCTTCCGAGCTCGCGCCGGTGCTCGACGCCATCCGCATCGTGAAGCGGGAGGGTAACTGGCTCGAGCTGGTCTCGCTTCTGGTGCCCGGCTATAACGACAGCGCCTCCGAGCTGCGGGAGCTCATCGCCTGGGTCCTCGACACCTGCGGACCCGATACTCCGCTGCACTTCGCGCGGTTCTGGCCGGCCTACAAGCTCACGAACCTGCCCCCCACCCCCGAACGGACGCTCTTCGACGCCTGGGAGGCGGCCCGCGCCGCGGGGCTGCGATACGTGTACGTCCAGAATCTGCCGGGCGGCCATCGCGCGGGCAACACCTACTGTCCCAAGTGCAGCCGCGCCGTCGTTTCGCGCATCGGCTTCAAGACCCGCGAGAACCTCCTCGATCCACAGGGGCGATGCCCTTGCGGAGAGAAGCTGCCCGGCGTCTGGAGCTGAGGGGCTTCATCCCTATCAGGGGCTTCGCCCCCGCCCCCCCACCAAGGGGCCAATGGCCCCCTGGACCCCCTCTGACTTGCAGGCTTCAGGACGAGCGAAGATTCATCGCTTCTTGCAGACTCGAGGGGTCCGTCGGATGCTTTGAAGCCTTCCCACCCACGGCATCACGCGGCCCAGAGGGCGACGGCGTCCTTCTGCATCTGCTCGATGCGCGGCATCTTCATCTTCTGGAACACCTTGAACTGCTTCTGATCGAAACAGGTGACGCGGATGTTGATGCCGGATTCGACGTACTGGTCGAGGGCCAGGTCGGCCACGCGCGCTTCCATCAGGCTGGAGGGCTTGCGCAAGAGCACCAGGAGCTCCAGGACACCGGCTTCCCGGTACGTGGAGTTCTTCAGACCATGCAAGCTGACGGAGGAGATCTGGTTGCCGAAGGCCTCGACGAGCTTGGCGGTGAAGGTGCCGACGGCGTCGCGCTCGAAGCTGGAGAGCTGGGTCAACTCGACATTCTTGTACTCGCTGGCCAAGGTGTCCGTCCTTTCCCGTCCCTGAAAGCTCCGCGATTCCAGATTCCTGACATTCCCTCCTGCCTGGGCCCGAAGGTCGTTCGGGTTCGGAGCCGCAAAGTATGACGACGCAACCCTCGACTGACAATCGTCTGCGGAAAAAAAGTTCGCCGACCGCTGCCGCACAGGCCGTCATGGTATCTTCCGCGCCATGCTGGGAGCGTCGCAGGAACGCATCGCGCTTCGAGGCCGCGTGTTCGTCGAAGGGGCCGTGACGGCCGACGCAGCGGTGGAGCTCGAGGGCCCTTCGATCCGCCGAGTGGCGGACCCGGGCGATATCGACGGCCCTTTCGAGGAGCTCGGAGAGTGCCTGCTGGCGCCCGGCTTCATCGATGTCCACACCCACGGCGCGGGCGGGGCCGACTTCGCCGACCCGCGCCCGGGAGCGGTCGCGCGCGCGGCCCGGTGCAAGCTGGCGCATGGCACCACGGGTTTCATGGCCAGCCTCATCAGTAGCCCCTGGGTCTCGATCTCGGCCGCACTGGCGCACCTGGGCCAATTCCGTGCAACGGACCCTCTCGGCTCGGCCCTGCTGGGCGTCCACTTCGAGGGGCCGTTCCTCAACGCGGCGATGCGCGGCGCGCACCCGGCCGAGAACCTCCTGGCGCCGGCACTGGCGATCGCCGACGAGTACCTGGAGCGTGTCCCGCGCGGCCTCTGCGCGATGTTCACGGTGGCGCCGGAGCTTCCGGACGGGCTGGCTCTGGTCGAGCACCTGGCCCGCTCGGGCGCCGTCGTGGCTCAGGGCCACTCGCGCGCCAGCTACGACCAGGCGCGGCAGGCGATGGAACGTGGGGCACGCCACGCCACGCACCTCTTCAACGCAATGGCCCCGCTCCACCACCGCAACCCGGGAATCGCAGGCGCCTTCCTCGATGAGCCCGAGGCGACCGTCGAGCTGATCCCGGACGGGACCCACGTGCACCCGGCGCTGCTCCGGCTGGTCTCCCGGCTGAAGGGCCCGGCCGGCATCGCCGCCGTGACCGATTCCGTGCCGGTCGCGGGGCTGGCCCCAGGCACCTACGAATGGCTCGGGCGCGAGGTCGCGCTGCGGGAGGCGGGCGCCTTCCTTCCCGGCGGCACGCTCGCCGGCAGCGCGCTCGATGCGTCGGGCGCCCTCCGGGGCTTGCTCGCCGCGGGCCTCTCGCTCGCCCCCGCCCTCACGATGCTGACCGAGACCCCCGCCCGGCTGCTCGGCCTCTGGGCCGAACGCGGCAGCCTCTCGCCCGGCAAACGCGCCGACCTGGTCGTCCTGGACCCAAACCTCCGCGTCACCCGCACCTACCTCGCCGGCCAGCGCGTGGCGTAGGGAGGGCGCGCTCGCTGCCCCCACTAGCCATGGGAGCGATCCGTCATTAGAGTCATGGCGTGCTTCGGCGAAGCCATAGGTTTGCCATGCGGCTGACGGCCTGGCTGCTGATCGCGCTCACGGCGTTCGGCGGTTTGCCGATCGCCGCCCAGGAGCCAGGCGGCGGTCGCAAGTACCTGTCGATCGACTACCGGGAGTTCCCGACCTTCGGGGCGGCGGTCAAGAACTCGCTGGCGCCCACGGACTTTCACGCCAACACCGGCGCGGTTTTGCGCAACACGCTCGACCCGCTCAACCCGGCCCGATACGTCGCCTCGGTCGTGCTGGTGGAGGCGCAGCGGCAGTTCGCCAGCGGCCAGGGGCTCGACTTCGGGAAGATCCTCTCCGGCCTCTCGCCCGGCGGCATAGCGCTCGGCTACATCGGCGCCCAGGGCGGCGAGCTGGTCGGCGCCGGCCTGCAGTCGATCCTGGCAAACGTCGCGGGTCCCGTCGGCGGCGTCGCCGGATTCGCGCTGCGCCCCATCCTCTGGTACCTCGGCAGCACGATGGGCCAGAGCATCGGCAAGGGGCTGCACCAGGGCGAGTTCGCCCCATCCAAAGGAATGGCCACCGCGCTGCGCGAGTTCAATCCCGTGCTCGACGCCAGCCAGATGGTCGGTGACGCCGTCGGGTCGGTCATCGGCCAGGCTCTCATCCCCATCCCGCTCGTCGGCGCGATGGTCGGCGGCGCCATCGGCGGCACCATCGGCCTGCTCGCCGGCAAGGCCTTTTCCGGCTCATCCCCGGGGCAAGTCCTCGACGGTTCCGTCCGAGGCAAGCTGAACAACCTGGCCAACTCGTTCGACCCGGCGGGCGCGACGCACCCGCAGCCCGGGCCGGCGGCGCCGACATCGAAGGCGCCCCCGACCGCAGCCGACCTGCAGTCACCCCGCGCGCGCACGGCATACCAGAAGTTGCTCGACGCCCTCAAGTCGGGCGAGCAGAAGACCATCGATGCCGCCTACGGCGAGTTGCAGAAGGCCCGCGCGGGCACTCCGTAGATGAGCTCGCCGCTGGAGCAGGCCGGGTTCTGGCTGTGCGTGGGCGCGCTGTTCGCGGTGCAGGCGCGCGCGGCCCTGAAGGGGGGCGGCCTGCCGTTCTGGAAGACGCTCACGAGCGAGGAAGGCAATCCGATCGCGACTCAGGATCTCGCCCGGCATTTCTACGAGAAGCCGACCGGTAAGCCCTGCTACGGCCGCGCGCTTGCGTGGTCACTCTTCGCGTTCCTGGCGTTTGCCGTGGGCGTGATGCAGCTCGTACCCACGAACTGAGAGCCGCGGAAGCTGCCGCCCCGGCGCCGTGGCTGCCTACCGCTTGACCACGAGCAGCATGGCCGCGACGTGGACGCCGAGCAGACAAACGGCCAGGAGCGCAATCGGCTGCCACGCGAGCGACCGGTCGAGCACGGCGTAGCCGGGGCGGCGCGGGTCGCGGTAGCAGGTCGACTTGAGGCCAGGCTGGTAGGAGGCGAGGATCGCCTGGCGCGCCA
This sequence comes from Candidatus Wallbacteria bacterium, assembly GCA_016213845.1. GTDB lineage: Bacteria > Muiribacteriota > UBA6191 > JACPRK01 > JACPRK01 > JACPRK01. The sequence goes on from JACQZN010000037.1 coordinate 29,217, forward strand.
TGGCCGATTCGCCGGCCCAGCCGGAGACGTCGTAGAGCCACATCCGCCGGGTCGTGCCGGCGTCGTTCCACTCGAACGCCGGCTCCCAGGTGTGCGTGCGCGAGCCCTCGCCGAAGTTCGGCCTGGGGTAGCCCTGCCGGCCGAGGAGCTTCCAGGGGTCGATGGTCATGCAGGTCACGGGCTCGAAGCTGAAGACCGCGCGCAAGTTGGTTGCCACGATGCTTGCGTGGTGGCCCATCTCGTAGGTGCAGGCCAGGGTCGCCAGCACCGCGGCTGCTGTCAGCTGGAACTGGAGCTTGCTCACGGTGGCGCCGCGCTGCGGGGCGCGCGCGGGGGGCTCCTCCGGCGCTGCGGCCGGCGGCAGGGGCCCGCGAGCAACCCACTCGGCCGAACGGTCCCAGTCGGCGCCGCCCTCGACCGGATGGCCGACGATGGCCAGCGAGAGCCATCCGAAGATCACGAACTGGACGCCCGTGAGCAAGACGGCCTGGAGCCAGTAGCTGCCCGGCCCCGTCAGGAGTTGCTCGTAACAGAGCCCGCCGAGCACCGAGACGAGGCAGGCCCAGAGGCCCAGACGGGAGAACCAGCCGAAGAGGTGGTTGGCGATCCAGGAGGGTCGCGCGCGCACCCACTGGACCACGCGCGTGCCGGTGGCGTGAGCGACGCGCGCGGCCATGCGGGCGACGGCGCGTTCCGCCCCGGTTCCCACGGCACCGCCCGGGTCGCCCAGCGCGATCTGGCGTCCGTTGCGTAGGACCAGCACCAGCCAGTGGACGCGGCGCATGCCGATGCCCCAGGGCCAGGCGATCCCCAACCAGGCGAGCGCGCCCGTGCCGACATGATCGAAGTCCTCGAACCTGCAGACGACGCGGCTCCAGCCGTGTCCGAAAAGGGCCCGGTCCAGCCTGAGCACGCGCGAGTCGCCGTCGAAGACGTACTGATCCTCGAGCCCGATCGTCACGGCGATTCCGAGCCAGAAGGCGGTCACTGCGACCCAGAACGTCGGCTCTGCCTGCAGAGCCGGTCCGCCGCTCGGGCCGATCGCCCAGAGCGCGCTCAGGTACAGGAACCCGGCTGTCGCGGCAGCCCGGGCGACCCACTCGGCCGTGGAGAAAACGTCGATGACGACATCGCCGCGGAGCTCGATGCTGCGGGCGGGAGCCGCGGGAGGCTCGGGCTGTTGCGGCTCGGGCGGGCGCCGGCGCGCGGGCGGCTGTCGCAAGCGGGCCCGGCGGCGGCGCTTGGGCTTGGGGAGCACGGCTTCGACCACGCGCACCACGTTGTTCGGCACGAACGGCCGGTAGGGTTCGAAGCGGTCCGTGCCGCAGCCGAAGACCGCACAGGTCCCGGCGAATTGAAAGCAGTCCTTGTGGTGCGGCGTGTTGCAGCGTGCGCAGACGACCGCAAGGGCTGGCGCGAGGTCGTCGCCGCAGACGGGGCACTCGATGGCCGCGCGATCCGGCCCGGGTTCGCCGCTCATTGCGTGGTCGCGGTCGTGGCCGCGGCGGCGGCCCGCGACGCCGCATCCGGCTTGCCGGCCGCCGGATCGGGCAGACGCCACTTCAGCGGTTTCAGATTGGGTGAAGGCGGCATCTGGAATAGCAAGTAGGTCCCGACGCCCAGCACGACCCCGGCGATGACACCCAGGGCGAAGCGAACCCAGATGCGCCGCTCCGGCTCGGGAAGCTGGCGCGCGGGCGGCATGTCGGCCACCTCCCGGCGCAGCTCGAGCCGCTCGATCTCCCGCATCAGCGGCTCCAGCTCGGGCGCCTTCAGCTGTCCCGTCTGCAGCAAGAGGTGCACCTCGCGCCCCAGGTCGACCAGCGACTGGCGACGCAGGCTCAGGCTGGACACCACGTCCTGCCCGCTCTCGAAGTCGCGCGAGGCCTGTCGCGCCCGCGCTGCCAGGTTCGCCAGTCCCTTCGGCACGCGGTCCTTACCGGCGCGAATCCACTGGTAGGCGGCCAGCCCCAGGCGAAAGAAGGCCTCTCGCCGCGCTTCCTCGGCCCCCGAGTGCTTCACCAGCTCGCGCGCCCGCTTCTTGACCTTCGGATCGGGGTCCCGCGTGGCCTGTTCGACTCGCGCCCGGGCATCGGCCGACGAGAAGGTCGCCAGCTTCTCGAGGGCGGCCAGGCGCGCGCGCGCCTCTCCACGATTCAATTGCTCCACCAGGTCCTCCAGCTTGTCGGCGACCCACGGCACGCCCTTGCCCCGCTCGCGCCAGGCGGCCAGGAGCTTCGCAGCCATCGGCATGCGGCTGCTCCAGCCCTCCAGCACACGCAGGATCTTCATCTGGACCTCGGGGTTGTCGCTGGCTAGCCCGGTCTCGAAGAGCTCGAGGACCTGGTCGCCCGCGATCTCGCGCAGCGCGAAGATGGCGGCGTCCTGGAGCTCCGAGTCGCTGGAGAGCAGCATCTGCTTGAGCGTCGCGAAGGCCTTGGCCGGGTCCCGTCCGTGGATCAACCAGGCGGCGTTGCCGCGGACGCGCTGGTTGGGGTCGGACAGCAGCGGCTCCACCAGCCGGTAGGCCTCCTCGCTCTTGATGGCGGCCAGCCCCTCGATGGCGTTGGCGCGCACGCGCGGATCGGGATGCTGGAGGAACTCCCCGATCACCGCGGCCTCCGGTTCGCCGCCGGCCTGCCCGAGCGCCTTGACCAGCGTGGCGATCACGTGGGGGTGACTCTCCGCCACCAGCGCGTTCTTCAGCAGTCCGACCGCCCTGGCGCGCGGGAGCTCGGCGGCCTGAATGGCGCCCTGCAGCCGCGCGTTCTTGTCCGGGTCGGCGAGCTTCTCGCGGATCGCCTCGACCACATGCGCGTCGGAGTCGAGCGCCGGCACCGGCCCCAGCGCCGCTCGCGCCGCGGCCAGCGCCGCCAGGGCATGGGCGACCTTCTCGGCCATCTCACCGGTCTCCCGGCTCGCCATCCGCTCCAGCGCCAACCGCGCCTGCTCTCCTCCCAGCTCCCGGTAGAGCCAGATGGCCGTGGCGCGCATCCAGATCTCGGAACTGGCCGCCATCTGGTGGGCGCCATGGAGCGCGCGCGGCCTGTCGAACCGCGACATCGCCTTCAACGCGTTGCCTCGGATGCGATTGTCGGCGTCGTCCAGAAATGGCTCCAGGAGCGGCTTCAGACGCTCGTCGGCCAGCTCGTCGAGCGCTTCGATGGCGTTGGCTCGCACGCGCGGGTCGGGGTCGGAGACGAGCGGCGCCAACAGGTCGAACCCTTCGCGCTTGCGGAAGCGCGCCACCGCCTTTACCAGGCTTGCCCGGACCCGTACGTCGCCCTCGACGGTCAGCCGTTCCCAGAGCAGGGGCACAATTGCCGGGTCGCTCACTCCCAGCGTCGCCATCACGTTCTTCAGCCGCGTCTCGGCGTCCGGGTCGGCCAGGAGCGCGCGCCAGCTTTCCACCGAGATGGCGTCGCCTGCGGCCTGCTCCAGCGCCCGCAGCCAGACGGGATCGCGCGGCCGCTCTTCGAGGCGCGCGAGCTTGTCGACGGCACGGCGTGCGAAGAACCTCACTGCCGGCGACGGATCGGCAGTCGCCTTCCTCAGCTCGCCGATGAAGGTCGGGTCGGCCAGCTCCGTCATTGCGAGGACCGCCTCCTTGCGCGCTTCCTCGTCCGGGCTACCTAACTCGAGCGCCAGCTTCTCTCTATCCATGGAGTCCGCCGCAGCCGCCGCCATAGGCCGATTATAGCGCCGGAACCTCGTGGTATGCTCCCGCCGGCGCGGCAGGCGCGGGCGAGGTGACAGGCGTGCGGGTGACGTTCGGACTCGAGCTGGACGGCGGATGCTACCCCGACCCTCTGGGCGGGCGAAGAGCGTCCATTGGCGAGGTGACGGTCGGGCCGATGGGGCTGCTCGGCCTCCTGGAGACCCGGCTCGGCCTGGGAGGAGTGCCGGCCCCCGAGCCGGTGCGCGTGCTGCAGTACCGCAGGCGCCTGGAGGCTGCGGCGCGCGGGCGGTTCTTCGAACGCTCGCTGGCCGCCGACCCGATCGGCACGGCACGCACGCTGCTCGAGTGGCGAGACACGCTGGCGGCGGGAGGCTGGGCCGGCGAGGCCGGGAAGCGCGGGCGGCTGGCCGACCTGGCGGCGGTGGAGCGCGCGGCCGATGTGCCCCCGCTGGCCGGCGGAACGGCCGAACGGGCGCGAGCTGTGCTCCGAGAGCTCGAGCGGCCCGGCCGCAGCTCCGGCATCGCCCGCCTGACGCTCGCGGAGTCCGCCGATAAGCTTCCGCCGCCCTGGCCGGCGATTGTCGGCGCCCTGGCACGTGGCGGCTGCGCGCTCGCGGCGCTCGAGCCGCCGCCCGGGGCGCTCGGAGGCCGCTTGCGGAAGCTGCAGCTGGCGCTCGCCGGCCGGCCGACGGAGGGCGTCGAGGGGCCGGAAGACATCGTATTACTCACCGCATCCTCCGACTCCGAGGCAGCCGAGGCTGTCGCCGTCTGGCTCGAGGAGGGTGCGGAAGGGACCGTGGTGATCGCCGGCAGAGAGGACAACGCGCTGGACCGGGCGCTCACGAGGCGTGGCCTGCCCTCGACCGGAGCGGCGCCGCACTCGCCCTGGCGGCCCGCGCTGCAGGTGCTGCCGCTGGCGGTCGCCTTGCGCTGGCTGCCTCGAGATCCTGAGCGGCTGCTGGAGTTCCTGCTCTTGCCCGCAAGCCCGCTTCCCGGCGGTCTGGCGAGGCGGCTTGCGGCGGCGCTCGCGGCCGAGCCCGGGACAGGTGGGCGCAGATGGCGCGCGGCGATGGCGAGGCTGGAGAGTGACGACTCGCAAGCGGGGGCGCGAGAGCTGTCCGAGCGTCTGGAGGCCTGGATTGGCGGGCCTGGCTACGCGCCCGAAACGGGCATCCCGCGCGCGGAGCTCGTGCGGCTGGCGGAGATGACGGCGGCGTGGGCGGCGGCGGCGGGCGGCCAGGACGAAACCCTGGCGGCGGCCGTGCAGCAGGCCGTCGCCGTGCGCGAGCTGCTCGCGCTCTCGGGCGAGGAGCGCGTGCCTCAGCTGCTCTGGGACTCGCTCATCGAAGAGACCGCGCGCCGAGGCGTGCGGCTGCCCGGCCGGTACGGCGAGATCGGACACGTGGCCGTCGTCGCCCACCCGGGCGCCATCCTGGGTCCTGCGCGGCGAGTACTCTGGTGGGACTTCTCCGAGGGCGCGGTCGAGCGGGCCCCCTGGAGCCCATGGACCGCTTCAGAGCGGGCCCTCCTGGCCGGGCGCGGCGTGCAGCTGCAGTCCCCGGTCCTCGAGGCCGAGCGCTTCTGGCAGGCGACGGTCCGCGCGGTCGGCGCTGCAAGCGAGATGCTGGTGCTGGTCGCACCGGCCCAGCGCCGCGGCGAGCCGTGCGGTGCTCACCCGATGCTGGCGCGTCTGGCCTCCGCACTCGGAGGCGAGCTCGCGGCCTGCACCCGGAGCTGCCTGGAGCGCTCGGTCGGGGGCGAGCCGGCTGCCGCAAGTGGCGTCCTGGAGCCCGTGCCGCGCCGGCGGCTGCCAGCCCGCGTACGGGTCTGGCGGTTACCAGCCGCGACGCACATCCCATCCCGAAAGCTCGAGAGCTATTCGAGCCTGGGCAAACTCCTGGACCATCCGTACCAGTGGGTGCTGTCGTACGCCGCGCAGCTCTGGCCCGGGCTGCTGCAGCCGCTTCCCAGACCGCGTCAGCTGCTGGGGACGCTGGCCCACCGGCTGCTGCAGGAGGCCCTGCTGGAGCCGGAGCTCGAGGCCGCGGCCTGGTCGCCGGATGCCGTTGAGGCGTGGCTTGGGCGGCGCGCGCCCGGTGTGCTCGGCGAGGAGGGACTGCCGCTGCTGATGCCCGAGCGGCTGCCGGATCGGCAGCGGCTCTCCGCGGCGGTCGCCCGCAGCGTCATGACGCTGGCGCGCCTGATGCGCGAGGGCGGCTGGCGGCTGGCCGCGGCCGTCGGCAAGCGCGGTCTGCCGGGCTCGGAGCTGGCCGTCGAGGGCACCTTCGCCGGCGGCGAGCTCTCGGGCGAGCTCGACCTGCTGCTGGTCGACCCGGACGGCCGCCACGCGGTGCTCGACATGAAGTGGAGTCGCTGGAAGCTGGACGGCGAGCAGATCCCGCTGCAGCTTCTGGTCTACGGCCGGTTGATCGAGCAGTCGACGGGCGCCTGGCCCAGGGTGGCGCACCTGTTTCTGGAGCAAGGGGTTCTCTACCCGGCGGATGCTTTGAGACCGATTGCAACGCGCTCGACCTGGACCGAGACCGATTGCGCCGCCCAGTGGCCGGCGGTCGAGGAGCTCTGGCGGGCCCGACGCGAGCAGCTGGACCGGGGACTGGTGGAGGTGACGGCGGTGAAGGCCGCGGAGGGCGAGGGGCTGGAGCTGCCGCCCGAGGCCCGCGCGCCGGAGGGCGCGCCCAGGTTCGACGGCGGATTCGGAGCGCTGGTGGGGTGGCTCGAGCAGATCGAGCCCGACGAGGAGGACGACGAGTGAGTCTGCGGGTGCAGCTGATCAGCGCGGGGGCCGGCAGCGGCAAGACGACTCGAATCGTCCGGGAGCTCATGTTGCGCCTGGCGCCCGACGACGGCTCGGAGGGCATCCCGCCGAGCGGCGTACTGGCGACGACGTTCACGAGGAAAGCCGCGGCCGAGCTGCTGGAACGGGTGCGGGAGGCGCTCCTGGAGCGGGGGCGCGAGGACCTGGCGGAGCGGCTCGGCGAGGCGATGATCGGGACCGTCGACAGCGTCGCGGGCGAGCTGGTGCGCCGCTTCGCCTTCGACGTGGGGCTCTCTCCTCAGATGGAGAACCTGGACGAGGAGGCCGAGTTCGCGGCGTTCGCCGAAGCGCTTTCGGGACAGCTCACCAGCGAGCGGCTCGAGCGAATGCACCACGCGGAGCGGGCGTTCGGCCTCCCGACGAGCGAGGAGCAGCCGGGGGCCGGCCGGAAGCCCGTGAAGGGAAGGAGCTGGCGGCAGGTGGTGAATCGGGTGGCCGCAGCGGCCCGTTCCAACCTGCTGGCGCCGGCGGAGTTGAAGGCATGTGCCACCCGGTCGATCGAGGGGTTGGAGCGGCTGCTGGGACCCGTCGCGAGCGGGAGCCCCGACGGGGAGCTGGCGAGCGCGATCGCGGAGGCCGCAGCGACCATCCGGGCCGGCGCCGACAAGACCAAGGGGACAGCCGAGTACCTGGAGCTGCTCGAGGAGAGCGGCGACGACCTCGGGAACGGGAGGCTCGACTGGAAGCGCTGGGCGAAGCTGGCCAAGTGCGAGCCTCGCGCGAAGTCCCGCGAGGCCGCAGCACGCGTCCGGGAGGCCGCCGGGGCCCACTTCGCGCATCCAAGGCTGCGAGCCGATCTGGCAGATTTCATCCGGGGAGTCTTCGACCTGGCGGCAGACAGCCTCGAGGCCTACGACGTCTGGAAGCGGGAGCGTAAGCTGCTCGACTTCACCGACATGGAGGCCAAGGCGCTGGCGCTGATGGACCGGCCCGCGGTGCGGGCGGCGCTCTCGGAGCGGCTGCGGCTGGTGCTGGTCGACGAGTTCCAGGACACGAGCCCGTTACAGCTTGCGCTGTTCCTGAAGCTCGCGGAGCTCGCACCCGAGTCGATCTGGGTCGGCGATCCCAAGCAGGCGATTTACGGCTTTCGCGGCACCGATCCGTCGCTGATGCAGAGCGCGCTGGCGGCGCTGCCGCCGCCCGGGCCGGACGCCATCCAGCGCACGTCGTACCGGTCCCGCAAACCGCTGGTGGACCTGGTGTCGGAGCTCTTCGTGCCGGCGTTCGCGGGCGTGCTCGACGAGGAGCAGGTCGCGCTGGCGGCGCACCGCGGCGAAGAGCCCGAGCTGGGGCCGGCAGTCTTTCACTGGCCAAGTCCCGCCCTGAACGGCCGCGGCCCGCAGGCGGGCCCCGTTGCCGCAGGCATCGCAGGGCTGCTGGGAGCCGGGGCGCGGCGGCCGATCCAGGTCCGCGACCGCGCCGAAAGCACGCCACGTCCGGCCCAGGCCTCGGACATCGCCGTGCTCTGCCGCTCCAACTCTCGCTGCCAGCACATCGCCCGGGAGCTCGAGGCGCTCGGAGTCCGCGCGGCGCTCGAGCGGGAGGGGCTCCTGGCGACGCCGGAGTCGACGCTGGTGCTGGCCTGCCTGCGCCGGCTGGTCGACCGCCGGGACACGCTCGCGACGGCCGAAATCGTCTCCCTGTCCGATCCGGACCCCAGGCAGGAATCCTGGCTGGCAGAGCGGCTGGCGTATCTCACGACCGGCCAGCCGCCGGAGCTCTGGCGGGCCGCCGACCCGGTCGTGCGGGCGCTCGAAGGCCTGGTGCCGGCGCTGGCGCACCTATCTCCGAGTGAAGTACTCGATCGAGTCCTGGACGTCACCGGAGCGTGGGAGCGGGTCGCCGCATGGGGCCGGCGGGCGGTGCGTCACGGGAACCTCGAGGCGCTCCGCCGGCTGGCCCGGGTCTACGAGGAAGAGTGCGGCCGGACCCATTCGGGCGCGTCGCTGGCTGGCCTCGTGCACTGGCTGCAGAAGTCCGCGGGCACGCCCAGAGACCGCCAGGCGAGCGGCTCTGGGCCCGATGCCGTGCAGGTGCAGACCGTCCACGGCTCCAAGGGGCTCGAGTATCCCGTCGTCGTCTTCGCGCAGACGGACTGGACCCACCCCGTCGAGGCCTTCGGCGTGGAGACCGTGGGGCGAGACGGGCCGCTCGACCTCTCCGACCCATTGGCCGGGCGGTGGATCCGCTACTGGCCCTGGCCTTACGGCAATCTCGAGAAGGTCGAGGGACTGGACGCCCGCATCGAGGAGATGCCCGAGCACGGCCGCTGGGAGGCGGCTGCGCGCGGCGAGGCGATCCGCTTGCTCTACGTGGGCTTGACGCGCGCCCGTGACGCGCTGGTGCTGCCGACCACGTTGAAGAAAGGGCTGGAGCGGCCGTTCCATCCGTGGCTCGATCTCGTGCTTGGCGGACCGGACGTGACCGGGGAGCGCGACGCCTGGCTGACCGCCGAGCCTGGAGTCCGTACGGTTGCTTTGAAGCGCACGCAGGGCAGCGTCACGATCGTGACCGAGCCGCCGGTCGAGGCGCTTGGGGGGATCGCTCCGGCCGTACATGAAATGGACTGGTTCCGTCCCCCGATGCAGGGTGAGCCCCTCCCCGCGGCTCACCGCGCGGTGAGCGGCCTGACGCTACCGCCGGGCGAGACGGTGGCGACCGCGGAGCCGCTCGAGGTCGGACCGCCGCTGGCCCATGCGGCGGGGCTCCCGTGGGCCGAGCTGGGCACGGCGCTTCACGCGGTGCTGGCCTCCGATGAGCTCGATGCGCCCGCCGAGGAGCGCCGCGCCCGCGCCGCCGCTCTGCTGGCAAGCCACTGCCCGGCCGCCCCAAGCGCCGTCCTTCCGGAAGCGCTGCTCGAGCGCAGCCGCCAGCTCTCCGGCGTGCTGACGCGCACGCACGGCCCGGGCCGATGGCTGCGAGAATGGCCCGTCAGGCTCGCGCTCGACGGCGTCACGGCCAGCGGCTGGATCGATCTCGCCGTCGAGACCGCCGCAGGCTGGGTGCTGGTCGATCACAAGTCCTTCCCGGGCCTGGACCGTGAGGAGTGGGCAGCGAAGGCCGTCGCGTACGCCGCTCAGCTGGCCGCCTATGCGCTCGCCCTCGAAGCGGCTACCGGCAAGCCAGTGCTGGCCGCATACGTGCACCTCGTGGTCGGCGGCGCGCTCGTCCCCGTGATTCTGCCCGGCGGCGAATCGCTGCGCCGGCTCGTCGCCGGCGCCTTGGCGACCTGACGCGCGTCGCGGCGGCCCTAGTTGATCGGCCCGGCGGCGCGCTCGGTGGTCGGGTCGGAGGTCGGGTCGCCGGCGGCCACGGGGGCGCCCGCAGCCGGCGGGAGCTGGGCGTCGCGCGGCTTCTCGGCCTCTTTCTTCTTGCCGCACCAGCCGCAGAAGTCGCCTGGCACCGGCGATTCGCACTCGACGCATCTGGCGACCCGTTTGAGTTGCCTGCCGAGCGAGCGGAGGTAGGACTGCCGTTCGTCGTACGCCTTGCGGCGCGCCGGCTCGGTCAGCGTCCGATACGCCCGGTAGAGCGCGATGCGCGAGACGCCGGTGCGCCTGGACTTCGCGGCTCGCACGAAGGCCTCACCCAGCTCGGCGACGGAGGCGGCCGGGTGCACTCCGAGCGTCCGGTAGTACTCTCCCGGCTCCGGCGAAAGCTCCATCAACGGGCCCGACAGGAATGGCCGCTCGCAGCCCCCGCAGACCCGATCGCGCATCCCGACCTCGCCGGCCTCGACGTCGGTGCCGCAATGAGGGCAGGGCAGCGCCTGCACGTGTACGGCGGCTCCGCAGGCCTTGCACGAAAGCCTCGTGAGCCCTTCCTCCAGGTTGTCGGGACAGGCGACGGCCTTGCAAGCCGGACAGCCGAACGCGGGCCGGTACGGATCGAGCGAGGAGACCATGATGGAGTGCCAGGCCTGGCTGCTCCAGAACGCCTCCAGCTCCTTGACGCGGTTGGTGACGTAGGGCGAGCCCGAGAGATACTCGCCCATGTTCTTGACGCTGAAGCGGCGCGTGGCGACCTCCTCGGCCTGGTTCAAGAACTCCTCGATGTCGACCTTGTCGTAGAGGCTGCGGGCGCCCAAGGCCATCTTGATGAGGCTCTTGATGGCGGTGACGCGGTTCTGGCAGCAGAGCAGACCCGCGCGGTCGGCGGTGACCTGGCTCTTGCGCTGCCAGGGCAGAAGGAAGAGCATCACGAAAGCGCGCAGCCCCTCCCCCAGGAACGGGATGTTCTGGAGGATCTTGCTGTCGGTGACGAGCTTGATCATGTTCAGGTAGAACAGGTGATCAGCCTTGATGTGGCCCAGTTCGCGGCCGATGACGAAGCGCAGCTCGTGCTCGTTCAGGTTCTCGACGAGGCCGCTGGTCAAGATCACGCCGCAGGACTTGCGCGACCCGAAGGCCGAGGCGCCCAGGCCGCCGTCGTGGCGGATGAAGACGTTGGTCGAGGGCATGCCCAGGACGCGCTGGCAGGTGTCGGCGATGCGGCGGATGCGGGGGAACTGCTTCTGGGTCACCTGGACGGCGCTGCCCTCGAGGGTGCCGTGGATGAGGGGCTCCGACCAGTTCTCCTGGAGGAAGCGGCTGACGGTCTTGAGGGGGCCGGCCTTGGCGAGCATGTCGAGGGCGTCGCGATCGGGGCCGTACTGGAACTGAGAGAGCGACAGTGTGCGGGGAAAGCGCAGCAGGGTGCGGTTGGTGAAGTTGGCGTACTTGAGCGTGTGGCCGCAGCCGGTACAGCTGCGGTCGCCGGCGCCGAAGGGGCGGGCGCAGGCCGGGCACTGCCGCGAGCCCGGGGCGCCGCAGGTTTCGCAGTCGATGCCGGTGGTGAAAGCTCCGCAGGCCGGGCAGGGTGTCGGGGCGCTCATGCAGTCGGTCTCCTGGGGCCCTTGCGGGCGGCCGGCGCCGCATCCGGCGCCCGGTAGTCGGACTTGCCTCCGGTCTTCGACAGGAGGCGGATTCCTTCGATGCGCATGCCGCGGTCGACGGCCTTGCACATGTCGTAGATGGTCAGGCCGGCGACGGCGACGGCGTGGAGAGCCTCCATCTCGACGCCGGTCTTGGCGTCCGTGCGGACACGTGCGCAGATCCGGACGGCGTCATCGGCGCCGAACTCGAGCTCCACGTCGGCGAAGGTCAGTGGCAGCGGGTGGCAGAGCGGAATGGTACCGCCGGTCCTCTTGGCCGCCATGATCCCGGCGATCCGCGCAACGGCGAACACGTCGCCCTTCGGCATGCGCCCCTCGCGGATCAACTCCTGCGTGGCGGGCAGCATCCGCACGACCCCCTCCGCGACGGCCTCGCGCAGAGTCGGCGTCTTGCCGCTGACATCGACCATCTTGGCGCGCCCGCGCCGGTCCAGGTGAGTGAGGCCCATCAGTTCGATTCCCGCGTCCACGGTCCCCCGGTCGGAGGCCGGCGGAACGTCGAATTTAACAAGGATATTACCACCGTTTGACGCTTCCGGCAAACGTGATACGATGACAAGAATCCCGATGAACAGCGTATCTTCGACATCCGAGCCCGATTCCCGGCCGAGCGATTTTTTCGCCCTCACCGCCGGCGAATTTCGCGAGCGCGTTCGCTCACTGGGGCTGCCGGCCTACCGGGGTGAACAGGTGCTGGCCTGGGTCTACAAGCGGTTCGTGGCGGACTTCGACGAGATGAGCGATCTCTCCAAGCCGGATCGGAGTGCGCTGGGAGCGGCCTTTCGATTCCGCTTGCCGAGCGTGTCGCGGGTCAGCCGCTCCTCCGATCGGCTCACGACCAAGCTCCTGCTCGCGCTCGACGACGGCGCCGCGGTCGAGGGGGTCGTCATGCACCACCCCAGGCGCCGACCGACACTATGCGTCTCGGTGCAGGTCGGTTGCGCGCAGGGATGCCTCTTCTGCGCCACCGGCTCGATGGGGCTCTCGCGCAACATGACGGCGGCCGAGATCCTCGCCGAGATCTGGCTCCTGCGCCGGCACATGATCCGGGAGGACAAGGTCGACGCCGTCCCGACGCTGGTCTTCATGGGAATGGGCGAGCCTCTCGACAACGAGGAGGGCTTCTTCCGCGCGCTGGCGATGCTCAACTCCCAGGAGGGCTTCGGGCTCGGAAGCCGCAAGATCACCGTCAGCACCGTCGGCGGCCCCGACCGCATCCGGCGCCTGGCCGAGCTCGGGCTGCAGCTGCAGCTGGCCGTCAGCCTCCACGCTGCCACCGACAGCCTGCGCGGCCGGCTCGTCCCGGGTCAGAAGGGCGTCGCCGTCGCCGAGCTGGTCGACGCGGCGCGTTACTACTTCCAGAAGACCGGCCGCGAAGTCACCTTCGAGTACGTCGTCATCCAGCGGGTAAACGACTCGGAAGAGGATGCGACTCGCCTGGCCGGCCTGCTCCGGGGCTTCCCCGGAAAGGTGAATCTCATCCCCTTCAACCCCGTCTCCCACAACGCGATGAAGCCCCCTGAGCCCGAGGCGCTCGCGCGGTTCCGGGAGCTCCTGACCCGAGCATCCATCAAGGTCACCATCCGCCACTCCCAGGGCAGGGACATCAACGCAGCCTGCGGCCAGCTCGCCGTCCGGGAACGGCAGGCCTCGACCCCACAAGTGATGAGGTACGCGTGAGCACCGAAGAGACCCAGACCACCGATACACACTCCGAATTCGTCGCCATGGCGGGGGACCTGCGATCACGGCCCAAGTGGCTGCTGGAGATGGTTGAACGAGGCGACGTCGAGGGCCTCGTCAAGACCCTCCGCGGCCCCTACCCCGAGTTCGCCGCCGACGCGGCCTGGGGGCTCGGCAGCCTGGGCAAGCCCGAGAGCGTTCCGCACCTGGTCGAAGCGCTCGAACACGCCGACGGCGCCGTCCGGCGCTCCGCCGCCGAGGCGCTCGGCGTCCTGGGCGACCTGCGCGCGGCACCGCACCTGCGAAAGCTCCTCAAGGACGAGGACTCCGACGTGCGCGGAATCGCCGTCTGGGCCCTGGGCGGCGTCGCCGACCCGGAGTGCGTGCAGGGCCTGGTCTCGCTGCTGGGCGACGGAGAGCTCTTCACCGACGGCCTAGGCGAGAAAGAGCTGATCGGCTGGCAGGCGGCGCACACGCTCTCCATGTTCGGCGACCTCTCCTTCCCCCACCTGGTCAAGGCGACCGAGAAGAAGGACCCGATGGTTCGCCGCAATGCGGCGATGGCGCTCGGCTACATGGGGCTCGAAGAGGCCGTGCCGCCGCTGGTGGACCTCCTGGCCGACAAGAACGTCGAGGTGCGGCGCGCCGCGCTCAACGCGCTGGGCGACCTGGGCCATCCCGTCGAGGTCGAGGCTGTCCACCCGCTCTTGAACGATCCCTCGGAAGAGGTGCGCTGGTCGGCCGTGCTGCTGCTCGGAAACCTCGAGGACGAGACGGTCAACGACTCGCTGCTCGAGGCGCTGGACGACGAGTCCTCCGAGGTCGTCTCGCTGGCCGCCGGTGCACTGGCGGCTAGGACTGCCAAGGAGGCCGTTCCCGTCCTGATGGAGCTGCTCGGCGCCGGCGGGAAGAAGGCCGCCGCCGCCGCTCGCGCAATGGGCGCGCTGAGCGCGGCGCAGTCGATTCCGCGGCTGCTCGAGATGCTCGGCACCGGCTCCAACGAGGAGCGCGCCGCCGCAGCCGCCGCCCTCGGACAGCTGAAGGCCCGGGAAGCCGTCGATGTGCTGAAGCAGCACCTGATGGACCCCAGCCCCAGCGTCCGCGGCGAAGTCCTCGGCGCCCTCCGCGCCATCACCGGCCTCACCTTCGGCGAAGATAAAACCGGGGACACACGACCTATTTCCAAGAAATAGGTCGTGTGTCCCCGGTTTTTCGCCTCTAGGGCGGCTCTCCCAGACACCGGGTCAGCGCGCGCAAGCCGGGCACGCGCTCGCCCAGCGCCCGGATGCGGGAAGCGATGCTAGCCCACCGGCCTTCGCCGAAGGCGACGTCGACGGGATTCACGATGTTCATGTAGCAGGGGCTCCAGGGGGCGTGCGTGGCCTTGCCCTCGTCGCGCCGCCAGTAGTGGAGCGAGCGGACCGTCCAGAGGTAGGTGAAGTCATAGGCCGTGGGATTCGCGCGCCAGGCCGCGATCCGATCGGCCGGCACGCGATAGGCCGCTTCCCGCTTCTGGACGACACCCTCGGCCTCCCGCAGCGCCGAGCGGGCATCTTCCAGCCGGGCGGCTCGCTCCCGAGGGCGGCCCGGTCCGAGGTCCACATAGTCGTAGAGTGCCCGCACCTGCGCCGCTCGCAGGGCCGTGATTCGAGAAGCGTCCCGAAACTCGTCGAAGTACTCCCGCGCCGGGGGCGGGACCTGCGACCCGAGCGCCGCGATGCGGCTCGAGATCTCGGCGCTGACCTGCTGGACTTCGGCCAGAAGCGGCTTCACGGCCTGCTCGAAGCGAGGTCCCGGATAGAGCGGGTTCCGCATGTCCACGAGACCGAGCCGCCGCGGCTGGGTCGCCACGGGCTCCACCCCGGGCAGCGCGCCCAGCATGATCCCGACCTCGTCCCAGGTTTCCCATCCCTGCAGGTACGCTTGCCCGTTGAGCATCTCGATTTCGGACGGCGGCCGTCCCGAGACCTCCCCCCGGATCAGCACCCGGTGCTGCATCGCGGCGGCGTCGGCCAGACACTGCGCCATTTGCGGTGCCGCATCCCCGAACGGGCCCAGGATCTCCAGCAGCACGCGCCGGAAGGCCTCGCTGTCAGACGTCGCCTCCAGGTGCGGGTTCCAGGCGGCGCGAAGGGCAACGGCGTCGTTGAGCCAGTAACCCCACTCCCATCCGCTGGAGAAGACGAGCTGTCCTGCCGGACGAGCGCCTGGGGCCGGCATCCGGCGGGCGATGCGCCGGACGTCGTGAACCCGGCGCTCGGCATAGAGCGGCAGGAAGAGCGGCACGTCGATGTCGAAGCTGACCCAGTAGGCCGTCTCGGGATGCCAGAGCACCTCGCGGCGGGCGGCCTCCTGCGTCATGAAACGTTCCATTTCGGAGAAGTCGCGATTGCCGTAGGTAGGAGCCGGGTCATCCAGCCCGTAGTGCTGGACCGTGTGCGGCATCACGCCCAGCCTCTGGTCGGCGAGCTGAGGCAGGAAGTTGAAGTTGAGCGGTTGGCCTGTGGCGGGGTCCACGAAGTGCCGGGCATACTGGCCGGTCGAGCAGTGGATCTTGATGTAGAGCTTCTTCCCGTGGCGTTCCAGCAGGTAGCGCGTGGCCTCGTTCATCCAGGCGAGCATGCGGCGGTCGTCCGGGTGCGTGAACTCGCTGAAGCCGCTCTCGGTGGTGAGGAAGTCGACGCCGGTCTCTGCGAGCCAATCGATGCTTTGCCGTAACTGTGTCGATTCGCGCTGGGGATCTCCCGTCTCGCGGATCATCGTCCAGGCGTGTTGCTGGACCAGCGCCAGGGGGACGTCGAGCCCGACCTGGTGGCCCCAGGCGTGGGCGCGATCCACCAGCCGCTTCAAGCGAGCCTGCCGGACGGGTCCTCGGGAGAAAGCCTGCCAGCTCCGCGCCTCCAGCAACACCCAGGTCACGCGGTTCTGGCGGTTTGCCAGGGCCCACTCCAGGTAGCGCTCCCACTCGGGCAGCATCGCCCGCCATCCGGCCTCGTCGTCGGGCGAGCCGTTGCCCCAGCCGTTGAGCAGCTCCGTGAGCTCCAAAGGATGCATTGTGTGAATTTGGGTGCCGCGGACCGCCCACATCGGTGTTTCGCGAAGGGACAGGCCCGGGGGGATTCCCCTGAGCGCGCGAGGCACGTGGGGGCGAAGCGGGTGCAGGAAACCGAAGCCCATCCGCTCCAGGACGGCGTAGGCGCCGAAGGCTGCGCCCGGACCGCGGACGGCGATTACAGGCCGTCCCTTGTTGACCGCCGAGCGTGCGACGAACCCCTCGTCGCCGAGCCCGCGGCAATCAGCGTCGCCGATGACCGCGCGAGCTTCCGGACATTCCCCGATCGCCAGCGCCAGGGACGCAGGAGTTTCCCCGCGGCCGGGCTTCGCAACCCTCAGCCGAGCGCCCGCGGCCTCGAGCAGCTCGGGAATCCGCGCCGCCACCGCCGGCGCCACGTCGCCACCCACCTGTACCTGAATACCGGGCCCATCCGCCGCCCGAAGACAAGGCACCACCACGGCCGCCGTGACGACCGCCGACAGTGCCACCACAGCTCGCAGTGCTCGCCCGAAGCGCATGCCTGCCGAACGGTACCATCTCCGAGCAGGCCGTCGCCACCGCCAAGAAAAAGGCCGGAAAAACCGGGGACACACGACCTATTTTTTCAAAATAGGTCGTGTGTCCCCGGTTTTTCCGGCCTTTTTTTCTCAGCTGTGCAGGGTCCGCCAGTACTGGCGCAGGATCGCGGGGTACTCGGCGACGCTGGTGAATCGTGTGCCCTCGGGGAGCTCGAAGGGCACGACGCGGCTGTGGAGACCGGCCTTCGTGTGGTGCAGGACGTGCTCCCGCGGGTCATTGCGGTGGTAGAGGTTCCAGAGCCAGTTGAGCGCGCCGGTGTCGGGGAGGTTTCGAGTGAGCAGGTTGCGCTCGTCGAAGGAGCCGTCGCTCACGATTCCGAGATGCTCGAGCCACTGGTTGTGGCGGCTGACGACAGCGCCCCACCAGAGCGTCAGGGCGTAGCAGAGCAGATAGACGCCGGCGCTGCCCGGATTGAGCCGGGAGGAGACCCAGCAGAGCAGGGCGACCAGCCCCGCGCGGCAGAAGAACGAGAGGAACCCCAGCGGCCGGTAATACTTCCTCTCACGCTTCAGGCGCGCCAGGGTGAGCAGTTCCCAGGCGGCGTTGCCAAACAGCAGCTCCAGGATGAACTGCCTGCGGCGGCGGGCCGGGTCGGTGGCGTACCGCTCGCAAAAAAACTCGATGTCCTCGTGCGTGTGCACGGCGCCGTGGTGCAGCGGGTGGGCAATCCTGAAGACCTGCGGGTCGCTGAAGACCAGCCATGACGTCAGGTGGTAGAGCGGTTTCGTCAGCGGCCTGTAGTAAGAGTGGAACAGTTCGTGACGGTAGTAGCCCAATCCGACGGCCAGGTACCCGCCGATCGTCGCGACGACCACAAGCGCGAGGGCCACCGATTTTGCCCAGAGAACGGGCATCAGCAGCAGATATCCGATGAACAGGCCGATACCGGCCAGCACGGGTGCGGGGCTCATGGTTTCGAAGCGAACAGGTTACCAGGAAAACCGGGGACACACGACCTATTTTGAAAAAATAGGTCGTGTGTCCCCGGTTTTCCCAGCTAGTTGATGGCGCCGCCGCCGGACTTGGTGCCGCTGGAGTCGTCCTCGTCGTCGGAGGGGGTGGCCTCTTCGGATTCGGAGCCAGACTCGGCGGAGCCGCTTTCGGACTGGGAGCGGGCGGTGGCGAGGAAGCCTTGGATCTGGGCCTCGATGTAGCGGGCGCGCTCGGCCAGGGGCGAGAGGTCGAGCGAGAGCGAAAGCATCTGCGAAAGGACTTCCAGCACGGCCATCGAGGCTTTCGGATTTTCGATGTGCGTGGTGTAGTTCGGCATTTCGCCCATCAGGCAGCTGCCTCGGATGCCCTGCTGATGCGCGACGCCTATCAGCAGGCCGTTCAGCCCGCCGATTTCTCCTTCCTGGAGCATGAGCACCCCCAGGCCTGCCAGCTGGGACGCCTCCTCGGCGCTGTTGCTGACGCCGAAGACGCGCGACGGGGCCAGGTGGTCGATCTGCGCGGCCATCGCCGCCGCCGTGAAGATCTCGTGGACCCCGAAGAGCTGCGCCACCTGCAGCACCAGGTTCGACAGCGCCAGTTCCCTGCCTGTCACCGGCTGGGCGGAGCCGAGAAATAGGAGCAGGTCCTTGCCCGGCCCGGGGTTCTTCCATCCGTGGAAAGCATTCGTGGGGACTTTCAGAGGAACCGTCAGGCCGTCCTTGACCTGGATTCCCGGAATCGCGAAGAAGTCGGTCGAGTCGATCTCGGCCACCTTGTCGGCCCCCAGGCTGCCGCGCAGGTACTCGACGGCATTGAAACCGACCAGCCCCATTCCGGGCCAGGCGGCGATCAGGACCGGCTCTTCGAGCTCGAGCTTCTGCATTACGCGAACACGCGGATCGAGGGGCATCGTCTTCACCTTCCCGATCCGCACACTACTTCACGCACGCCGAGCTTGCCTAGTGGGCTTCGACCGTCACGGTGAGCGGCACGGTCAACGTTTTCGGCGCCTCGCAGACACGGTCATTGCACGGCTGGACCCTGAGCCGTAGCACCGCGGCCAGCGGGCCCGGGCGTGCCGTCGATGCCACTTTCAGCCGCGCCGTGACGCGCGTCTCACCCTGGAAGACGCTCAGCTCTTCGTCCGAAAATCCGAGCTTCACGCGCTTGCCCTCCGGCCAGTCGACGCCTTCGAGCTTCACGGCCGTCGAGGGCTCGAGCTCCAGACTGGCGGCCTCCAGGTACTTCTGGAGCGGCCTGGCCGAGTTGACGTGCCAGCCCGGCGCAATCGTCAGCACCACTCCGACGGCTACTTGTCCGCCGGCAGCGGCTCGCGGCAGGTCACCCTGGAGCTCAGCCCGGACCGTAGCCCCGGGCTCCCTCGCACCCGGTTCGAGCTCCTCGAGCATCGCCGCCGCGACCGCCATGTCGGCGACCGACGAGGGCGATTGCGACAGGTAACCACCGTACGCATCGATCAACTCGCGCGCGCGCTCCCTCCACCGCTTCTCTCCCGAAGCGCGCGCCAGCTGCACCAGGCAGCGCGCCATCCAGGAGCTCCCCGACGGCAGCGCCAGGTCGCCCGGCTCGGCGGCGTCGAGCAAGAGATCCGGCCGGGCCGCGGAGAACCTGTAGCGCTTCTGCTGGCCATCCCAGAGCCGGCGGTCCGCCTCGTCGACGAGCCGCCCCGCTTCCGTGAGCCACGCGCGCTCCCCCGTCACTTCATGCAGCGCGAGCAGCCCGCCCGCCAGGAAGGCGTAGTCATCGAGAAACGCGTCGACGGCGCTGGCGCCGTCCTTGGTGACGTGGCGACAGGTAGCCCCTGCTCGCGCAGCGCCCGCGAGCAGCCTCCGTGCCGCGCGCTCGGCCGCCCGCAAGTACTTCGGCTCGCCCAGGTCACGCGACACCAGAGCCAAACCTCGAATCATCATTCCACTCCAGTCGGTCAGCACCTTCGTGTCCGCCGCCGGCCGCGGCCGCCGCTCCCGCTTCGCCAGCAACCGCGCCTGGAGCTCAGCCACTCGCTCCCGCGCCGCGCCGCCGGCAGCCCCGCTCGAGGCGAGCGGCCCCGGACCGGCCAGGTGCAGCACGTAGCGCCCGCCCTCCAACGAGGGCTCGCCGTCGAACCCGAGCACCGGCGCCAAGAAATCGGCGTCCGCCTTTCCCAGCGTCTCCTCGAGCTCTGCGCACGTCCAGACGTAGAACGCCCCCTCGCCCTGCACTGTCTGCGCGTCGAGCGCCGCCAGGAAGTCGCCCTCGGCGGTCGTCATCTCGCGCAGCGTGAAGTCGAGCGTGCGCCGCGCCGCTTCCAGGAGGTCCGGCCTCCCGGCGCGCTTGCCTGCTGCCGAACAGAGCGGCGCCAGAAGCGCGTTGTCGTGCAGCATCTTCTCGAAGTGGGGCACCCGCCACATCCGGTCGGTCGCGTACCGGTGGAAGCCGCCGCCGAGCTGGTCGAAGATCCCGCCGCGGACCATTCGCTCGAGCGTGCCGATCAGCATCCCGAGCGCCTCCGGATCGCCCGAGCGCGCATGCCGCTCCGCCAGCGCGTGCAGGAGCGAGGGGCTGGGGAACTTGGGCGCGCCTCCGAACCCGCCCCACTCGGAGTCGTACATCTGCGCAAGCTCCACCGTCACTCGCGCCAGAAGGTCGCCCCGATGGCCGCCGGCCCCATCCGGCAGGCGCTGCATCCGGCGCATCAGGGCCTCCAGGCGAGCGGCCTCCTGGAGCACGACCGGCCGCTTGCCGACCCAGGTTCCGTGCAGACGTCGCAGCACGTCGGGGAAGGCCGGCTTGCCGTACTTCGCCTCGGGCGGGAAGTAGGTCCCCGCGAAAAATGGCTTCAAATCGGGCGTCAGGAAGACGGAGTTCGGCCACCCTCCCGAGCCGGTCAGGGCACGTGTGGCGAGCATGTAGACGGCATCCAGGTCGGGGCGCTCCTCGCGGTCGACCTTCACGTTGACGAACCAGTCGTTCATCAGTCTTGCGATGGCCGGGTCCGAAAAGACTTCGCGCGCCATGACGTGGCACCAGTGACAGGTGGAGTAGCCGATCGAGACGAAGATGGGCCGGTCCTCGCGCCTGGCTCGCTCGAGCGCCTCGGGGCCCCAGGGGTACCAATCCACAGGGTTCCCGGCGTGCAGGCGCAGGTAGGGGCTGCTCTCGAGCGCCAGCCGGTTGGCCGCCGCGACGGGCGAGCAGAGGAGCCCGCAGAGCGCCGCCAGCAGAAGCCCTCGGGGCGCGCCGCTCATCCGGCCTCCTGTGAGCGGCCCAGCGCCTCACGTGCCAGCCGGGTCACGTAGACAGTCACGGCAAGCGTCCCGGCGACCGCCAGATAGAGGCCCCAGTTGGGACCCGCCCCGGGACGCGCGCCGGCAGTTGCCAGGTCGAACGCCGCAGCGCTCCCGAAGACGTAGAGGGCGGTGCCCGGCAGCATCCCGACCCAGGACGCGAGCAGGTAGGGACCCAGTCCGATGCGCGTCAGGCCGAACGCGTAGTTGAGCAGGTTGTAGGGAAACGCGGGCGACAGCCGCGTGAGCGCGACGATCCGCCAGCCGCTGGTCTCGACGACTCGGTCCAGGCTCGCCAATCTCGGGTTGGCAGCGCACCACTGCTCCACCGCGGGGCGGGCCAGGTACCTTCCCACCAGAAACGCGCAGCCGGCCCCCAGGGTCGAGGCGAGCGAGACCAGCGCCAACCCCACCCAGGGCCCGAAGACTGCGCCGCCGATGAATGTGATGGCCGAGCCCGGCACGAAGCAGACGGCCGCCGCCACGTACGCTCCGACGTAGAGGAGAGCGCCCGCCGGCCCCAGCGCGATGAGCGCCTCGCGGCCGCCCAGCGCCCACTGTCGCCAGGGCAACTGGCTGAAGAGCACGAACAGGGCGGCCGCGACGGCAGCGTAGAAGCCGAGCCGCCGAGCCGGTTGGGCAATTGCCATGCCGTCCATTGTGCCATGGCGGAATGCGGCCGGACGCCTTACACTTCGATCCGTGAAGGACCAGCTCACGCGGTGCCGCCGCTCCGCAGGCTACAGCCTGATCGAGATCGCGCTGGGCGTGCTCATCTTCAGCCTGGTAAGCGGGATCACGATGACGATCTACTCCCGCTCCAACACGTATGCGGCCAAGGGCACCTGGCGCGTGCAGACGACCGCCAAGCAGCGCACGGCGCTTCGCCAGGTGAAGGACTTCCTCGAAAAGTCTTCCTACCCCTCCGTCATCCGGGTGAACAACTACTACGAGAGCTCCCCCGACTTCGGCTCAGAGGACTTCGTGATGAAGCTTGGCAGCGGCACGGCGCTCAAGGGCACCTCGGCGGCGGTCTCCTACTACAGCTTCGAGACGGCCGGACCGGTGCTCGAGTTCTTCGCCTGTACGCCCCGCCAAGAGCTGGAGGGGTTGGCGTCGGCGCTCAAGGAGGTACCCGGAACGGCGCGCAAGCTGGTGCTGTCGCTGGAGGCCACGGCGTCGACCTCGTCGAGAATGCGACTGATCGCGACGTCATCCTCGGCCGAGGTGACGCTGAACGGGGAGAAGGTGCAGGTGGGGACTTTGGGGACCGAGACGCCGATCGTCCTGCTGGAGGACGTGACGGCGGTGGTGGTCGGAGTGTCGACGCAAGCCGCGACTCGTGAGAAGACGGTGCTGGAGCTGCAGGTCGTCAACTCGGACCCCTTCGACGGCCGTCTGAAGCTGCGCGAGATCGCGAAGGCAACGATCAACGTGAGGGTGAAGAAGTGACCCGGCGCGTCACGACGCCGCGCAGGGCCGGCATCACGTTCATCGAGATCTCGCTGGCAACGCTGATCCTGGCGCTGGCGCTCTTGCCGGTGGTGGGGTTGATCCAGGGCGGGCTCGTGCGCACGGACGTGAGCGTCAGCTACTCGGCGGCGACAGAGCTGGGTTCGGCGGTGATGAACAAGCTGCTGGGCGACTCGCTCAGGTTCGAGGACATCCCCGCGACGCCGGCGGGCTCGTACCTGGCGCCGGACGGCAGCGTCGCCTTCGAGTCCTCGCTCGACCCGGTCTTCGACGACGCGGACTGGCAGACCGAGGAAAAGGCGCGCGCCCGGACCAAGGACAACATCCGGTACAAGGTAGAGCTCTGGGTTGGCAACTTCCGGGGCGACACCGACCTGCGGTTCAGCTACCTCGACAACCCGAACGTCGACTTCACCCAGGCCTCGCCCTACAACCGCTACAACCCGCGGCTGAAGCTCGCTGCAGACGACTGGCCGTTTTCGCCGTACAACCCGGCGCAGAAGCCGACCGACCATCTCGACAAGAACCGGCCCGGCAGCGCCTGGTCGACCCAGATCAGCTCCTACACGCAGTACGAGGTGATGGGGCGGCTCGGCACCTCTACGGGCAGCAACAACAACCAGACGCTCAAGAAGCTGGTGTTGCGCGTGAGCTGGTCGGGCAAACCGACGGGGCGTCACGGGCTGGGCGACGCCACAAAGGAATTCTGGCTGATATCGCTCCGGGCGAACCTGGGGGGCAACTGATGCGACTTACCCGCAGCCGCTCAGGCATGCTGCTGCCCCTGGTGCTGCTGGTGGCCGGCATGCTGCTGGTGATGGGGTTGGCCGTCTGGCGCACGAACCAGACCGACGTCCAGCAGATCACGGTCAACGTCCGCCGCGTACAGGCGCAGTACCTGGCGAAGGGCGCGCTTCAGCTGGCGCTGCTCAAGGCGCGGCTGTTTCCGACCCCGCTCTACGACGCAGCGGCCTACAGCGTCGGCAAGAACCCTTACTACGTCCACAGCAGCGGGTACGCCCACCTGAGCGGGGCGCAGAACCCGCAGGCCGACATCATTCCGGGACCTGCCTTCCTCACGGGCGACGTCACGCTCAAGAGTGGCCTCGTGGAGCGGCTCAACATCAAGAAGATCCCGGGCGCTTCGGCAACCGATACGCAGTCCGACAACCTGAACACCGAGGACGGGCTGGTGTCGGGCGATTACCGGGTGGATCGATACCTGAACTACTTCGCGCTCGATCTGGCCGACGTGAGCGTGGTCAGCCCGCTGATGGTCGATCCGCCCGCGGTGCGCGTGACGGGCCAGGACCGCATCTCGATCAGCACCTCCAGTTCCTGCCCTATCCTCGGGAAACCCGATCCCTACGGGGGCACCTTCCGCATCCTCGTCATCTCCGTGCAGGGCGCTCGCAACAACAAGCAGTACGGCGAGGAGACGCTGCGGGTCGTCGCGCAGGCGACCATCGTGAGCAAGATGGCCGGCGAGTACTTCCGGCCCTGGACGGAGCGCGAGGACACCTTCTACAAGGTGAAACGCCCCTATTGATGGGGCCCGCGGAAGGTGAGAAAATGGGGGCCGAATCGGCGCGGCCTCTCGTCCCGATTCGCAAGCTCATGAAAACAGCGGAACTCTTCGGCATGCTCGGCTTCTCGGCGGAGAAGCTCTCCAAGATCGGCGTCTTCGCAAGCGAGCGGTTCTCGTGCGACCTCTACTGCTTCGAGGCGGGTCAGGACCAGAAAGCCCACACGCACCCGGCGAGCGACAAGGTCTACGTGGTGCTCGAGGGCGGCGGAATCTTCCGGGTCGGCGGCGAGGAGCAGCGGCTCGCGGCCGGGCAAGCCGTGCTGGCGCCCGCAGGCCAGGAGCACGGCGTCTCCAACCCTGGGAGCGAACGGATGATCTGTCTCGTATTCATGTCGCCGCCGCCGGAGAAGTGACGATGACGTCGAAGACGCGGAAGATCACCCTGGGCCACAGCCCCGACCCCGACGACGCCTTCATGTTCTACCCGCTGGCCAAGGGGCTGGTGGAGAGCGGACCCTACGAGTTCGAGCACATCCTGCAGGACATCGAGACTCTCAACCGCCGCGCCACTCGCGGCGAGCTGGATGTCACGGCGCTCTCGCTGCACGCCTACGCCTACGTGGCGGACCGCTACGCGCTTCTGAGCTGCGGGGCCAGCATCGGCGACGGCTACGGGCCGCTGGTGGTAGCGCGAGAGCCGATGAGCCTGGACCAGCTCCGGACCCGGCGAATCGCCGTGCCCGGAACGCTCACGACGGCCTACCTGGCGCTCAGGCTCTGCCTGGGCGAAGTGGCCTACAACGTCGTCGCCTTCGATCAGATCCTGAAGGAGGTTGCCGAGGGCCGAGCGGACGCAGGCCTGATCATCCACGAGGGCCAGCTGACCTACGGCGATCTGGGGCTCGTGAAGGTCGTCGACCTGGGCGAGTGGTGGCACGAGCAGACCGGGCTACCGCTGCCGCTCGGGGCCAATGGAATCCGCAGGGACATCCCGGCTGCCGAGGCTGCCGAGATTGCCCGGATCGTGCATGACAGCATCGCTTATGCGCTCGAGCACCGGGACGACGCGCTGCGGCACGCAATGAGCTGGGCGCGCGACATGGACACCGAGCGAGCCGACCGTTTCGTCGGGATGTATGTCAATGACTACACGCTGGACTTCGGCGAGAAGGGTCGTCAGGCCGTGACCGAGCTCTTGCGCCGCGCGGCCGCCGAGGGCATCGTCCCGGCGGCCCCTCCCATCGAGTTTCTCTGAGACACCGCCAAGGAGTGACCGAGATGCTGCGTATGCGCCAGACCTTTGCCCTTGCACTGTCGATGACGGCCATCCTCGCGCTGGCCGGTTGTGAATCGGCTACCGAACGAGAGCGGCTCGAAAAGGCGAAGGTCCACGAGCTCGACGAGAGCTCGGCCGCGGCCGCGCCAGCCGCAGGCTCCGCCGGCGAGCACGATCACGAGCATGACCATGACCACGCGGCTCACGCCGGCGAGAAGTCCGCGGGACCGCAGGGTGGGCAACCCGGCTCGCCGGATGCCCTTCCGCCCGGCCACCCGGCCGTGAAGCCGGTCGAAAGCCACGGTCCCAAGGTCGAAGGCAAGGCGGGCGAGGCTGCGCCTGTGGGCAGCGTTCGCGAAGGCGCCAAGACCGGCGCCGAAGCAGGCTCGGGCACTGCCGCCGGCTCCGCCGGCTCCTCGGACGAAGCCGGCTCGGCCAGCGCCAACTGCACCTGCAGCAAGGACAAGCCGAGCTGCCAGTGCGGTCACTGCAGCGGCGCCATCGGCGAGTGCCACTGCCGGCATTGAAGTAGTGAGTATCGAGTAGGGCTAATCGCCCCCTCGCTCATCCCGAGCACGCCGCGTTCCTCCCCCGCTCATCCTGAGCAGGCCGCGAAGCGGCCGTGTCGAAGGACAGCCTCCAACCTGTCTCCTGAAGCCTGAAGCCCGGGGCCGCACCTCAGGCGAAGCTTGCCAGGATCTCTGCGGGAGAGCCGACGCGTCCCATGAAGATCGGCGTCTCGATCAGCGTGTACTTGCTGGCCTCGCTCTCGCGCAGCCGGCGGACCAGCGCCTCGAAGTCGGCGGGGTGATCGGTGTCGAAGGCGATGACGAACTCGTGGTCGCCCAGGCCGAAGCAGTAGCTGGTGTTGACGCGCACCGACTCGTACTTGTGGCCGATGGCGATGTGTTCCCGCATTGCCTTGCTCCGCTCCTCCATCGGCAGGTGGTACCAGGACCGCATCTTCACGAACGGGTAGACGAACAGGTACTTCGGCTCCTGAAGCTTGGGCGCCTCGTGGTCCTTCAGCTTGGGGTACGGGGATTCACGGTAAAGGCTGATGTAGAGGTGCGGCGTATGCAGGAAGCGCCCCAGACCCGTGCGGGTGAGCCGGCCAGCCAGATCCTGCAGTTCCTCGAGCCGCTCGGCGCGGTTCCAGAGGAAGAAGTCGACGTCGGCCCGCAGCCCGACCGTCGAGTACGCCTTCGACTCGATTCCGCTGCCGGGCGCACCCGCGAGCTCCACGAACTGCCGGATTCCCTCGGCGCGCGTCCGCTCGTCCTGCCTGTGCCACGACAGGTCCAGCTTGAAAAAGACGAACTGCGAAAACCCGGTGAGCTTCTGTTCCTCGGCCATCGGTCGACCACCTCGATTCAAGGGCCCGGGCTCTGGCCGCACACTCTCATCGGCCGTCGAATCGTCACCCGGGTTACCTGTGGGCTGGCTACATTAGCACGCGCCCGGCTTTCGCTCAAGTAGCAGGCTACGGCTTGGCTGGCGGCGGGGTCGGGGCTTCGCGCTGGTAGTACTTGAGGAGCCAGCCCAGGAGGTCGCTGGGCTTTCCCTCCAGGAGCTTGCGGATGGCGAAATCGTAGAGCCGCACCCCCGGAAGCTCGCTGGCCAGCTCCGCGGTCCGCAGCCGGTCGAAGCCCTGGCCATCCAGCTCGAGCACGTACTTGCCCGGGGCGCGGAAGGTTTCGCGCCCTGAGCCTTGCCGCTCGTCGGCGCTGGCGCGCACCTCCACACTGCGCCAGGCCCCGTCGCGGACGTCGTTGGGCGAGCGGTACTCGATGCGGATCTGGCTCTTTATCTGAGCGGCGATCTGGACGTAGATGTCCTCGAGGTCGGTCGGCTTGGGCGCGAAATAGGCCCGCGCGCCCGTCAGGGTGGCCACCTTGGTCAGCTCCTCACGCAGCACCTTGCGCCCCAGTCCGATGGTGTAGATCGGGATGCTCGCGGCGCGCGCCTTGGAAAGCACGCCCTTGAGCGAGTGGCGGGAGAGCTGCGCAGTCCCGTCGCGGTTCTGGTCCTGGCCGTCCGTCAGGAGCAGGACCACCCGACGGCCCGGCGCACCCTCCAGATCCTGCAGCGCCCGCCAGAGCGCGTCATAGAGCGCCGTTGCGCCATAGGAGGCGAGCGTGTGGAGACGCCCCAGGAGCACCGCCTTGTCGCTGGTCCTGGGCGAGACGATGCGGGGATCGTCGGCAAAGCTGATGATCTCGGCCTGGTCGTTGTCGTCGAGCAGCCGGATGAAGAGCCCGGCCGCCCGCTTCACCGACTCGATGGCCGGCGTCATGCTGCCGCTGGCGTCGACGCACACGGCCGCCACGATCGGGGTCCGATCGATGGCCACGTCCTCGATCTTGACCCGCTTGTCAGCCTCGAAGACGCGGAAGTTCCTCGCCTCCAGACCCTTCAGTGTCCGCCCTGTCCGGTCGACGAGCGAGACCGACACTCGCATCCGGGGGAACTCGCCAACCTCGATCTTGTGAATGTCGACGCCCAGGTCGGCCGTCTGGGCCCCCAGGGCCGAGGCGGTGAGGAGCAGCAGCGCCAGAGAGCCGCGAGTCGGCGATACGAGCCGCCACCCGGGCAGTGAACGGGGGGCACGCATGAGGTGCGTCACGAAGTAGCGAGGCCTGCCTGGAGGTGGCCGGCCCTCTTACTTCACCACGCGGCGGGCGCCGACGAAGCGCGGTTTGAAGAAAGCGTCGCCGGGGTCGCCCTCGACCACGCGCTGCTCCTTGGGGAACGGGTAGACGAACTTCCCATCCTTCCAGTAAAGACCAGCGAAACTGATGTTGCCGTCCTTCTTGATGCTGAAGAGCAGGATGTCGCCCGACTTGTAATCGGTCCCCTTGACCTCCTCGCCAGCCTTGGAAAGGACGCCGTAGTCCCGCGTGATCTCGGGATGGCCGGCCTGGCCATAGATCCACTGGACGAAGCCCGGAGCGTCCACGCCGCCGTCCTTGGGGCTGGAGCCTTCCTTCTTGTAGGGCGTTCCCAGGCCGGCTTCGATGAGGCTGGCGAGGTTGGCCTGTTGCTGCTCGACCGAGAGCGCGGGGGGAGGGCCCGGCGGCGGGACCGCAGTGGCGGGTGGCGGAGTTGCGGGCGCAGGCGGGGGCGCGTCGGTCGGCGGCGGAGCGATCGCGGACGCCGGCGCGGGCGGCGGCGGTGTGGCGGCTGGAGGGGGGGGCGGCGGCGGCGTGGCGGGGGTTGCCGCAGAAGCGACGGGCGGAGCCGTCGGCGTGGCGGCAGCCGCGGCAGGCGGCGCCGGGGGAGCCGGTGTTTTCGGCGGCTCGGGCGTCGGCGCGGGCGCCTCGGGGATTCCGGCCGCCTTGCGCACGCTCCCCGTCATTACCGCGAAGGTCGACGGCACCGTGCAGAGAATGAGCGCAAAGAGGATGATGGCGATGCGTGAGAGCTGCTTGCGCTTCTCATGCAGCGCGACGATCTCGCAGTACTTGTCGGAGCAGAACAGGTTGCCGCAGGCCTTGCACTTGATGCTCGAATTCTGCTTGCAGTTGCCGCACTTGACTGTCTCGGTGTCCTTGGAACCGCACTTGTTGCAATGCATGGGAATTGGCCTCCAGTTGGAACCCGCCCTTAGCGGTAGAGCAGCACCGGGCACTCCGCATAGCGCAAGACGTACTCGGTGGTGCTCCCCATGATCAGCTCCCGCAGGCGGGAATGGCCATAGGCGCCCATGGCCAGCACGTCCGCATCATACTTGCGAGCTGCCTCGACGATCGCCTCGCCGGGCGCTCCGCCGACCCGCTCGATCTCGAACTTCAGCTTGTAGGGCTCGAGGAAGCTCTGGACCTCCTCGAACAGCTCCCGGCCATAGGAATCGTCGGAATCGACAACGACCACTTTCATCGTCAGGTCTTCCTGCGCGCAAGCCTCGGCGGCGATCTTCAGGACGCTGTTGGCCGTGCGGCTGCCGTCGTAGGCCGCCAGAACGCGCTCGATCCTCGTCCGGGCACGCGGCGCCACGAAGACCGGCTTGTTGATCTGGCGGATCGTCGCCTCGAAGGTCGAGCCGAAGATGCGGCTCCCCCACTCCGAGAATTCGCCCCGCTGCCCCAGGACCACCAGGTCCACGGTGTGGGCCTCCTTGCAGAGGACGTCGCTCACGATGCCCGTCCGCAGGATGGTGGTGCACTCCACCCCCGCGTCGGCGGCCAGCTTCCCGGTCTCCTCCAGGATCGCCTGCCCCAGCTGGCGCGACGTCTCCTGAAGCGTCTCCTGGAAGTTGGGGGGCGGCGTCACGCCCAGGCAGATGCTGATGTCGTGGATGAGCGGCCCTGCCAGCTTCTTCAAGTCGATGACGTGCAACGCGCGCACGGAAGCCTTGTAGTGCTTCGCCAGCACCAGACCGTACTCGACCGCGGTGCGCGAGTACTCCGATCCGTCCGTGGGCAACAGGATGCTCTTGAACATCGAGAGGGCGTGGCGAGTATAACACCGGCAAGAAAATCGGGGACACACGACCTATTTTCAAAAAATAGGTCGTGTGTCCCCGATTTTCTTGCCGATGTCAGGAAGCGGGCCATCGACCCGGGAGGACCCATGCCGCTTCGTACGTTCGCACACACTGCAACCACTTCGCTGGCTCTGCTGCTGGCGTTGGCCACGGCCTGCCCGGCCGAGTTCCCGCCCGAGGGGCGGCTCACCGTCAGCGCCTACAAGGTCCGCCAGGGCGAGGTCCTCGTCGTCGGAGTCCGAGGCGCGCGCGGCATCCGTCACATCGAAGGGCGCTTCCTCGACCGGCTTCTCTCCTTCTACAAGACCGACACGGGCGATTTCGAGTCCCTGGCCGGCGTCGACCTGGAAGACAAGCCCGGCTACAAGGAGGTCCGCGTCCATCTCGTCTCGCCCGGCGGCCAGACCCTGGTCCTGCGCAAGGCCGTCGAAATCCTCGAGGGCAAGTTCAGCGCCGACAAGCTCACGGTCCCCGACAAGATGGTCGACTTCGACGAGGAGACCACCGCTCGCATCGAGGATGAGCGCCAGCGGCTCGAGGCCGCTCTGGCGCGCCACAACCCGCGCGCCTTCGGTGCCTCCTTCGCCCTGCCCGTCGCCGGCCAGCTCACCTCCAGCTTCGGCCGTCGCCGCATCCTGAACGGAAAGCCCCGCTCCCCGCACTCCGGGGCCGACATCAAGGCGCCCATCGGGGCCGTCGTGAAGGCCACGGCCGCGGGCACCGTCGTGCTGGCCGAGGACCAGTACTTGCCGGGCAAGATGGTGGTGATTGACCACGGCCTGGGGATCTTCACCGGCTACTACCACCTCAAGGAGATCCGCGTCCAGGAGGGCCAGGAAGTGCGCGAGGGCGCTCTCCTGGGCTTCGTCGGCATGACGGGGCGCGTCACGGGTCCGCACCTGCACTGGATGGCGCGAATCGGAAAGGCGCGCGTCAACCCGCTGTCGCTGAGGCGGCTGCGGATCTCGCAGCTCTCTAGCGACGAGCTTGCTTCTCCAGAGCCCGCAGAAGCTGATCCGGCGTCACGATCTTGAGCCTGAGGAGCACGTCGCCCAGCTTCTCGCGCCCGCCCCCGCGCCGCTGCTCATCCAGCGCCCGCTTCAGCCCCGTATCGTCCAGCATCCCGGCCTCCTGAAGGATCTGGCCGAGCAGGTTACGACGTACGAACTCCGACTTCGAAGGCGGCGCCATCAGACTTCCGCCCGTCGAGCGCTGCTGCCGGCGCTGATACTGCGTCTCCAGCGCGCTCAGAATCTGCGCCGGCGTCACGATGTCCAGCCGAAGGAGAATGCTGCCCAGCTTCTCGGCGCCGGCCAGCCGCCGCTGTTCGTCCAGCGCCCGTTTCAGGCCATCCTCCTCGAGCACGCCCAGGTCGATGAGGATCTCCCCCAGCAGGCTCGCCTCGACGAACTCCGATCGTCTGGGCGCCTGCGCAGGCGCGATCATGCGGATGGCGGTCGGAACGTCGTCCGTCGCCGGGAACACGCTGGCCAGCGACAGGGTTCCGAGATACTCCCGAAAGGTCCCGGGCGGAGACAGCAGCACCGAGGAGCCGCCGTTCAGCTTGATGCGGGAAAGCGCCCGCAACACCTCGCAGAAGACGTCGACCGTGGCGCTGCCCAGCTTCGAGAGATCCCAGAGCACCCGGATGGGATTGGCGCCCAGCAGATGGTCCATCTCCTCGCGGACGATCCGCACGGCGTCGACGCCGAGGACACCGGCCATGTCGACTTGGGTGTACCCCTGTTTCTGCGCGATGCCAATCTTCATGCGGGCTCGCCAGGCATCGTAACACAGGGAGGAGGCTCGAGGCTTGAGGCTTGAGAAGTGAGGCTCGAGGCTTGAGAAGTGAGGCGCGAGGGGTGGCGCCCCAAACTTCGGGGGGGTGGGTACATAATGAATACGGGAGTGATTCGAGGAGGAAGCCGGATGCGAGTGCGAGCGAGTGCGTGGATGGCCCTGCTGCTGGTACTGCCGTTCTGGGGGGCAGGAGGCCGATCGATGGCCGAGATTCCGAAGCGGTACCTCTTGCCGATCTGGTACACGGGGAAAGTGGAGACGCGCGCTGCCGGGGGCAAGATCGAGGTGCAGGCGCGACTGCAGACCAACCTCGCCACCATGCGCAAGGCGCGCGTCTGGCTCGAAGCGGGAAAGGGGGCACGGCTCGTCTCCTCCTCGGTGGCTGCGGTGACTCCATCGGTCGGCGGGCCGCGAGCGACGGCGTCGGCGACGGGGCAGTTCGAAGGCGACCTGCCGCCGGGCAGCAAGCTGGACGTCTCCGGGGTGTTGACGCCTGAGCCTGGCAGCGATCATGCCTACGTCACGCTCGCCTTCGACTACGACTTTCCCGACGAGGAGCTGCGCGCGCACATAACGGCGCGAGCCTCCGAGGAATACCCCGACCGCGAGCTCCGGGAGCTGCTGATCCGGACGCTTCACGAGAAGCACCGCGGGCGCAAGTCAGGAGGCATCACGGAGCGGATCGAGCTGACCTCCGGGAGCGGCCGGTGAGCCGCCGGCAGCTTGCGCTCTGTGCGGCGCTGGCTCTGCAGGCGTTCGCATCGGCGGCGTCGCCGGCCCAGTCGGTACCGCTCGAGATCGTCTTCCGCACCTACGATGGCCCCGTCGCGAGCGCCGGGACGCCATTCGTCGAGCACGACGTCACACTCGTGGCCGGGACGAAGGAGGCCAAGGAGTTCATCGATGCGCACCGGCGATCCAACCCGGAGCTTGTCGCGGCCTACGAGAAGCTGACGGGCGATGCGAAGCTGCGCGCTCACCTCGGGAGCATCCTCGGGCTCACGGGCCAGACCAAGCAGGTCATTCTGGCCGACGACAGCCGCAAGTACGTCGACGCCGACAAGGACGGCAAGCCCGACACCGACGCCGCCGCCAAGGAAGTCACGCACGTCTGGCCGCACTCCGCCGGCACGCATGTCGTGATCTCGCAGAGTTACCTCGAGAGCTACCCGGACGAAGAGGACCTGGTCGGTGTGCTCATCCACGAGCTCAGCCACACGCAGGACGAGTCGAACCTCTACGCCGGCGATTACGGCGCCGACGGCAGCCACTTCGCCGACGAAGTGCTCTACAACAATGGCGGGAAGACCTACTCCCACAACGCGGCCTGGATCGAGGGCTGGGCCGACTTCACACCGATGCTCCACGACCCTGCCGAACGCGCCGACGGCGTGCGGAAGGCGTCCAAGCTGACGCTGGAGAGCGCCGACGCCAAGCACTCGGAGCTGGCCTGGAAGGACGCGAGCTACGAGCAGTTGCTGGCGGTCGAGCTGACCAACGCCTTTATCCTCTACGACATCGCGACCCTGCTGCCCGGCGGCAAGGAGAAGCTCTTCGCCGCGTTCAGGGCCACGAACTCCGACGAGCGCGTGCTGCTGGACGTGCTGGCGGAGTACGTGCGGGCCAACCCTGCGGAGGCGTTCGCCGTGGCCGCCATCTTCGACGGCTACACGGGCTTTCGCGCGCCCGACTCGGCGCTCGACCAAGTTCTCGGCGCTCGGCAGGCAGCTCGCTATCGCAAAGACTTCCGCGATGGGCTGCGCAAGCGCAACGAGTCGGGCGAGCTGGATGACGTCCAGACGGTGACGCGACACGCTGCCAGCCGGCTGCTGGAAGCCGGCGCCGAGGCCCGACTGAAGGCTGTCCGGGCCCGGCTCGACGAGCTTGACCGCTGGAAGCCCTCCTTCTGGGACGTACTCGGTGGACCGGGCTGGTGGCTGGTGAAGAAGCTGATGCACGACCGGGAGCGGGCCAGGCTTCTCGAGGAGCGCCGGCAGCTGGAGCACACGCTCGCCTCGCTGCGAGCGGCCCGGACGGAAGCAGCGCTTGCGGTGCGCGTTCTTCCGCCGCCGCCTGCGCGTCCGGAGGAGTACGGGGTGGGAGCAGACACGGGCACCGGCGGGGGCGACTCGGGGGCAGGCGGGCGCACGGGAACGGCCGCGGCTGCGGTCAGCGGCGGCTCCGGCACGCCGGCGGGCGTGGTGAGCGGGCAGCCGCTCGACTGGGGGCGGTGAGGCGCGCGTGGCCGACGAGGCTCCGGTCGTCGTCTGGGAGAGCTGGCGCCGGTGGGAGCGCGCAGAGGTGCTGGCCGGAGCCGACGAGCTCGGGCGCATGCAGCGGGAGCTGGTCTCCGCCGGCGCGGCGCTCACGCGTCATTACAACCCGGCGGAGGAAGTGACTGCATTGGTGGCCTGGAGGTGGGGGGCATCGGACTACGCGGCGCTCTCGAGCGAATCCGATTTTCTCGGCGAGAACCCTCAGGAGCGCTGGCTCGCGGAGCACTTCCGGGCTCGCGGATGCCGGGTGGAGTTCGGCGCGGCGCAGCTGGAAAGCTCGCTCCGGGAGAGGGCCGGATCGGAGGAGCCGTCCGTGGAGCTCAAGTGCCGGGTGCGGGACCTGATCGAGCAACTGCGCGTGCGCTGCGGTCTGGGCCGCGGCCTGCTGGTGCAGCTCGACGCCTATGTACTGGAGCGGATGGCGCATCTGACTCTCTTCGACCGGAGACTTCGCCTGGCGGGGGAGCTCTCGGCGAATCCGGGAAGACAGCGGACGTTGCCGCCGGAGCTCGTGGCCTTCGATCGGCAGCTGGAGGAGCTGGGGCGTGGCCTTCGAAGTCTTTGAGCTGGTGCTGGGGCTGTTCCGTGAATCGCGGCCGGACGACCGATCGATGGCGCTCGTGGCACAGGCGATCGACGAGTTTTCGGCCGGGAGCCGGGCGCTCAAGGAGGAGATCTCGGCCGCCCTGGAGCGACTTTCGGAGGACGTCAACCGCTGCCTGGAACACCGGTTCCTTCATGAGGAGTGGGAAGCGCGAGCACGGCGGGCGCGCCAGCTCGATCCGGGCGGCGGCTCAGGGATGACGGGCCATGCGCTGGAGCGCGCGGCCTTCCATGCCGCCCAGGTGGAGGAGAGCCGGGCCTCCGCGAGCCGGGAAGAGACCGTCGTGCGCGCACTCGAGGCGCGGCTGGCCGACATCGATCGGAACCTGGAGCGAATCCTGCGAGACCGCGACGTCCTGCGGACCACCGACGGCCTGGCCCGCGGCAGGGAGCGGCTGCTCTCGGTGCTGGAGGAGCTGCGCCGAGCGACCGGCGTCGAGTTCATGGCGGCGCTGGAGACGATCAAGCGGCAATCCGAGCAGGAGCTGGCCGTGGCCGAGGAGCGCGAGCGCCTGGCTGGTCAGGACCGCGACGGGCGGACTTGACGCACCGCGTAAGGAGATCACGAAGAACCGATGGACTGGAAACTGTTCGCTACCACCTACGCCGCCATCTTCCTGGCGGAGCTCGGAGACAAGACCCAGCTGGCCACGATGGCGGCCGCGGCGGGATCGCAGTCGCGCGTGACCGTCTTCGCCGGGGCCGCGACGGCGCTGGTGACAACGAGCCTGTTGGCCGTGCTGTTCGGTGAGCTGGTCACGCGCTGGGTCCCCGTCGCGGTCCTGCGCCGCGCTGCTGGCGCGCTCTTCGTACTGCTCGGCGCGCTCTTCCTGTTCGGGCCCGCGGAGTGAGCCCGCGCGCACTTCCCCGAGCAGACCGTGGCGCGCGGGCTGGCGCCGGGCTATATTGAGAATGCAGATGGCATCGGCAAAGGCGCGGCCAGCGCGGTGGTGGAAGGTGGTGCTGGCGGCGGCGTTCGGATGGACGCTGGCAGGGACGCAGGCAAGCGCGGCCCCGGCGGGCCAGACCAGCAGCGCCTCCGAAGTGCGCTTGGCGCGCCCGCCCCTGGACAGGCCCGCCAGTGCTCGGTTCGCCGTCATCATCAACGGTGACGCGGGCGAGCACCACGTGGGAAACTGCCTCGACGCCTACGGAGCTCTGAAGACCAACGGTTTCACCGATGACGAGATCTTCCTGCTCTCGAGCGAACCTCGCATCGGCTCTGCAGCCGTGCCGACCCTGGGCCCCAACGACGGACCTCCCAACCCGCGCAACCTCACCGCCGTCTTCAACTTTCTGCGGGACGAGGTCCGCCCTTCCGACACCCTCGTCGTCTACGTCACGGGCCACGGTGGCAGCGACACGCCGAAGAGCGACCGCTGCTTCATCGAGCTGGTTCCCCGCGAGAAGGACCGGCGGGTTGCACCCGCAAACCAGCTCGCTCTGCGCGACTTCCTCGCCAGCGTCTCCGCCATCCGCCCACGGCGCGCCCTCTTCCTCTTCGACCAGTGCTACGGCCAAGCCTTCGCCACCAGCCTGGCCGGCAAGGGCCCCTTCATCTCCATCGCGCTCTCGACCAAAGCCGAAGAGGTCTACTGCCAGAACTTCTCGCCCGTCTTCTGGAAGGAGCTGCGTCGCTCCGGAATCCTCCGAAAACCCCTGCCCCGCACGAGCCTGAAGGCAGCCTTCGACAAGGCCTGTCGGCACGCCCGCCGCCGCGAACGCACCCAGAAGCCCATCCTCCAGACCGCTCCCGGCGTCGACGCCGCCAAGTTCTTTCTCTGGGAGTGAGGCGCCAGGCCTCAGGCTTCAGGCTTCAGGGATCAGGGATCAGGGATCAGGGATCAGGACTGACTCCTGACTCCTGAGGCCTGACTCCTACTTCGGGGCGGGGGTGCTCTGGATAAAGATGTAGTCCTTGGACTTGTCCTGGAACTGCATCTCGAAGTCGGAGTTGACGTTGATGTTTCGCGGGATGGCGGTCCGCTTGCCGTCCTTGAGGATGTGGTAGCGGCCGTTGCGGTCGAGCTGGATCTCGTAAGGCGCGGCCAGGCCCTTGATCTTGCCGGCGATGCTCGCGGGCTTGAACTCGGGTTCCGCGGCCTTCTGCGGGCCGGGTACAGGCGGCGCAACGACCGGCGGCGGGACCACGGGGTTGCCCGGCGTCCCGACCGGAGCGCCGCCCTGGTTCCAGACGACGGCCCCGTCGACGATGCGCACAATGCTGCCGTTTTCTTTGATGTCGAACTGCATCCGGAACGCGAACGGGTTGGTGTGGTACTGGTTCACCAAGTCGATGAACTGCCGGGCGCGGTTGAACAGGCTGAACCCGCGCCGGTCGTAACCGCCTCGGTCGTAGCCCCACGGGTCGAACCCGTCGCGGCCGTAGCCCTGGCGGTCGAAACCCCAGGGATCGAAACCTTCCCGATTGAGCCCCTCGGTGTCGAAGCCCCACTGGTTGTAGCCGGTCTCGTCATAGCCGAAGCCGATGTAGACGAACTTGCCTCGGCCCTGACCCACGGGCTTGTTGCAGTACGGGTTCTTGGGCGTCGGCCGGTAGCGGAACCGGTCGGGCGGCGGCGGATTGTAGTTCGGGGGAGGATAGTAGGGGATGTCCTGGATCGGCGGCGGCATCGGCTCCCAGCGCGGCGGAGGGAAGTACCTGTCCGGTGGCGGGAGGCGAGGCGGACGGTTGCGCGGCGGCTTGGCCCACAGGTCCGTCAGGCCGCGGAACATGAGGTCGACGGACCAGTCGAGGCCGGAATCGCCCTTGCCCCGGCGCGGCGGGTACCCCTGGTCAGGGTATGGGAACTGGTCCTGCGGATAGGGGATTCGCTCGTCCCAGACCGGCGGAGGGGACGGCCGGTAGCCGGGATCATTCAGGTCGCCGCCGGAGAGGTAGCTGGCGAAGTACTCGTAGACGCGGCAGAGGTTGGGGACGATGAGGACCGTGACCGGGTTGCCCCACCGGAAGCGCCTGTTCTCCAGCTCGGCCCTGTCGATGAACTTGTAGCCGACATTGCCCGAGGGAACGGCCCAGATGATGTTGCGATTGAGGGTCTCGCGGTCGACGCGGCGGTTGGGCGAATCGGAGGGCCGCCAGTACATCATCGCGCCCAGCCCGTCAGAGCGCTCCACGATGCGGTAGACCAGCACGGCGTCGCGCTGGCGCGGAAGCAGGGTCAGCACCGGCAGCCGCTTCGTGGAGAGCAGTTGCTTGATCCGACGGTAGGCCGTCGTCGAATCGGGGGCCATGTAGGCGTTGGAGTAGAGTCGCTCGTAGCGCGAATCCTGCGCGGCACGGGTGAGGAAGTTCTTCACCAGGTCGGTGCGGTCGCGGCTGAAGTCGTAGAGGCCGTTGTAGCCGCCGACCACGTACTTGTCGCGCCGGAAGACCGTGAAGTCGCCGTCGTCGATCAGCACGGGCGGATCGTCGACGAAGTCCCAGCCACGGGAATCGCCGTAGGCGCCCGGGTAGCCACCGTTTCCGGGGCCGACCCGCTCGTCCCAGGCGTAGCGGTCGTCGGTGCCGATCCCCAGGTTGAAATCGAACTCGGAGCCGCTCGACGAGCCTCCCTTGAAGTCGGCCTCGACCCGGGCACCGGGCCCGCTGTCGTAGCCGCTGAAGCCACCTTCGGCGTAGATGCCCTTGCCGCGGTGCACCGGCCTGTTACGGCGGCAGTGGTCGAGCGCGGTCCCGATGAAGGTGTTCAGAGAGAAACCGGTCCGGCGCCGGTTCGGATCGAAGTGGACCACGTCGGCAAACATGACGGTCACCAGAGCGGCGCCTTCGCCTTGCGCCTCGCGGCTGCGGAAGCTGAGGGTATCCCAGTAGACGTCGAAGTGGCTCTCGTAGAAGCGGTAGGAGCCCGGATAGGTGCGAATCCGCTGGCGGCTGGGCTTGCGGTGCTTGGAGACGTCGTGGAAGTCGACGAACTCCTGCTGCATGACGCCCAGGAAGTCGGCGTCATCCAGCGCAGGCCGCTGCTGCTGGGCCTGGTTCAGGTCCCCGAAGAGGTCCTCTTCGCCGGGGCCACCCGCCCAAGCGGGCGACACCAGGCAGACCAGCGCTCCCAGAACGAGCAGGAGCAAGGTCGAGTGCTGCTTTCGGTCCATGGGTCCCTCCGGTGCAGTGCGCATTCTTCGTCTTCTAGAGGCAAAACAGGCAGGAAGCCAACCTGAACGGTCTTGCAGTCTACTACCATGACGAGGCGCCGGAGGTTGCGGGTAGTAGTGAGGAGTGAGGCTTGAGGCTTGAGGCTTGAGGCTTGAGAAGTGAGGCTTGAGGCTTGAGGAGTGAGGAGTGGCTCTCGATTTCGTGCGAAACCCCTCGAGCCTCGAGCCTCAAGCCTGCCCCTCACGCCGACGCGCGGGCCAGGGCGAGGCGAGGCTGCGACTCGTCGGAGACGACGCCGTCGCGGATCACGAGCAGACGAGGGCAGATCCGGGCCACTTGCTGCGAGTGCGTGGCGATGATCAGCGTGTAGTCGCCCTTGCCGAAGAGAGAGCGA
Organism: Candidatus Wallbacteria bacterium; assembly: GCA_016213845.1. GTDB lineage: Bacteria > Muiribacteriota > UBA6191 > JACPRK01 > JACPRK01 > JACPRK01. The sequence continues at coordinate 68,155 of JACQZN010000037.1, forward strand.
AAGATGGCCAGCAGGCGCCGGCTGTTCTCGCTATCGAGGTTTCCTGTCGGTTCGTCGGCCAGGATGAGATCGGGATTGTTGATCAGGGCCCGCGCCACGGCCACGCGCTGCTGCTCTCCGCCGGAAAGCTGGCGGGCATGATGGTCCAGCCTGTTCTCCAGCCCCAGCGCCGAGAGCAGCTTGGCCGCCTTTTCACGGGCGTTCTTCCAGCTATCCCGGCCCGTCAGAATCTGATTCAGCGCCACGTTTTCGAGCGCCGTCAGCTCCGGCAGGAGCAGGTGGTGCTGGAAGATGAACCCGATTCGACGGTTTCGCAGGTGGCAGAGCTCCCCCTCGGAGAGGTGCCGCGTCGGCCGGCCGTCGAAGTAGTACTCGCCGTCCGAAGGGCGCTTGAGCAGCCCCAGGATGGCCAGCAACGTCGATTTTCCCGAGCCGCTGGCACCGACGAGCGCGATCATCTCTCCTCGATTGATGTCGAGGTTCACCTCCCGTAAGGCCGTGACGGCGACCTCGGAAGGGTAGGTGAGCGACGCGTTGCGGAGCGAAAGCAGCATGATCGGAGCCTAACATACAAATCGGCCCTTCCCAGGCGCGAAGTTAGCCCGGGGGGCGGCCGGTCGCAGCCTCAGATCAGGCGTACCTTGTCGTAGGCGATGGGCGCGGCCGCGTGGCGCAGGATTTCGAACGCCCTGGGGATCTGACCCAAGATGTCGGTCGGAGGCACCGAGGGGCCACCTACGGACTCCAGAGCAAGGTCTCCGGCCAGGCCGTGCAGGTAGACGGCCAGCCTCATCGCGTCGAAGGAGGCCATCCCGGGCAACCCGCGCAGCGCGAGCAGAATGCCGGCCAGGACATCTCCGCTGCCGCCGCTGGCCATGCCCGGGTTGCCGGTCGGGCTGATGGCGAGCCGGCCGTCGGGGCCGGCCACCTGCGAGTAGGGCCCTTTTAGCACGAGCGTGGCGCCGAGTGTGCGGGCCGCTTCGACGGCGATCTCGGCACGGCGCGCACGCACCGTGGTCGACTCGACGCCGAGCCATCGCGACAGCTCGCCGGCATGCGGCGTAGCCAGAAAATCGCCGACGGGCAGCGGCCGGCCCGGCTCCAGGGCGTGCAAGGCGTCGGCGTCGAGAACCATCGGTCCGTCCGCCGTCGCCACCAGCTCGCGAACGAAGGCGTCGATCTGCGCCCCCCGTCCCAGTCCGGGGCCGATCAACGTGACGTCGGCCCATTGCGAGAGCTCCCGGCAGGCCCCCACGGCGTCGCGGCTGAAGGTGCCATGCGTCGTCTCCTGCGCCGCGTAGGTCATGACCTCCGGCGTCATCGAAGCAGCGACCGGCTGCTGCGAAGCCGGCACCACCAGCTTGACGAGCCCTGCGCCGGCCCGCACGGCGGACCGCGCCGCCAGCACCGCCGCACCGACCATCCCCCGGGAGCCTCCGATGACCAGGACCCGGCCATAGTCTCCCTTGTGCGAGTCCTCCTTGCGTGCCGGGTAGAGCCCCGCCAGGTCGCATCCGAAGAGCAGCTCCCGCTCCAGTTCCCGGTCGGCCAGCAGCGTGGGTGGGAATCCGATTTCAGCGACATAGAGCCGCCCCAGGTACTCCGGCGCCGGCTGCTGGAAGAAGCCGAGCTTCGGCAGTCCCATGGTCACGGTGAAGGACGCCCTCACGGCCGGGCCCTGGACCTGGCCGGTGGCAGCATCCAGCCCCGTCGGCACATCGATCGCCACGACCCGCTTCTTGGCCTGGTTGATGTTCTCGACGGCCTCCCGGTAATCCCCGGAGAGCTCTCCCCTGGCGCCCGTTCCCAGCATCGCATCGAACACCAAGGTGGTGTCCGCCAGCACCGACCGCAGCGGATGGCCGGGCCGCGCGTGGAAGACCTCGATCCCGTAGGCAGCCAGCGAATCGAGGTTGGTCCGGGCGTCGCCGTGCACGTTGCCGTCCCCCCGCACCAGCTCCACGCCGACCACGGCGCCGGCGCGCGCCAGGTTGCGGGCGACGACGAAGCCGTCGCCGGCGTTGTTGCCCGTTCCCGCGACGACCAGGTAACGCTGCGACTGCCAGTCCGGCAATTCCCGCTTGAGCGCCTCGAGGACTTTCAAGCCGGCATGCTCCATCAAGAGCAGACCCGGCAGCTTGCGCCCCTCGATCGCTTGCCGATCGATTGTGGCCATCTGCGCGGGCGTGACGACTTTCATGGCGGAACCGGCCCCACAGTACGCCGGGTCCCCGCCGGGAATCAATGCCCCCGGACGTGCCTCTGCACCTCAGGCGGACTGAACGGCGAGCAGCTCGGCGGCGCGACCGTAAACCATCTCTTCGGTCACGACGTACTCTTTCATGTCCTTGCGAGAGGGCAGCTCGTACATCGTGTCGAGCATCAGGTCCTCGATGATGGACCGCAGGGCGCGGGCCCCGGTGTTTTTCTTGTTGGCCTTTTCGGCCACAGCCCGGATGGCGCCCGGAGTGAAGTTGAGCTTCACGCCCTCCATCTCGAAGAGGCGCTGGTACTGCTTGATGACGGCATTCTTCGGCTCGGTGAGGATCTGCTCCAGCGCCCGGACGGAGAGCTCGTGCAGGGTGACCACGGTGGGGAGGCGCCCGATGAACTCGGGGATCAGCCCGAACCTGAGCAGGTCCTCGGGCTCCACCTGGGCCAGGAGCTCACCGACGGTGTCGTTCTTCGACTTGCGCGTCGACGTGGCGCCGAAGCCCATGGAACTATTGTGCAGCCGCTTGGCGATGATCTTGTCGAGCCCCTCGAAGGCGCCGCCGCAGATGAAGAGAATGTTGGTCGTGTCGACCTGGATCATCTCCTGGTGCGGGTGCTTGCGGCCGCCCTGGGGCGGGACGTTGCTGACGGTGCCCTCGATGATCTTGAGGAGGGCCTGCTGGACGCCTTCGCCGCTGACGTCGCGGGTAATGGAGGTGTTCTCGCCCTTGCGGGCGATCTTGTCGATCTCGTCGATGTAGACGATGCCGCGCTCGGCCTTGCTGACGTCGTAGTCGGCGTCCTGGACCAGTTTCAGGAGCACGGTCTCGGCGTCGTCGCCGACATAACCGGCCTCGGTGAGCGTGGTGGCGTCGGCGATGCAGAACGGCACGTCGAGGATCTTCGCCATCGTCTTGGCGAAGAGCGTCTTGCCGCTGCCGGTGGGGCCGACGAGCAGGATGTTCGACTTCTCCAGCTCGACGTCGTCGGCCTTCACCTTGGAATTGATGCGCTTGTAATGATTGTAGACGGCCACGGCCAGGACCTTCTTGGCGCGGTCCTGCCCGATGATGTAGTCGGAGAGCTGCTTGTGGATGGTCTTGGGGTTGGGGAGCTTGGGCCCGCCTGCAGTCTGGACGTCCTCCTCGAGCTCCTCCAGGATGATCTCGTTACACAGGTCTATACAGCCATCGCAGATGTAGACATCGGGCCCGGCGATCAGCTTGCGGACCTGGTTCTGAGTCTTTCCGCAGAAGGAACACTTGTAGTGCGTCTTGTTGAACATGCTTGGACCCTTCAAGGGGGCAAACCCCTCAGCCCTTGCTCTCGGCGCTGCCGATCTCTTCGCTCCTGGTGTAGACCCTGTCGATGAGCCCGTACTCCTTGGCCTGCCAGGAAGTCATGAAGAAATCGCGCTCCGTGTCCTTCTCGATTCGCTTGAGCGGCTGGCTCGTGTGTTCGACCAAGATGTCGTTGAGCAGGCGCTTGATCCTGAGGATCTCATGAGCCCGGATCTCGATGTCTGACGCCTGTCCGCTGGCGCCTCCGAGGGGCTGATGGATCATCACGGTGGAGTGTGGCAACGCGTATCGCTTACCTGGCGTCCCCGCTGCGAGGAGCACCGCAGCCATGCTGGCTGCCTGCCCGATGCAGATGGTGGAGATGTCAGGCCTAATATAGTTCATCGTGTCATAGATCGCCAACCCGGCGGTCACAGATCCGCCCGGGCTGTTGATGTAGAACGAGATGTCGCGTTCCGGGTCCTCGGCCTCCAGGAACAGCATCTGAGCGATGACGAGATTGGCCATCTCATCGGACAGCTCGGTCCCCAGAAAAATGATGTGGTCCTTGAGCAGCCGCGAGAAGATGTCGTACGCCCGCTCGCCGCGGCTGGTCTGCTCGACCACCATCGGGATCAGCACTGCAAGACCTCCAACTCCTTCATCTCCGATCGAACCTTACTGTCTCCAGAGGCGGGCAGCTCTCAGTGAGAGTGTCCCTCGTGGTCATGGTCGTGACCATGGTCATGATCGTGGTCGTGGCCTTCGTATTCCGAAGCGAGACCCAGCAGCTTCACCTTGAGGAAGTCGAGCGCCCGGTCGCGGGCGATGTCCTGCTTCGTCAGGATGCGGCTGCCGGTGGTGTCGAGGATGTCGAGCACCTCTTGCGGGTCCTTGTCGAGGGCCCGGGCCATCGCCCAGATCCGCTGCTCCACTTCCTTGTCGGAGACGTGGATCTTCTCCAGCTCCGCCACTGCGTCGAGCGCGAACTCCAGCTTCATCTCGAGCACGATGTTCTTGCGAGCCTCGGCCTCGAGCTCCTCGCGGGACTTGCCTTCTTCCTTGAGCCAGGCGTCGAACTCCAGCCCGCGCGACTTCACGCGCTCCTCCATGCGAGCCATGTGCTCGGCCAGCCGGCGGTCCGCCGTCGACACAGGCGGCTCCTGACCGACCATCTCCGAGAGCTTGGCCTTCAGGATGCTGACCGCATCTTCCTCGAGCCGCTGCTGGCGCTCGCGGAGGATATCGCCCGTGACCTTCTCGCGCAGCGCCGCCAGGTCCCGGAAGCCCCGGTTCTTGGCGAACTCGTCGTCGATGTCGGGGAGCAGGAACGTGCGGATCGACTTCAGCTCCACCTTGAAGGCGGCCTCCTTGCCAACCAGGTGCTTCGGCGCGGTGTCGCCCTCGAGCGGCATCGTGAACTCCACGGTTTCGCCCTTCTTGCGGCCGATCAGATGAGCGTCGAAGCCAGCCAGGTACTGGTCCTTGCCGACCTCCATCGTCACGTTCTTGCGGCCCAGCGTCTGGAAGACTTCGCCATCGATCTTCACTTCGATGGTGACCAGGGCCAGATTGCCCGTGGCCACCTCGCCGTCAGCCAGGTTCTCCGTGCGAGCGACGCGGCGCGCCATGTCGCCGATGCGCCGGTCGATTTCGGCATCCTCGGCCTGCGGCTGAGCCGGCTTCTCGACGGACAGGGAATCGTAGCCCGCAAGCTCGATGCGCGGAGCGACGGCCACCGTCGCGCTGAAGCTGAACGGCTCGCCCTGCGCGAGAGAGACGTCCTCGTACGTGACGTTCTCGATCGGGCGCTGCGAGAGGCTCTCGACCGCGCTGTAGTAGTACTGCGGGAGTAGCTCGCGGCGGACTTCCTTCAGGAAGTTGTCCTTGCCGACATAGCGGACCAGGACCGGCATCGGGACCTTGCCCTGCCGGAAACCCGGGATGCGGAGCTGACCCGCGATCGCCTTGTGGACCCGCTTGAAGGCACCTGAAACGATTTCTCGGTCGACCTCGACCTTGAGCGTCAGGATGTTGTTGTCTACCTTCTGTTCCTTGATCGAGAATTCCGTGGGGTTGGCCTCGGACATACCACTCCTCCGGCGAGAGGAACGGCGGATTCGATGGCTCGCCGGCACTCCCGCGTCAAGCTGAAAACCGACCAGGACAGCACGTGAGGCAGACAGTCGACAGTGGAATCATCGAGAGGCTCCACCAGAGGCCGCCTACCTCACGCGCTAGCCTTGGAAAAACTCTGGAGCGGAAGACGGGGCTCGAACCCGCGACCTTCTCGTTGGCAACGAGAAGCTCTACCACTGAGCTACTTCCGCTCGATCTTCAAATCTTTTGCTGGACGAGGTCCTTCGGATCCAGACAGTGTGCGAAGGGGGGGACTCGAACCCCCACGGGTTTCCCCACTAGATCCTAAGTCTAGCGTGTCTACCAGTTTCACCACCCTCGCAGGCTATGACGAGGTTGGAGCCTTCGTCCCCGTCGGGTCTGCGACCCTGGTTCCGAAGTCGGCGGCACTATACCAGATGCCGGTCCGGAATGGAAGAGGGTTGTAGGCGACCGTCCGCCGGCAGCCCCACGGGGTTCGAGGCCGGAAGCGGAGCACGATCCATGGACGACTCCCGCCCCCCAGAAGTGAGCGCGAAATGGCGGACTCTCTCACCCGCCGACCAGCCGCCGCTTCGGAACGGGGAGCTGCAGGTAGTCGATCTTGAGCGGGCCGGAGAGGCCCTGCGCCGTGTCGATCTCGGGCGTTGGGTTGCGCGTGCGCAGCGGATTGCGCCGGGTGGACGAATCTCGCCCGAGCTCGTCGGCGTCCCGATCCAGCTGCGTCCTGCGGACCACTCGCAGCTCCCGCTGGATCTCCAGGTAGGTCGCCTGCACGGTCGGCAGCTTGCGGCGGCTGTACGAGAGATTGTACGGATTGCGCGCGAAGTCGGGCTCGCCGAGCTGGCCCTGCACCCGGATGCGGGAGGTCGCGCGCACGCGCGGGTCGATCGGCAAAGGCTTCGGGGTGACCACCCGGAACCAGTTCGTCATGTCCGTGTTGGTGCGATACGACTGATCGAACTCGCCGCTGCCGCCCCCGGATTCGCGGAAGAGGATCTCGTTGGGGTTCCGAGTCACGAGGATCTCGCTGCCGTTGCCCTCGGCCGACGTGGCCACGATGTAGCCGCTGTACTCGACGTAGCGGCCCTTGGGCCAGATCGTGGGCGAGGTCTCGACCTCCGGGTAGAGCAGCCGCTTGTCGATGCGGCCGGCCTGTTCGGCCCTGCGGGTCTCCTGCAGCTTCCGGATCTGCTGCGAGACGCGCGCAGCGCTGAACTCGGCGATGACCAGATACTGCTGCGCCAGCGCCGACTGCTCGGGCGAGAGATTGCCCTCGGCGAGCGCCTGCGTAAGCTCCTCCTTGGCCTTGGCCCAGTCCTGCTGCTGGAAGTAGAAGAGGCCGCTGTTGTAGTGGAGGAGCCCCAGCTGCTTGGCGAGCTTCTCGATCTGCGCCTTGCTGATGTCGTCCTTGGGATCGAGCCGTACCGCCTCGGTGAAGTAGGCGTGCGCCTCGACCGGCTTCTGCTTGCTGAGCATGATCAGGCCCAAAACGCGGTGGGGCAGCGCCAGCGCCGGATTGAGCGTCAGGGCCCGCTCGGCCTCCTCGGAGGCCTGGTCGAAGAGGCCGGCCCGGTAGAGCAACAGCGAGAGACGGGTGGAGACGTCAGGCGAGGCCGGAGAGACGGTCCGGGCCTTCTGCATCGAGGCGAGCGCGCCGGCGATGTTGCCGGCCTGCTCGTCGAAGAGCGACTGCAGCATCAGGAGCGGTACGGCGTCCGGATTGGTGGCGAGCGAGTCGGCGAGCCGCGTGCGGGCGGCTGCCTTGTCGCCCTTCTTCCAGGCGGTCTCGATATCGCCGGCCAGCTTGGCCAGGTCGGCGTCGGTGGCGGCCGGAGTCTGCTGGGCGGGAAACCCTGGGGCCGGGGCTGGCTGGCCCTGCAGCCGCTCCACCGCGCGCAACGCCTCCTCCATCGCGGGGTCGAGCTCCAGCGCCTGCCGGTACTGCTCGAGCGCCTCGCGGAACTTGGCCTGACGTTCGAAGAGCCGGCCCAGGTTGAAGTGGGGCGCAGCCTGGCTGGGATCGAGCTCCAGCGCCTTGACGAACTCCTCATAGGCCTGGCTGTCCTTGCCCTGATAGTAGTAGGCCAGACCAGTCGTGTTGTGGAGCTGCGCCGTATCGGCGACGACCCGGGCCGGACCCGCCAGGGCCAGCACCAAGACAAGGGCGTTGAGACCTCTGCGAGCTGCCGGCGAGCCGAGCACGTCGATGCCTCCTGCGGTCGGCCCCGTCACGGGCGGTGCCCCGAGCCGGGTAGCGCTTTCACTACCTTACTGCATTCGGCAGGCCCGTGCGGAACCCGAACCGTGGTGGAAACCGTCGCGGAAAACAGAGTGCGCCCGACAGGAATCGAACCCGTATCCTCGGTTCCGAAGACCGATGCTCTATCCTTTGAGCTACGGGCGCGGAGATCGCGTGCGACGGCCCAGGGCCTGGGGCGGATGACGGGATTTGAACCCGCGACCCCTGGAACCACAATCCAGTGCTCTAACCAACTGAGCTACATCCGCCATGCCGGTCCAGGCCTCGACTTATAGCATTGGACGAGCGAACGAGTCAACGTGGGCCGCCGGCCGGCGGTGTGTGCGCTGAACGTGTGTCGCTCCATTTCCCTCCGCCTGCTAGGATGATTCCGCCATGGAACCTGTCAGTCGAGGCGCACTCCACGTCCGGAAGTCCCATCCTGCCGAGGGAGATCTCGCACACATCCTGGGAAAGAACCAGCATGGGTACTACTCGGCGGCCTGCGCACGCCTGAAAGCGGCGGGGCTCGCGGCGGAGTGGGCCTGGGCCGGACAGACCACGGGCTGGGTGGTCGCCTTCAAGCACGGCAGCGCCTCCGTCTGCCGGCTGGTGCTTGCGCGCATCCCGCTCGCAGGCCAGGTTTCCGTTGGCCGGCAGCTCCACGATGCGCTGCTGGCGAGCAGGCTCCTGCCCGACTCCGTGATGCGCAAGCTCGAGGCCTCTCCGGTGGAAGGCAGCCAGCGCACCCTGGAGCTCGCGCTCGACACGGGCACCGGGCTCAGTCAGCTCATGGCGCTGGTGACTGCCAAGCTGAAGTTACTGGCCGGCGCCGGCCCAGCCGCGGAATAGGCATCGACAGATTCGGCTCTCTGGCGCCTCAAGCCTCGAGCCTCAGAGCTCCGGCCTCCTGTGGGGTCCGCAAGGCGACAGCCTGCACGGCCTCGACGACGAGCGCCAAGGCCAGCAGGATCAGAATCGAGGCGAGCCCGCAGATCGCGATGCTCGGCGACGGCGCGGTTGCCGCCCACCAGGCCTGTAGCACAAGAGAGCCCAGGGTCATCGCCAGAAGGAAGGCCATCGGAGCGGCGGCGATCCAGAAGTTGCGCCCCTCGCGCCGCAGCCACGTGGCAATGCCCAGCAGGCTCAGGGCTGCGACAAGCTGATTGGAGGCGCCGAAGATGGGCCAGAAGGTCTTCCAGGCGCCCCCCGGCATCGTGAGGATGGCGGCTGCGGGCAGCGCCAGCGTGGTCAGCGTGGCCACGTGCAGACCCACGGAGCCCTCCAGGCCGGTCAGCTCCTGGAAGATGTAGCGGCCCAGCCGGGTGCAGACGTCGAGCGTGTCGAAGATGAAGGTGGCGAACGCAAGAAGGCCGAACGAGAGCGCCATCGCCCGATCGACTCCCGTCAGCGCGTTGGCGAAGGCCGCCAGCCCCGAGGCGTAAATCCTGTCGGGGCTCGGGGTCGTGGCGAGGAGCGGATCGGTCTTCGCCAGCATCATCACCGTCGCCAGCGAGATGAGCGCGACGACGCCCTCGAGCAGCATGCCGCCGTAAGCGACCGGACGGATGTCGCTCTCGCGTGCGATCTGGCGCGACGTGGTGCCGCCGCAGACCATGCCGTGGAAGCCCGAGCATGCGCCGCAGGCGATGGTGATGAAAAAGATCGGAAAGAGCGGCTCCACGTGGTCCTTGGCCTGGTGGGTCCAGCCGACGAACGCCGGGTACTGCACCTGGAACCCGCCGGCGAGAATGCCGAGGAGCCCGACGCCGAGCGCACCATAGAGGAAGTAGCCGCCCAGGAAGCCGCGCGGCTGCAGGAGCAGCCAGAGCGGCAGGACCGACGCGAGGTAGCAGTAGGCCAGGATCGCCAGCCCCCAGAACCGGGCCGGCGCCCCGAGCGATTCCGGCGGCACGAGCGGCATCCGCGGACCGGCCCAGATGACGGCGATCAAGAGCGGCACGAAGATCGCGGTCGCCAGCCCGAGCGACATGCCCCGGCGCAGGCAGACGCCCAGCACCAGAGCGAGCACCAGGTAGAGCATGCTGCTGGCGGCAACGCCTGGGCCGGTGGCCGCGCCCTGCGTGTCGGCGAACGTGGAGGCCGTGAGATCGGTGAAGGCGATCGTCACGTAGTTGAGCGAGAACCAGATGAAGAGGAGGAAGAGAACCTGGCCGCGTGGGCTGATGTTGTCGCGGACCACCTGGGCCATCGAGCGCGCGCGATGGCGAACGGATGCGAAGAGGGCCTGGAAGTCGTGCGGCGCGCCGATGAAGACGTTTCCCAGGACGATCCAGGCGAGCGCAGGCGCCCAGCCGAACCAGAGGCAGGCCATGATGGGCCCGACGATTGGCCCGGCAGCAGAGATTGCGGCCAGGTGCTGAGGCACCAGGATCGCTGCGCGGGTGGGGATGAAGTCGTTGCCGTCCTCGAGCTCGCAGGCCGGCGTCACGCGAGCGTCGTCGACTCCGAGCTCGCGCTCCAGGAAGCGCGCATAGAGCGCGTATCCCAGCGCGAAACTCGCGAGCGCGAGCAGGGCGACGAGTGCGATCGGCATGGCGGCGAGCGCATTCTAGCCGGTCGGACCGCCGCCGCGCAGCTAGCTGTCGGCCTTCTCGAGGGCCGCGGCCTCCGGCATCGTTACCGCAGGCAGCGCGGCATCGCCGCCCGGCTTCACGGGCGTGGGCTGAAGGTACTCCTTGGCGACGGCCCAGATGCCGGGCAGGATGGAAACGAAGATGACGCCGGCGACCACGTAGTGGATGTGGCTTCCGATGTTCGGGTCGAGCTTCCCGAGGAAGAACCCGCCGAGCGTCATCGAGGCGACCCAGGCGACCCCACCGACGATGTTGTAGGTGGCGAAGCGGGCGTACCCCATCGTGCCTACGCCGGCCACCACGGGCGCGAAGGTGCGAATGATCGGAATGAAACGCGCCAGGATGATGGTCTTGCCGCCGTGACGCTCGTAGAACTCGTGGGTCTTGATCAGGTGCGAACGGCGGAAGAAGAGCGAGTCCTCCCGTGTGAAGATCTTGGGACCGGTCCGCAGGCCGATCTGGTAGCCGACCGCGTCACCGATGATGGCGGCCAGCATCAGCGAGACGTTGAGGACCACGATGTCGAGATGGCCCGCGGCGGCCAGCACGCCGGCGACGACCAGCAGCGAATCCCCGGGCAGGAAGAAGCCGATCAGCAGCCCCGTCTCGGAGAAGACTATGGCGATCAGGACGGTCAGCCCGCCCCATTTGATGAGCTCTTCCAGGTTGTACAGGTTCTGGAAGAAGTTGTGGATCAGATCAATCATCGAGCGTTTCCCATCTCCGCGTGCGCGGCAGTCGAAGCCCGCAGGATACCAGCGAATGGCTCCAGTAGCAAGGTATTGGCCATGGGCGGGTCGCACCTTTGGCCTTGACTTGCGTACGCCGAGGGCGTAGGGTTCGGGCTCGCGGGGGCGTGTGACGGAGGTCACCAGAAATGGAACCCGATGAGATCAAGAGCTTGCTCGAACAGGGGCTGGAAGGCGCGCGCGCCGAAGTATCGGACATGACGGGGGGCGGCGATCACTTCGAGGTGACGATCGTGGCGCCGGCCTTCGAGGGGCTGAGCCTCGTGGAGCGTCACCAGCTCGTCTACCGGCTGCTGAACGTCGGCGGAAGCGAGGCGATCCACGCCCTGTCGCTCAAGACCTACACGGCCGAGGAGTGGGCCCGCGTCTGAGACCGGACGGCCGGGCCGAAGGAGAAGAAACCCCGATGGATGCGAAGTTGAAAGAACGATTCGACACCGAGACCAAGGGCAACAAGGTCGTGGTCTACATGAAGGGCACGGCCATCGCGCCGATGTGCGGATTCAGCGCCGCCGTCGCGCAGATACTGCAGAGCCTGGGCGTGAAGTTCCACGACGTGAACGTGCTGGCCGACCCCGAGATCCGGGAGGGGATCAAGGAGTACACCAGCTGGCCGACGATCCCGCAGGTCTTCATCGACGGCAAGTTCGTCGGCGGCTGCGACATCCTGACCGAGCTCCACCAGAAGGGCGAGCTGGCCAAAATGCTCGGGCAGGGGTGAGGCTCGAGGCCTGAGGCTCGAGGCTCGAGAAGTGAGGGGGAGAGACTTCGCTCGCTACTCGAGCCTCGAGCGTGCCCCTCACGCCAGGCCGCAGGCGTGGCGGGCGGCGTCGAGGGTTTTCCGGGCTTCGGCGCGGGCGCGGCGGGCGCCGTCGGCGAGCACGTCCTCGATCTCGTCGGGGTGAGCCAACAGCTGTGCGCGCTTCTCGCGGTAGGGGGCGAAGTAGGCGTCGACCTTGGCCAGCAGCTCCTTCTTGGCGCTGCCGTAACCGTAGCCGCCCTTGCGGTAGTTGGCGCCCATCGCCTCCATCTCCTCGGGGGCAGCGAAGAGCCCGTAGAGCGCGTACACCGTACACCTCGACGGGTCTTTTGGCTCCTCCAGCGGGGTCGAGTCGGTGACGATCCCCATCACGGACTTCTTGAGCTCCGAGCCCGCGGAGAAGATGCCGATCGTGTTGCCATAGGACTTGCTCATCTTCTGGCCGTCCGTACCGGGCACCTTGGCCGTCTTGTTGAGGCGGAACTCCGGCCGGCGGAAGACCTGGCAGGAGAAGGTGTTGTTGAAGTACTCGGCCATGTCCTGCGTCATCTCGACGTGCTGCACCTGGTCCTGCCCCACGGGGACGACGTCGCTCGAGTAGGCGAGGATGTCGGCGGCCATCAGCACCGGGTAGGTGAAGAGACCCACGGAGGCCTGCAGGCCGCGCGCGATCTTGTCCTTGTAGGAGACCGCGCGCTCCAGCAGGCCCATCCCCGTGACGGTCGAGAGGAGCCAGGCCAGCTCGGTCACCTCCGGCACGTCGGATTGCCTGAAGAAGGTGGCCTTTTTCGGGTCGAGGCCCAGCGCCAGGTACGTGGCCGCCACGTCGCGCGTGTTCTGGAGCAAGAGCGCGGCGTCGTGGATGGTGGTGAGGGCGTGGTAGTTGGCTATGAAGTAGTAGGACTCGCCCTCGTCCTGCAGCTCGACGTGCTGGCGGATGGCCCCGAAGTAGTTTCCGAGGTGCAGCTTGCCGGAGGGCTGCACCCCGGAAAGGAACCGCTTGGGCCTCGCCGTCGGGGCCTCGGCGGAAACGCTCACGGGAGCTCCGGCTTCGAAGTGGTCTCCGGATCGTCGGCGCTGTCGAGCGAGAAGAGGAACTGCTGCAGGTCGGCCTTCTCGGCGTCGGTGAGCTTGACGCCGCCCTTGGCGATCGGGTCCAGATTCGGGCTGTCGAAGGGCGACTCGAAGTACTTCAAGAATTCCAGCACGCTGCGGAACTGGCCCGTGTGACCGAAGGGGGGGTGCGACATCACGTTGCGGAGAGTCGGAGTCTTGAAGGCGCCGTTGTAGCTGGGGTGGTTGGCGACTTTCCCGTAGCCGGGGTCGTCCTTGGGAGTGCCGCCGCCGACGCCGATGTTGTGGAAGCCCTGGTCGGTGAAGAGGCCGGGCGGGTGGCAAACCGCGCAGCGGCCCTTGGTGCGAAAGACGGCGAAGCCGCGCTTGGCTGCCTCGCTGATGGCGTCGGCCTTACCTGCAGCGTAGGCGTCATAGGGCGAGTTGCCGGACAGGATGGTCCGTGTGAAGCTGGCCAGCGCCTTCACGATCCGGTCGGGCGTGGCGTCACCCTGGAACGCCTCCCCGAAGAGCTTCTTGTAGCCGGCGATGTCGTCGATCTTCTTGGCCAGCTCGTTGACCTTGTCCTTCGCGCCCATCTGGGCCTCCCAGGCTGCCAGGATCTGCTTCTCGAGCGTCTCGGCGCGGCCGTCCCAGTAGAAGGCCTTGTTGTAGGCCACGTTATAGAGCGTGGGCGTATGGCGGGTGTTGATCGAACCATCGGCCTTCACCGAGAACTGCGTGCCGTCGGTCCAGCCCTTGTCGGGAAGATGGCAGGTGACGCAGGCGTGGGTGCCCTGCGGCGAGAGCCGCTTGTCCCAGAAGAGCTTCTTGCCGAGCACGACCTTCGGCTTGGTTATCTGATTATCGTCCGGAGCGGTGAGCCCGACATCCTCCAGCCCCAGCGGCGTCTTGGCGCTCCAGAGCTCCCGGTTGACGGGCGACGGCGCGGAGGCCGCGGGCGTGGCGGGCTGACCCGCCGGCGGCGCGGCCGCGTCCTGGGCCGAGGCCATGCCGGCCAGGAAGATCGTCAGCAGCGAAGCGGTCCTGAGTTCTCGGATTCTCGACATGATCGGGGGCCTCCTGGAGATTCCCGTCCACCGGTCGTTGGCTTGCCGGAACCATCTTATCAAAACCGGAGGGCAGCGACACGATCACTGCGCAACTTCCGGAACCGTGGCGTCGTCGACGGACATGAGGAAGAGCACGAGCGAGGCGCGAGCCGCAGGGTCTTCGAGACGACCTGCGATTCCGGCGTCCTTGTGGGCTTTCGAGTTGAGCACACGGGTGAGGATCTCGTCGACGGTAGCAGCCTGGCCGTTGTGCAGATACGGCGGAAACGCCCAGAAGCCGAGCAGCGACGGCGGATTGAAGCCGGCCGCGCCTCGGGCGGCCGTGTTGCGATCGGTGACCTCGCCCGAGACGAAGCTGTCGACCTGCCGCAACGCCGACGTGAGCTGGCCGTCGACGATCGTCACGGGCGGGGTTGTCGGCGGCGGCGTGTAAGTGCGAGCACTGGAAGTCCACCTGGGTCCGGCGTGGCAGCTGCTGCAGCCCGCCTGGGCGAAGGGGGCGCGGCCGGCCGAGACGTTCACGCCCCGGAACGGGGAGATTGGCGAGCGCACGCCGTGGCGGATGTAGTTGACGACGTCGTCCCAGTCGGGGCTGCGTCCAGAGTTGGCGCGCGGCACGAGGTTCGGAATGTCGGCGATGGGGCTGTCGATGATGAGGCCCGTCCGCCCGTCCTGCGCCGTGCTGCTGGAGACCCGGCGAATGTTCAGCTCGAAGTCCTCGACCTCGTCTCGGGTGGCCGAGTAGTTGAGGATGCGGTGGGCAGCCGGGTCGTTCCTGGCGAAGATCCCGTTCAACGGGATCGTCTTCCTCGGGCCGTCGGCGAAGTTCCAGACGATCGAATCGGTCCAGCCGAACGGGTGGCAGGAGAAGCAGCTGCCCCAGCCGTTGGTCGACATCCGCCCTGCCGGCGCGGTGGCGACGGAGCTCGAGCCTCGGCTGGTGTTGAAGAGCTCCTCGCCCCGAAGGATCGAGGCAGCCAGAGTTCCGGCCGCGGGGAGGTCGGAGACGCCGAAGGTGCCGACGACCGTGTCGTCGGAGAGGTTGATCACGGTCACGTCGCGGCTGACGTGGTTGTGGACATAGGCGCGTGTGCCGGTCTTGTTGATGACGGCGGAGCGCGGGTTCTTGCCGGTGTCGATCCGCTTCACGCCGCCGCCGGGTTGCGTGGCGGAGGGCGAACCGTCTGCCGAGAGCGTGAGCACCACGGCGACGTCGCTGGCGGCCGAGAGGACGATGCCCTTGGGTTCCCGCGGCGAGAGCGCCATCCCCCAGGGAGTGTTGAAGAAGAGCCCGGGTTCCGATTCGGACTTGACCGCTGCGTTGAGGTTGATGGTCGCGGCCGGCAGCTCTCGACCCGAGACGCGATCGAAGACGCTCACGAATGCCTGCGTGTTGGTGGTGAAGCTCACGGGGCCGTCCGGGGAACAGGCCACGTTCACGACATAGCCTCGCTTGCCTCGGAGCACGACGGTGTTGAGCAGGTTCGGAAAGGCAAAGGTTTGCTCCGTCGACGAGCCGCCGAACGCCGTTCGATCGGAGGCGAAGCCGGTCGGGCGCGGCCCGAGCTCGATGGTGCCCACGATCGAGTCGGTCGCCGTCCCGATGACGGTGACCTTGCCGACGCGGCCGCGATCGGTGTCGCCCGACACGGAGGGCCGCTGCCCCGGGCCGAGCTGGCCGAAGAACTGGGTGACGTAGACCTTCTCGTCGGCGTGCGCAGGATCGTCATTCGTGACCGCGACGGCGAACGGAAAGGTACCGTCCGTGAGGGCGATGGTCTTGGCCACCGATAGCGAGGCGGTGTCGATGACTGCGACCGTGCCCGCCAGCGAGCTGGCGACGTAGAGCTTGTCACCCAGCGGCGTCAAGGCGCAGCCGATCGGCTCTGCGCCGACGGGGATGTTGGCCCGCACGTTGAGCGCCAGCGCATCGACGACGCTGACCGTGCCCGAGCCTCGGTTCGTCACATAGAGCGTGCGGTTGTCGGGGGAGAGCGCAATGGAGGTCGGCTCGGCGCCCACCTGTACGACCGGCCCGCGCACGAATCGGTCGAGCACCACGCTCACCAGAGTGACCGTGCCGGCGTCCTCCGAGGCGACCCAGACGTTTTCGCTGTTCGAGTCGAGCGCGAGCGAGGCCGAGTAGCTCGGCCCCGCCAGCACCGCCGGCGGCGGAACCGGCGGATCGGGCTTCACCCGGTCGTGACGGCTGCCGCACCCCCCGCACGCGAGCGCGAGCGCCACCATCCCAACCCAAAAGCGCATCCCAGTCCTCATCCCCTACTCACTACTCGCTACTCACTACTCGCTACTTTTCTTTAGCTGCCAGACTCGCCCCTCGTACGTGACCACGTAGAGCTCGCCGGCCTCGTCGGTGCCGAAGGAGGAGATCGGCTTCTTCGAGTGCATCAGCTCCCGGTCCTCCTTCACCCAGCCCCCGGAGAGCCTGAGCGACCAGATCCGTCCGCTGCCGAAGTCTCCATAGATGTAGGCGCCCGCGAGGTCGGGGACAGCCTTGCCCCGGTAGACGTGGCCGCCTGTCACGCAGACGCCCTTCTTGCGGCCGTACTCCTTGGCGGGCAGGGTGAGGCCCTGGGTGTTGCAGCCGCTCTCGGGCTTGAAGCAGTGCGCGCCTTCCATCACGTTCCAGCCATAGTTCTTGCCCCTCTCGATCACGTCGATCTCCTCGAAGCGGTTCTGGCCGACGTCGGCGCACCAGAGCGTCCCGGTTGCCGGGTCGAAGCTGAACCGCCACGGGTTGCGCAGCCCGTACGCCCAGATCTCCGGCCGCGCCCCGGGCGTCCCGACGAAGGGGTTGTCCGCCGGGATGCCATAGGCCAGGCCTGGCGCCCGCGTGTCGACGTCGATGCGGAGCATCTTGCCCAGGAGCGAGCCCAGGTTCTGGCCATGGCCGTGCGGGTCGCCGCCGGCGCCGCCGTCTCCGAAGCCGATGTAGAGGAAGCCGTCGGGGCCGAAGAGCTGCATGCCGCCGTTGTGGTTGGGATAGGGCTGCGCAAGCCGCAGAATCTCCCGCTCCGAGGCCGGCTCGGCCTTTTGACCGCCCTTCGGCACGGTGAGCTCGCTCACGATGGAGTCGAGCCCGCGCTCCGCAGACGTGTAGTTGACGAAGCAACGGCCGTTCTCGCGGAACTTCGGATGGAAGGCTATCGAGAGCAGCCCGCACTCGCCGCCGTGGTAGACCTTGGATCGAAGGTCGAGGAAGGTCTCCGCCGGGCGGCCGTCCCGCATGACCAGAACACGGCCCTCCTGCTCGACGACGAACGTGCGCCCGGACCCGTCGCCAGCGTGCGTGAGCTGGACCGGATGCTTGAAACCGTCGCCGGCGGCCACGAGCTCATAGGGGTCGGCGCCAAGCGCGCCCGGGCGCGAAAGCAACGCGATCGCCGCCAGCAGCGCCACCCAGGCGCCCAGCGCCGCCGGCCTGGGCTGGCGAACCGGCGGCCTCGATTCGCTCTCGTCCGTCGTCATCGCGCGGATGGTACACCGTCCCTGCGCGGCGCGACACCCCGGACGCGCGCTCCGGCCGTCGTACAATGGCCGCTCTCGTTTCGAAAAAGTCGATGAAGCCCTCCCGAACGAAACTGCTGCTCTTGCTGCTGCCCGCGCTGCTGGCGCCGGCCGCGCTGGCCTCGGGCGTCGAGCACGCGGACCCGGTGGCGCAGCTGGCGCTGGCGCTGGCGCTGATTCTCCTGACCGCGAAGCTCGGGGGCGATCTCGCGACCCGCGCGGGCCAGCCGGCAGTTCTGGGGGAACTGGTCGCAGGCGTGCTCCTGGGAAACGCTTCGCTGGCCGGGGTGACCGTTTTCGAGTTTCTGAAGACCGATCCGACGGTCGACATGCTGGCCCGAGTGGGAGTGCTGCTGCTGCTCTTCGAGGTCGGACTGGAATCGACCGTCGGCCAGATGATGCAGGTGGGGCTCTCGTCCTTCGTCGTGGCCTGCCTGGGGGTGGTGGCGCCGTTCGCCCTGGGCTGGGGCCTGGGTTACGTGCTCCTTCCCACCCATTCCGCCTATGTTCACGCCTTCCTCGGCGCAACCCTGACGGCGACCAGCGTCGGCATCACGGCGCGCGTGCTGAAGGACCTGGGCAAGTCGACGACGGCCGAGGCACGCATCATTCTGGGAGCTGCGGTGATCGACGACGTTCTGGGGCTGGTCATCCTGGCCGTGGTCAGCGGCACGATCCAGGCCGCCGCGAGCGGGTCGGCGATGTCGCTCGGCGAGGTCGGCTGGATCGTGGCAAAGGCGACGACGTTCCTGGTCGGGGCGCTCGTCGTGGGGCTGAAGCTCTCACCCAGGCTCTTCGGCATCGCTTCGCGGCTCCAGGGACAGGGCGTGCTCCTGGCGACGGGCCTCTCTGTCTGCTTCCTGCTCTCGTGGCTCTCCAGCCAGATCGGCCTTGCGCCGATCGTCGGCGCCTTCGCGGCGGGCCTGGTGCTCGAGAGCGTGCACTACCGGGACTTCACGGACCGAGGCGAGCACGAGCTCGAGGAGCTGATCCACCCGATCGCCTCCTTCCTTGTCCCCGTCTTCTTCGTGCTGATGGGGATGCACACCGACCTGGCGGCCTTCGGCCAGCCGGGCGTGCTGGGGCTGGCGACGGCGCTCATCGTGGCCGCGGTCATCGGCAAGCAAGCCTGTGCTCTGGGTGTGTTGACGCCCGGGGTCGACCGGCTGACGGTGGGTCTGGGGATGATTCCGCGCGGCGAGGTCGGGCTCATCTTCGCCAACATCGGGCTGTCGCTCCGGATCGGCGGCGAGCGGATCGTGGACACCGCGACCTTCAGCGCCATCGTGGTGATGGTGATCGTGACGACGCTCGTGACGCCTCCCGCGCTGAAGTGGAGTTTGACGAGAGCGGAGAATCGAGAATCGAGAATCGAGAATTGAGAATCGAGAATCGAGCCTCAATCCTCAAGCCTCGAGCCTCACCCCTCAAGCCTCAAGCCTCATGCTAATCTGGCGGCCGTCGGAAGCAGCGGCCATATGAATTTCAAGAAAGCCTGGGAGGGACGCCTGGAGGGTGGGCTGGCGCCCGCGTTCGAGGCGCTCAATTGCTCGCTCGGGGTGGATCGCAGACTGCTGCTGGCGGACCTGGAGCAGGACCGGGTCTGGGCGCGGGCGCTGAACCGGGCGGGGGTCTACTCCGCGGGCGAGCTGGCGAGCGTGGAAGCGGCGCTGGGTCGGCTCGAGGACGAGGCGCGCGCGGGCGGCTTCGAGTTCGTCGAGGCCGACGAGGACGTCCACATGGCGATCGAGCGGCGGCTCACGGAGCTCTGCGGCGCGGCGGGGGAGAAACTGCAGACCGGCCGCTCCCGCAACGACCAGGTGGGGACGAGCTTGAGGCTCTACCTGCGCGGGGAGCTGAAGCAGCTGACGGGACTTCTGGCGAGGACACTCGAGGCGCTCGTGACACGGGCGGAGGAGGAAGCGGCGACGCCGATGCCCGGCTGGACTCACCTGCAGCCGGCTCAGGTGATCGCGCTGGGCCACTATCTGCTGTCGTGCTTCTGGGCACTTTCGCGGGACCTGGAGCGGCTTTCGGAGGCTGCCTCGCGCGCAGGTCGGATGCCGCTCGGCTCGGCGGCGCTGGCGGGGACCACGCTCCACGTCGACCGTGCGCGTCTGGCAGCCGAGCTCGGCTTCGCGCGTCCAAGCGAGAACAGCCTGGACGCCGTGGGCGATCGCGACCTCGTCAGCGAGACGAGCTTCGCGCTTGCGCAGACGCTGGTCCACCTCTCGCGCTATGCGGAGGACTGGGTCCTCTGGTGCGGCCCGGCGCTGGGGTTCATGCGGCTGCCCGACAGCCTTTCGACGGGCTCTTCACTCATGCCGCAGAAGAAGAACCCCGATTCGCTCGAGCTCATCCGAGGCAAGGCCGCCGCGGCAATCGGACAGGTTTGCTCCATCCTGTCTCTTCAGAAGGGCCTGCCCACCAGCTACAACAAGGACCTCCAAGAAGACAAGGAAGGTCTTTTCAATCTTCTGGACTCCGCCCGCGCCGTCCTGGAGGTCTTCCGCCTGGTCGTCCAGGGGTGTGAGTTCGACCGTGGCCGCATGCGCGCGGCGCTCACCGACGACCTCTACGCCACCGATCTCGCCGATTTCCTCGTGAAGAAGGGCGTGCCGTTCCGCAGGGCCCACGAGGCGGTCGGCCGCCTGGCGCGCGCGGCGGCCGGCGCCGGCGTCGGGCTCTCGCGACTGCCGCTCGCGGCGTATCTGGAGGCGTCGCCCGAGTTCGACGCCCGGGCGCTGGAGCTCTTCGACCCCCAGGTGAGCCTGGCGCGCCGCAATGCCGCCGGAGGCACGGGCGCCGCCGGCGTCGCGGCCCAGCTCGCGGAGGCGCGGGCGCTCCTCGCCTCGCTCCCGAAACCCGACCCAGGAGACTGACGATGCCCTCGAAGAACCCACTCGCCGGCCTGGCCGGCCGGAACTTCCTCACCACCGACGACCTCTCCGATTCCGAGCTGGAGGCGCTGCTCGAGCTGGCCGCCCGCTTCAAGGCCCGCGGCCCGGGCGCGCTCCTGGCCGGCCGCATCCTCGGCATGGTCTTCTTCAACCCGTCGCTCCGCACCCGCGCTTCCTTCGAGGCCGGCATGTTCCAGCTCGGCGGCCACGCCATCGACCTGTCCATCGGCCAGGGAGTCTGGAAGCTGGAGCACAGGGACGGCACCGTGATGGACGGCGACGCGGCCGAGCACCTCCGCGAGGCCGTGCCGGTGCTGGCCCGCTATTGCGACCTGCTCTCCGTGCGCTGCTTCCCGTCCGGCAAGGACTGGGCGGTGGAGCGCACCGATCCGATTCTCTCGGGCTTCGCGGCGTACTCCGACGTCCCCGTCATCAACATGGAGTCCTCGCTCTACCACCCGTGCCAGGCGCTGGCCGACCTGCTGACCATACGCGAGAAGCTGCGCAAGACGAAGGGCAAGCGGTTCCTGCTCACCTGGTGCCGCCACCCGCGCGCGCTGCCGACCGCGGTGCCGAACTCGGCGGCGCTCATCGCCAGCCGCGCCGGCATGCGCATCACGATCGCGCGGCCGCCAGGCTTCGATCTCGACCCCGACATCATGGCTCGCGTGCGGGCCAACGCACGAAAAAGCGGCGGCTCAGTCGAGGTCGTCGACGGCTTCGAGGCCGGCTTCGACGGCGCCGACGTGGTCTACGCCAAGGAGTGGGGCAGCCTCGATCACTACGGCGACGACGCAGCCGAAAAGGCGCTGCGCGCGCGCCACACGGACTGGATGGTCGGCGCACGGCAGATGAAGCGCACGCGCGACGCGCTCCTGATGCACTGCCTGCCCGTGCGCCGCAACGTGGCCCTTGCCGACGAGGTGCTCGACGGCCCATGGTCAGTGGTCGTCGACGAGGCCGAGAACCGCCTGCACGCCCAGAAGGCCCTGCTCGTGGCGCTGGCAGGGAAGGCCGGGCCGAAGGCGAAAACACGGACCGCCGCCCGGGCGCGGAGGTAGGGCAATGCAGGACGTCTCACTGCTGCTGCAGGCGCTGCCCTTCCTGAACCAGTACAAGGGGAAGACCTTCGTCGTGAAGGTCGGCGGCGAGCTCGTCGCCGACTCCGCCATCCTGGAGATGCTGGCGCAGGACGTCTGTTTCCTGAACAAGGTCGGCGTCCGCGTCGTCGTCATCCACGGCGGCGGACCGCAGGCAAACGAGCTCTCGGAGCGATTGGGTCTCAAACCCACGTTCGTCGCCGGCCGGCGCGTGACCGACGAGGAGACGCTCGAGGTCACCAAGATGGTCTTCGCCGGCAAGATCAACACCGAGATCCTCTCGGAGCTCCGGCGCTTCGGTGGGCGCGCCGTCGGCCTCTCCGGCGTCGACGGCAACGTCGTGCACGCCCGGCGCCGGCCCGTGAAACGGATGCGCGACCCGGAGACCGGCGTCCTTGCCGACGTCGACTTCGGCCACGTGGGCGACATCGTCCAGGTCGACGCGGCGCTCCTCTACACCCTGCTCTCCCACGACTACGTCCCCGTCCTGTCGAGCCTGGGCGCCGACGAGGACGGCCACGTCTACAACATCAACGCCGACACGGTGGCCGCCGAGATCGCCTCGGCCCTCGCGGCCGAGAAGCTGCTGATCCTGACCAACGTACCGGGCGTGCTGCGCTCCTCCGACTCGCGTGAGGTCGTCCCGAACCTCACCACGGCCGAGGCGCGCGCGCTGATGGAGAGCGGCGCAGTCAAGAAAGGCATGCTCCCGAAGCTCGGCGCCGCCGTCGCTGCCGTCGAACGAGGCGTCCGCCACGCCACGATTCTCTCCGGCATCCTCCCCCACTCGATCCTCGAAGAGACCTTCACGCAGCGCGGATCGGGGACGCTGGTGAGCCGCGCGCCCCTTCCCGAACCCGAGCCCACGATTCCCCCACCCAGGCATCCGCGCAAGAACCGCCTCTGGCGCAAGCGCAAGGCGGCCCGGCAGCGCGCCAAGGCGAAGGCGCGATGAAGACGCCCCGCGAGGTCCTCGCCGAGCTCGTGCGCATCCCGAGCCCGTCGGGGAAAGAAGCGGGAGCGATCGACTACCTGCGCGACGTGCTGGCCGGCGCGGGGACGGCTCCGGTCGTACGCGGGCGAAATGTCCACGCGACGCGGGGCGGCGGTGGCCGGCGACGCCTGCTCCTCAACTCGCACGTCGACACGGTCCCGGCCACGCCTGCCTGGACCCGCGACCCGTTCGCTGCCGCAGTCGAGAACGATCGGCTCTACGGACTGGGCGCCGGCGACGCCAAGTCGGCCGTGGTCGGGCTCGCCTTCGCGTTCCTCACGGCCGAGCTTCCGGCGGGCGCCGAGCTCGTATTCGCCGCCACCTGCGACGAGGAGACCGGCGGCGAGGGGCTCGAGAAGCTCATCGGCGATCTTCCCCACGCCGACGCGGCGATCGTGGGCGAGCCGACCGCGATGCGGGTCTGCCCTGCCCAGAAGGGGCTCGTGAAACTGGAGCTCACCGCCCGCGGCCGTGCGGGCCACGCCAGCCGGCCCTGGGAGGGCGAGAACGCGATCGAGCTCGCCGCCCGTGACGTGCTGGCACTGGCGGCGCTCGAGCTGCCGGGCGAGGACCCGCTCTTGGGTCGCGCGACACTGGCGGTCACCATGATCGCCGGCGGGGTCCGCTCCAACGTGATCCCGCCCGAATGCCGGCTCACCATCGACGGCCGCAGCACACCCGCCTGGCCGAACGATCGCCTCATCGACGCCGTGCGCGGCGCCACTCGGGGCAAAGTAGCCGTGAAGTCATCGCGTTTTCAGCCGGTCAGCACTCCGGCCGACTCGCCCATCGTCCGAGCCGCGCTGCACGCGCTCGGCGCCACAGCTCCTGGGGCGTTCGGCGGCGTCAGCGACCTCTTCCACCTGGGCGGCATCCCCGGCATCGTGCTCGGCCCAGGCGACCCAGCGCAATCCCACCAGGCCGACGAGAGCATCCTGCTCACCGACTTCGACCGAGGCGTCGAAGCCTACCGCCGCGTGGTCGAGGCCTACTTCCGGGAAGCCTGAGTTGTTCGTGAGTCGGGCCTACCAATCAGAGGCGCATTGGTGATATTCGATGCGCGAAGATCGCGGCGACCATGGCGACCCAGCCGAGGGCATCGAGGGCTGCCAGGTCCGTGTAGTCCGCCAGCCAGAAAAGTCCGGCGGAACAGGTGAGACAGAACAGGACGATCGCCCACAACGGGACCACAGGCGAGGTCGCGAGGCCGCCGTGCGACCAGTCGGTGAACGAGCCCCACATGTCCTCCGCGCTCAGGATCAGAAACGTGAGCACCGTAGGCACCACGGCGTCCTTGCAGGCCTCGAGCGAGAGCGTGCCGCGGTTGTAGACCATCAGAGCGACCCAGCCGGCAAAGAGCGCCGGCACCGGCACCCACCACGGCAGCTTGTCGAGCCGCATCCCGTACCGGTCGGGACTGAGTCTTGCGACGATCGCGCAGCCCGCAAGCAAGCTGACCGTGGCCGCCAGCACCTTACCCGAGGTCCAGTCGCCCCAGCGGCCCGCCATCAACGCCAAGAGCGGTGAGGCGGCCAGAACGATGACCGGGATGCCGAGCAGGCCGAACCCAGCGCGCCGCGTCATCGGTTCGCCCCTGCGAGCAGCTGGCCCAGGCGGTCTCGACAACCGATGAAGTCGCAGAGCGCCACCGCGATTCCGTGATACTCGCGGCCGCCATTGGCTGGATCGCTACCCTTGAACGTGACCGTTCCGCCCTCGCGCAGCGTGAGAACAATGGCCACCTCGTTCTGCACGTGGTTTCCATTCATCAGGATCTTGGAGGTGGTCGCTTCGACAGCGGCGATGCGATTCCACGGGACGGTTTTTCGCGAGAGCAGGCGATTGATCGTGACGCCTCTTCCACTCAGGCCGGTCGAGCTGACAAAGGCGACGACGGCCCCCACCGCGAAAGCGACGGCCAGGATCATCCCCTGCACCTGGTTCAGCCGGACGACCGGGGTCAGGGTGGCCGCCCCGGAGACGAACGCCGCAACGAGCAGGCCGGCAACGACCCCGTAGTTCGGCGGGACCTCGCGTATCGGAGGAACGGCGGCCTTCTTGGCGAGCGTGGCGATCTCTCGCAAAGCGGGCTCGTGAACCCGGACGAGCAGCTGGTCGACCAGACGGTTCGCCGCAGAGAATTTGCCTTCCTGAATCAGGGAATGGGCCTGGCGAAGCTCGCCCAGCGCGGCGTCCGCATCCTCGGGGGCAGCCTCAGAGGGCTCGGCGGGCCGGCGGCCGCGAGTCCTGGTGCGAGCGGCCGGAGGTGCTCGGTCCACGGCCGGGGGGGCGACCCGCGGCGCCGGGGGCTCGATCTCGACGGGTGCGGCTGGGGGAACGCGAACTTCGGGAGAGGTCTCGGCGGGCGCCAGCGGAATCTCGCCGGATGCCGTAGGCGCGGGGCTGTCGGCAGACGCGGGCGGCGGGCGAGGGCTGTTCCGGACAATGGCGAGGACGGCCTCGTGGTCCTCCCGGGAGAGCTCGAGGACCGCCCGGAAGACTTCGAGCAGCTTCCGGTCCTGCTCGCCGGGCTCTCCTTCGCGGAAGGCGGCGGCGACGGCTTTCTTGTGGAGGTGCTTCGGGTCAAGCGGCCGCGGGCGGCCCAGCTTGCCGGCCGCTAGCCGCTCGCGCGAGCGGGCCACCGCTTCGGCGGGTGCAGCCGCTTCGAGCTTGAGCGCCGCCGTGAGCCGCTCGAGCAGACCTTTCTCGGCAGGCTCGAGCTTGCCGTCCCGCGCAGCCTCGTCGGCGGCCAGCTGCAAGAGCAGGTGGCGAGAGAGCGAACGGCGCTTGCCGGGTTCCGGGGCCATCGGATCGGACGCTTTTCGTTGTCGTCAGCTCGCGGCGCGGCAGCCAGGGAGTGGACAGATTCAGTTTAGCACGGCCGCACCACAACGCTTCCCTAGGGCCCGGTCGGTAGCTCGATCGAGCGTTCCTCGGACACGGAAACGATATAGGCCTCGCCGTCCCGGATCGTCCACGGCGGCACTCCGGAGCCAGCGAAGAAGACTTCGAACTTCCCGTCGGACCGAACGCGGAGGGCATACGTCGCGCCAGTCCGCGCGAGCAGGTTCGCGACCGTCTCGTTCGCGGGGACGCCGAGCGGATAGCCGATCAGGTTGAGCCCAGGGTGCAGCGTCTGCTTGACACTCTCGCGGCGCCACGGAAGACCGCGCAGCCGCTTCGAAGCAACCACGCGCTGATGCGGCCGCAGCACGAGCAGCCCTCTCCCGGCCTGCGTCACGAAGGGGCGAGTTCCCAGCGACGGCGTGAAGAGACCGAACCGTCCCCGACCCGTCACGGGGTCGCGTTCGAGCTGGACGGCCACGCTGCCGGTCGTCGTGCTCAGCAGATCCGCGGCGTCGAACGGATGGCCGGTCGTCGAAGGATCGACCGGCAACGAGACGAGTGTCAGCCCTTGAAGGCCTGTGAGGTCGCGCTCGATCGCGGCCGGCGGCTGCACCCTCAGCCTCACCGGAAACGGCTCGCTCAGGCGATCGCCGTCGCTGGCGAAGAGCGCGAACACGTAGTTGCGCGCGCCCGCGTCGCGCGTGTCCGGCACGACAAAGGTCGTGATGCGCGCGAACGGCTGGCTGAAGGTCACACGCGGGCCCTGCACTTGTACCCAGGTGTAGCTGAGCGAGCGGCCCGGCTCCAGTGCCTGGGCGCTGGCGCTTCCGGACAGCTCCACGACATCGCCGGGCGTGAAGACTTCCTCTCCCGCGGCAGCCTGGTCCCCTGGCGACTTGGGCGACGGCGACGCGTCCTTTTTCGTCGCGACGGCGCTGGCGACCGGCGTGCGTCCCTCGACGTCGTCCACGATGACGCGAATCCTGCGCGACACCTTCACGCCCGTCGCCCGTCCCGAAGAGTCGAACTCGGAGACCTCGCACCGGAAGCCCAGCACGCGCGACACCGTCGGCTCGAAGCTGATTGCCGAAATCGTCTGGTCGGCAGGCGCAAAGGTCGACGTCGTCAGCTGTACCGGCGGCCCCTCCTCCTGCGTCCAGGAGAACGAGAGGAGCTGCTTGAGAGGCGGCCGGCCGACGTCCGGGTCGTCGACCTCCGCCTTGAGCGTGACTCGCGACGGGAGCACGACGCGCAGGGAGCGCGGCGCCGCCGCGCCCGGGAGGTCGGGCAGGTCCTGACCGGTCGTGCTCGTGCTGGTGGCGCTGGCGACGATCGAGACCCGCGGTCGCTTGTTACCGCGCTCGATCGCGAGGAACCCTGCGCGGAAGGGTGGGCTCTCGGCGCCGGCCGGATCGAGCACCACGAGCTGGAACTCGTAGACCCCGGGAGACGTGACGGTGAGGCGCGGTGCAGAGACGCTCGTCAACGCGCTGGTCAGGACGCTGGGGCCTGCGAGCTGCGACCAGCGGTAGGCGAGTCGTCCCGCGTCATCACGGTCTTCGTCCACCGAGAAGCGGCCGTCCAGCAGGATTTCGGTCCCGGTCGTGACTTCGAGAGCGGGATCGCCCGGACCCGCTGTCTGACCGGTAGACGTCTCGATGACGAAGGCCTGTGCGCTCGGCGTCCTGTTGACGCGATTGATGACCACTCGCGTCGAGACGCCCAGGCTTTCCAGCAGGCCGTTGTCCACGGTGAGGCCGAACAAGTAGGTCCCAGGCGGTCCGGGCGCAAACGTCACGACTGGACTGGCCGGGTCGCTCAGCGTCACAGGCACCGGGGAGTCGAGGACCGTCCACCTGTATGCGAGCACCCGCGGCGGCACGTTGGGATCGGTGCTCCGGCGTCCGTCTAGCCGCACGACGCCTCTCACGCCGCCCAGCTCGGGATCGACGATCTCGGATAGCCCGCCCGTTACGGAGAGCTGTCTCTCCGGCCCGGCATCCGCCCGCGGCCCGAGCGTCAGACTGCGCCCACGACGTGAACCGGCTTCGGCGGAGGTCAAGGCCACGAGTCCACCACGCAGGGTCGCCCCCGCACGGGGACCGAACCGAAGCGTGGCCAGCGCTCCATCCCCGATGCGTGCGGAGCCCGAGCCGGAATCGGCCGCCAAGCCCACGAACCCCGGCTGGAAGTCGAATTGACGCAACGCGGTACCCGCCAGCGCCGGTCCTGTTTGGACCTCCAGCAACTCGATCGAGCTCGCGTCGAACGCCACGGACGCCACGACGAAGTCGAGCCCGGGCGAGGACTGGCTGGCATTCAGCGTGGCCACGATCGAAGCCGCCGAGGTCGTGACGCTCATCGTGACGCGCGCTGCTTCCCCCGCGAGACCGGCGGCGCTCGACTCCAGTCGGTACGTTCCAGTGAGGTCCGAGGCCGTGCTGCGCACGACGACGAAGTAGACGCCCGGCAACACGGGCCGGAACCCGGTGATCCGGGCCAGAGCGCCGGCGACGTCCGTCCGCACGGCGACCGGCACGCGGCCATCGCGGTCGAGCACCGCCAGGTTCAGTCCTCCCGCGGTGATCGAGGTCGCCGTGATGTCGTAGCTGAGCCCGGCCTCGGCAGGCAGCCGGAAGACGTCGACGTCACCGGCGGGATCGAGAGAGCCCACGATCGGCGTGCCTCCGAGATCGTCCGCGGGACTCGCAGTCGCTTCGGGCCGGCCGGGGTGATCGTCCGGGGAGGCTCCAGCTCCGATGTTCGACGCAGTCAGGCTCACCCGGTACGCGCCCGTGCCGGCTCGTGAGAAATGGCGCACGCGGACGAAGTAGGTTCCGCCGACCGTCGGCTGGAAGTCGCCGATCCGTGACGCGGCGGAGCTGCCGAAGTCGTCGTTGGCGGCCAGGACGGTCGAGCCATCCCGATCGAAGAGCGTCATGAAGGAATCGCGCATCGTGCCGAGTTGCACTTCGAGCGTGTAGCTCTCGGTCGACTTGGCGTCGAAGAAGAAGAAGTCGACGTCGCCTGTCGTCTCGACCTCCCCGGCGATCGACGCCCCGCCCGCGACGAGAGCGTCACGAGGGGCCTGCGTCAGCTCGGCGGCGTTGGGGTGATCGTCGGCGACCGGTGCCAGGCCCGGCGTTGCCGTCACCGACAGAGCGTAGCGGCCCGCCCCGGAGAACCGGCTGAAGTGGCGGACGCGCACGAAGAACGCGCCCGAGGCCGACGGCGTGAACTCGATGCGTGAGGAGCGATCGCCCGACGCGGCGTCGTCGTTCTCGGCAATCGGAACGGCGGGAGAGGATTCGCTGAAGAGCGCCAGAACCGTGTCCGTGAGCGTCAGCAAGCGGGTTCGAATCGTGAGCTTCTCGCCGCCCTTGGCTTCGATGACGAAGAAGTCGACGTCTCCGGCCTTCTCGATGGCGCCTTCGATTTCTGGTCCGCCGATACCGATGGAGTCGCTCGAGGTGACGGAAGCGGCGTCGTTGGGGTGGTCGTCGCCCGTCGGAGAAACCACGGTCACGACGACATCGTCGGCCTGGCTGTCGAGGGCGCCGTCCGAAACGATCAGGCGGAAGGTGTAGACACCGGGCGACGAGGCCACGAACGAAGGCTGCGGGCCGGTCCCGCCGGCGAGCTGTACCTGGGTGCCGCCGAGCTGCGTCCACCGGTAGGAAAGCGCGCTCGCGTCGGGATCGGCGCTGCGGCCACCGTCCAGCTGCACCGTGGACCCCTGCGGGACCGAGGAATCCAGGCCCGCGTTGGCCACCGGTGGCCGGTTGCCGATCCGGATCGCCAGCGACGCCGAAGAAGCGACGGTGAGCCCGGACAGGTCCTCGCCTCGGACCGTGACGAGGAAGTCACCGTTCTGCTCCGTGGTGGCCGAGAGCGTTCGAGAGAAACTGAACACCGAGCCGCCTCCGGCGAGCGGCTGGTCAGTTACCTGGAAGGAGGAATTGGCTCCGGATATCGAAATCGTCGGGACGGGCACGGCCGCCTCGGCGCAGCGGGCGCCGGGGGTCGTGGTTCCGCTCACCAGCATCGGCTCGGAGAACGTGGCCGTGATCTGCAACAGATGCGCGGAAGTGACGGGGTTCTGGGAGAACGCGAAGGTCACGCTCGGCGGGGTTGAATCGCCCGTGACACAGACGGAGCCGGCCGCGCCGGCGCCTCCCACACGCACGCCGTCGACGTCCGTGAAGACGATAGAGGACACGGCCAGCTCGAGCCGGGCGCCCTGCGTCGCGTTCTGGGCGACCCGGAACACCAGCTTGCCTGCCTCTCCGCTGGGAAGGACTCCGAGGTTGACGGGGGTGACGTACACACGCGCGCCGCCCGGCACGAGACCCGTCGTGACGTTTGATTTTCCGGCCGATGCCAGCCCCGTCGACGGCCGGAACCCGACGAATGCGAGGTCGGCGGCCGGGAACGCGACGTCGCACTGGAACTCCGTGATGCGGCCCGCCACATTCGTTCCGACGAAGAGCGGCACCTCGAGCTCGCTGCCCGGGGTCCCGCGGGCCGCTCCAACCTGGAGCACCTCGTCGGCTCCGGTGCCCTGCAAGCCTGGCGGGGCTGGTGCTGCCTGATTGACGACCTCCAAGGCCAGCCGGCGAATATCCAGGACGTTCACTCGGCTGTCGCCCGTGAGATCGGCGCGGGTCGTGAACGCCGAGCGCCCCAGCGCCACGTTGGCCACGATGCGCCCGTCGCGGACGTCGACGAACCCGTCCGAGTTCAGGTCCTCCGGGACCGCTGCCGCCACGAGCTCCACCGCGCCGTCCAGGATCGCCCCCTGAACGGAGCTGCCGTTGACGTCTGAGATTGTGAGGGCCGAGCCCACCAGGGCGCGTAGCGTTCCCTGCGGCGCCGTGGGGCTCGCGCCAATCCCGAGGACCATGATGTTTCCGGCGGGCAATGCGGCCTCGGTCACGCCGAAGACGACCACCCTGAGCTGGCCGGGCGCAACGACGGAGCTGGCGACTTGATAGCCGGTACCCAGAAGCGCGGAGCCTGCCCGCACGCTTGCGATCGAGAGCGCAGCGGAATCGAAGTTCACGTCGAACTGCAGCCCACCCACGGCAGTCCCGGTCACGTTGTCGAACTGGACTGGTACGTCGACGACCCCTCCGGCAGCGACGGTGCCACGCCCCAAGGTGACCGTCGGCGCGCTCCCGGCCAGGACCGTGACCGAGGCCGTGCTGCCCGCGATGCCGCTCAGAACGTTCGCCGCTGGGTCGGCGGCGTCGACTTTCTCCACGGTCAAAGAGCCAATTCCTGCTTCGACACCTCGCACCGTGAGCGTGACCAGCTCGCCGCTGCCGATAGCCGTATCGCCGCCGTGGAGCACGAGGTTCATGCCCGTGCTCGTGAGGTTGGCCGTGACGGACTTCCCCGCGGCCGACCCGGCGGCCCCGATCACGGCCGAGACGCACGTGAGCTGGCGGCTTGGCCGGACGCTGAGGGAGAGCGCGCTCACCGTTGCCGGCGTATTCGCTGGCTGCGAGAGCACGAGCTGGACGGTCCCCGTTGCCCCGCTCTGCACGCGCGCACCCGCGGGGACCAGGACTGTCGAGGTCGTGACCGTCACCGGATCGTTGGTGTGCCGAACGCAGGTTTCGAACCCGGCCTTGGCGATGAGGCGGTTGAAGAGGTACTGGAGATCCGCAGCCTGGGCGGGGATGCCGTCGACTCGCACGTCGAAGCAGCGCTGGTCTCCGGCCGAACAGGTCAGGAATCCCGGGCGTTCGACCATGCGATTGATGAGACGTTGGATATCGATGGCTGTGACGCTGCCGCTACCGTTGAGGTCGAAGCAGGCCGCCGGATCGATAGGAAGCTGCTCGGCAAAGACCACGCGGCCGCCTGTGATCGTGCCGGAGAGGCTGCTTGCGCTTAGATCGACAATGTTCAGGCCAGAACCCGACAGAAGGGCTGCTCCAGGTCCCGAGCCCGGCCTAACGGGAAAGTCGAGGTTCGCCAGCACTCCATTGGAGATGACCCCACCAGTGGCCGAAAGCACGGTGACCCGAACGTCACCCGTTGCCAGCAAGCTGGAGGACACGGACTTGCCCGCGGCTTGGGCGGCCGGCCCCGCCGACACCGTGGGCGTCCCCAGCAACGAGTCGTTGAATCCGATCCGGAACTCCACCGCATCCGTTCGGGCGGTCGACGTATCCCGGAGAGTCACCGGGATGCGCACGGTGCCGCCGCGCGTGCCCACGGCGCTGCCTATCGCAACCGACAGGGGCGCCGGGTCGACGACATTCAAGCGGTAAGACTGAATCGCTGTTCCCCCAGGTCCGCTTGCGACGACCTGGAACGGAAATGAGCCTGCAACCGAGGGTGTTCCCGCAATAACGGCGCGCGTGTCGTCCAGCGTCAGTCCAGGCGGCAACGCATTCGCCGGAGTGATGGCAACCGCGACAGGAACTGTCCCCTGGACGACCAGGCCCGTCGCGTAGCTGACGCCCACGATAGGGGTAGCGAGATCGCTGTTCGGCGTCAGGATGGATGGATCCGCGTCGCCGTTGACGGTGGCCCCACCCGCCGTCAGCCCCGCAAGCGGTTCCCCCGCCGGGTTCGCTCCGTCCAGCTCGACGATCCCGAGAGTGCTCTGGCCGGGCTGGATGCAGCGCACTCTCACGAGCGCCACATCCCCTGACGGAATCGCTTCGTTTCCTCCCGAAATGACTATCCGCACCAGACCCGTCGCGCCTATGGAGCTCTGGACCGACTTGCCCGCCGCTTGTGCGGCCGCACCCACCGAAACTGAAACGACCGTCACGACCGGGCTGGGGGGCAGGCTGAAGGAAAGCGCGCTCACCGATGCTGTCGTGTTGCCGCCCGCGTAGGCCAGCGACAGCGCAACGACGGTCTCGGCCCCTTGCTCGAGTGGCACGCTCGATGGAAAGGCGACCGTCGCGGGCGTCCCCGACACGGGCTGGCTCGAGTGCAGGCTGCACGTCTGCGCACCCGTGACATTGAGCGCGCGATCGATCAGAAACTGCAAGTCCGAGGCCTGTGCGGGCACGCCGTCGATCCGAACATCGAAGCAGTCCTGACTCGCGTCCAGACACTGCGTGAACCCGGTCCGCCCCAGCATTCGATTGATGAGGAACTGGATGTCCGAGGCCTGTGCAGACGAGCCGTTTCCATTGACGTCGAAGCAGAGTTGCGTACCGATCTCATCGTCCCGGGCGGAGGCAATTCGAACCGCGCCGGGCGAGAGGGTCGCCGAGGTGATCTGGCTTCCGGCGGGCGACTTCGCAACCAACCCCGACGTGCCGACCGGAACCAGTCCTCCCAAGGGTCCGTTGGCGAGCAAGGTATACCGCAGTTGCATCGGCGGGGCGTTGCCGAGAATGGAATCGAAGTCAGGAACCAAGGCCAGGGCGACGACACCGGTGGCCGTCTCACGTGCCACCACGGAGTATCCAGCCCCGAGCGCAAGCGCGGTGGCCGCCGCGCCGTCGAATCGCAGCTTCGCGGCATCGTGGGTGGCCCGAAACAGCACCTTCCACACAGGCTCCGCAGCCGAACCCCTGAACCCCAGGGGCAGCGTGGCCGCGTTGTTCGGAAGCACCGAGACATCCGCCAGGGCGAACGCCGGAGGAAGCGACGGGGACGAGGCCACCCGGAAGATGGAGTTCGACGCCGGCTGGTTCGGGTTGCCGGCGGCATCCTGGGCTCCCGAAATCTCGACCAGGAAAAGACCGTCGGTGGCTGGCAGCGTCGCCGACGCCGAGTAGGTCCCGGCCGATACGCGCGTCACTGAGAGCGCAACGGGAGCCGCGCCGGCCGCTGAACCCAGCGGACCGCGAATGCGGATCTCGACGGACGAGCCCGCAGAGATGTCCTCAGAAAAACTGGCGGTCAAGCCGAGCGTGCTGCCAGGCGTCACCTGGCCGCTATCGGCTGCGGAGTAGAGAACCGTGCACGCCGGCGGCACGGTGTCCGCGGGGACTGCCGTGTTCACGGTCAGATCCAGTCGCCGCGAGCCGGAGACGACGTCCCCCGACGTGACCACGATGCTGGCCGGACTGGAGGCGACCTCGTTTCCGCCCGAATCGAAAGCCGAGAAGAGCAGGACATCGCCTGCAGCGACCGCCCGGTTTCCGCCGAGATCGAACAGCTCCAGCGCGTAGAACCCGGTCGCCGCCCCGGAAGCCGACGGCGTCGTGGTCTGCAGCGTCAGCTCCGTGGAACTGTTCCGTACGCGAACTCGCAGACCGTTCAGCCCGCTTCCGCCCGGGCTCTTGACGATGCCAGCCAGAGTCAAAAGGGCCGTCGACTCCTGGGCCAGCGCCGTGCCCGACGCCGCCAGCAACGGCAGCAAGACCAGGAGCCCGCGAGCGACTCGTTTTGCGGTCACGGACCCTCCGGCAGCGACAGCGTGCGGGCAGAGGGAACGGAGACGACGTAGCCCTTGCCGGATTGCAGAAGATACGGGCTCGTGAGCCCCGGAAGGTGAGGCACCAGGCGCCCGCGGCCGCCCACGGGCTCGACGCGCGAAACCTTGGGGCTCGAGGCCAAACCGGCAAGGTCGCTGGCCGATTGCCCGGCCGGCACGCCTCTCGGGAAAGCGATGGCCGAGTGGCCCGCGGGTACGCTGACGCTCAGCATCGCCGGTGGCCAGGGGCGTCCTGAGATCAATAGTGAGCCCGAGGAGCCGGACAGGAGGAAGTAGCCGCGATTTCCCTCGAGCTGGAAGGTCTGTTCGCCCGGCATGCCTCTGACTTCCGTCTGCAATCTTCCGCGCCCATCCCCGCCGGTCACGAACCGGGCGATGTAGGGAGACCCGACCGCGTCGGCGAGGCCCGCGGAATCGAGCGGGTCTTCAGGTTTGATGGGCAACGCCACCAGGTTCAGTCCGGGATGGAGCGGGACCGAGGCCTGGGCGAGCGACACCGTCATTGTCGTCAGGGAGGTGTTCGAGTTGTTGGAAAGATTGGAGTCGGCCCCGCCCTGCAGGTCGATCGTGAGCAGGACCCGATAGTTGCCCACCGTGAGATCGTCCGGAACGTCGACCACGCTGGTCGTGAAGTCCGGGGAAAACGAGAGGAGCGCCGGCCGGTTCACCCGGATCAGCTCCACGGGCATGGAGGTCGAAGTCGGTGGCTCGGGTTGCAGGCTCAGGACGATCCGATACGCCGCGGACGTCGTGGTGCCGCCGTTGAAGACCTCCGACTCGATCGAAATCGAAGCGCCGACCACGGTCGCCGTCGGCGACGCGATGCTTCCGACGGAGAGGTCCGGCTGTGCCTGCAGCGGCGTCGCCGAGACGAAGAGGAGAAGCACTCCGAGTGCCGCCCGCCTCGAGAGAGCTCTGCTGCTACCGCTGCTTGTTGTCGCGAGCATTGGCGCGCTGGAGCTGCTGCTCCGCCTACCCGCATCGAATCGTATCAACAGCCGGCGCCTGTGACAAGTATCACGATCGCGCGGCTCCCGTGTGCGGACTGCCGTCCACCGCAGACGGCCCGACGGGACGGAGCTTCACGAGCACAATGAAGACGACACTCGTGACGATGGGCCGGGCCGACCGAGGTGACGATCATGTGGCGTTCTGCTGCTTGCGCCGCCTGCCGAGTCGCGCGCGGTCCAGCTCCAGCAAGAGGCGCTCCTGCTCCTCAGTCCCTGGGCCGCGTCCCAGGGGCACGGCCGGGGGGCTCGGAGGCCAAGATCCGCGCCCAGCGCTCGCGCTTGCGCCGCATCAACTCCGAGACGAAGTCCTCGTAGCGGATCACTTTCTGGCCTCCTCTTCAAGCTCGCAGACGGTCAATCAGCAGGTCCTCCAGTCCGATGGTGACGACGCGCAGGCCGTCGATCTCGACTTCCGTGCGAGGCGAGGTTTCGCCCGGAAGCCCGGCGGGGGCCGGAGCTTCGAAGAGCAAGTCCAGCTCTTCGTGGTACCAGTAGCGGCCCTCCCTGGCAAAGCCTAGACCGGCAAACGCGGCGTCGACCTCCGGGCATGTGGGCAGAGCCAGATCCATGTCCTTGGTCGTGTAGCCGCCGGCCGTGTAGAACTCCAGGACCACGCCACCGACCAGGATCGGCTCCAGGCCGTCCTCCTTCAGCCGGTCCGTCAGGATGCCGAGTGCGAGCAGTCTCTTCCGCGCGGGGTCCGGCTCGTCTGCCAGCGAGCCCATCCAGGCTGTTCGTTCTGCAGCCTTCATCCGCGCCGGAGTCTAACACCTTGGCGAGACCGAGCCGGCGGCCCAACGTGTGGCGCGCCCCGGGGCGGGGCTAACGCAGGTCGAACAGCAGCAGCTCCGCGGACCCGAGCCCCGCGAGCTCGAGCCGGCGCTCGTCGCTTGCGGCGGCGCCGTCGCCGGCGCGCAGCTCGTGTCCGTTGAGCGTGAGAGCCCCGCGGGCGACGTGGACCCAGGCGTGGCGCCCGGCGGCCAGCTCATGGACGACGGCCTGGCCATCGGTCAGAAGACTCGCGTACACCTTTGTATCCTGATGCAGCGCGACGGCCTGCTGCTCGGAGTCAGGAGAGGCGATGAGTCCGAGCCGGCCGGCGAGCCCCTCCCGGGGGAGGCTCTTCTGCTCGTAGCTCGGGGCGATCCCGGGCGTGCCGGGCACGATCCAGATCTGCAGCAGATGGAGGGGCCGGTCGGCAGAGGCGTTGTACTCGCTGTGCCGCACACCCGTCCCGGCCGACATCCTCTGGATCTCGCCGGGACGGATGCGGGAGCCGGTGCCCATGCTGTCCTTGTGCTCGAGCTCACCCTCGAGCACGTAGGTCAGGATTTCCATGTCCCGGTGAGAGTGCATCGGGAAACCTCTCCCGGCCTCGATCCGGTCGTCGTTGATCACGCGCAGGTCGCGAAAGCCCATGTGGTCGGGGTCGTAGTAGTCGGCAAATGAAAACGTGTGCCGCGTATCGAGCCAGCCGTGGTTGGCGTGGCCGCGATCGGCGGCCTTGCGAATACGGATCATGGACACCTCTCTCCTTGCCAGCCGGAGCTGCTCAACGGTTGAGAACGACTTCCTCGGCCGAGTAGCGGACCTTCTTGAGGCGGGCGTAGCCGTCGCTCGCGGAGCGCCGGCCCAGGGCACAGAGAACCACGGCGTGGAGACCGTCCCGCTTCAGGTCGAGCAGCTCGTCGAACTGGCCCGGGTCGAAGCCCTCCATCGGGCAGGCGTCGATCCCGCGCAGCGCGGCGGCAGTCAAGAGCGTTCCGAGCGCAATGTAAACCTGCCGATCCATCCACGTCTTTCGTTCACCGTCGCTCAGCCGTTCGACGAACCCGGACAGCATCTGCTTGAACGGGCCGGCATCGCCCGGCTTCATTCCACGCTCGGCCTCGAGCCGGTCGATGAAGCGGGCCACGTCGTCCACGGTGAGCGTCTCGGGGCGGCAGAGGACCACGAGATGGGAGGCATCGGTGACCTGCGGCTGGTTCCAGGCAGAGCCCCGGAGCTTGGCGCGCAGCGCGGGCTCGCGCACGACCACGAACTTCCATGGCTGCAGCCCGAAGGACGAGGCCGACAGCC
Organism: Candidatus Wallbacteria bacterium; assembly: GCA_016213845.1. GTDB lineage: Bacteria > Muiribacteriota > UBA6191 > JACPRK01 > JACPRK01 > JACPRK01. The sequence goes on from JACQZN010000037.1 coordinate 105,115, forward strand.
GCGCCGCGTCGAGAAGGCCGGCCAAATCGTCTTCGGCGAGCTTACCGGCCGGATCGAACTGCTTGGTGGCGTAGCGCCAGTTCAAGGCCTGTTGGATGGGAGCGATTTCGAGCATGTTGGGCGCCCTCCTTGGGCGCGGGATCGTGGAACGGTGTTGAACAATGTGGAAGGTTCTCCCCCTGGGTTGGATCGAAAAGCTCAGGCTCCGATCGCCGCGGCCTGGGCCTCGTCGGACTGGAGCTGGCGCATGAGGGCGAGCATCCGGCGCCGCGCGCCGGCGAAGCTCGAGCGGGCCAGCAGGAACCGGAACCGGGCGCCGGATGAACCGGTGTCCGTGTGGTCGGGAGAGCTCATGACGGAAGGACCTCCTGTGGCCGCCGGACCCGACGGCGGCGCAGTTGAGTAGACCGGTCTACTAGTTACCATTGCCTTGTCGAAGGAATCGTCGCCCATCCTGTTCACCGGACAAGCACCTGGCCGAACAGCACGTCGATGAACTGCTTCATCGGCTCCACCGAGCGGGCCACCTTGGAGCGCAGGATGGCGCCCTCCCACCCCGAGAGGATGAAGCCCGCCAGCTTCTCCGGGTCCGCCTTGGCCGAGAGCTCCTTGCGCTTGCGTGCCTCGGCCAGGCAGCCGGCCAGGCACGCCTTCCAGCGCGAGAACACTTCCTCGAGCCGATGGCGGAACTTCTCGTTCTGATGGGCCAGCTCCTGGCCCAGGTCGCCGAGAAGACACCCCTGCTTGCAGCACTTGCCGTCGACGGCGGCCAGGCCCGCCTCGAGGTAGTTGCGGATGCGCGCCAGCGGCCGGACCGAGGCATCCGACATGCAGGCCTCGAGGGGACCGAACATCTGTTCGGCGACGTCGTCGATGACCGCCAGTCCGAAGTCTTCCTTGCTGGGGAAGTAGTAGTAGAACGAACCCTTCGGCACGCGCGCCTTCTTCAGCACCGCCTCGATGCCGGTCTTGGCGAAGCCCCCGCGAATCATCAGCTCGCCGCCGATCTTCACGATCTCCGCCCGCTTGTTCTCCCGGGTCACTTGCGCTGCCACCGCCTCGTCGTTCGTCGAGCGTAATAATAGACCGGTCGTCTAGTAAACCGCAACTTTTTTCTCGAGGGACCCTTCAGTGACGCACCCAGGCCAGGACGTCGAGGCGGTCCCTCGAGGGCTGGGACAGGCGCAGCTCCGCGGCGAACGCGCCCGGCCCGGCGCTACTTCCCGAAGTCGGGGGCGGAGCGGTCGCGAGTGAAGTCGCGGCCGAAGGAGCTCTGCTCGCGGCGGGCGCTTTCGCCGGCCCCCAGGCCGTCGACGACGATCTTGCCGCGCACGAGCGTTGCCGCGGTCACCGAGAATGCGAACTGGCCCGGGACCTGGGCGCAGATGCGAGCGACGGCGTCCTTGAATCGGTCGGTGATCGCCTCGTCGACCTTGCCCTCGATGATGCCGCGCACGTGGCGCGGAACGTTGCCTTCGTAGAGGACGATCCGCTGGCGGTACTGGATGGCGCCGTCCACGGCCGAAATCGAGCCCGCAGTCCAGACCTGCTTGCTGGCGGTGGCGTCGATCGCCAGGAGCCCGGCCGGTCCGCCTGGGGTCCGGCACTGCACGTGCGTCGAGTCGCCGTCGGTCTCGATGGACGTGAACCCGGCCGCCGCGAGCTCCTCGGCCAGCCACTTTCGGCTCGCTTCAGGGTCGACGGGCAAGGTCACTGAGCTGCCCGGGGCGCAGTACCAGACGCGCGCGTCGTCGCCGGAGACGTCCTCGGCGGCCAGTACGAGATGGATGTACGGGAGGCCGACGATGCGGCCCTCGCGAACGTCGGCGACGAGCTCGCAGGCAAGCGGGAAGTCGGCGATGACCACGCTCTGGCCACGCAACCGGATGGAGGCGCCGAAGCCGTCGACGTCCGTGATCCGCACCAGGCGCCACCCGCCCGAGCGGACTCGCGGATTGGCCTCGAAGGCCGTCGTGAACGCCAGGATGGCGTCCCGGATGCGGGCGATGGCCTGAGGGTCGTCGATCCCGGCGCGAGGCAGCGCTGAGGAGAGCTGGCGCGCCAGCGCGTTCGAGACGACCGGCCGCGAGCCGCCCTCTGGCCGGGCCTCGCCGGTCACCTCGACGCCGTCGAAGCCCGGCTCGCTTTCGCCGCCCCTGGCCGGATGGGAGCAGAGCGCAAGCAGAACGAGGCACGCCAACGCCGATCGCATCATCGACATAACTACCTGTCCGACCGCCCCAGGGTTGCGTGAGCGGGTCTTGTAACCCAGGTTACCGACGGTACCAACTTTTTTTTGATCCTCCAGCAGGTCGAAAGGCGGAACCCAGGGGTTCGTGGCAGCATGAGCTGTGGACCGGCGGGTAGCTGGGCCCGGTAGCGGTTCGAGGGAGAGTCGAGATGGGAAGACTGACTGTTTGCCTGCTGCTGGTGCTCTCGATGGCGTGGATCGCTCCGCGCCCGGCGGAGGCCTTCATCTTGAACGGCTGGGAGGAGATCCTGATCAAGGCCCACGAGTTCCCGGACACCGACGAGTACCGCAGCAAGCGGCACGACTCGCACATGGACTTGGGCTATCTGTTCAAGCAACAGATCTTTCTCGGCATGCCGATCTGGGCCAGTCCGCAGGGCTGGGTCCTGCTCATCAAGAACAAGCCCGACGCTTTCATCAGGCTCGAGGGCGACGACAAGGACCTGTTCTTGGAGCAGGCCGGCAACCCGCCTGTGCCCAAGCTGTCGTTCACCAGCCAGTACCTCGGGTGGGTCGTCTTCGGGCCGCTCTTGTTGCTGGGCGCCTACCGCAAGTTCGCTCCCCAAGCCTGAGCCGGGAGCCCGGTTCAGCCGCTAGTGCACAGGCAGGAATCGGGAAACCGTCGAGCCGGCTAGCGCTCCGGCGAACGCGGCCGGGAGTCCGATGATGCCGCAGAGGATCAGTCCCAGCGGCCAGAGATTCGGTATCGTCGCTGGTGTCACCGCGAAGAAGAGCAGGAACCCGGCGGGCAGCCCAAGACCGGCAAGGGTAGCCAGCCGCCAGGACCGTTCGGGCAGCCGGGTCGCGAGCACGGCTGCAAGGCAGAACATCCCGCCGAGCCAGATCTCGTACGACAGCGCGATGTCGAACGGGTCGACGGGCCGCCCGTGCCGCAGCGGCTTCGAGTAAGCGAGCAACATGGGAGTGATGCCGATCAGTGTCCCGAGTCCCAGCGACCAGGCAGCTCCGGGGGATTTCAGCATGTCGCGCCCACCTTTCCTCGATTGAGTTGACGGCCTCGAACGGTTGCCGCGGATAGACAATGGCTTTGCCACAACTCCCTCGGAGTGAGCCGGCGAGTGCCGCGGTAGTTTTCCTAGGAGCGCGTCGGGGAAAAACAAACAGGGAACAGGGAACCGGGGACCGGGAACAGGCAACGGAAAACTGAACCTGTCCGTTCGATTCCCGAATTCCTGTTCTCTGCTACCTCTATCCCTTTCCCGGTTTGGGTTCCGTC
>JACQZN010000120.1 GCA_016213845.1 Candidatus Wallbacteria bacterium
GCCCCGCCCGCGTAAGTCCCCAGGCATGCGCGGCAAGCGGGGTCGTCACGATGCGGCCTCCCGCCGGTTGCAGTCTCGCCCGGTCAGCTGCTCACGAGGTCCTCCGCTCGCTGTGTCTTAGTAGAACAGCCAGAGGACGAAGCTGACGAGCGCCAGCGCGGTGGCGCCGATGGCGAGGTTGGCCAGGGAAAAGTGGCCGCCGGGTTCTGCGTCCAGGTCCTCCCTGGGCGAAGCGCCGCCCTCGGAGGCGCGCGCCAGCTCTCGCAGCGCGGCGTCGTCGGCGGGGCGGGAAGCGCGGCCGGTCAGGAGTTGTACGGCATCGTAGGCGCTGCCGAAGCTGGTCTTCTCTTCTTCACGCGCGTTTTCCTGGTCCCGCTTCCGCCGCTCGGCTTGCACGGCCAGGTTCTTCTTCTCCAGCTCGTCGAGGGCGCCGATGGCGGCCTCGTAACTCTCGATACGGCGGGCGAAGTCGCGGCAGGTCAGCCCCGTGAAGAGCCGAGACAAGAGCGAGACTTCGTCACCCGTGATCTCGGGGTAGCGGATCTTGGCGGCTTCGGCGAGCTGATCCGCCAGGACGTCGGCCATCTCGGTCTGCCCGTGCGGATACCGCTGGCCCGTCACCAGCCGGAATAGCGTCACGCCCAGGAATAGCAGATCGGGCCCCTGGCTGGTCGGCCGCGGGGAGGTTCCGCCCGGCTTGGGGGCCGCTCGAGGCGTGCCGAACCGGGTCAACTTGACGGCGCGGTCGCTGGCCCGCACCAGGACGTCCTCCAGGCGGATGATGCGCTGGAGCATTCCTTCCCTGTAGCCGAACTCCAGCAGTTCGGCGAGCTGTCGCAGCACGGCCAGGAGCAGCGGGTAGTCGATGGCTACCTTCTGGCCGGCCAGGAACTCCAGTGACGGCTCGGGGAAGTACTCCATGACCACGCAAAAGCGTCTGGAGAGCGTGTCGATCTCGTGGTAGCGCAGGAGCGAGGCATGCTCGGGCAGGTTCGCGGTCGCCTTCAGCTCGGCCCGGTACTTCTCCAGGAACTCCGGGTCGCGGGCGAAACGCTCCTTGAGGATCTTGACGGCGATCTCCTGCCCGTCCGGCAGCATGCGACCCCGGAAAAGGAAGGAGCGCTCGGTTTCCGACGTGCTCTCGAGGATCTCGTACTTGCCCTTCAGGATCTTCGGGCCGGACGCCGGGTCGGTCGCCAGGGGCGACGACGCGACGGACTCAGAGTTGCTGTCGGCCATAGGCGACATCGTCGACGAAGAACTCCAGTTCGAGTAGCCCGGTGCCCTCGACCGGGATGGCCACCTGCTCACCGGGCTCATGCGACTTCGAGTAGATGGCTCGGCGGGCCTGAACGCTGTCCGAGAGGTAGACGTCTAGCCTCTTGGCGACCAGCCCCGGAGGCATGGTGAACTGGGCAGTCAGCCGCTTCAGTCCCGGGGCAGCCGCGGCAGTTGCTTCCGGGCTGTCTTCCACGCTGGTGGCGGCTGCAACCCTGAGCACGACGCGCTGGGAGGCATCCCCGGCAGCGCCTGGGGGCGGGTCCTGATCGAAGACTGTTCCCGGGGCGGCGTTTGCCGGGCCCGCGCGGACCTCGACCTCGATCTGCCGGAATCCGAACTGCTCCAGCAACTCCCGTGCGCGGGGCTCCGGCCGGCCCGTCACGCGAGGCACTACGGGGCTCTGGGCCGGTGGTCCCGTGCTGAGCAGAAGGTCCACGGCCCCGCCCTTGCCCAGCTTGCCGCCGGCCGCCGGGTACTGGGCCAGCACCGTGTCCCGCGGTTGCCGGTTGGTCATGGAGCTGATGTGGCCCACGGCAAGCCGGGCATCGCTCAAGGTCAACTTCGCCTTGCGCAACGGTTGGCCTGCAATCTCGGGCACGTCGACCATCGTGGCGCCGCCACTCAGCACCACCAAGAGCGGCCTGGAAGCGTGCACCGGCGTCCCGGGCGAAGGGTCCTGGGCCACGATGCGGCCTGCGGGCACTTCCGCGGATGCCACGCGGGAGGCAATCTTCACCGTGAGCGCGGAGGCCTCCACGGCTTCTTCCAACGTCTTGCCGACGACGGAGGGGGTCACGGTCGAGCCTCTGTGGAAGTAGGCGTCCAGCGCCCGCTTGGCGTGCGCCAGCCCCAGGAGCGCCAGCAGCCCGAGCACGCCCAGAACGACGAGGAATTTAAGTAGCCGGCCCAATACTGATGCACCTTTCGGCGCGGAATCCTACCATTTCCCGCGCGAAAAGGCACCTCGCGCGTGGGCCTTCGCCTCAGAATCCCGCTCGTAGCGAGTAGGAGCCGTTCTTCTTGGGCGTGAAGCTGCCTATCACCAGCACGGCCGCGGCCCCCGACGCCGAGGCTCGCAACGTCCCGTCCGCCCCGGCCTGCACGGGTACGATCTTCCACTTCTTGTTGGAGCCGTCGATGACGATCAGCTTGGCGCCGATGAGCGAGCCGGCCTTCGGCGTCAGGGTGATCGAGAGCGGCTTTCCGCCCGATAGCCCCTCGAATCGGAAGAGGTTCGCCCCGTAGTACTGCGGCTCCGAGATCTGCGAGCTCTCTACCGAGAAAGGATATTGCTTCACCTGGACGGTCTCGGGCACCGGATACTTGCCGCCGTCCTTGTAGGCGCGCACGTAGTTGTAGCACCAGAAGGCGGTGAACAGCTCCTTCAGGTCGCCGACCATAGAGCCCAGCGCCGCTTCCACGCGGGCCGCCCGGCACGCCTCCCAGAGTCGCTTCAGGATGGAGGGGCCCCCCAGGTTCTCCACGAGGAAGCCGGTGAAGAGGCTGGCGGAGTACTCGAACCAGAGGTCGCTGGAGAAGAGCGAGATCTGCGGCTGCTGCAAGTGAAGGGGCAGGTTGTTGAGATAGAAGTCGCTCTCCGGGAACACCATCTCGCCGACCCACTCGGCGCTACCTTCGGCCCACCAGTCGGACTGGTCCCAGCTGTAATTGGCCTGGATGGCGTGGAAGAGCTCGTGGGCGCAGACGGCCTTCAATAGACCGCTCTCGATCCCGCCGGGGTCGGCGCTGACGTGCGGCCCGAACTTTGCCCCCAGCGCTCGCTTCGTGTACCCCTCCAGGTCGGCGTTGATCTCGATCCAGCTCTGCACGCCGCCGGCCGGGTGAGTCAGCCCGTTGTGGTTGAGCCCCTTGAGGTAGACGCGGTACTGAGGGCATGTGGCCGGCTTCGTGAAGCCCCACTCGCCAACTTCCTTCTGGTACGCCCGCTCCAGGTAGTTCCCGACCTTCTCGACGTAGTCGGGCAGGTTGTTGCGATTGGCGTCGCCCGGACGGACCGCGTCCTGCCCGCTTGTCTTCCAGAAGACCAGGAAGTTTTTCGTGCGGGCGTACTTCCAGTCGTCTTGCCCCGGCGCCGAGGGGCGGCCCTGGGGATCGTCCTGGCCGGGCATCAGCACGTAGGGCTTGAGCCGCTCTCGCGTCTCCTCGTCCAGCCGTTCCCAGCGCGACGTCAGCCGCCGCATCAGCGAGGTCGGGCAGTCCCGGGGGGCCTTGTGCGCTTCGTCGCGCCTGTAGAGGCTCAGCACCTGCGCCACCAGGCCTTCGTCGGAATCACCGGGCGCAGAAGGGCCGGAATCCTCCTGGGCAAGGACGATCCCGGTCGCCAGCGCCATCGCAAGGCATGACAGGAACAGACGCTCGAAGCGGATCATCTTCGTGAGTCTATACAGTCGCGAGCCCGGAAAAGTTGCGAGTTTCTCGCCCAGAGGCTACAGTCTTGGCTCGTATGCGTCCGGGTGTCCGCCTTCAGCTCGCTATCGTCCTGGCTTTACTCACCGCTGGTGCGGCGGGTGCTGCCGACGAGCTCTCGGTGCTGACACGCCGGGCGCTGGTGTTGCGCCAGGAGCTGCTCGATCGGACACGGTTCTCGGTCGCGCGGGAGCAGCAGGGTCTGGGTGGGAAGAACGAGAAGCTGCTGCTCGAAGACGGCAGCGGCGGACGCTGGCTCTTCAAGGTCATCGACGCCCACCGGCCGCTCTCGCTCTACGGAGAGGTGGCCGCCTCGGCGCTCTCGGTGGCCGCCGACGGTCGCGTCCCACCGGTCCACTCGATCACGCTGCGCATCAACGGCCAGGCGGTTCTGGGCAGCATCCAGCGGCTGTCACCGATCACTTCCACCCTCGAAGGCGTCCCACCCGAGAAGCTCTCTGGCTCGCAGCTCGAACAAGTCCTGGAGCTGCAGGTCTTCGACTGGATGGCCGGCGATCATGACACCAAAGGCCAGAACAAGGGGGTCTTGCCCGACGGCCAGCTCGTCAACTTCGACAAGACGCAGTTCTGGCGGTTCGGCGGGACCGACCGGCTCGACTGGCTGTACCATCCGAACGCCCGCCCGGGGAACCGGGCCGAGTTCAACGACCAGATCGAGCCCTACGCCAACAAGGTGTGGAAGGCATGGATCGCCGGCAAGCTCGAGCTCGAGCCCGCCGCCATCAGCAGGGCCGTGGGTCGGTGGGAACTGCTCGAGGACGAGCTGCTCCGGGAGCTGGCACAGGGGTTCGCCTGGGTCCGGTCGGTGCTGATGCCCTCCCCAATGCACCTTTCGGCGGGTGAGCTGCTGGAGCGCTTGCTGGCGCGGAAGCGTGCGCTGCGGGCGGAGTTCGCGGCGTTGCTGGCTCGCGCGTCGCAGGCCCGGGGAGTGCCCCGGGTTTCGCTGGCGCCGGCCGAGCCCGGGCTTCGCGACCGCCAGGTCCAACGCCTGCGGCGGCTCGTGGCGCGGCTCCAGGCTGAAGCGGAGGCCCTCGCCCCGCCACCTGCTTCCCGGGCCATGGGCGAGGAAGAGCTGAGCGTCCCGATGGATGACGAGGCGCGGCTGAGGGTGTTGAAGTTCAAGTCCTCCGACGAGCCGATCGAACGGGCCCTGGCCGATCTGCGCGCGCTTCTCGAGGCTCGCCGGCATCCGATGGCGCGTGCCGGGGTGGCCGAGTACATCGAGCGACTCCGCCGCTTCGGACGCGGCCAGGTGCGTCGAGAGGAGCTCGAGCACGTGGTCCACGGGAGAGGCTACTGATCGATGCGCACGGCCCTGGCCGGTCTCGCTCGGCGCTGCGCGGGGATCGGATCCTCCACGGCGCACACCCGGGCCGGCTCACCGTCTGAGCCACGCCTCGGCCTTGAAAACGTCCGGAGAGTACCACTGGTTGAGAACGATTTTCCTGAGCTCGTCGCGCCGGATCGGCTTGCCGTCGACCGTCAGCTCCCGCCACCACGCGAGCTTCACGCCGTGTTCCTCGAAGGTGCGCGCCAAGAGCCACCTCTCGTAGCCGCCGCCGGGCGCGTGAAAGCCGAAGCCGCGGAGCTCGCCGTTGGCGCGGTCGAGATACAGCCGCACGTCCCCGCCCGTGTACTCCCCCGTGGCGAAACGGAGCTGGTCGACTTCGAGCGGACCTCTGGAGCCGGGCAGCGGGCCGAGGAGCTCGTCGCGCGCCAGGAGAAACGTTCCCTCGAAGCCGATCTGGCCGTTGACCTCCAAGGGCAGGCAGAAGGGCAGCCTGAGGAGGAAGAGGGTCTCGAGCAGCTCGCGCCGCGCCGATTGCAGTCGGAACCTGTCATGGACGCGCAGCCCGTCCTCCACCATCCAGGCCTCTCCCCGGCGCCAGCCCTGGCGGACCACGACGTCCTTGTTGCGCCGCACCATCAGAAGCTGGGTGTGGGGGACATTCTGGAGAAAGATCTCGAGCTCCTCGGAGGCGCGGACGCGGCCGTCCTGCTCGAGCTGGCTACGCCGCTCCAGAACGGCGATGTCGCGGATGCCCGCCCAGCGCCGGGCGCCGCCGGCGGCTTCTATCGCTCTGGGGATGAGAGTTTCGAGGGCGGCCGCGGGCTGGCTGGCTTCCTCTGCGGGAAGCGAGGTGGCGGCGAGGAGAGCCAGGACAAGCAGCCACAGGGCGTTGGGCACGCTCCAGAGCCTAGCATCCGCCTGGGCGGCAGGCCAGCCGGTATGAGCCGGCGAGGCCCGGCGGTCCCGCGGGCGCCGGGCGCAGGCCTGCTGGCGTGCCTCGTCGTGGCAGCTGTGGTGGCAGGAACAGCCAGGGCGGCCGATGGGGTCGACACGATCGAGCGCTCCCTCACGATCGGCGGGGCCCCGCAAGTCACGATCTCGCACGTCTCGGGGTCGATCCGCGTGACGGGCCACGCGGCGCCGACGATGATCCTGCGCGCGACTCGGCGCGTCGGGAGCGGCGACGTGAGCCGGTCGCTCAAGCGGGTGGAGGTGCTGGTCGAGGCGCAGACCGGCGAGGCGGTGATCCGTGTGGCGCACGCGGGCGTCTCGGAGTGGGAGGAGCTGAAGAGTCTTTCCCGGCAGGGGCAGCTCGACGACGTATCGGTGGAGCTTGCCCTGCAGGTGCCGGTGGGGGCGTCGCTGGATCTGGCGAGCGTGAGTGGCGAGGTCTCTGTCGAAGGGGTGGACGGGGGGCTCGCCATCTCCAGCGTGAGCAGCGCCATCACCTTGCGGCGGGTGAGCGGGGGCGTGAAGATCAACACGATTGGCGGCAAGGTGGACATCCTGGGGCTGGCCGGCGGGCTATCGGCCCAGAGCGTGAACGGTCCCATCCGGGGGCGTGTCGTCCGTGGCAGCTGCGTGCTCGATACGGTGACGGGGGCGGTGGAGCTTGCACTGGAACCGCGGGAGCACGTGGCTGTCCGGGTGAGCTCGATGAGCGGCCCGGTGGCGCTGGAGCTGCCCGAACGCTCCGCGGCCAGCCTCGATCTCTGGACGTCGTCGGGGGCGATCTCGGGCGACTTCCTCTCGCCTGTCCCCCCGGGCCAGCAACGCGTGAAGGCACGGATCGGCCGCGACGGCCCCGACATCGCCATCCGTACCGTCAGCGGCCCCATCTCCGTCGTCAAGCAGCGCGCCCCCTGAGGCCGAGCGCGCGCGGGAAGCTTCGGGAACGCGCGCTCGGTGTGGGGCCCGGGCCTGGCGGGCAGTGGAGGACTCCGGCAAGCGTCCTGCGCGACGCTAGGCGGGGACCACCTCGCGCAACGAGGGCACCACCTCGCGCAGCCGGTTCTCGATTCCGACGCGCAGCGTCATCGTGGAGCTGGGGCAGCCGCTGCAGCTGCCCTTCATGTTCACGTAGAGCACACCGTCCTCGTAGCGCACGAAGCTGATGTCTCCGCCGTCCATCGCCACGGCCGGCCGGATCTCGTTCTCGAGGATCTCCTTGATGATCTGGATCTCGCCTGCCGCACCCGGTGCCACCGGCGTCTCTGGGAGCGGCCCTTCCAGCGCGGGCCGCCCGGCCTCCAGGTGGGTGCGCAGCAGGCCGACGGCTTTTTCATGGATCTCCACCCAGTCGCCCTGTTCGGTGCGCGTGAGCGTCACGAAGTTGGAGCCGAACATCACGGCCGCGATCCCGGGGATGGCCAGGAGCCGCTGCGCCAGCTCGGACGGCGCCGCCGATTCGGCCGTGCGGAAGTTTGCCACGCCGCGCTCGAGCAGCACTCGATTGGCGACCAGCTTGATGGTGTTGGGGTTCGGCGTCCACTCCAGGTCGATGTAGACGGGGGAGTTCTCGGTCATGGGTTCACGCTCCTCGTGCCCAGAGCATACGGCAGATGCCTCCGAGATCCAACCCGGCTTGGCAATTGGCCGATCCGTCATTAGACTTCATGGCGTGAGACAGAACGCCCGAGCTTCAAAATGGACGGCCGCCGTGATGGCGTTCTGTCTGACGTTCCTCTGGGGTGTCATGCCGCTGGCCGCTCAAGACGCTGGCGACGCCGCGACCCAGCAGTTCATGCAGGAGCGGCTGGCCGCTCTGCGAACCCAGCAGGAGCGGATGGCGCAGGAGTACCAGTCGATTCAGCAGAGCGATCCCGCCCGGGCCGAGTACCTGGCGCGATTGATATCCGAAAACCAGGCGCTCGAGCAGCGCTACGTCGCCCGGCTGCAGGGTCAGCCGTTGCCTCAGGATGCGTCGGCTCAGCCTGAGACAGGCCAGCCCGGCGCTGCCGCGCCCGCCCCCGGGGGCGAGGAGCAGGGCGGCATCGGCGGCATGTTGAAGAACATGATGGGGGGCGGCGAGACCAACACGACCGACATCATCATCAGCGTGGTGAGCGGTCTTGGCGGCTGGTACCTGGGCAAGATGGCGTTCGGGCCGATCGGCGGCATCGTCGGCGGCATCGTGGCGCCGATGCTGGCCAAGTGGATCACGGGGAAGGTCCGGGAGATGATGAACAAGGACAAGGGACCGGCCGGCGGAGTCGACCCCAACGGTGGCGGCTACACGCCGTACGTGGCCGATCCCACGCTTGCCCAGAGCGCTCACGGCGCGCCGGTCTACACGCCTCAGAAGGCGGCAGCCCAGTCAGCGGACATCGCCAATGCCAAGGCCCAGATGGATGCGGCCTACCTGTCGCTTCAGGACGCGATCCAGCGCAACCTGACGCCGGCCGAGATTGCGCAGCGCCGCAACACTTTCGAGCAGTGGCAGCTGGTCTACAACCAGGCGCTCGGCGCCGGCCGCTGAACCCCTGACCGGAGGGTCGAGTGGCGGAAGCGATGCCGCTCGGGGACGGCCCGCTACTTCACGAGCTTGAAGACGGCCGCCATCCCGATGACGGCGGGGCCCAGCAGAAGCGTCAACAGCACCGGAAAGATGCAGAAGGCCAGCGGGAAGAGGATCTTCACGCCGAGCTTTCGCGCGTGCTCCTCGGCCTGCTGGGCCCGTTGCTGGCGGATCTGCGCGGCCTGGGACCGCAGGGCATTGGCCAGCGGCGTGCCGAGCTGGCGGCTGGTCGCAACCGAGGTCGCCAGCGTCTGCACCTCGTAGACGCCGGTGCGGCTGGCGAGCTCCGCCATGGCGGCCGGGAGTGCCACTCCGGCGAGCAGCCGATCGAGCACTCGCGAAAGCTCGTCCACCAGCGGCCCGCGAAACACGCGGGTCACCTGCTGCAGCGCGCTGTCGAAGCTGTGGCCGGCCTCCAGCGCCACGATGATGAGGTCGAGGACCTGAGGAAGTTGCCGGCCCAGGGCCCGGCAATGGCGTTCTCGGGCCGATCGCACCCAGAGGGCCGGCGCCACCATCGCGCCCGCGGCCCCGAAGAGGAAGGCCCAGCCGAGCGGGGAGGCGCCGGCCGGTAGCGGGCCGATCGAGCCCGCCAGCGCCCAGGCGCCCATGGCGCCGAGCGCGAAACCGGCGATGGCCGTCTGCTCCAGCTGGCGCGCGCCGGCACCGGGCGCCAGTCCCGAGCGCTCCAGCCGATCCGCCAACGCGTCCAGGATCGGCGCCGGGACCAGGTGCAGGAAGAGCGTCGGACGCTTCAGTAGTCGATCGTGGCCAGCTTGTGGATCCACAGGAATCCGATCGCCTGCGCCGCTGCGCACAGCAACAGGGGCAGGCAGTTGGTGAACGAGCCGGGCTCGGCGAAGGTCCAGAGCTTGGAGATGTGCCCGGGTACCAGCCAGTACATGTAGAGTCCGAGCCCGACCGGCAGGAGCGACAGGAGCATCCCCGATAGCCGTCCCTGGGCGGTCAGGCTGCGCACCAGATCCCGGAGCGCGAACCTCTGGCGCAGTGTCTGGGCGATGCCGTCGAAGACCTGGGCCAGAGAGCCGCCGGCCTGCCGCTGCAGGAGCACGGCGGCGACGAAGAAGGCGATGTCTTCGTTTTCGACCCGCTCGCGGAGCTCGCGCAGGGCGGCTTCGAAGGGGACGCCGTGCTCGACGGCGTCGACGACCCGGGCCAGCTCGCGCGACATCGGCGGCCGGCCCGTCTGGGCCACGACGGCCAGCGCGTCCTGCAGGCTGCGGCCCGCAGCGACGGCCTCGGAGAGCTGAACGACTGTCGGGAGCAGCTGGAGCTCGAAGAGCCGCACCCGGGCCTGCGCCTGTCGGGCCAGGAGCACGAACGGTCCGACCGCCCCTATCAGCGCCCCTGCCATGGCAACCAGGGGAGACTCCGGCGCCAGCAGCCATCCGGCCAGGTCTCCCGCCAGGCAGGCGACGGCCGCCCATCCCGCGTAGTGCCGTGGCCCCAGCGCCAGTCCCGCCCGTCGCAGCGGTGGTTCCAGAAGACCCAAAAGACCCGGCGACGCTTCCGGAGCCTGCGGGTCCGATTGGGGGGTACTTCCGCCGCCGGGGCCCGAAAGCAACCGCAATGCCGTCGCCCCGGCCGCGACACCGATGGCCAAGGGTAGCAGGCTGCTCATGGGACCGCCGTCGCCCGTCCGGCTATCCGACGCGAGGCGCCGCGTCCTCCTTCTTGCCGAGGACCGAATCGCATTGCGCGCAGACGTAGTGGTAGAGCGCTCCCGTCGGCAGGTAGAGCGCCAGTTTCTCCCGCACCGGCATCGATCGCTGGCAGGTCGGGCAGAAGAGCTGGGTGGCGTTGAGGTTCCGGAATTGCCGCGGCGCCCGCGGCGGTTGAAATCGCATCATACGGCCCGCAGGATAGCACGCCCCCGCCGCGCACCCTCCCCCCCCGCCCGCCCGTCCAACCCCCTGTGCCCCCCCCGCCCCTCAAGCCTCACCTCTCAAGCCTCAAGCCTTTTTTTGGAGACTTAATGGAAAAACGCACGTTATTGGCAATTGGTTTATCGATTTTAATCATCGTCGGTTTTCAATATTTCTTTCCTCATCCGGCCAAACCGCCCGCGCCGGTAAAGCCGGAGCAAACAGCAGATAAAACTGTCTCCCCATCTGCAAAAACTGCCGGGGTCAAGATTCAGGATGCGGAAATTTTGCAAAAATATCAGGAAGAGCAAAAGGGAAAAACCGCACGCCAAGTCAAAATCAGCACCGATTTATACCAGGTGACCATCAAAACTGCCGGGGCGGTGATTACCGGCTGGCAATTAAATAATTACCGTGACAAGGATAAAAATCCGGTTCAATTGGTCTCCAAAGAATCTGAGGAAAAGGGATTTTATCCCTTGAGTCTGGTTTTCGACGACGACGGGTTGACGCAAAGAGCCAATCAAGTGGTCTACGAAACCAGC
>JACQZN010000129.1 GCA_016213845.1 Candidatus Wallbacteria bacterium
CCTCGAGGACGGCTTTGCCGAGCTCAAGAAGGACGTCGACGGCCTCAAGAAGGACTTCGCGGGTGGCGGCGCCAAGGCCGGCATCAGCGGGTTGTTCCAGGCTCGCTGGATCATGACGGACGACGATCCCAACCGGACGCTCGGCCGCAGCACGGGCGCGACCTTCGCCCCGGCCGCGACCCAGCCGCTCTCCCGCTACGCGGGCGGCGTGCCCTCGGGCGCCAACGCTGGCACGACCAACACGGTGGCCGGCGAAGGCCGCTCGCTGTTCAACGTCGCGCAGAGCTCGGTCGGCTTCGACCGGAACTTCGACGAGGACTTCTACCTCCACCTGCAGCTCGATTTCGATGCCGACCAGGAGAGCGCTTACGCCTCCGGGAACAGCGTCCAGATCAATGAGGCGTACGTGGACATCGAGAAGTGGCTCTTCGACGGCGACATCCGGATGCGCGCCGGTACCTGGGCCCTCCCGTTCAACCGGGAGCGCAACCCGGAGATGGTCGAGTATCCGAACCAGCTGCGCCACGGCTTCCGGTCGCTCGATCTGACCGTCAGCCCGGCCTTCTGGGACCAGAACTGGGAAGCCATCCGCAACGTGGGCTTCGGCCTGTGGAACGGCAAGGACAACAGCTTCCAGTGGCAGCTCGGCGTCACCAACAACACGGCCTCCGGGTTCAACAGCGACGGTTCGCTCTTGGCCTGGAAGCAGGCTGCCCAGGGCGGCGCTGCGATGTTCGGCCGCTTCGGCGGCGCGTTCGGCGCGGCCGCCACGGGCGCTGCTGACGCGGTCCAGCGCCAGGGCGCCGGCTTCGGCGCTTACGGCGACGCTCTGCGCTCCATCGACAACAGCTTCGCGGTTGCCGGGACGCAGGACGAGATGGGCTTCTACGGCTGGGCCGGCGACAAGTACGAGAGCGGCTTCCGCTGGGATGCCGGCTACTTCGAGAACGGCGGCAACATCAACCCCGGCGCCAACGAGATTGGCACCGCCTCCGAGTGGAGGGGCTTCCAGTTCAACGCTGGCTGGTGGGGTTGGGAGGACTGGGGCTTCATGGCGAGCTACTACAACTCGACGAGCGACAGCGCGAACATCGCTGGCGTTCCGACGGGCTCGGCTCGCAACATGATCCAGCTGGGCCTCCACCCGGTTCTCGCGGCCGGCGCCGCTTACCCGGACCTGGACAGCCGCGCCTGGAGCCTCCTGGCGAACTACAAGTTCAATGACGAGAACAACGTCACGGTTCGCTACGAGGACATTGGCGATGAGTTCGGCCCCGCCGAGATCAACGCCACCGTCTGGACCTTCGGCTGGAACCACAAGGTCAGCAACAACAGCACCCTGCAGCTCGAGTACAGCACCCCGGAGAGCGACACGCTCCCCGGCGTGGCTGGCGCTGCCGGGGCCATCGTTGCCGGCGCCCGCAACAGCGTGGACGTCGCCGACGACCTGGTTCAGCTCAACTACAAGGTCCGATTCTAATCGGCCCTGTAGGCTAACCTAGCTCGGTACACCCCCGGCTCCGCGAGGAGCCGGGGGTTTTTCATCTCCACCCAAATCCCTGGCCTCCCGGCCCGGCCGCCGGTAGACTTGCGGCGGCATGGCCACCGACGCCGACAGGGTCGAATCATGCGCACGCTCCCCGTTCCGGAACGTGCGCCTCTATGCGCTCGAGAAGATTGCCCAGGAGGGACATCCCAAGGCGTCCGGTCTGGTCCTTTCGCTACTCCGCGACCCGGATTCGGCTGTCCAGCTGGAGGCGGTCCGAACCGCGGGCATCCTCCAGTGTCGCGAAGCGGCCCCGATCCTGGTCGACCTGCTCAACAGCGCCGAGGAATCCGTGGCGCTCCAGGCAGCCGTCAGCCTGGGCGAGCTGGGCCATCACGGGGAGCTCACCCGAGAGACCCAGAGTGACCACGAGCCTGCTTCCCCCCAGGCCGACTCCTCCCCGGAGCCGATGTCCGAGCTCACCTTCTACCTGCTCTTCTTCGTGCTCTCCGCGGGGCTGTTCATGTCGGGATACCTCTACCACGCCGAGATGTCCGACCCATCCGACGGCGAGCACGCCCCACCTCAGGGCGCAGGCCTCGCCTCCAGCAGCCGCTGAATGGGGCCTCGTCATTCCTTGCAGGCAGAGCCGTTCGATGCTAGTATTCCAGTCCTTCCATGGAAGGGTCCCTCAGCATGTCCTCGAGCCAGAAATCCTCTCGGATGACCGCGGCGCTCGCCGCGGGCTTGGCCCTGCTCCTCTGCACGGCGGACGGCACCGCCGAAGAGCGCAAGGGACACGCCGCCCTGAGTTGCAAGCAGTGCCATAACTTGCACTTCCCCAAGGGCAAGCATCTGTGGTCGAGCCAGCCACCGACCCGCACCGACAAGGGCACCATGCTCCTCGCAGGCGAGGCGCTCTGCTACTCCTGCCACAAGTCGGGCGGCAAGGGCCATTTCTTCGAGCCCGGCAGCTCCCATCCCATCAACGTCGCGCCCAGCAACCGCGTCCAGGTGCCACCGGAACTGGGGACCACTTTCGTGGAAGGGCTCGGCAGGGTCATCACCTGCACTTCCTGCCACACGCCACACGGCTCCTCCCCAAAGCTCCTGAAGGTCACCGACGAGCAGGACCGGCTCTGCCTGGCCTGTCACCGATTCAACTGACGGATGCGCCCGCTCTCGCTGGCAATTCTGCTCGCAATCGGAGGGGGCGCCCGCCTGGCAGCGGCCGGCGAGTACGAGGACCTGGGAGACAAGTTCTTCCAGAAGTCGCGTTACGACCACGCCATTCGCTGGTATCGCAAGGCGATCTCTGGAACCGCTCCCCTGGACGCGCTCTGGGCCAAGTACGACGCGGCACTCAAGGCGCACCTGCTCCAGAGCGGCGAGGTCCTCCCCGCCGGCAAGCCGCAAGATTCTGAGCCCGTTTCGGCAGCGACGACCAGCGCGGCTCCGGTTGCGACGGCCACCGCACCTGCGCAAGAGCCCCCACCCCAGCCCCCCCCTGGCGAAACGCCCACACCGGCCGGCGCTGAACCACCGCCTCCCCCACCGGCCCAACCCGAGGAGCCGGAGTCGATCTCCTACCGCCCCGGGGAGCGGGTCACCCTCAATGACCCGACCTCTCCGGCCACTCCACTGCCACCGGGCATCGTCGACGGCGGGAACTTCCGCGTCGACTCCGTCTCGGTCGACTACAACGCCTCCGGAGCGGTCGTCGTCCGGGGCCGGCTGACGAACACCGGCGACGGGTTTCTTCACTATCCACGCGTCTACGTCAGCATCTTCGACAAGCAGGATCAGCTCCGCGGCCGCAACGCCAACTCCCTTTCCCGCGGGACGACCAATCTGGGCCCGCAGCAGTCCGAACAGTTTGCCGTCGCCTTTCCTACCTACCGAGGACCCGTCGGCGCCTACAGCGTCGAGATGACCGGATCTCGCTGAAACTGGCCTGCCGAGCCGGCGGGCCGCCCAAGTTCCATGCACGTCGGAATCACGCAGGTGACGCTTCGCCTGCAGGCCATCGACTCCCTGAAGGCGAAGAGGGGTATCTCCAAGAGCCTGATCGCTGGGCTCAGGAACCGTTTCAATGTCTCCGTGTCGGAGGTCGAGCACCAGGACTCCAAGCGCTACCTGGGGCTGGGGATGGCGTCGGTCTCGTCTTCTCGAGCGGTGATCGACCAGACTTTCATGAAAGTGATGGAGGTGCTGCAGGATGACAGGCGCTTCGAGCTCGAAGAATACGAACAGACGTACGTCTGACAAGGACCCGGCGTCGGCGGTGCATCCAGCCGCTGACGAAGGGAAGATTCCAGGCAAGCGCCTGACCTCTGAGCAGGAGGCCCGCCTCAAGTCGCTCACCGGCTTCACCCATCGCCAGCTCTACAACAGGCGCGGGTGGCATTCGGAACGGGGCGTCGCCACGCTCCTGGAGCCCGGAGACGTCATCGAGGAGATTCACCCCACTCACCTGGTCATCCGGACTCCGGAAGGCGCCCGCCAGACGCTTTACAACCTGGACAAGGAGACGCCTTTCCTCAAGAAATCGCAGTCGTGACGCCGCCCCCCGAGAGCACCCGGGAAGCCCACGCCACGGCGGAGTTTTCGGGTGCCCTCCCGGCCGCACGCTGTGTTATGCTCTCACGGTTGAAAAGAGGCTGGATGAATCTTGGTCGTTGAGCTGCTGAAAAACCTCCCCATCTTCCAGGATCTGTCGGACGCAGAGTTCGACAAGCTCGGGAAGGTGGCCCAGGAGGAAAAGTACAAGCCCGGCGACGTCCTCTTCCGCGAAGGCGACCGGCCCGACGCGTTCTACGTCGTCAAGACCGGCGAGGTCCGCATCGTCAAGAAGAAGGACGGGGCCGAGCAGATTCTGGCCACGCTGGTGGCCGGCGACTTCTTCGGCGAGATGGGCGTCATCGAGGATTCGCCCCGCTACGCCTCGGCCATCGTCGAAAAGCCCTCGGTTCTGGTCAAGGTGAAGCGGGCCGACTTCGACTCGATGATGGCGTTGAACCCGACGCTGGCGCTGAAGATCATGGCGACCGTCGCCCGGCGATACAGGGCCAACGTCAGCCTGGAGCAGGTCTACCAGGGCAGCAAGCAGCCTGTCGAGGAGAAGAAGGCCCGGGTCTACGTCGTCACGTCGATGACGGGCGGCGCCGGTGTGACCACGGTCGTCAGCAATCTCGCCTACGAGCTGGCCCAGAAGGGCGGCTCCAAGGTGCTCGTCATCGACGGCTCCGTGCAGTTCGGGGATCTCTCCCTCTTCCTCGACGTGATCCCGCGCCTGACCCTCTACCACCTCACCGAAGAGACGGAGCTGACCTACGAGCTGCTGGAACAGGGCTACATCAACAAGACCAAGTTCGGCATCGACCTGATGTCCGCCCCACTGCGGCCCGAACAGTCCGACGTGGTCACCGGCGATCTCTTCCGCAAGACCATCGCGCTGCTCCTGCCCCACTACGACTTCATTCTGATGGACACCTACTCGCTGATGCAGGAGCCGGTGCTGACCATCCTGGAGCTGGCATCAGAGATTTTCTACCTGATCACGCCAGACCTGCCCAGCCTGAAGAACTGCCGGCTCTGGTTCGAGGTCGTCCAGGCGCTCGAGTTCACCGACGCCAAGGTGCACGTGCTGCTCAACAAGTTCGAGGAAGATGAGCCGACCCTGGACAAGGAGCTCATCGAGAAGAACCTCAGCCGGGACATCTTCGGCGTGATTCCCTACGGTTACGGCTCCGTCACCGACTGCATCAACAAGGGCGTCCTCATCACGCAAGACTCCCCCGACGATCCCGTCAGCCAGGGGTTCGCCCGCCTGGCCCGCCTGACGCTGACCCCCGACGACTCCGGCGCGACGCCGGAAACGGAGCAGCAAGGCTGGCTGGGCAAGCTCAAGAAGCGCTTCGGCGTGGCGTGAAATCATGAACTGTCTGATCAAGGATCTCGGTGCGCAGGTCGGCAATGAAGTGACCCTGCGCGGCTGGATGTACAACCGCAGGTCGAGCAAGACCCTGCACTTCCTCCAGCTCAGGGACGGCAGCGGAGTCATCCAGGGTGTGGTCGTCCAGGCGGAGGTCTCGCCCCAGACTTGGAAGGCCGCGGGGGATGCCACGATGGAGAGCTCGGTTGCGGTGACCGGCCTCGTCCGGGAGGACAAGCGCGCGCCGACCGGCGTGGAGCTGAGCGTCCGGGACGTTGAGGTCCTGCACCAGGCCCAGGAGTATCCGATCCAGAAGAAGGAGCACGGGATCGACTACCTGCTCGACCTGCGCCACCTGTGGCTGCGGTCTACGCGGCAGCGGGCCATCATGAAGGTCCGGGCGACCATCATCCGCGCCTGCCGCGATTTCCTCGACCAGGACGGCTTCACGCTGATTGATGCCCCCATCTTCACGCCGAACGCCTGCGAAGGAACGACAACGCTGTTCGAGACCGAGTATTTC
Source organism: Candidatus Wallbacteria bacterium (assembly GCA_016213845.1). Lineage (GTDB taxonomy): Bacteria > Muiribacteriota > UBA6191 > JACPRK01 > JACPRK01 > JACPRK01. Next base: position 5,944 of record JACQZN010000129.1, read on the forward strand.
GGCTCCAAGGCCTACCTGACCCAGAGCGGTCAACTATACATGGAGGCCGCCGCGATGGCGCTGGGGCGGGTCTACTGCTTCGGCCCGACGTTTAGGGCCGAGAAGTCGAAGACACGCCGCCACCTGACCGAGTTCTGGATGGTGGAGCCCGAGGTCGCCTTCAACGACTGGCAAGACAACATGGCGCTCCAGGAGCGCTTCGTCTCGGCCATGGTCGGTCGCGTCCTGGCCGAGTGCGGGCCGGATCTGAAGGCGCTGGAGCGGGACACGTCCAAGCTGGAGAAGGTGGTCGCCCCCTTCCCGCGGATCTCCTACACGGAGGCCATCGAGAGGCTCCAGGCGGCCGGGCGGCCCGTTCAATGGGGAGACGACTTCGGCGCCGAGGACGAGACCTTGCTCAGCGAATCATTCGATCGGCCGCTCTTCGTCTACCAGTACCCGGCCGCAATCAAGGCCTTCTACATGAAGCCCAACCCCGCGGATCCGCGGGTGGCGCTCTGCAACGACTTGCTGGCCCCGGAGGGCTACGGCGAGGTCATCGGCGCAGGCCAGCGCATGGACGACCTCGAGATGCTCACGGCCAAGATCCAGGAGCATGGCCTTCCGATGAAGAACTTCGAGTGGTTCCTGGATCTACGCCGCTACGGAACCGTGCCGCACAGCGGCTTCGGAATGGGCATCGAGCGGGCCGTGAGCTGGATCTGCGGTTTGCAGCACGTCCGGGAAGCGATCCCGTTCCCCCGGACGATGTACCGCAACACACCGTAGTCAGGGCAGCTTCGAGGGCCCTTGCGTCGGCGGGTTGTTCTTGCACGCCGGCGGGTCGTTGCCGGACAAGAGAGCGGCCCGGGTCTTTTCGACCCGGGCCGTCCATTGACCGAGATGCATCCGCGCACGAGCGCGCGGCGGGCTACTTCTTGGCGCCCTTGTCCCCGCCCTTGGCGGGAGCCGCCGCACCCTTGCCGGCCGCGGCAGGGGCCGCGCCCTTCCCGGCGCCAGCCGCCGGAGCTGCGCCGCCCTTGGCAGGCGCGGCTCCCGGGGCTGCAGCGCCCGCGGCAGGCGCCACGGCGCCCTCCGCACCCTCCGCGGGAGCGGCGACCGTCGCCTCGAGCTTCATGCCGGCGTGGGTACAGGACGCCGCGACCTTGCGGGCGTCGTCGGCCAGCTCGACGCCCTCGCCCAGCTTGATGTCGCTGAGGTGGAGCGTCTGGTGGATATCCAGTTCGTGGACGTCCAGCTCGAGGTGATCGGGAATCCGGTCCGGCAGACAGCGGATTTCGACCTCGGGCACGTTGAGGATGACAACGCCGCCGTGGAGATCGACGCCCTTGGCGGTGCCGATGGCCTTGAGAGGCACGCGGATCGTGACCTTCTCGTCGGCGCGAACCGCCTGGAAGTCCACGTGCTCCACGCGCCGAGTGAGGGAGTTGACGCGAAGCTCCCGATAGATGACGAGCTGCTTGCGCGGCTCGCCGCCGTTGATCTGCACGTTGAGCGTGCAGAGAGCCGAGTGGCCATGGGAGCGGACCAGCAACGTCAGGTCCTTCTCGCTCACCGCAACAGCCATGGGGTCTGTATCGCGCCCGTACAGTGTGGCGGGCACCATCAGCCGTTGGCGCAGCGCCTTCGTAGCGCGCTTGCTCACTTCTTTACGGACCTGGGCACTCAACTCGGCGGCCATGACTTCTCTCCTTGGCTAAATGGCGATAAAACGGTCGCAAGGGCCATAGGCCCCTCCGACGACACCCGAAGGCAGTTGTTGTTGAGTTGCGCCTCCAGGGACCCCGTAGGATATCACAGGGCAGCCGCAGTGTCAAAGGGAAAGCGCCTCACTCACGCGGCCCGGAAATGCATCCCAGCATCTTTGAACCAGCCTTCCATGGCACCGTCTAGCATGGTAGAGAGCCGCGTTAGAGCATGGTCGATGAGCTTTCGGATGACGTCCTCGCGAGCCAGCGAGGTGACCGCGCGGCCTTCGAGAGGCTGGTGACGCGGTTCCAACGACAGGTGTTCTTCACGGTGCTTCGGGTGCTCTCGGACTCGCACCTGGCCGACGACGTGACCCAGGAGGTGTTCGTCAAAGCCTATCGCGCGCTGCCCGGCCTGCAAGATCCCGCGATCTTCAAGAGCTGGTTGCTCCGGATCGCCCTCAACCGCGCCATCGATTACCGCAGGCGCGCGGGCCGGGAGCGCGAACAGGCCTTTCTCTTCGACGAGGAGCCGATCGGCATGGGTGCCGAAACCCCGGCCCTGGAGGGGCCGGAAACAGCCGAGCTGGGCGTTGCACTGGAGCAAGCTCTGCGCACACTGCCGCCAAAGATGCAGAAGGTCATCGCCCTTTCCCTGGACGGGGAGCTCGATCAGGAGACCGCCGCGCAAATCCTGGACTGCCCCGTCGGCACCGTGAAATCGCGGCTCTTCCATGCCCGGCGGCTTCTCAGGGAGAAGCTGAAGAAGTATCTTGGATGACGGAGAAAACGATATGAACTGCAATGAGCTCGACAATCAGCTGGAGGAGTTCCTGGCCGGCGCGGTCCCGCCGGAAACGCAAGCCGCCGCCACGGCCCACGTCGCGCGGTGCCCAAGCTGCGCCCGCAGTGTCGCGCAAGCCAGGCAGCTCGAGCAGCTGCTGGCCCGGACCCCGCTCGCAGTCCCTCCGCCCGAGTTCTTCGAGCGCCAGCGGGCGGCCGTGATGCTCGAGCTCGGGCCCGAGATCGAGTGGCATGCGCCCAAGCTCTCGCTGCTCTTGCTGGCGTCGGTCGTGGCGGCCTACGTGGGCTGGTCGATGGAGCCGCTGATGGACTGCGTGGCCGCCTGGAGCGCCAGCCTCGATCAGCTGAGCGCCACTCTGGACGGCATCGGCCTGCTCTACGGCCTCATCCTCCTGATGGGCCTGGCAGCCTTCCGCCGCGATCCCACCCCCGTCTTGCTGGAGGTCCGCCGGTGAAGCACAACATCGACGACTGGACCGTGATGAAGTACGGATGGCTCGGCGTCTTCGTGCTCCACGTCGTCTTCCTGCTCGCGGGCGTCCACTGGCTCAAATCGGCGCTCAACCTCTGGGACACCCAGCTGCTCGAACCGGGCCAGATCCGCCTGGAGAACTTCATCACGGCCGCCTACATGCTGACGATCGCGTTCAGCATCATCCTTCTGATTCTGGCCGTCTTCATCTTCGAGATTTTCCGCTCGCAGCGGAAGATCCTCCGGTTGCTCGCCGAGAAGCAGGCAGAGCAGTGACGCTTCGGCTATAATCCCGGCCAGGGCCCCTCCCGCGCCTTCGCCGTCCGTCCCCGGGCCCCTCTTCGCATGTTCGAATCCCTCACGAAGGGGCCCAGCGGCTCCACCGAGTGCCCGCAGTGCGGCAACACGGTCCCCGATGACGACAAGCCGTGTCCGTTCTGCCAGTACATCAAGTCGATCGGCCTCCCCGAGGAGCTCGCCGCCGAGGCCTCGGTGGAGCGCGGAGGCATCAACTACGACTTCGCCATCCTCAACGGCTTCATCGACAACAAGTTCATGCTCGTCAAAGCCGTCGAGCAGGGCTTCATCCCCGAGATGCTGGACCTCTTGCCGGCGCAGAAGCTGGCCAAGGCCATCGCCTCGCTGCACGACTCGGAGCCCAAAAACGAGTCCTGGGACAAGCTCCTCGTCCGCACCAAGCTCAAAGCCAACGGCCTGATGACCGTGGCGCTGGATCAGTTCTACGAGAAGGTCGTCGAGGTCCCCGTCCCCACTCTGGAGCAGCTGATGAGCTACGTCGGGCTCGTCAAGAGCCGCTTCTCGCTCAGGCGCTTGAAGGAGATCGGCGAGGAGGTCTTCCGCTTCACCAACTGGGATAAGTCGCCCAGTCGCGAGGAGATCGACCAGTTCATTGCCGCTTCCATCGACAAGCTCCACACTATCCAGAAGCTTTCGGTCAGCAAGCGCATCAACGTGGTGCGGATGGAGATGGAGGACATCCTCCACGACTTCGAGTATCGCGAAGCGCACGGCGACAAGGACATCATCGGGTTCAGCATCAAGCCGTTCAACATCCTCAACGAGACGCTCTCGGGCCTGCGCAAGGGTTTCCTCTACGGCCTGGCCGGCGCGCCTCGGCGAGGAAAGACGAACCTGGTGCTCGACATCGCCACCTACTGCGCCCGCGAGAACCGCATCCCCGTGCTCTTCTTCACCTTCGAGCAGACGAAGAAGAACCTCACCTACCGGCTCCTCTCCAAGGAGAGCTACATCAATCCGGGGACGCTGCAGCGCAAGCGCATCTTGAACGACCCCGTGAAGAAGGCGAAGCTGGCCGACGGCCTCAAGAAGATGGCGCAGTACCAGGACAGCCTCTTCATCGTGGAGAGCACCAAGGACGAGACGATCGAGCGCATCCGCGGTCACGCCTACAACGTGATGAGCGAGTTCGACACGTCCAACATCGTCATCTTCATCGACTACATCCAGAAGATGCCGCTGGCCAGGAACTACGACAACGAGAAGTTCAAGGTCGAGGAGATCTCCACAAGCCTCAAGCAGCTCGCCATCGAGCTCAACTGCCCCATCATCGCGATCAGCTCCCTGAGCAAGGAGGGCTGCGTCATCGACGCCACCCCTGGCGCAGAGCGCCCCACGATGCTGCACTGCAAGGGCTCGGGCGACATCGAGTACGACCTGGACGTGGCGATGATTCTCGGCAAGGACTGGGGCGACACCAACGAGCTCTACGAACAGCTCAAGCACAAGGCCGAGGCGATGAAGCGGGACTCGCAGCGGCTGCCGAAGATCGACATCATCAACCTCTACATCGATAAGAACCGCGACGCCCCCGAAGGCAGCATGAACATCATCCAGTTCTTCTTCTTCATCGAGGAGAACAAGTATACGGAGCTGGGCTACAAGCTGCCCCAGGACACCTACCGGTTCAAAAAGATCGAGAACCTCATCAACATCCTGCTGGAGCGCGGCTTCATCCAGTTCTACGACCACGAGGATCGCGGTCGGGGGACCCAGTTCGACGACGCCGCGTCGCGCACCGCGGTGACGCCCGTCGCCGACACGCAGAAGCAGAAGATCCGGCTGAAGTACTAGCTCCGGGCGCCGGTCATTTCACACCGTTTCACCACGTTGGTGATGCGCCCCCCGTCTGCGGCGGGTAAGACTGCTCGCATGACCCGCGCGCTCTTCTGGCTCTTCTTCCTTCTGGCCATCGCCAGCACGGACGCTGCCGCCTGGTCGGCGCGCACGCACCGCTGGATCGCAGCGCGCTCGGCCGAGCTGGCGCCCGGGCCGGTCGGCCGCATCGCCCTGGCCAATCGGGAGTCCCTGCTGGACGGAGCAACCGCGCCCGACCGCCGCGGACGGGGCCACATCCCGCCTCAAGCCCACGTTTGGCATGTCGAGCCCACCGGCGGCGGTCCCCACTTCGGCGAGGCTCCCCGCCGGGCGGCGGCGATGATCTGGCGTCTCGGCAGGGAGTCGCCGCCCGCCGGACCCGAGCTGGCCTTCGAGCTCGGACGCCTCTGCCATATCGCCGCCGATCTCTCGCAACCGCTCCACACCGACGGAGGGCGCCGCCGCCCGTTCGAGGACCGCTACCACGCGCGCTACGAGCGGGATGTCGAGCGCCTGCTGGATGACTTCGGCCCCGTGACGGCCAGGCCTGCAGGCCCCCCGGCCGACGTGCGGAGCGCGCTCGAGTCGCTCGCCCGCGCAGCCCACGCCGGATACGAGCCGATCGAGCACGCCTACCTGGCGGGAGAGGGTCTGGCTTGCGTGGAGTTGCTCACCCGGGCACGGCTGCGCGAAAGCATCGCCGCGACGCTGGACCTCTGGGGATCGGTGCCCCCGCCGACTCCAGGCGTCCCACCGGCCGGCGCAAGCTCCGGGGGTGGCCTGGCGGCAGCGGTTCTGTTCGCCTTCTTCGGATACGCCCCGCTTCGCCGGCGGGTGCGCCTCAGAGCGTCGGGGTGCGCCGCAAGCGCTGAAAGGCGGGCTGGCGGCTCCGCGCGGCGCTGCGGATGACGTGACCCAGCCTCAGGCGGCTGTTCTCCTGGAACCGCTGGTTCCAGAGCCCCCGGGAGACTATCTCCCTGACGGAGAAGATGATGGCGGCCCCGGCGATCACGACGAACAAGAGGATTGAAAAGACCGTTTCGGTCGGCAAGGCATTGTACGGCTGCAGCGCCGTCGCCAGCAGCTCCATCAGTACCTCGAGGCCGCCCGCGGCAGCGGATGCGTCTCCGCCCGGTTGCCCGATGCAGAGCCCGATGCGGTCGCGCGGCGGCCGGGCCGCTCAGTGGCAGGGCGCGCCTCCTCCTCCAGGTTCAACTTCTCGCCGGGGGCCAAACGCTGGCTCCTGACCCAGGCCACGACCTCGTCCCGATCGAATCGAATGGATCGCCCGATCCGGATCGCCGGTAGTCCCTGCTCCCGCAGCGCATAGAGCGTGCTGCGTTTGACCCTCAAGAGAGCCATCAGCTCTTTCACTGTCAGAAGCGTCATCGTCGGTGAACCTCGCACCTCGCCGGACGAGCAGCCATCCGGCTTCCTCCAGGATCATCGACAAGACCCGGCCACAGCTTGAGCTGATTTGGACGACCGCCGGACAGCCCGGGTGCGTGCCCGGAACCCGGCGCGCGTTGCGGGTCCCCGGCGCGGGTGTTAAGATCCGCGAGCGGATCTCGCATCCCTGAAGACATGTCAGCCACCAAGGAGGCGCTCCCCGGAGCCGCGTACAGCCTCTCCAACTCGGAGAAGCGAATGGCGCGTTCCCTGCTCGAAAACGGAATCCTCGCGGCCGCCGACGTCCGCAAGGCGCTCGAGTTCGCTGCCTCCGAGAACGTGTCGTTCCAGGCCAGCCTCTTCAAGCTCAATCTCGTCAAGCCCGCCGAGCTGGCCAAGCTGATTCGCCCCGAGCCCGGGGCCGCAGCCCAGGCCGGTCCGGAGGCCTCCCCGGCGCCCGCAGCCCAGCCTCCCGCGGAGCCTCCCCCCGCGATCGCCTTCGCCGCCCGCGCCGCCCTACCCGCCGACGTCCTCCCCACGGGCACCCTCCAGCTGCCCCCTCGAGAGGAAGGCCCCAAACGCAAGCGCCTGGGCGAGCTGCTGGTCGATGAGGGGTTCCTCTCGGCCGGGCAGCTCTCCGAAGCCGTCGCCTTCGCCTCCGAAAAGAACCTCCTCCTCGGCACGGCATTGGTGGCCAAGGGCTTCGTCACCGAGCAGGTCTTGAGCGAAGCGATGCTCCGCCATTCGGCCGACATCAAGAAGCAGGCCGCGAAGGCCAAGAAGCTGCGCCTGGGCGACATACTGGTCGAGCAGAAGACGATCACGGCCGACCAGCTCAAGGCCGCCCTGGACCACTCGCGGGCCCACAAGCAACGCCTGGGAGAGGCGCTGGTGGAGATGGGAACGGTCAAGGAGCGCGACATCGCGATGGCGCTCTCCAAGCAGCTCGCGCTCCCCTACGTCAATCTGGCCAAGACTCCCCCCGACGTCACGATCTTCGGGAAGGTCCCCAAGCGGCTCTGTCTCAAGAACCAGCTGATCCCCTTCCGGCTCGAGGGCCGGATGCTCACCGTGGCAATCGTCGACCCGCTCAACGTGCTCGCGCTCGACGATATCCAGAACATCACCAGCTTCACGGTCCTGCCGGTCATCATCACCAAGTCGGACTACGACGCCGCCGTCAAGAACTTCCTGGGCGAAGAGGACGAGCTGCTCAGCATGCTCGACACCACTTCCTCGGGCGGGCCCGCCGCATCCGACACCGGCTTCACCGAGGAAGCGACGCCGATCGTCAACCTGATCAACAAGATCATCGGGTTGGCCGTCCAGAAGGGCGCCAGCGACATCCACTTCGACCCTGCCGAGACGGAGCTGCGCGTACGCTTCCGCATCGACGGAGTCCTCTCGGACGTGATGAAGCCGCCGATCGAGGCCGCGCCCGCCATCTGCAGCCGCATCAAGGTGATGTGCAATCTCGATATCGCCGAGATCCGCCTGCCCCAGGACGGCAAGTTCCGGATGCGCGTCGACAACAAGGTCATCGACTTCCGCGTCTCCATCTGCCCCATCGTCTGGGGAGAGAAGATCGTGATCCGGCTGCTGGACCAGAGCCGCTCTCAGGTGTCGATGGATGAATTGGGTCTCGAAGAGAAGGCGCTGACCGACCTGCGGGCCGGCATCCACGCCCCCAACGGCATCGTGCTCGTCACCGGCCCGACCGGCAGCGGCAAGAGCACCACCCTCTACAGCGCCTTGCACGAGCTGCTCGACCCGAAGGTCAACATCCACACCGCGGAGGACCCGGTGGAGTACTCGGTCCACGGGATCACGCAGGTGGCGATCAAACCCGAGATCGGCCTCACCTTCAGCGCCGTGCTGCGCTCCTTCCTGCGCCAGGACCCGGACATCATCCTGCTGGGCGAGATTCGCGACCTCGACAGCGCCTCGATCGCTTTCAAGGCCGCCATGACGGGCCACCTGGTGCTCTCGACGCTCCACACCAATGACGCGGTGGGCACCATCGACCGGCTGATCACGATGGGGATTGACCGTTTCGTCATCGCCTCGGCCGTGCGGGTCATCCTGGCCCAGCGGCTGATCCGCAAGGTCTGCACGCAGTGCCGCGTCGCCGTGATGACGCCACGGGAGGAGCTGCTCCAGTGGGGGCTTTCGCCCAGGCTCCTCGCGCTCGCGGGGCATGCCGCCGACGCGCCGGCGCTGCCGATGTTCGAGCCCAAGGGCTGCAACGAGTGCAACGAGGGTTACAAGGGCCGGATGGGCATCCACGAAGTGCTCTTCTTCACCGAATCGTTCCGGGAGAAGATCATCGCGGGCGCCGGGAACTTCGCCCTCTACCAGACAGCGCTCCAGGAGGGGATGCTGACGCTGCGGGATTCCGCGCTGGTCAAGGCACTGCGCGGTATCACGTCGCTCGACGAGGTGAAGCGGCTGACGATGTCCGCCCAGCCGCAGCCCGCAGAGGCAGCACCGGCGGCGGCCGGGCCGCTCGAAGGTTTGCCCGGCGAAGCGGTGCCGGGGGAGCCGGCGGCCTCAGACGCCCCCATCGCCCAGGCCGCTACCTCTCCGCAGGTAAGCGAGCTCATCGATCACCTCGAGAGGCTCTCCCGGGTGACCAACCTGGTCGACTTCCATCGTCCCCTGACACTCGCCGCGTCTCTGGCTGCCGACGTGCTCCGGGCGCTGGATCCGCGCTCGGGCGCGCAGGAGTCCGCCGCTGCCCGGGAGAAGGCCTCTCTGCTTGGCATCTACCTGGACAACCTCAAGTCCTTCTCGGACGCGACGCAGTCACGCGCGGAGAAGGTGGACGTCAACTCGCTGCTCAAGGAGAAGCTGCTGACCCGGCTCGCCGACCTTGCGGAGCGGGCTCGGCTGGTCTCCGGCAATGCGGTCGCCATCGACGCCATCACGCTGACGACCTCGCTCGACCCTCAGCCCCTGGCCGGCGCCGCGGACGGCAAGCGGCTCCTGGAGTGCCTGGAGCAGGTCGTGGTAAACAGCTTCTGTTTCCTGCCGGCCGGGGGGAGGCTCGGGTTCACAACGAAGCGGATCGGCGAGGGCGGACGCGACTTCGCCGAGATCAGCATCCTCGACAGTGGCCCGGGCCTCAAGGAGGGCATCGGAGACGTGACGGCGCCCGGAGTGAGCGGCTGCAAGAACGGGCTGGGGCTGGGGCTGGCGATCGTGCAGCGTTACGTCGGCCAGATGAAGGGTCGCGTCGAAATCAAGAGCAAGCCCGGCAAGGGATGCCTGGTCAAGTTCCGCATCCCGGTCGCCTGAGCACCGCCCCCGTCGGCGTGGCGGGCACACGCATGTGAAAGGCCCCGGCGCGGGGCCGGGGCCTCTTAGTCATTCGGTTGCTCTACTACTACTGGGCCGATTCGGCTCGGCGACGAGCGGCCTCGTAGGCCTTCATCGCTTCCTGGAAGGCCTTCGTGGCCGCCTGGATGGCCGCGTTGTCCTTGGAGCCGACGGCCGCCTGCAGGTTCTTGTAGGCCGTCAGGTAGGCCTCTCGCTTGGCCTTGAGGTCATCGGCAGGGGCAGCCGTGGAGGATGGCTGGGTCGTTGCGACGGTCGCGGTCGGCTGCGTCGAGGTCCCACCGGTGGTGGAGGCCCGAGGATCCGGTGTCGTGGCGACTGCGGGGGCTGGCGCGGGCACGGAGGCCGCAGCGGTTTCCGAGGGGGCCGGCGTGTGGACGCCCGTGACGACCGTACCGGCTCCGACTGAGCCCTCGGTCGGGATGCGTTGCAGCAACCGCTCGAGCTCCGCGGGGGTGAGCGAGTAGGTGTCCGAGGCGCGGGCGCCGCCGCCGCTGCCGACGGGCGGGATGAGGTATCGCGGATTGAAGCCGTCGGAGAGCTGCTGGGCCTGGGTAAGCTGCTTCTCGGCGTTCTTCAGGTCCCTCCAGGCGAAGAACTTCGTGATGAAGCTGAAGAACGGCGTGCTGTGGTAGCGCCATTGGAAGTACATCACGGCTTGCTGGGCCTGGCTAAGGGCCAGGTCGGCTCGGCTCTTGAGCTCCAGGTAGCTCGTGCGCGCGGCGGCGACGGAGTCGGGATCGTTGTTGCGAGAGAGGACTTCCTCCATGCAGGTCTTGGCCAGCTCCGTATTGCCCTTGGCCATGTAGCCCTTGGCGAGGCCCAGCCAGCCCTTGCTGACGGTGGGCGAGCTGTCCGGCGCAAGGTTGATGGCCTTCTGGAAATCCTGCAGAGCCGCGTCGATGTAGCCGGCGGCGAGCAGCGCGTTTCCCTCTGCGATGAGGAACTCGGCGCTGGCGTTGGGGGGCGGACCAGGCTGTGGCGGAAGGGCAGCCGAGCCCCCGAGCAGGCTGGCCCGGGTGGTGGCGGACGTCGACTGAGCGCTCTGGGCCTGCAGATTGACACTGCAAGCGAGAGCAGCTAGAATCGCCAGTCCGATGACTCCGTACCTCATGACTCCTCCTCCATCTTTGCTATGTGGGGTAACCGGCCCTCTGGTGCGGCCATGATTTCATACGGCCGAGCGAGCCAAATGTTTCAAGACGATCAGAAACCGCTCGTTTTGGCTCCCATGGCCGGTTTCACCGACCCGCCGTTCCGGGCGCTTTGCCATGAAGGCGGAGCCGACGTCGTGGTCGCCGAGATGGTGAGCGCCAAGGCCGTGTGCCACCGCAACGCCAAGACGCTCCAGATGCTTCGGAGCTTTCCCGGGGAGAGGCCGGTCGTCTGGCAGATCTTCGGGTGCGACGCCGGAGAGATGGCGGATGCCGCGGCCTACATCGAGAGCCTTGGGGAGGCCGACGGGATCGACGTCAACATGGGCTGCCCGATGCCGAAGATCACGGGCCCGGGCGCCGGCGCGGCGCTGCTGCGGGATGTCGATGCGGTGCTCCGGATGCTGGAGCGTATCGTCCGGGCTGTACGGCTGCCGGTGTCTATCAAGATGCGGACCGGGTGGGATTCCAGGTGCATCGTCGCTCCCGACGTGGCGCAGGCGGCCGGAGCTGCCGGCTGCGCTTACGTCCACGTCCACGGCCGGACCAGCAAGCAGCTCTACGAAGGCAAGGCCGACCTCGAAGTCCTGGCCCGCGTCAAGGCCGCCAGCCCCGTACCCGTCATCGGCAACGGCGACGTGAACAGCCCGGAAGCCGCGCTGCGGATGTTCCGGGAGACGGGTTGCGACGGCGTCGGCATCGCCCGGGGCGCGCTCGGCAATCCGTGGATCTTCAGCCGGATCAAGAGCTACTTCCGCACCGGCCACATCGACCCCGAGCCGACCTGGCAAGAAAAAGTCGCCGGCGCAGCCCGGCACTTCCGGAGGGCACTCGAGTTCTACAGCGGCGACGAACACTGCTACCGCGGCCTGAAGGGACACCTGGTGAAGTACTTCACAGGCCACCCGGGCGCCGCGCAGCTGCGCAAGCGGATCGGTACCGTCAACTCCAACCAGGAAATGGCCCGCCTGATCGACGAGGCCGCGTCGGAGGATCGCGGGGCGCTGGCGGCCTGAAGCCGTTCACCGGCGGGGACGCCGGGGGGCCAGCGGAGCGAGCGGCGCCGTGAGGTCGTCGGAGGTCTCGGCAACGCCGTCTGGCCCCGAGGAGTACACGAGCAGTCGAGGACCCGAGACAGCATACGGCTGTCCCCACGGGTCGACGAGGCTCTGCCCGCGGAGAGCCGGCACGGCCGCCAGGTCGGTCGGCAGCCGGTCCGGCCCGGGCGTGACCAGCCGTTCGGCCTCGATGGCGTCTCGAATCCCGTGCACCTCCGCCACCGCTATGCCGCTCAACCTGCGCTCCTTGACCGCACCGTACTCCATCGCCAGGAACCCGACGAGCAACAGGAGCAAAGCCAGGGCCAGGAGCAGCTCCATGAGGGTGAAGCCGGCTCGTTCGCGCGTCGACATCCGATGGGAATCTACGGCTTCAATCCCGCCCCGAACTCCAGCGCGCTCAGGACCCGAGTGATCTTCACCTCGTCGAATGGTTTGACGATGAAGTTCTCGGCTCCGAGCGACAGCGCGTCCATCACGTTCTTGCGCTGCCCCATCGCGCTGACGACGATGACCTTGATGCTGGAGTCGATGGTCTTGATCTGGCGGAGCGCCTCGAGCCCGTCCATGTTGGGCATCAGGATGTCCATCGTGACCAGGTCGGGACGGCTCTGGCGGCAGAAGTCGACCGCGAGCACGCCGTCAGCGGCCTCGCCGATGACGTCGAAGCCGTTCTTCGACAGGATCTGTCTCAGCGCCAGGCGCATGAAACCGCTGTCGTCGACTATCAGGACCCTCGGCTTGGCAGACACGCGAATCGACCTCCGGAGGCAGGGAAGATAGCAGGAGCCTAGGAGCCCGTCAAGCCGATCGGGCGGTGCGGGAGCGCCTTGGAGCTCTTCGCTCGGCCCGGCAGCGGACCGGGTATGCTGCAGCCGTGATCCGGGTCGAGGTGATCGTGGTGAACCACGGGACGGCGCCGCTGACGCTGGCGTTGGTCGAGTCGATCGAAGGCTGGGCGAGGCTGCGCGGGGCCACGATCCACGTGCTCGACAGCGGCTCGCCGGGAGATCCGGGTCGCGAGCTCGCAGGGCTGGAAGGCCGCGCGCGGCTCACCTTGCTCACTCAGAACCGGGGCTTCGGAGCTGCCGCAAACCACGGAGCTCGCGCTTCCGAAGCCGACTGGCTGCTGTTCGCCAATCCGGACGTCACGCTCTCCCCCCAGACGCTCGATCGACTGGCGGAAGCCGCGGCGCGCGGTCGCGCCGTGCTAGGCGGAGTGAGCACCGGCGGACCGCGGGCGCACGGTCCTACCGGAGAGGAAGGACCCGACGGGTGCATCGAGACTGAATGGGTCGCCGGAAGTCTGATGCTGGTGCCGCGCCGAGATTTCGTGGAGGCCGGCGGGTTCGACGAGGGCTACTTCATGTATCTCGAGGACGTCGACCTCTGCCGCCGGCTGGCACGGGCCGGCCTGCCGATCCGCGTCGTGTGCGGGGCCGCCTACCAGCATCCGGGCGGAGCTTCCTACGGTGCCACGGGCCGCGATCGCAAGGCGGACTGGCGGGCCTCACGGCGCCGCTACCTTTCGCGCCACCACGGGCCGGCCGCGGCGTGGCTCTACGCGCTCTACGCGCGGGCTGACGACTTCTTGAGGCGACTGCGCCGAGGGTGAGGCCGTGCGCAGGGCCGGCTCAGGCGCCCGGGAGCTCGCCCGCGCCGGACGCCGCTGGCTCGCCCTGCGGCTCGCTCGTACGGGCGAAACCGACAGCGCGCAGCCAGAGGATCACGGCAGCGATCCAGGGGAAGTAGTCGTGAAACACTTCGAGCAGGAAGTGCGCGGGCATCGGGTTGTAGATGCCCGGGAAGACGGCGCAGATCAGGGCCAGGTCCACCAGAGGCGTGCCCGAGCCGACCGGCAAGGTCAGCACGTAGAGTGCAGGGCCCAGCAACTGGACATACGCGTAGCTCTTGAAGCGCGGCGCCGCCACGGCGAAACCGATGCAGAGGAGCGCCGCGATGAACCTGGGGGGCAGCGGCCGCTCCTGCACGTGCCGGCGCAGAACGACCTCCGCCGTCCGCCAGCAGATGGCCAGCGCGAACAGACCGTACACGACAAGGGCGGTCTTCGAGGAAGTGCCAGCTGCAGAGCCGCGGGCATGATCGAAGACATCCCGGATGAGCGAGAGCAGACACGGCGTATGGTGCCCCCGCTCGTCGACCGCTGCGGCCGCCCGGAAAAACTCCGCCGTCAACGCCGGGTGCATCAGCGCCCCCAGGGCGAGCGAAGAGCCGAAGATTGCCCAGCTCGCCAGGAACGGCTTCAACCCGCGAGCCGGCGCCACGAGCAACAGGGCAATGGAGAGTACCTGCGGCATCAACTTGAACTGCGCAGCCAGGGCGACGCAGATCGCAAACTCCCAGTTTCTCCCCCGGAACAGCGCCGCGAAGCCGCACCAGAGGATGAACTGCTCGAAGATGGCGACGTTGCCGGCCTCCAGGTCCCAGAGCAAGGTCGAGTTGAAGGCGAGCACCATGAAGGGCACCGTCAGCACGGCTGGCCGCAAATCCACCAGGTCGCGGTGCCAGATCCAGAGCAGCCCGGCCAGCATCGCCAGCTTTGCGAGCAGCCAGAGCGTGTACGCCGCCTCCCGGGGCATCGACGCCATTGCCGCGAAGACGTGCAACGTCAGTGGCGGATAGAGGAACGGCTTGTCGATCGGCTGCGAAGCCTGCTTCTGCAGACTTGCGAGCAGGTAGGGATCGTCACCCGCCGCGAAGGCCTTCCCGGCCAGGAAGTAGGTGTTGAAGTCCCACTGGTACTGCGCCTGGTCGGTCGCCACGATCCAGAGCGTGCTCACGAAGAGCCAGGCAAACGCCAGCGCCACCACGGTCGTCAGGCCGCTCGAACGGCCACCCGCCCGTCGAGCCGTCACAGCGCGCGCCCCTCGTGCCTTCCGGGTCCGAACACGCGGCCAGAGTAGCGGGCGCCCTCTTCGCGATCAAGACGCGCCTTCCTGCCCCCCGCCAGGTTCGACCGTGCTGCGCAGTGCCTCGCCACGTGGTAGCATTGTCGGCTCCGGACCGTAAGCACCATGCGTACCCGTAGGCATTCGCGGCTGCTCGAAACCGTCCTCCTGTTCGGGACGGTGCTGGCCGGGCTCGGGCTCGAGCCCGCATCGGCGCGCCCGCCCTACGTCAACTCGGGCCGGCTGCCGCACGAGTTCGAGGTCCACGCTCCGTTGCCCCGGAACTACTACGGCGGCCCACCTCGCATCCCCATCTACAAGAACCCCGACGCCCGGCACTGGGTCTCCTCCATCTTCACCCGCATCGCCAGTGCCGCGAATCTCCCCGTCATGCCCCAGCTCTCCGACGAAGAACAGCGCGAGCGCGACCGGCGCGAGGAGAAGAACATCCCCGAGGACGAGAGCAACCGCACTGACAAGCGCCGCCGCGGCAGCTCCATCACCATCCTCGAGTGGGACATCGTGAACGCCTTCGCCACCCCGGGCGAGAAACTCTATGTCACCACCGGCCTGCTGGAGTTCGTGGAATCCGACGACGAGCTCGCCGGCGTCATCGCCCACGAAATCGCGCACGTCCGCCTCAACCACATCGAAAAGCGCGCCAAGCGCCAGATGATCTCGAGCTTTCTGATGGCCCTGGCCACAATCCGCTCGGGCAGCGATGCCTTTCTCACCGGGCAGGCCCTCTCGCAGCTCCCCATCCTCCCCTACGGCCAGAAGCAGGAGCTCGAGTCCGACAACGTCGGCATGACCTACATGCGAAGCGCCGGCTACGATCCCAACGGCATGGTCCGCTTCCTCGAGAAGATGTCGACCATCGACAAGGACGAGGCCAAAGCCGGCGGCGTCGCCAGCATCTTCAACACGCACCCGCCCACTCCCAGACGCATCCAGCTCTCGCAGCAGAAGCTCTCCGAGCTGGGCGTCTCACCTGGCAAACCCACGCAGATCAGCTACGACTTCAAGCTCGAGCGGCTGGCCATCGACCTGTCGCAGTTGCATCTGGCCGGGTCGAAGCTCGCCGAGCCGGGCACCGAGCCGGGCGGCAAGGTCTACACCAGCCAGCCCGTCATCCGCGGAAACCTCATCGAGGACGGAGACTTCGAGCTGCGCGCCACCCCGGGCAAGCCCCCAGGCGGCTGGCTCACCACCGCGGGCACGGCCACCGCTGTCGAGGGAAACGCCGCCTCCGGGGAGCGTTGTCTGCGGCTTTCGCCCCCCCAGGAGGGTGGACCGGCCGAGGCCTCGGGACCGATGGCCGCTCTCGATCCGGAGCAGGACTACCTGCTCTCCGGACACCTGCGCTCAGGCGACCCGCGAGTCCGGCTCTCCCTGGGGCTCCGCTACTACGACGCAAAGAAGAAGGAGCTGCGCACGGACTTCCCAGCGGCCTGGAAAGTCTTCGTGCCCGGCACCTGGAGCCGCTACCAGGGCGTGATCTTCTCGAGCGGCAACAATTTCTCTTTGCCACCCACGGCGAGGTACGTCAGAGTCGTCGCCACTGGAAGCTTCCCCAGAGGGACGACGAGCTGGTTCGACGACCTGACCCTGGTGAAGATCCGCAAGTGATGGAACTCGTCATAAAGAACGGCGTGCTGGTCGGCCCGGTTTCCCACTACGAGGCCGACCTCGGCATCGAAGGCGGCCGCATCGTCCAGATCGCCGAAAAGCTCGATCCCGGCGACGCGGAGGTGCTCGACGCCAACGGCCTGTACGTCCTCCCCGGGGTCATCGACCTCCATACGCACCTGGGGAGCGGAGCAGCGGACGATTTCGAGTCGGGTACTCGTGCCGCGGCCCGTGGCGGCGTGACCTGCATCGTCGACTGCGCGGCCCAGGCTGCCGGGAAGACGATTGCGGAGTCGGTCGAGGCCAGGCGCGCCGAAGCCGCGGGCAAGGCGCTGGTCGACTACGCACTGCACGCCGCCCCGAGCATCTGGACCGAAGCCGTCCGCCGCGAGATCCGCGAGCTGGTGAACGAGGGGATCACGACCTTCGAAGTCCAGATGGCGCCCGGATGCGGGCCGGCGGCGGCCTTCGAGGATGCGGCGCTGCACGACCTGCTACACGAGACGGCGAAGTTCGGAGCGACCGTGATCGCCCGGCCCGGCAATGCCGGGGTCGCCGCGGCGGTCGCGGCGCAATTGAGGCAAGACGGGCTGGCGGACGCGCGAAAGCTGGGCGAGGTCTTCTCGCCGGCGGCCGAGGCCGAGGGGGTCCGGCGAGCGGCGGCGCTGGCCGAGATGGTCTCTGGAAACCTGATCGCCGGGCCTATCAGCGGGCGAGATGCGGCCGCGGCTCTGGCCGAGGCGCGGGGCCGGGGAGTCAGCGTCACGGGGGAAACTTCGCCGCACTACCTGCTCCGCGGGCTGCTGGGCGAGGCCAGGCCCGAGCTGGCCACCTCTCCACCGTTGCGGGACCCGTCGGAGTGCGAGGCGCTCTGGCACGCCTTGGCCTGCGGCGAGCTCGAGCTCGTGTCGAGCGGCCACCGCGCACGCCCCCGGGAGCTCCCAGCGGGCAAGGACGTCCTGGAGGTCGAGACCGGGTTACCCGGGTTGGAGCTGCTGCTTCCGCTGCTGTTCAGCGAGGGAGTCCGGCGCGGCCGACTGACGATGTCGCGGCTGTCACTGGTCCTGGCTACGCAGCCGGCGATGGTCGCCGGTCTCTTCCCGACGAAGGGCATCCTGCAGGTCGGAAGCGACGCCGACATCGCGCTGCTCGACCCCGAGAGGGACTGGACCGTCACCGCTGCCGGGCTCGGCACCGCGGCCGGCTGGTCCCCGTACGAGGGCGCGAGTCTCAGGGGCCTGGTGACCGCCACGATCGTGCGCGGAAAGGTCGTGCGCCTGGGGGAGGAGTTCCGCGTCGGGCCGGGCCACGGCGCCTTCGTTCGCCGCCGGCCTCTCGAAGAGGTCTACTGAGCAGTAAGGGGCGGCCTCGACGCCACCCGCCTCTGGAGGCCTCGAACCGGTCACCTCACCGGACGCTCCGGCCGATGATCGAATTGGAGTCATCGGCGCTGCCGCGCCGGAAGGGAGTCCTGCCGTCGCTACCCGTGGAGCCCCGAAGATGAGGCCCGCCGCGCTCGGAGCAGCGCTTCTGCTGACTTGCCTCGGAATCCTCCCAAGCCGCCTGGACGCCGCGCGCCTCTACCCGGCCCTGGCGGCCGTCACTCCGGGCGTGCAGGCCGAGGTCGACCGGATCCTGGCCGAGGAGCGTGCAAAACTCAATCGCTCCTCCGAGGCCGGGGGCCCGACGCTTGACGAGGTGCTGCGAGAGCTGGAAGCCGCCGAAGGCTCGGCGGCGGCGCCCGCGGATCAGCCCCCCGAGCCCAAGCCCACTCCGCCCGCACCCGAGCGCGTGCTGCTCCAGCAACTGCGCACCGGGTACTCCCAGATCGATCTCGAGGCAGCCAACCTCACGGTTCCGACCACCCAGGACGCCTTCGTGCAGTACCAGCTCGACTACCGTGCGGTGAAAGACCCGCGAAACGAGCTGGACCTGCTCAATGTGTTGCAAGCCGGCACGCTGAAGACGGAGAACTTCCTGGACGCCATCTACGTCTACACCCCCGACGAGCGGCTGCGCGTCCGGGCCCGTCAGCGGCTGGAGCTCCAGAAGAACAGTGCCCAGCGCCTGACCAACGACTACGATCTGAACGCCACCGAGCTCACCTTCGACTACAACTTCCCGGTGCGACTCCGAGCGCTGGTCCGCGGATTCGTCGAAAACAAGTCCTTCGATCGGGAGGGCGCCTTCAACTTCAACAGCCGGACGAAGCACACGGAGTTTTACCTGGAGCGCCCGTTCATGGCCGGAACCTACTCCGCCGACCTCATCAACGAGGCCCAGTACTTCGACAGCGATCCGGCCAGCAACTTCAAGCGCCAGACTCTGAACGTCTCGGCGCGGGGCAACCTGTCCAGGCGGTTCGACGCCGAGGCGCGTTACGTGCGCCAGCGCCACGACCGCAACCTGGCCGGAGAGGTCCTCGACTACGACGACGGGCTCTGGATCTTCCTGGTCGACTACCGTATGACGGAGAAGCTGATCCTGCGCGCCGAGCGCGACCTCGAGGACAAGGTCTTCGAAGTTCCCGACGACATCAACTTCAACTTCCGGCGCCGGCTCTGGCGGCCCTCGCTGACGTATCTGCCGAGCCAGGCGCTCACACTCATACTCGATGCCTCTTTCGAATCCAAGAGACACTTCGACGTCGACGCGCAGGACCTGATCCTGGAGCGCGACGAGGACTTCGACACGACCGGCGCCACGCTGACGGCGACCTACGTCCGAGACAAGCTCTTCGTCACCGCTTCACTGGGCGCCTTCGCGCACGACCACATCCTGCCAGACACGGCGCTGCAGGCCGACTTCGTCAGCCGCGAGCTGAGCGGCTCGGCCACCTACAACTTCAGTGCAGCCAAGTCGCTCAGCCTCTCCTACAGCCGCACTGAAGACAGCTTCGAGAGCCTCGCCTCCACGAACGACAGCGCCAGCACGATCTTGACGGGAGATCTCACGTACAGGTTTTAGGCTCGAGGCTTGAGGCTTGAGGCTCGAGGCTCGAGGGGTGAGGCTCGAGGGGTGAGGCTCGAGGGGGCTGACGGGGGCGCGCCCCGATTCCGCTCACCCGACCGCGCAGCGGTCGGGTCGAAGGGCCCCTGCCCGAGGCCTGCCCTCGGCCTACTCGCTACTGCCTTCCCTCACAGGCTCGTGCGGATCGCAAGGCCGAAGTCGCCAAAGCCGTCGGTGAACAGGCGGTGGGCGAAGACGTCGATGGTAGCGAAGCGGAACGCAGAGCGGACTCCGAGATCGAAAGAGAAGTGTCCGGTGTCGGAGACGGCGCCGAAACGCCCGACCCGAGCAGTGTCGAGCTGGTTGAAGACCAGCTCGCCCAGCAGCCTCAGCCGCTCGGAGAGCCTGTAATCGACCCCTGCGCCCGCCTTGAAGAGCGTGTTGTCGGGCGAGCCGGCGGGAACGTCCAGCGGCGACCAGGCGAGCGCCAGGTGCCACGAGGAAGTCTCGCCGCCCGGATGCGATATGGCGAAGTGGAAGTCTCTGAGCCTCTCGAAGTCGTCCGGGAGGTAGTACTGGCGATCCGCGTCCTGGATGATCGAGAAGTCGGCGCCCACGGCCATGTGGAAGAGCTTCTCGTAGTAGGGAAGACGGTAGCGCAGGCCGAAGGACGCCGCGCCCTGCTCGGAGGAGAGCGCTGAGAAGCCGCCCGTGTTCGGAGCGGAGAGATCGAGCGTCGTGTAGTAGGGGCGGACTCGCGCTTCCAGCCGGCTCGTCAAGCCGATCCTGAAGTCGAACTCCTGGACCCGCTGCGAGACGCTGGTGACATTGGAGTACTGGCCGCGGCCCAGCTCCCGGAACCGCGTCTGGGCGTGCGCCAGGACCTTGTGCTTGGGAGCGATCCGAGCAGTCGGCAGCTCCATCAGGTCCGCCAGGACCAGCGGCGGCACGTACTCGGGCGGCACCGCAACCTGGGGCGCCGGCAGCTGCATGCGCTCCCACGGCCGGCCCGGCTCCTCGCCCTTGAGAGCATCGAGCTCTGCCCTTTCCTTGCGCAGCGCTTCTTCCTCCAGGCGTCTCGCATCGACGACCTTGCCGTCGGTCTTGCCCGACCGGCCGCGCGCGGGTGACTGCTTGCGAGGCCTGCCCGCCACTTCGTCGAGCAACTCCAGCGGAGCGCCTTCCTCCTTCGACTCCGAAATCTTTTCGGAAAGAGCTGCGCCCGGCACGGGGACGGTGGGGCGCACGGCCGGCCCCGAAGCCGGTGGTGGGCGCGAAACGGCACGTCGCGCGGCCGGGACGGCACGTGCGCGAAGGCCCCCCAGGTCCACCGCGCGACGCGTCAAGACCTTGCCGTCCGCTCGCGCGGCAAACGTGGAATCGTTGGTGAGCTGGAACCCGGGCGCGTGGAGCTCCACATTGGACGCCGCCAGATTCTTCACGGTCTCCAGAACGTCCAGCGCAGCTTGCTCGCTCATCCCTGGCGTGTCGACCTCGACGCTCATGCGGACCCGGCGGTCCTCCATCGCAACGCGCACACGCGCGTCCGGGAAGGTCTCAGCCAGGTCGCCCAGCAGCGCCCGGCGCACCCGCTCCGAAAAGTCGCGGTCCGAGAGGCTCCCGCGCCCGAACGCCTCCCGGCTCTGAGCGAGCGCCAGCGCAGGCGTCAGAGCGGCGATCACCGCGGAAGCTAGCAAGAAGGCTCGGATGGACATGCGCATGACGGTCCGCGCGATCGACACGGACCCGGTTTCCTTATCGGACGGAGCGCCGGCGAAGAAGAGGCGGATGATGGGAAGTTGGGCGAGAGTAGTCAGTAGCCAGTAGGGGTAGTGCGCACGCCGACTTCGTAGGCCTGGCCTGCCACGCCCTCCGAAATCCACTCGAAGCATGACCCCTGCCCCTGCCCCAGCCCCTGCCCCAGCCCCTGCCCCTGCCCCTGCCCCTGCCCTCCCGCACTCCGACCAGGCCGCGCTGCGGCCGTGCGGCGCACCCCCGCCTCCCTACTCTGGCACGACCTCGTCAGTGCCCTCGGTGAGCTTCAGGAAGATGTCCTCGAGATCGCCCGAAGGCGATTCGGACATGCGCCTCAGGTCGTCCACGCTTCCGAGCGCTCGCAATCGGCCGGCCTGGATGATCCCAACTCGGTCGCAGAGCGTTTCGGCGATGGCCAGAGTGTGTGTGCTCAGGAACACGGTGACCCCCTTCTTGCAGAGGGAGCGGAACAGATCCTTCAGCGTCCGGGCGCTCTTCGGGTCGAGCCCGACCATCGGTTCGTCGACCACGAAGATCTCGGGCTTGTGGAGCAGAACCGAGCTGATGACGAGTTTCTGCTTCATGCCGTGCGAGTACCCCTCGATCAGCTCGTCGGCCACGGCCAGCAGGTCGAACATCTCCAGGTACTGTTGCCCTTCCCGCTGCACGTAGGACTTGTCCAGCCCGTACAGTCCGCCCATGAAGTGCATGAACTCGATCCCGGTCAGCTTGTCGTACAGGAACGGCCTGTCGGCGACGTATCCCGTGATCTTCTTGACGCTCACCGGGTCCTTCTGGATGTCGAAGCCCTTCATGAGGACCTGGCCGGAGGTCGGCGTGAGCAGGCCGTTCAGGATCTTGATGGTGGTCGTCTTTCCCGCGCCGTTGGGCCCCAGGAAACCGAAGAGCTCCCCCCGGGGGACGTCGAGATTGAGCTCGCTGACGGCCAGCGTCTTTCCATAGCGCTTGGACAGCCCCTTGATGGCGATCACGGGGTCGGCGCCGCTTCGAGGTTCAGCCACCGGTCTCCTCCAGGTACCTCAGAATCTGGGCGCTCTTCTTGAGCGGCCAGATCCAGAGAAACACCCCCAAGGCCACGGACAGGACGAGGCTGCCTATGAGCGCCGCCGTCTGCAGCGCCCCGGCCCGCCAGATGAGGAAAGGACCGAAGACGTAGAAGTAGACGTACATCGGGTAGGCCTGCAGACAAAGGAACACGACCACGAAAGCCATACACGCGACCATGAAGACCATCCCGCCGAAGCCGGACGGAATCTGAGCGAAGTTCTCGGCTTTGAAGTTCCGGTAGTAGGACCCGAACCCGATGGCCATGGCCGACACCGCCAGCGTCACGATGACGGCGTCCGCCAGCGAGAGCCAGAAGATTGCGGACCGCACTCCCAGGAGCCCATTGGAGACGACGACCAGGACCAGGGCGATCGCCAGGAGCGGTACGAAGTTCATCCAGAACTTGATGCGCAGGTAACGTTCCAGGGCCAGCGGCGACGCGTGGATCCGGTAGAACACCGTTCCCTCCATGCTGACGGCCGGGTAGCCGAACCGCAGGGCGCACGCCACGATGATGAAGGCGACGAAGCCGATGTTGAGAAAACAGAGCAGGTCGGGGAATAGCGGGTGGATGTAGCCCAGCTCCGACAGCGGTAGCAGGTAGACGTTGTAGATGTAGATCGCCACGATCACCAGCATCAGCAGGAACTGCGTCCAGAGCACGGGCGAGCGCACGAAGACCTTGATGTCCTTCTCGACCAGGGCCCTTGATTCCACCGGTAGCCTGGCCAGGAGCCGCTCGATGATGCCCAGGCTCTGCAGGCCCCCCTTGCGGCCGCGTTCTCCGGACTCCTGGAACTTGAGCCAGCCCTCGAAGTGCACCTTCGATGCCAGCCACCAGGTGAACAGGAAAGTGACGAGCGCCCCGCCAAAGAGCTTGAGCGAGTCGACCCAGACCCGCGAGATGTCTAACCCCATCGCCTCCAGCAGCGCGTTGGCCGTCCATGCGCTCGGGAAGTACTCGATGCGGGGGTTGTGGAGGCTGAGCAGGAAGTTCGTGAAGCTCTTGAACTTCTCGGGCCGCATGAGTTGCTCGGGGCGAAGCATCCGCAGGAAGAGCACGAGCAACCCGATGGCGATGGCGCCCAGGAAGCGCAGCATGTTGCGCGTCTGGTGCACCGGCAGCACGCGCGCCAGCAGGAGAGAGATGCAGATACCGGCCGAGGCGCTGAACATGCAGTAGGGCACGAGCGGAACCCAGCAGACCAGGTAGAAGTACCCCGGGGACTGGTAGGTCCTTCCGTAGGCCAAAGACAGCGTCAGCAACATCGAGAAGACCATCCACGAGCTTATGAACGTGGTCTCGACGTACTTGGCGATGAAGACCTTCCAGTAAGCGACGGGGCTGGCAAAGATCACGTCCAGCTCGTCAGAGCCGTAGAAGGTCGACAGGGAAGCGATCACGTTTGAGAAGACGAGCATCAGCAGCAGGCTGAAAAGCGTCATCGAGAGCAGGTATCGCTTCAGCAGCGGCCCGATGATCGTGACCCCGTCGATGCGCGTCAGCAGGCGGAACGCCCCGTAATAGAGACAGAAGGCGACTGCCAGGGCGATGGCGGCGAAGAGGACAACGCTCTTCCAGTCCTGGCTCAGGACGAAGTTCCGCGCGATCTGCAACTTTGGCCGCAACAGCATGAGCGCCCCCTGGGGGCGCCCCTGTGGCGGCAGGTCTTCCCGCTCGCTCATCGGCTGACAAAGGTACCACAGCCCGCCCGCGACGGCCGGTCCCGCTCTGCGGGCCAGCACCTTGACACTCGAACCGGGGTGCGCTAAGCTCCGCCGCTCCCCAGGGCGCGCCGGCCTCCCCGCGCCGATCGGGTCGTGAACCATGCGCGCCAGGCTCCTCGACTTTCTCTGCTGTCCCGGCTGCAGGGCGCCTTTTCGCCTCGAGGAGCAGGCCCGTGAGGACGACGAGATCCTCGAGGGCGAGCTGGTCTGTACCGGTTGCGCGGCGAAGTACCCGGTCACAGGCGGCGTGCCCCGGATCTTGCCGGCTCAGATGCGCAAGGACACCGAGCAATCGGCCCTCAATTTCGGGGGCTCGTGGGAGCGCTTCGGCAGCCTGAAGGAGGCGTACCGCAATCAGTTCCTCGACTGGATCCGGTTCCATTCGCTCGACGAGGAGTTCTTCCGCGGCAAGGTGATCCTGGACTTCGGTTGCGGCAAGGGCCGTCACTCCTATCTGGCGAGCAGGTTCGGCGCCAAGGAAGTGATCGGTATCGACGTCAGCTCGGCCGTGGACGTCGCCTACCGCAACACGCGCCACCTGCGCAGCGTCCACATCATTCAAACGGACATCTACGCGCTGCCGCTGAGGAGCGCCTCGTTCGACTACGTCTTCAGCATCGGCGTGCTGCACCACCTGCCGTTTCCGGAGCAAGGCTTTCGGATTACGCTGTCGATGGTCAGACCGGGCGGCAGCATCAGCATCTGGGTCTACGGCCGGGAGAACAACGGGTGGATCATCTACTTCATCAATCCAATCCGGATGCTCACCAGCCGCATGCCGCTGACGCTGCTCTACTGGTTGAGCGTCCCGCTGGCCCTCTTTCTGCACGCCCTGCTCCAGCTCGTCTACCAGCCCGTCGACGACCTGCTGCCGCGGCTCGGAAAACACCTCTTCTACCGGGACTATCTGCTCTACATCAGCCAGTTCAACTTCAACGAGATCCACCACATCATCGTCGATCACCTGACGGCGCCGATTGCCTACTACTTGCGCCGCGACGAGGTGGAGGGTTGGTTCCACCGCGCCGGAGTACGTCAGGTGTTGCTTCGCTGGCACAATGCAAATAGCTGGAGCGCTCTGTGCACCGACGTGCAGCTGAGCCCCGAACAACTGCTGCACAGCGCCGAGATCCAGGCCGACTCCAAGAACCAGCTCCCGGCCTAGTGGGCCGGCTCAGCGCACGGCGAAGAGCAGACACCGGGGACTCATCGCGAGCTGCAGGCCCGCGCTCGACATCATGTCTGCGCCCCGTTCTTGAGCCTGAGCTACAGGGCGAAGTCAGGAGCCCGGTGGATCTCAACGCCGTGAGATTCGAAGTTGCCTCCGCCGGCGGGGCGCTTGAACTGGTTTCGGCGCAGTGATACTGTTGAATCCCTGACCGAAACACCGATGCCCGATTCCGCGACCACGCAGCCCGCACCACCCGCCGTGGTGTCCGAGGCCGAGCTTTCCTCGCTCAAGGAGCGCCTCGACAAGATGGCGGTGCTCCTCGACGTCAGCAAGGTCATGAGCTCGGAGCGCAACCTGGACGCGCTCCTGTTCTACATCGCAGAGCAGGTCACCTTCGTGACCGACTCGGATCGCTGCAGCATCTTCCTGCTCGACCCACGCACCAACGAGCTCTGGTCCAAGGTCGCCCTCAAGGAGAAGAAGGAGATCCGGATTCCATCCAACGCCGGCCTCGTGGGCCACACGGTCACCACGGGCGAGATCGTCAACATCGAATCGGCCTACGACGATCCGCGCTTCAATCGGGACGTCGACATCGCCACCGGCTACCGCACCCGCAACCTTCTCTGCCTGCCCCTGCGCAACCTGTCGAGCAAGATTGTCGGCGCGCTCGAGGTCATCAACAAGCACGAGGGCGCCTTCACGGAGCTCGACCGTGAGCTCCTGCAGATCTTCTGCTCACAGGCCGCCGTCGCCATCGAGAGCGCGCAGCTCTACCAGGAGAAGGAGCGCGCGCTGCTGGAGATCCGCCACAAGGTCCGCCAGCTCGACATCCTCTACAGCGTGGAAAAGGAGATCAACCTCTCCGACAACCTGGACGAGTTCATGACGAGCGTGCTGTCGAAAGCCGCCGTCGCGCTGGCGGCCGAGGCCGGCTCGATCCTGATGCCGCTAGGGGCGGGCGGCAAGCTCTGTTTCCGCTACGTCGTCGACCAGCGGGCCGAGAAGCTGCGAGGCCTGGAGCTGGGTGCCGAAGAGGGTATTGCCACCGCGTGCTTCAAGAGCGCCCAGCCGATCACCGTCAACGCGCCCGAGCACGAGGATCGGCATGCGGATCGCTTCGGGGAAGCGCTGGGCGTGAAGGTGCGGAACCTGGTGGCCGCCCCCTTGGTCCAGGGCGGTGAGGTCATCGGAGTGCTGGAGCTGGTCAATCGCAAGGGCGGAGACTTCACACACGAGGACGAGCGGATCGTCGACATGATCGCCACGCAGGTCTCCACCGCCATCAACCGGCTGCGCATGCTCGAGGAAAAACAGCGGGCCACCCGGCTGGTCACGATCGGGCAAATGGCGGGAAGCATCATCCACGATTTCAAGAACCCGATGGCCATCATCCGGGGACTGGGCGAGCTCCTGCAAAAGAGCCAGCTCCCCGAGGAAAAGCGGACGCGCTTCAGCAACATCATCATCGAGGAGGTCGATCGCTGCGTGAACATGACGCGCGACATCCTCGAGTACTGCAGCGGCGAAAAGAACTACCGCTTCCAGGCCGTGAACGTCAGCGACTTCGTCGAGGGCGTGTCGATCATCCTGGAGCACGACTTCGAGTCCGCCAACATCCGTTTCGAGCGAAAGCTCGACTACAAGGGCCCGCTGATGCTGGACATCGACAAGATGAAGCGGGTCGTCTTCAACATCTCCAACAACGCCCGCAGCGTGATGAGCGCCGGCGGCGTCTTCGCCTTCGAGTGCCGCCAGGACGGTGGGGAGATCGAGCTCCGGCTCTCGGATTCGGGCCCTGGAATCCCCCAGGAGATCCGGGCGACGGTCTTCCAGCCCTTCGTCACCATGGGAAAGAAGCACGGTACCGGACTGGGCCTGGCCATCGTGAAGGAAATCGTGGAGGCCCACAGCGGCCGGATCGAGCTGCTGGACGTCCCAGGCCGGGGCGCCGTCTTCAGCATCCGCATGCCGGTTCCGCCCCAGACTTGAGGCCTCGTCGGCGCTTGTCGGCAACCCGTCGGTGCGGGGCAGACCGCCCCTTCGACACAACCGCTAGGCAGCCGCCCTTTGCCGACCGGACCTGGTGTAACCACCTTGGCTCGGGATCGGGCAGAAGACGCCCCGACCCGCCCGCAGCCCCCCTTCCCCCTTCCATCTTCTACCTTCCACCTTCTCCTTGCCTTGCCCCCTCCTCTCTGCTAGTATGGTCTGACTGAATGGAATCCTGAAAATGTCGGGGCGTGGCGCAGTCTGGTAGCGTACTTGAATGGGGTTCAAGTGGTCGCTGGTTCGAATCCAGTCGCCCCGACCACCAAGGCAGGGGCCTGGGCTGCACTAGGAGCCCCGGCCCCTTTTACTCCCTAGCGGTGACCCGCCGCGACGCGGGAGAGGCAAGAGGGCCATGGCCGACTACCAGAATCCCATCCTGATCGTCGATGACGACAGTCTCATCCTGGAGACCGTCACCGACGTGCTTCGGATGGAGGGCTTCAACACCATCGGCACCACCGACAGCCTCTCGGTCCCTTCGATCCTGGAGGCCAACCCCGTCGAGATCGTCGTCAGCGACGTGAACATGCCGAACATGGACGGCCTGCAGCTGCTCGACGAGATCAACAAGCTCGAGCCCAAGCTGGGTCGCCACTTTCTGGTGATCATCCTGACGGGGACCGGCAACGAGTGGAAGGCGCTGGAGGCCGTCAAGAAGGGCGCGTTCCAGTACCTCTCCAAGCCGTTCAACATCGACTACTTCACCAACACCGTGAAGCGCGCCATCCTGCAGCTGCGGCTGCCCTGAGCGCTCCCTGAGCGCGGAAGTCCCAGGGTGCATCGACGTGCGTGAGCGGTCTGCAGTCGCAGGGAAGGCCTGGCTCGCTCTTGTCTTCGCCCTCGCCCTGGCGACACCCGCCGAGGCCAATCTGGAGGAGGCCCGGGCCTACTTCAGGCTCGGCAA
Source organism: Candidatus Wallbacteria bacterium (assembly GCA_016213845.1). GTDB lineage: Bacteria > Muiribacteriota > UBA6191 > JACPRK01 > JACPRK01 > JACPRK01. The sequence goes on from JACQZN010000129.1 coordinate 34,146, forward strand.
GTTCCAGAAGGCGCTCGAGGTCATCGAGCAGGTCTCCCCACCGCCGCCCGAGCTGCTCCTGATCAAGGCCGATTGCCTGCAACAGCTGGAGCGCTTCTCCGAGGCGCTGACCGTGCTGCGCGACCTCATCCGAAAGTTCCCGACGAACGCGCACGCCGTACGCGCACGCCAGAAGGAACTTGAGCTTCTGGAACGTATGCGCGACTTTCCGGCCCTGGTGACCGCGCTGGAAGCCGCTTTCGCGGCCGACGGCCAGCCCGATTCGCCCTTCCTCAAGGATCTGGCGCTGGCCCACGTGCGGGCCGGCCACCCTCAGAAAGCCATCGAGCTCCTGGAGAAGCACCCGACGACCCGCAATCTGAACCTGCTCTGCGGCATCCTCAAGGACAGCGGACTGCTCGCCTCCTTCCTGACCGACCGGGAGAAGGCCTTTGACGGCGAGCTGCAGCGAGCCCGCATCCTCGGCGAGCTCTTTGCCGCCGCGCAGGACCCTGCCAAGGCCAAGAAGTACCTGGAGCTTGCAGCACCCGTCGAGGAGACGCTGCTCCGTCTGGCCGAAGTGTCGAAAGCTCTGAAGGACCTTCCGGGTCAGATTGCCTGCTACGAGAAGCTCATCGCGCTCGCCAAGAAAGGCCCCTACTACGAGAAGCTGGGAGAGCTGTACCTGGCGCGCGGCGAGACGCCTCGGGCCCACGCCACCTGGCGCGGACTGCTGGCGTCCCAGGGCGACACCCCGGAGACCTACACCTGGCTGGCACGCGTCTTCCTCGATCACGGCTTCAAGACGGAGGCGCTCGAGGTGCTGATGCAGGGCCGGCTGAAGCTGGCCGACCCGAACCTGTTCCGCAAGGAGGCCGCAGAGTGCCATGCCGCGCTCGCCAACTTCCAGCAAGCCTGCGCCGAGTATCTGGAGCTGGCCCCGAGCGGATTCGACGCCGTCAAGGCGCCGCTGATCGCCCTTGCCGGCACCTCGGAGGAGGCCTTCAAGGCCTGCGCCGCAACTCTCACCGCCGCCGTCACCGCCACCCCCCGATTGCCGGAGTACTACTTCCTCGCCATCGAAGTGCTGAGAGTCCGCGGTTACGGCCCCGAGATCCAGGCGCTCGTCGACCGGCTCTGCGACACCTTCGAGTCGATCCCCCGAGAGCTCCTCGGCTTCGGTCTGGAGCTCCAGTCGGCCGGCCGCCTGGAAGAGGCCTTGCGAGTCTACGGCCGCCTGGCCGCCGTGGCCCGGGAGGCAGACCTCTGGGACACCCTGCTGGCCCAAGCCTCGGCCTTGCGCGCCTGGGGCAAGCAGGCCGACGCGCTCTCGAGCCTCGATCGACTCAAGTCGGCGGGCGCCATCGCCGCGTTCCTGACGCGCGCCGAATCCCTCCGCGGCGAGATCCTGCTCTACGACTTGCGGCGGTTCTCCGATGCCCGCATCGTCTTCGAGTCCCTGGTGGCGGCGAACCCGGCGGCCATCGACCGCCCCCTGTGGATGCTCTCGTCGGCTCGCGCGGCGATGGGCACCCTCGACTACACCTCGGCCAGACGCCTCCTGGAATCCCTTGCCGAAAACGCCAGGGTCGACGTCCGGCTCCCTTCCGTGTTTCTCCTGGGATACCTGGCGCGGCTCGACGGCCGATTCGACGACGCCCTGGAGCGCTTCACCTCGATCACGATGGAGGACACGGCTTCGACCGTCGCCAACGACGCCCTGGCGAGCATCCTGTTCCTGACGACCCACCCGGTACCGAAGGATGACCAGCCGCTATTGCGCGCGTACTTCCAGCTGGAGCACTTCCTGGAGCTGGGCCTTCTCGATCGCTACGAGCAGGCCGCCGCCGCCGTGGATCCGTCGAAGATCCCGCCGGCGCTAGCGGCCGACTTCCTCTACCTGCAAGGCCGGGCGTTCCGCATGCAAGGCAAGCCCGAAGACTCGGCGCGATCCTACGAGCTCTTGCTCCAGAAGTTCGCCGACAGCCCTCGCGCCCCCGAGGCGATGCTGACGTTGGCCGAGCTGTTCGAGGGCGAGCTGAAGCATCCGGAAAAGGCGTCGAAAGTCCTGAAGGACTACCTGCTGGCGAATCCTTCCAGTCTCCGGCTGGAGGAGGTCCGCGGCCGAATCGAAAAGTTGGACAAACCCAGGAGTTGACCCACCACACGGAGGAGCCCCTTGAAAATCCACGAGTACCAGGCCAAGGAGATCTTGAGAAAGTACGGACTTCCGGTCCCTCGAGGCGCCATCGCCCGGACGCCTGCCGACGCCGCGAAGGTGGCGCAGGAGCTGGGCGCGCCGAAGATCGTCGTGAAGGCCCAGATCCACGCAGGCGGGCGCGGCAAGGGCGGCGGCATCAAGCTGGCGTCCAGCCCCGCCGAGGCCGGGGAGCTGGCCGAGAAGATGCTCGGCATGACGCTCGTCACGCCGCAGACCGGCCCCAGCGGACGCAAGGTGCATACGCTCTTGATCGAGGAAGGGCTCGAGATTGCGCGAGAGCTCTACCTGGCCGTGGTGCTGGACCGTGCCAGGGAGCGGCTGGTCCTGATGGCCAGCCCCGCAGGCGGCATGGACATCGAGGAAGTCGCCGCGCATACGCCGGAGAAGATCTTCCGCGAGCACATCGCTCCGGACGTGGGGCTCTGCGACTTCCAGGCGCGCAGCCTGGCCTATCGCCTCGAGCTGCCCCCGGAGGCCGTCCGGTCCTTCTGCAGCGTGGTCAGCGCGCTGGTGCGCGTCTTCATCGGTGAGGACGCCAGCCTGGCCGAGATCAACCCTCTGGTCTTGACCAAGCAGAACACGGTCCTGCCACTCGACTGCAAGCTCAACCTGGACGACAACGGCCTCTACCGCCACCGCGACAACGCCGCCTATCGGGACCTGGCCGAGGAAGACGCGCTGGAGGTGCAGGCCTCGGAGCATAACCTCAACTACATCCGGCTCGACGGCAACGTCGGCTGCATGGTGAACGGCGCCGGCCTGGCGATGGCCACGATGGACCTGATCAAGCTGGCGGGGGGGGAACCGGCCAACTTCCTCGACGTCGGCGGAGGCGCCTCGGCCAAGTCGGTCGAAAACGCCTTCCGCATCATCCGCTCCGACCCCAAGGTGAAGGCCATCCTCATCAACATCTTCGGCGGCATCGTCCGCTGCGACCGCGTGGCGAGCGGCGTCATCGAGGCGGCGCGCAAGATCGAGCTCGACATCCCCGTCGTCGTGCGGCTGGAAGGCACCAATGCCGAGGAGGCCGAGAAGCTCCTGGCCGGCTCCGGACTGAAGATCGAGCAGGCCAAGGGACTGGCCGACGCGGCGCGCAAGGCAGTCGCCGCGGCGACTGCGACGCCGTCAAACAAGTGAGCGGACCCATCGAGTCGAAAAGGACACGCAAGACATGAGCATCCTCGTAGATCGCAACACCCGCCTGGTCGTGCAGGGAATCACCGGCAGCGAAGGCAGCTTCCACACCCGCCAGGCCGTCGAGTACGGCACCAAAGTCGTCGCCGGCGTCACGCCCGGCAAGGCCGGCGAGAAGTTCGACGGCATTCCAATCTTCAACACCGTGCGCGACGCCGTCCGCGAGTCCGGCGCCAACACGAGCGTCATCTTCGTCCCGGCGCCCTTCGCAGCCGACGCCGTGCTCGAGGCCGCCGACGCGGGCGTGGAGCTCGTCATCTGCATCACAGAAGGCATCCCGGCACTCGACATGGTGCGCGTGAAGAACCACATCCGCGGCACACGCACCCGAATGATCGGCCCCAACTGCCCGGGCGTCATCTCCCCCGGCAAGTGCAAGGTCGGCATCATGCCCGGCTTCATCCACCGGGAGGGCTCCATCGGCGTGATCAGCCGCAGTGGGACTCTCACCTACGAAGCCGTCGCCCAGCTGACCGCCCAGGGGCTAGGCCAGTCGACCTGCGTCGGCATCGGGGGCGACCCCGTCGCCGGCAGCCAGTTCGTGGACATCCTGAAGCTCTTCAAGGACGATCCCGCTACCGAGGCCGTCGTGATGATCGGCGAGATCGGAGGCAGCGCCGAGGAAGAGGCCGCCGCCTTCGTGAAGGCCGGCTTTACAAAGCCCGTCGTCGGCTTCATCGCCGGCCGCACGGCCCCTCCCGGCCGGCGCATGGGCCACGCAGGCGCCATCATCGCGGGCGGCAAGGGGACGGCCAAGGAGAAGATGGAGGCCCTGGAGCATGCCGGGATCCATGTCGCGGAGAGCCCCGCGGATATCGGCGTCACGATGGCGCGCGCGCTGAAGAAGAACTGATCGCGATGGCAGCCCCCAGAGCCTTCGAGCTGACCATCGACGAGGAGCTGGCGGTCTTCGCCAAGGGGTCCGTCGACCTCATCGAAACCGGCGAGCTCCGTGCCCGGCTCGAGCAGTGGCGCAAGGACTCCGTGCCCTTGAAGATCAAGCTCGGGGCGGATCCCAGCGCGCCCGACATCCATCTGGGACACACCGTCGTCCTGTACAAGATGGCGGAGCTGCAGCGGCTGGGGCACGAGGTCCATTTCCTCATCGGTGATTTCACCGGCCGCATCGGTGACCCCACCGGCCGCTCCGAGACGAGGCGCCAGCTCACCGAGGACGAGATCCGCGCCAACGCCGAGACCTACGCTCGCCAGATCCACAAGATTCTGGACCCCGAGCGGACCGTCATAGACTTCAACTCGAGCTGGCTGGCCCCGATGAGCTTCGTCGACGTCATCGGACTGGGCGCGCGCTACACCGTGGCCCGATTGCTGGAGCGCGACGACTTCTCGAAGCGCTTCGCCGACGGCCGCCCCATCCACGTGCACGAGCTCTTCTACCCGCTGATGCAGGGCTACGACTCCGTGGCCATGAAGACCGACGTGGAGCTCGGCGGCACCGATCAGAAGTTCAACCTCCTGGTGGGCCGCGACCTGCAACGAGCCTGGGGCCAGCGCCCTCAGATCGTGTTGACCATGCCGCTCCTCGAAGGACTCGACGGCGTCCAAAAGATGTCCAAGAGCCTGGGCAACACCGTCGGCATCGACGAGCCTCCCGAAGCCATGTACGGCAAGCTGATGTCCGTGTCCGACGAGCTCATGTGGAAGTACATGCTGCTGCTGACCGACAGGACGGCCGCCCAGGTGGAGGAGCTCCGAAGACAGGTGAAAGAAGAGTCGGCGCATCCAATGAAGGTGAAGGCGGACCTTGCGGCCCGGATCGTGGCGTCCTACCACGGCGAAGCCGGCGCCCGTCGCGGTGCGGAGGAGTTTGCGCGTGTCCACCAGAAGCGCGAGATGCCGGCGGAGATGCCCTCGATCGCCCTGGAAGAGCTCGAGGGGCCGACCATCTGGATCGTCCGACTCCTTTCGCGACTCTTCGCGATCTCCTCTAGCGACGCGCGCCGCCAGGTGGCCGCGGGCGCCGTTCGCGTCGACGGCGAGCGCGTCTCCGACGCCGCCGCGCAGATCCCGCTGACACGCGGAATGGTCGTGCAGCTCGGCAAGCACCGCTTCCATCGCGTCGTTTGACTTCGCTGCCCTGCCCAGGACACTCTGGACGAATCCACTCGGATCAGGAAAGGAACCCCGGAGATGAGCGAACCCAACTCCATCCAGGTCACACTCCCCGACGGCAAGGTCGTCCCAGCGGCCTCCGGCAGCACCCCGCTCGACATCGCCAGCGGCATCGGCAAGGGCCTGGCCAAGGCCGCCATCGGCGCCCGCGTCGACGGGCAGCTCGTCGACGTCACCCGTCCGCTCACGGCCGACTGCGTGCTGGAGATCGTGACGCTCAAGTCGAAAGGCGCCGAGGAGATCTTCCGCCACACGATGACGCACATCATGGCCGCCGCCGTGAAACGCCTCCATCCGGGCACGGCGCTCGGCGTCGGCCCCGTCATCGAGAACGGGTTCTACTACGACTTCGGGCTCCCCTCGGCAATCACCGAGGAGGAGCTCGAGAAGATCGCCCGCGAGATGGAGAAGATCATCGCCGAAGACTCCCCCGTGATCCGGGAGGAGCTTTCCCGCGACGCTGCGCGCGCCCTAATGGAGAAGGAAGGAGAGCCGCTCAAGGTCGAGCTCATCGACGGCTTCGGCGACCCCCGCGTCAGCTTCTACCGCATGGGCGATTTCGTGGACATGTGCCGGGGACCCCACCTGCCCCGCACCGGCGTACTGAAGCACTTCAAACTGCTCTCCGTCGCGGGCGCCTACTGGAAGGGCGACGCCAAGAACCGCCAGCTCCAGCGCGTCTACGGCACGGCCTTTGCCTCCAAGGAAGAGCTGCAGGCGCACATCGACTTCCTGGAAGAGGCCCGCAAGCGTGACCACCGCAAGATCGGCAAGGAGATGGATCTCTTCAGCTTCCACCTGGAGGGGCCCGGCTTCCCGTTCTTCCACCCCAAGGGGACGCTGCTCTATCAGACACTGCTCGACTTCTGGCGTGCCGAGCACCGCAAGCGCGGGTACGTGGAGGTGACGACGCCGCTGGTGCTGAACGAGCAGCTCTGGCACCGCAGCGGCCACTGGGACAACTACAAGGAGAACATGTATTTCGTCGACATCGAGGGCGAGGGGTACGCCATCAAGCCGATGAACTGTCCCGGCCACTGCCTGATCTACAAGAATCGCGGCCACTCCTACCGAGACCTCCCGATCCGGATGATGGAACCCGGGCGCGTCCATCGCCACGAGCTCTCGGGCGTGATGCACGGGCTGTTCCGGGTCCGCACGTTCGCCATCGACGACGCGCACATCTACTGCGCCCCCGATCAGATCCAGGACGAGGTGCTCGGCGTGATCGAGCTGATCCTCAGCACCTACCGCACCTTCGGATTCAGCGGCTTTCGCATCGAGCTGTCGACACGGCCCGCCAAGCGGGTCGGTACCGATGAGATGTGGGACAAGGCGGAGGCCGCCTTGGAGCAGGCGCTGGTTCTGGCTCGCGACAAGGTCAAGGCCGATCTCGGGATGGAGCTGCCCGAGCACGCCATCAACCCCGGCGACGGTGCGTTCTACGGTCCGAAGATCGACTTCCACATCAAGGACTGCATCGGCCGTACCTGGCAGTGCGGGACGGTGCAGCTCGACTTCTCGATGCCCGAGCGATTCGACCTGGAGTTCGTCGGCAGCGACAACGCCAAGCACCGGCCCGTCATGATCCACCGCGCTGCGTTCGGCAGCTTCGAGCGCTTCCTGGGAATCCTCATCGAACACTACGCAGGCAAGTTCCCGCTCTGGCTGGCGCCCGTGCAGGCCCTGGTGATGACGGTCACGAGCGATCAGAACGAGTACGGCCGCGAAGTGGGGAAGGCTCTCAGGGAGCTGGGAGTCCGCGTCGAGGAAGATCTGCGCAACGAGAAGATCGGCTACAAGATTCGCGAGGGCCAGCTGGCGCGAGTGCCGCTGATGATCGTGCTGGGCAAGGCCGAAGCGGAGAAGCGCTCATTGACGGTGCGGCTGGGCAACGGCCGCAACATCGGAGATCTGAACCTCGACACGTTCATGGAGCAGGTTTTCCGCAAGCACTTCAGGGAAGTCCCCCAGTAGGAGGGTCCGCCGACCTGAGCGTCAAGCTGATCCTCGCGTCGAGCTCGCCCCGGCGGCGAGAGATCCTGCGCTCCCTGGGAATCGCTTTCGAAACGATTGACCCCGCGGCCGAGGAGCTCGACGGACCCCGAGCGGCCCGGCTGGGACTGGCCCCCGTTCAACTGGTGCGCGAGAACGCGCGGCGCAAGGCCGAGGCGGGACGGGTGGCGTTTGCTCTTGCGGGCGCACCGGCGCACGTAAGGAATCTGTTTCTGGGTGTCGATACAATCGTTGTGAAGGATGGTATCGTTTTGTCGAAACCTGGAAACGAGTCGGACGCTCGCCGGATGTTGAGCCGATTGCAGGGCGCCCGACACGAAGTCCTGAGCGGACTTTGCCTGGCCTCCAGCGACGGCCTGGAAGTCGTCTCCAGCTGCCGGACGGAGGTCGAGTTTGCGCCGATGAGCGGCCCGGAGCTCGACTGGTACCTCTCGACAGGTGAGTACAGTGACAAGGCAGGCGCCTACGGCATCCAGGGGCTGGCCTCCCTCTTCGTCAAGGAGATCGAGGGCTGCTACTTCAATGTCGTGGGTTTGCCGGTGCGGACCCTCTACGAGGCGCTCTCGAAGCTGAACGTCCCGGTCGCCGGTTTGAGGACCGGCCAGGGAGGTGCTGATCGGTGAATCGCAGGACCAGACGCGCACTCATGATTGGAGCCGTCATTTTCATCGTGATTCTTCTAGTGAGCACGATGACGGGGGGTCCCGAGGCACCTCCGCCGGCCGGGTCCGACGGGACGCAGGGTCAGCCCGGCGACGCCGCGGGAAAGCCGCCGGCCCCTCCGGAAGACCTCATCGAGACCGTCGTCGCGAAGGTGACGATCCCGAAACAGAAGCAGATCAAGCCCGAGATGATCGACGTCGTCAAGGTGCCGTCGAGCCTCCGGAGCTCCGACGCCGTGACCAACGTCAAGGACGTGCTGGACCACTACTCGCTGGTCAGGATCTTCGAGAAGGAGCAGATCCTGCGAGTGCGCCTCGGAGAATCCGCCAGCGCCGACGTCGGGATGGCTTATGTCATCGGCAGAGGCAAGCGAGCAGTCTCCGTGCCGATGCAGACGGATCGCGCCGTCGGCGGCTACGTGAGCCCGGGCACGACTGTCGACATCCTGGGGACCTTCCGCACGACCGGCGGGATGATCACGCGGCGGGTGCTCTCGAAGAAGAAGATCCTGGCCATCAACGACAAGCACATCATCGAGAAGGCCGGCGCCAAGCCGGCGCCGAAGGCACCGGAGCCGGGCAAGGATGGCGAGCCCGCCAAGGAGCAGGGCTTCCAGCAGATCGAAAACATCCAGTCCGTGACTTTCGAGCTCTCTCCCGTCGAGGGCGAGAAGCTCCTGATGGCTTCGCAGAACGGCTCACTGACCCTGGAGATCGTGCATCCGGAGTCGGCCAGCACGGAGCTGAGGCCGGTGCACGAAGGCCAGTTCAAGACCGAGCCCGGCCAGGATGCGGCGGCCACGGAGGCCACGCCGACACAGCAGGTCGGCCCGCCCCCTGTGCGAATGGTCGAAATCATCCGATACAAGACTAAGGACGTCCAGGCCGTCGGAGTTCGTCCTCCGACCACCAGCGCTCCCGCGGGTGCCGTCGCAACCGGCACACCACCAGCCGTCGCACCACAAGCCCCATCCGCCACGGTCCAGGGCCAGCTCCCAGTGGGGCAGGCCCCCTCTCCGAGGCAGTAGCCACACCACGAGACTCCCCCGCTCATGAGACGTAGCACCCGCTTCCACCCATCGGAGGTCGTCATGGTTTCACGAGGTAGCGCGCTGACAATGGCCCTACTGGTCCTGCTTTCGGCCTGCGCGCCGGTCGATGCCGCTCCGCGAGCGCGCAAGCCCAAGCGCGGCTCGACGCCTCCCCTCGTGCTTGCCCAGGCAACGCAGCAGCCCGCGGCCAAGCCCCTGGTGGAGGCACCGGCACCCACCGCAACTCCGGCAGCTCCGAGTTCCTCGGCTGCCACTGCGGCCCTGACTGCACCCGCCCCCGAAGAGGTCCGCGGCGCAATCGCCCTCGATCAGACAGGCAGCTCCACCCCGGTGCGGGTCAACGACCGCGGCGAGAAAATCCCGGACGTGCTGCGGCTCTACCCCAACGAGTCGAAGATCATCAAGGTCGAGGGCCTCAAGCGCGTATCGATCACCAATCAGAACATCGCCGACGTCGTCATCGTCAGCCCGGACGAGATCCTGGTCCTTCCCAACCAGGGCGGCGCCGGCGGCCGGACGTCGGCCTACTTCTGGGACAAGGACGGTCGCAAGGAGATCCGCATCGTCGTGATCGGGCGCGCCGAGGAGAGCAGCATCGCCGAGCAGATCCAGCGGGACATCAACCTGTCCAACGTCTCCGTCGAGTACATCAACAACCGCATCATCCTGCGCGGCAAGGTGAGAAACGGCGCCGAGAAGCAGTACGCGACCGATATCTCGGGGCTCTACGGCGGGCCCATCCTGAACCTGCTCGAGGTCGAGGGCGTCTCCGTCGACCCGAAGGAAGCGCTGATCAAGCTGCTCAACCTGCCAGACGTCAAGATCACAGTCGTGAATACGGCGCTGCAGGCCAGCGCGGCGCAGCTCGCCCCGGCACCCGGCCAGATTCCGGCCGCCGCGGCGGCGCAGCCGCAGCAGTCCGGCATCAGCGTCACGCCTCCCCTGTACGTCTCCGCCAACACGCCACCCTCGTCTTCGGCCAGCTCCACAATCGGCGGGCAGCCAGCGGGCGGCGTCACCAACCAGGCGCCCTCGCAGTCGAGCACCCCTGGGATTCCCGCCGCGGCGCCCCCTCAGACGGTGATGGTGCTTCTGGAAGGCACGGTCGATGACGAGCAGGACAAGGCCCGCGCCGACGAGATCACACGCGCCTTCTTCAACGGCGCCAACCAGAACTCGACGTTCGGCAACTTCGCGATCGTCATCAACCACATCGAGGTCGTGAAGCCGGTACAGGTGCTGGTGGAGGGCATGCTCCTGGACATCAACACCGACAACAGCAAGCAGTTCGACTTCAAGTGGGGCACCAACCAGATCACCGGCATCCAGCCTGGCGGCGAAATTCCGTCGCCTCCGGCCGTGCTCCCCGTGGCCAACCAGAACTCCATCAACTTCATGGAGACCCCGGTCGCCAATGTGTTGGGCCAGTTCGCGCACACGGGCGGCGAAGTGAGCCGCAACGGGTTCTGGCCGCCGTTCCCCTTCCCGATGCAGCGGTTCAACCGCATGGACCCCCTGCTGGTGCAGGTCTCCTGGGCCATCAAGAACAACAAGGCCAAGCTCATCGCCAGCCCCAAGGTCGTCACCCGCAGCGGCCTGCCCGCGACGATAAACGTCGGAGGCACGGTGCCCCTGCCGGTTCCCGCAGGGCTGGGCGTGACCGGCATCCAGCTCCTGCGCTTCGGCACCCAGATGCGAATCACCCCGACCGTCGACCACCGGGGCAACATCGACACCACCGTCAACATCAGCGTCAGCGACGCCAAGCCCGGCGGCGAATCGACCAACCGCGACACCGACACGCGGGTGACGGTGCGTGACGGCCAGCACATCGTGGTCAGCGGCCTGGTGCAGAACACGACTCAGCTGCAGGTGACCAAGGTGCCCTTCTTCGGCGATCTGCCGTGGGTGGGCCGGCTCTTCCAGACGAAGACCAACTCGGACGTGCAGCGTGAGACGGTCGCGATCATCACGCCTCGCCTGCTGGATGCGGTCGAGAAGGAAGAGATGTTTGCGGGCAAGACCCCGTATGGCGAAGCGGGCCCCTCGGCGGCCGACCTGAAGGCCGCGAACAAGGGTGCGAAGGGCACGTCCAGGGCCTCAGGCGCCCAGGCGGCCAAGCCGGCTCCTGGCAGCCCCGAAAGCACCGGCAACTCCGCCATCGAGCGAGCTCGTCTCGAGACTCAGGCCCGGATCGCGAAACTCACGACCTCCTCGGGGACACTGGAGCCGAGTTCGTCCGCCCCGGTGACCGAGCGCCAGCAGCGCGTCAGGGCGATGTTCGAGAAGATGAAGCAGGAAGAGAAGGCCGCGGCCACCAAGCCCGTCGCCGTCGCTCGCGCCGCGGCCCCGCGCAAGGTCAACGCGCCCGAGACCGAGCTTCCTCTGATGACCCTGGCACCGTCGCCGGTGACCCTCCAGGCGGAGGCCGGCAAATCCCGGCTCCCGGCCTGGGGAGACGACCTCGGTGGCGACGGCGCCCCCAGCCCGTTCGCCGCCGCCGGCAGCGGCCCGGACCGCACGCACTCCGCTGACGGGAAGATCGCCACGGTAACGATTGAAGAAGTCCGCGCCGCGACTTCGAGCGCGTCGAGCTCGGGCGAGAAGGACGATTCGATCGAACAGGTATCCCGGAAGATCGACGACCTCTTCGACCGTATCGACCGGAGCATGACCGGCCAGGCGCAGTAACGTAGCGGTCTGCCCCAGTCGGAAAGTTGCCACGGGCCCGTGAAGGGTGCTAGCATGAATCGCCGTTTGCCGCGCCGCTGGACCCCCTAGCTCCTCGACGGTCCGACACTGCATCCTATGCCAGCCGAGTCCATCCGAATCCTCCTCGCCGATGACAAGATCGAGCTGAGGCAGAACATCAAGCGTCTGCTTTCGTTCGAGGAGTCGATCGAGGTCGTCGGAGAAGCCTCCAATGGCCAGGAGGCAATCGACGTCGCCAAGATCTGCCGGCCGGACCTGTTGATCATGGACATCAACATGCCCGTGATCGACGGCATCACGGCCACGGAGATCATCACCAGCGAGTTGCCGAGCGTGTCGGTGATCTTGACGTCCGTCCAGGGCGACCAGGAGTTCATCCGCAAGGCGATGAAGGCCGGCGCCCGCGACTTCCTGATCAAGCCGTTCTCCAACGACGAGCTGATCGACACGATCAAGAGCGTCTTCAAGTCCGATCAGCGCAAGCGGCAGCTCTACACGGCCCCGACCGCGGGCGCAGCGGAGGGAACGGGGACGGCCCGTGCGAAGGGCAAGAAAGAGGGCGAGGTCGTCACTCTGTTCGCCACCAAGGGCGGAGTCGGCAAGACGACCGTGCTGCTGAACCTGGCCGTGACGCTCTCGAAGTACGGCGGCTACAAGGTGGCTGTCGTCGACTTCGACCTCCAGTTCGGCGACGTGGCGATCATGCTGAACCTGATCCCGAGCCGCAACGTGATCAGCCTGCTGGAAGAGCCGCCGCCATGGACCTCCAACGTCGTGCTGGACTACATGATCCCGCACGAGCAGTCCGGCATCGAAGTTCTCCTGGCGCCATCCCGCCCGGAGTACGCCGAAATCGTTCAAGTCGAGCACATCGAGCAGACGCTGATGCTTCTGCGCGAGCAGTACGACTACATCCTGGTCGATACCTCGAGCATGTTCCGCAACATCGAGCTGTCGGTGCTCGACGCCAGCCAGCAGATCCTGGTCGTGACGACCCTGGAGCTGTCCGCGATCAAGGACATGAAGCTCTGCCTGGACCTGCTCGCGAATCTGAACTACAACCCGGACAAGATCCGGCTGGTCCTCAATCGCGGTAAGCCCAACGTCGGCGGCATCACCTACGAGGATGTCCAGAGCGGCTTGAAGAAAGAAATTTCCGCGCTCATCCCGACCGAAGGCCGAGTCTGCATCGAAGCGATCAACAAGGGCACGCCATTCATGCTCAATGACACCAGCTCTGAGCTGGCGGTGAGCTTCCTGAAGCTGGCCGAGATCGTGACCGGGCAGAAGGTCCGCTCGAGCGAACCGGCAGCCGCAAAGGCCGGTGGCGGTCTCTTCGACCGCTTCAGCAGCATATTCTCCGGCCAGGGCGGCCGCTGAGGGTCAGTCCGCCGGCGGACCCGGCGGTCCCCGGGATGCGCTCTGGTGCACCCGGTCCGTGGCGCTGCGCTTCGCCGCGCCGGTTTGACGTGCCGGTCCGGGCGCAGTAGCCATTCCGGTGCAAGTTTTGTAATTCACCGCGCCGGGCTATATACTTTTGGAGCGGTAGCGGCCGCTGCAGGCGAAGACCGCCTCCCAGGTGTGCGCGCGTGGATGGAGGTAGTGCATCGTGTCCCTGCTCGACAGGCTGAAAGGTACGCAGTCCGGCGTCAAGAAAGAGGAGTCGCCAGGCACCTCTCCTGGCGTACCGGCTCAAACGAACAAGCCGCACACGATCAGCCCGACTCAGGCCCCGACCGAGGCTGGCGGCGCGCTCGAGGGAGGCCTTGCCAAGGTCGACAAGATGACCCTTGGCGGGGTCAAGGAGCGCCTGCTGCAGAAGAAGGGCGCCGAGACGGTCACCGCGCAGGAGGACCCGTACTACGAGCTGAAGGCTCAGATCCAGGACATGCTGGTCGACAACCTCGACACCGAGGCGATGAAGTCGGTCGACGAGCGCGAGAAAGAGAAGATGATCCGCCAGAAGATCGAGGAGCTGATCGGCTCGATCGGGGCGGACCAGGGATTTGCACGCACCAGCCTGGGGCTGAAGAACCTGGTGCAGGACGTGGTCGACGAAGTGATGGGGCTGGGGCCGATCGAGACGCTGCTCCGGGACGACGAGATCTCGGAAGTCATGGTCAACGGTCCCAAGAAGATCTACGTGGAGAGGCACGGCAAGCTCGTGCTGACCGAGCGCCACTTCCGCGACGACGGCCATGTGATGCACATCATCCACAAGATCGTGGCGCCTCTGGGCCGCCACATCGACGAATCGAGCCCGATGGTGGACGCGCGCCTCAAGGACGGCAGCCGTGTCAACGCCATCATCCCGCCGCTGGCCCTCTGCGGACCTGTTCTGACCATCCGCAAGTTCAAGAAGGACCAGCTGACGCCCAAGGACCTGATCAAGTACGGCACCCTCACCGAGGAGATGTGCGATTTCCTGGCCGCGTGTGTGCGGGTGAGGCTCAACGTGCTGGTCAGCGGAGGAACGGGCTCCGGGAAAACGACCACGCTGAACATTCTCTCGAGCTTCATCCCGCCCGACGAGCGCATCATCACCGTGGAAGATGCCGCCGAACTCCAGCTGCGACAGGAGCACGTGGTCAGCATGGAAACCCGTCCGCCCAACATCGAAGGCAAGGGCGAGATTTCCATCAGAGACCTGGTCCGCAACTGTCTCCGAATGCGGCCCGAGCGAATCATCGTCGGCGAGATCCGCGGCGGCGAGGCCCTCGACATGCTCCAGGCGATGAACACCGGCCACGACGGCTCCTTGACCACGGGCCACGCCAACAGTCCGCGCGACATGATCGCCCGCCTGGAGACGATGGTGATGATGGCCGGAATGGACCTGCCGTCGAAGGCCATCCGCGAGCAGATCGCCAGCGCCATCGACCTGATCGTTCAGCAGAACCGCCTTCGGGACGGCAGCCGCAAGATCACTCACATCACCGAGGTTGCAGGTCTCGAGGGCGACGCGGTGGTCTTGCAGGACATCTTCAGGTTCGAGCAAACGGGTGTCGACGAGAAGGGAAAGATACTGGGCCGCCTCAAGCCGACGGGCATCCGCCCGAAGTTCATGCACAAGTTCCAGGAGGAGGGAATCGTCCTTCCCGCCCGTATCTTCATGTCCAAGGACGAGGAAGGCACGACCTGGTAGCGCGCGAATCGCCCAGGTCCGTTGGGACCGACCGATGGAGGTAGCTCGCCGATGGGTATGATGCCGATGCTGCTGGGGATAGGGGCTGTCGTGATGATCGCGGCCGTCTTCTTCTTCGGCAAGGACGAGGACCAGGAAGTCAAGGACCGCATGGCGCAGTTCGCCTCGCTGGAAGGCGAAGGCGGCGAGAAGGCCGAGGGTGCCGCGGTCAAGACCGAGGACACCAGCCAGGCGGTCATCAAGAAGCTCGGGGCGTTCGCCAAGCCCTTCACTCCCGACGCGCTCAACGAACGGTTCGGGAAGCTGATCGAGAAGGCAGCCGTGAAGTGGCGGCCCAACGAGTTTGCCGCGCTCGTCTACATCTCGTTCATCCTGGGCGGCGCTGTCGGCTACGGCTACGGAGGCGGACTCTTTCTCCTCATCTTCGCACCCGTGGGCGCAGGCCTGCCGTTTCTCTGGCTCAAGATCTGCTTCATGCGCCGGATGTCCGCCATCAGCAACCAGATGCTGGACACCCTCATCCTGCTGTCCAACGCCATCAAGGCCGGCGACAGCCTCCTGCAGGCGATGGACATGATCTCCAAGGAATCACCGCCGCCGATGGGCGAGGAGTTCAAGCGAATCATTCGCGAGATCGCGTATGGCGTGCCGGTGGAGGATGCGCTGACGGCCTTCAAGGAGCGCATCCCGAGCGAGGACCTGGACCTGATGGTGACGGTCGTCCTGATCCAGCGGCAGATCGGAGGAAACCTCTCCGAGATCCTCGACAAGATCGCCCACACCATCCGCGAGCGCATGCGCATCCGAGGGCAGATTTCTACGCTCACCGCCCAGGGCAAAATCTCTGGGGCGGTCATCGCGGGCATGCCGATCGCGCTGATCGGCGTGCTCAGGTTCGTCAATCCCGGCTACATCAGCCTGCTCTGGAACTACTCGCCGAAGGACAACTCCTGGCACAGCTGGTACATCCTGGTGGTCTGCGGGATCATGGAGATTGTCGGCTTCATGGTCATCATGAAGATCGTCAACATCGAGGTCTGAGGCCTCCGTCCCCGAGGTAAGGTCGCATGCTGAAGCTCATCTTCGTCGCCGTCATCATCTTCGCGGGTGTCTACGCCATCCTGCAGCTGATGGCGCCTGAGGACCGCGACGTCCAGGAGCGGCTTGGCCGGCTCGACTCCATCACCGCCACCGGCGAGGACAAGTCGGCCTTCGTCTTCAACGAGGAGCTCCAGAAGCCGTTCTCGGAACGGATCCTGATGCCTGTAGTCCGGTCGGTTTCGAAAGTACTCACGAAATCGACCTCCAGCGACTTCGTCGGTCAGCTCCAGAAGCAGCTGGCCCAGGCAGGCTACCCTGGCGAGCTCAAGCCCCAGGAGTTCTTCGCCATCCAGGTGATCGTCTTCGTGGTCTTCCTGCTGATGGGCATCGGCATCTGCGCCCTCTGGATTCGCGGCAACTTCATGCTCGCTCTTCAGGTCATCGGTGCCCACGCCATTTTCGGCATCCTGATCCCCCGGCTCTGGCTGACTCGGCGCATCTCGGATCGGCAGCATGTGGTGCAGTTGCAGCTGCCGGACATCATGGACCTGCTCACGGTCAGCGTCGAGGCGGGCCTCGGATTCGACGCGGGCCTCGGCAAGGTGATCGAGAAGATGAAGGGCCCGCTACCCGACGAGTTCCGAGTGATTCTCCGTGAGATCCGGGTAGGCAAGACGCGCAAGCAGGCGCTGAAGGACTCGATGGAGCGAATCGGTGTAGTGGACGTGGAAGCGTTCTTCTCGGCGGTCATCCAGGCTGAGCAGCTGGGCGTGTCGCTGGCGAAGGTCCTGCGCGTGCAGTCCGACCAGCTCCGCCAGAAGCGCCGCCAGCGCGCCGAGGAACAGGCCCAGAAAGCGCCGGTCAAGATGATGTTCCCTCTGGTGCTTTTCATCTTCCCCGTGATCCTCATCGTGCTGCTGGGCCCCGCAATCATCCGGGCCTACGACATCTTCATCGAGAAGGGCCAGGGGCCGGGCGGAAAGTAACCGCCCCCGGCGTCCCGCAATGCGCGAAATCCGAAACGTCACCCGCGGGACCGTGCTGGCAACCGGCGCCCGCTGGGCGGACACGTTCCTGACCAGGCTCAAGGGTCTGTTGCTTCGGCTAGAGCTGGAGCCGGGAGAGGCGCTGGTCCTGACCCCCTGCAACTCGGTTCACATGTTCGGGATGCTCTTCAGCCTGGACGTCGTTTTCTGCGACGCCGCCAAGCGAGTCGTGCGCGTGGTCAGGAGGTTGCGCCCCTTCCTGGCGACGCTGCCCGTTTCGGGCGCCGTCTACGCGCTCGAGATGGCCCCAGGCGCCGTCGACGCCAGCCGGACCGAACCCGGCGACCAGCTCGAGTTCTAGCCAGCCCGGCGTTTCCCCCGGGGGGGGGAAACTGCGCGCGATGCGACAAGATTGCGGGGGCAGCCGGCCCGTTTTTGGCTGCGATGCATAAACTCGTCGAATCAACGAGCCGATGGAGTAGTGAGTCGGGTCTGCCAAGTCCATGCGCGCCGTCTGGTTCTCCGGCGCGGGCCGGATTCGAGGCAGACCCAGGAGGCCAACTCCATGTTGCTGACGCTCCAGAAGATCGCCCTGTTGTTGCCGCTCTGCGCCCTTTCACTGTGGCTCGCGGGTTGCGGCGAAGGCGCCGGACTGCAGTCCACGGACACTGTCTTCACGGTGAGGCAGAAGTCTCCAGCCAGGATCGAGCTGGAGGTCTTTCCAGCGCTGATGCCTGCTGACGGGATCTCGACCGCTCAGGTGCTGGCGCGCGTCTACAATGACGAGGGCTCCCTCTCGGGACCCGACGTGGCCGTCTCGTTCGGTCTGACGAGCCGCCTGGGAACCGTCACGCAGAACGGCAACGTCAACCAGTCGGGCGTGGCACCTGCCATCTACACGGCCGGCACCGTTCCCGGGACAACCACGATCGTGGCCCGCGCCGGAAACGCCTCGGCCACCGTCAACATCACGCTCGTCGAGCAGGTGTCGCGAAACTTCTCGGCCAGTGTCGTCCAGAGCGCCGGCAGCACCAACAGCCTGGACGTCGCGGTCACCGTTCCCGGCGTGCCGCCGCAGCAGACCGGCGGCGTGGCCGTTTCGGTGCAGGCAATCGATCAAGACGGCGTGGCGCTTCCGGCAACGTACTACCCGACCGGTGGAGCCGGCGTCACGGACCTTGCCGGCAACTTCACCTCTCGCATCTTCCTGGGCCCGCTCACCACAGCGCAAATTCAGAACGGCGTCCAGGGCTTCGTCGTCGTCACCGTCAACAGCCGGAACCTGACGCTCATACCGTTCAGTATCGCCGGCGGCGGCGGCGGCAGCGGCTCGGGTCCACGAGCCCCGACCTTCCCAGACTCCGTCGTCTTCACACCCTCGCAGATCAGCTTCGGTGTGCGCGACAATTCGACGATTTCCATCCCGCTCCGCGCCCAGTTCCCCCAGAACGCACGCGGGTTCGCCGCCGTCTTCACCCTGAACCCTGGCTTCGGAACCGCAGCGGCCGGCGGTATCACCGGATTCTTCACACCCTCCACGCCCGGCGGCGCAACCGGCCCGACGCAGTCGGTCGTCGTCAGCGCAGACGGCACGGCCTCGACGACACTCGTCCTGACGAACGTCCGCTCCAGCCAGATCGGGAGCGGTCTAGTCCTCGCGGCCAACACACGCGTCGACGCCACCATCAACGGCGTCCCGTTCCAGTTCGCGGGAAGCGCTCCCGTAACGCTCTTGCCGAACACCCAGCCGCTCTCGCTCTTGGCCCTCACGGCGACGCCGACCCGACTGTCCGTATCCGCCGGCGCCAGCTTCTCGGTGACGATGACGGCACGGGTCCAGGCGCAAGACGGCTCCTTCCCGGCCGGCGTCTTCGTCACCTTCGGCAGCGATCAGAGCCGAGGCGTCATCTTCCCGACCACCCAGGCCACCGACGCCAGCGGCGTCGCCAGGGCCACGTTCAGCATCGATCAGGTCCCCGCATCGCTCCTGGCCAACGGCCTGTTCCTGACTCTGCGAGCCTCGGCGCCGTCGGGCTCGGGCACGAACCTTCAGGCCACGACATCGGTCTTCGTCTCTCCCTCGTTCGGACCGCCGGACCACCTGGTCCTGTCGTCAAACGTGCGACCCAATCCGACGACCAGCACCATCTTCGTGCAGGGCTCCTCCTTCCCCACCGTCACGCAGATCACCTATGACGTGCTCGACATCAACGACAACGTGGCGCGCTCGGCAACGGAGCGCGTCCAGTTCGTCCTCGAGAACGGCGGGTTGAAGGGCGGCGAGAGCCTGGAGCCGGGAGCCGGCACGTCGTTGACCACGGGCGCGCTCATCCTCAACGGACGCGCCACGACCACGCTCAGATCCGGCATCCGGGCCGGCACCGTCCGCATCATCGCCTTCATCGACAACGTCATCAGCAACGGTCAGCCCGATCCGGGTGAACCGCGCTCCGAGCCGATCACCATCAGCATTTCCGGCGGCCTCCCGTCCGGCCAGAACCTCAGCATCGTCCCGGGCGTCCTCAACATCAGCGGCCTCATCCGGGCCGACCTGACCGACCTACTGACGGCGTACCTGGCAGACCAGTTCAACAACCCCGTCATCGCCGGCACGCGCGTCAGCTTCCGATCCTATGATCGCGTGACCCTCGACAGCGCTGCATCGGTCACGGCCAATGGCGTCGTCACCTCCACGTCCAGTCGGGCCACGGGAGTCCTGGTCAGCCAGCTCCCCTCCCCCGTCAGCGGGTTCGTGGGCGTACAGGCCCAGACCAACGCCGGCGTCGACGCCACCGCGCTCACCATCGCCCAGGATCCGGCGCGCACCAATCAGCTCTACGTCGGCACCGACGGCGGCGGCGTGTACCAGGGCGTCTTCAACCCGAGCGGCTTCCTCCCCTTCGGCAACCTGGCCTGGCAAAACGTCGGCACAGGTCGCACCGGCCTGGAAAACGGCTACGTCCGCGCGCTGGCGATCGATCCGCGCACGGGCTTGAACGGAATCCTCTACGCCGGCACGGAGCGCGGCCTCTTCCGCTCCACCGGTAGCGGCGGCGTCTGGCTTGCCCGCAGCGGCAGCGGCCGCGTCGAAAACGAGATTCCCACGCCGGGCTTCAGCACGCCGCCGGCCACTCCGACCACCTTCACGTTGACCCGGGCTTCGACGATGAGCCGCGCCCGCACCATCATCCGCGAGAACGGCGTCCGCCGCTTCGATTTCGTCTACGATTCGCCGACCCAGATCCGCTTCATCCAGACACGCGGTGAACCGGCGCCCGTCGCCGCCAACCTCCGGGTCAGCTACGACTTCGATCAGGCCCTTCCCGACCGCGTACCGGTCACCTCGATCGTCGTCAGCCGCAACACCTTCCAGAACGCCACGCCCAACGAGGACAACGCAATCGTCTACGCGGGAACCCTCGGCGGCGGCGTCTTCCGGTCGACCGACGGCGGCACGACCTGGGTCGCCATCAATACCGGCCTCAAGAACCTGAACGTGCTGACCCTGGTCCACGCCCGGATGCCGAGCCGCACCCAGGACATCGTGCTTCTGGCGGGTACCCAGGGCGGCGGCGTGTTCAAGCTGACGGGCGGCAATCCCGCGCTGGGCGGCCAGTTCCGCGTGCTCGACGAGGCGCTGGTCACAGACGCCCAGGCCGGCACCTCGCTGCGGTGGGACAGCGCCAACTTGAACCTGACCGCGACTCACATCCTCTCGATGGCCAGCGACCCGGACCGCCCGATCGACAACGGCCTTCCCTTCCGGGTCTACGTCGGCACCGACGTGGGCGGCGTCTTCCGGACCCTCACGAACAACCTCTTCACGGCCCTGCCAGCAGCGCTCAGCTGGTCGCCCGCAACGCGCAACGTCTCAGCGGCCAACCTCTCCAACACGCGGGTCACCGGCCTGGCCGTCGACCCGCAATCGCTGGCCGTCTTCGCCTCCACACTCGACGACGCCGACCCCAAAAACCCGATCGGCGGGATGTTCCGCAGCACCGACAACGGCAGCCTCTTCTTCCCGATTGGCTCCCCGCTCTCGGGCAGCGCCCAGCCCCTGCAGAATAGCCGTCTCCGCAGCGTCAGTATCGCCGGCGGCCTCCTCTTCGTCGGCGGCGACGGACGCCAGATGTGGCTGTCGCGAAACCCGCTCGACGCGGTGACCGCCAGCGTGCAATTCACCGAGGTCGGCAGGATCGGCTCGCTGGCGTCGGCAACCATCACGGTCAACCCGCAGATCGACAACAACATCTACGACACCACTCGGGTGCTCTTCAGCGGCTCCCCTCAGGTCGTGATCACTCCGCTCTCAGGCAACTTCACGATCGGCGCAGCCGGCGCGCAGGACTTCCTGGTGACGATCTCCGACGCCAACGGCAACCCGCTGCCCGGCTCCACGACGGTGACCATCACCAGCTCTCCGAAGGGCACGCCGTCGCGCACCACCATCTCCATCCCCGACACGCTAGAGGGCGGCACGGACTTCGCCTTCAACGTCGTCAACGACCTGGCCGCCGTCACGGCCACCAGCGGCACAGCCACCGGTGCTACCGGCATCACCATCAGCGTCAAGGCGACCATCAACTTGCCGAGCGGAGGGACCTCCACCGCGGAGGACTCCATCGCCCGCCAGCTCGTTCCGCCCGTCACCGGACCCTGACCCGTTCGAAATCTCGGAGCAGCCCCGGCCCCCGCGGTCCGGGGCTGTTTCGTTTCGGTGCAGGGGCCGAAAGTGCGCTCTCCCGCTGTGCTATCCTTGCACCTATGGCAGAGCTCGAAGCGGGCGAGCCGGCGATCGACGAGAAGCTGGTGCGGTACCTGTGCCGGCTATCGCGGCTCTCGCTCACAGACGAAGAGATCCCGCGTTACGCCGCCCAGCTGGAGCAGATTGTCGGCTACGTGCGGATGCTGGATGAAGTGCCGACCGATGGTATCGAGCCGACCAGCCACGTGCTCGAGCTCGCAAACGTCACGCGTCCCGACGTGCCGGTCGCCTCCGCGCCGCGCGAGAAGATCCTGGCCAACGCGCCGTGCGCGACCGAAGACTCGTTCAAGGTCCCGAAGATCGTCTGAGCGCGCCCTTCTGGGGGGTCGCCGGGTTGGCGGCCGCGGGGCCGCTCTTGGCTTCGGTCAATACCGTCGCCTGGCTGGCTGCGGCAATCGCCGCCCTGGCCACGGCAGGGGCGGCAGCACTCCGGGAGGGCGCCACCATAGGCGCCCAGGCGACCCTCACGGCGCGGATCTGGGTGGCGTGGCTGGCCTTCCTCGTCGCCTCGCTGGCGTGGGCGCCGTGCTTTCATGGTTCGGCCCTGGGAGTGGCGAAGCTCCTGGCCATCCACCTGGCCGCGATGGGCATCGCGTTCGCCCCGTCCTTGCGCGCCCGCCACGCCGCACTGCTGGCCACCTGCCTGGCGGTGGCGGTGGTAATCGCCCTCTTTGGCCTGCAGGAAGTGGCTGCCGGCAAGGAGATGCTTCCGGGCTGGGTCGACCCGGCACATCAGAGCTCCATCCGGACCCGCGCGGCCTCGACGCTGGCGAACCCGAACCTGCTGGCCGGGTATCTGGCGCTCTGGCTTCCGGTCGCCGCCGGTTGCGCGCTCGACGGGGCCTCGCCCATCGCCCCGATCGCGATGGTGGTCGTGCTGTTCGCGGCGCTGCTCTTCACGTTCTCCAGGGGCGGCTGGCTCGGCGCAGCGGCCGGAACTGTCCTGCTTCTTTGGCTGACGCGCCGGCATCCCAAGCTGGGCCGGCTGAAGTGGGTCCTGGCCGGCGCGTTGGCTGTCTCGGTCTTCGTTGCACCCCAGCTGATGGAGCGCACTTCCAGCGCGGGGCGCTCCGGGGAACTGGGCGTCCAGCAAAGGCTCCAGCTCTGGGCCGGGGTAGTCGACTGCATCCGGGAGCGTCCCCTCGCCGGCTCCGGATTCAACAGCTTCGAGACGGCCTACCCGAGGAGCCGCAAGGTCGGCGGCTACTACCCCCTCGACGCTCACAACGACTTGCTTCACGTCGCCGTCGAGGGGGGACTCCCGGGCGCGCTCTTGTACGCTGTGCTGCTGGCGGCCGTCGTCCTGTCCGCGCTCCGCTCCCGGGCCGGCGAGGCCGACGCCACCGGTGCCGGCCTTGCCGCCGGGCTCCTCGGCGCCATCGTGGCATCCTTCTTCATGGGGTCGATCCGCTACCTGGGAATGCAGGTGCCATTCTGGTTCGCCGCAGCCCTGGCGACGGGAAGGAGTCACCCCACTCCCGGGGACCAAGGGCGCTTGGCCTCCCGGCTTCCCGCCGCAGCCCTGCTCCTGGCCGCCGCCGCCACGCTCTACTGGGTAGCCACCTGGATCACGGACCCATCGCTGTCCGACGGGCAACGGCCGACCGCAAGGATGCTCCAGGCGCGGCTAGCGTGGATGCCGTGGCGCCACGAGCTGCGGCTGATTCATGGTCGGCTGCTCGCCGCGGAAGGAAACTCGCAGGCGGCCCTGGAGGAGTTTAAACGGGCTCAATCGCTCGATCCACTCCAGGGAGACTACGACCGCTGGCAGGCTCAGGTCCTGGCCGGCAGCGGCCGGGCGCAGGAAGCCCTGGAGGCCATCGATCGGGCGCTTGCCGCGGACCCGATGTCGGAGGAGTACCTTCTCTTGAAGGGCAGGCTGCTGGCCCGGATGGGCCGGCTGGCGGATGCGGCGGCCGCCCTGGAGCGGGCGCTCGCGACCAACGAGCAGTACCTGAAGATCAACACGGCCGTCTATCCGCGAGTGTTCGGGGAGCTGACGGCACTCTATGGCCGGATGGGACGCGCTGCCGACATGGCGGCGACAGCGGCCCGCGCCCGCGCTCTTTACCCGGACCTGCCGGCGCCGCCCGTTGCCATCACGCCCACGATGCGATAATGAGCCAGTCGAGTCGGAGCCACAGCAGGACTCGCTCAACTCGCGGAAGCTCTAACCTGATCCTGCGATTCCGGCTCTGTCCGACGGACGGCGGTTCATGCGGGCCGCGCGCCGGGCGGACACAGGAGGAGACAGCCCATGAACCGGAACATGATGATTGTGCTGGTGCTGGTCGCAGGAGCGCTCGGGTTTCTGTTCATCCAGAACCAGCGGGAGCGCGAGCGGCAGCGTGTGGCCGAGGAAGAGGAGCGCCGCAAGAAGATCGAGCTCCAGCTGCGCCAGGCGCAGGAAGGCAAGGTCACCGTGTTGCGCGCCAACGTGGCCCTTCCCGCCAACACGCGCGTGCCCGACACCGCCATCCGCTCCGAGACCATCAGCAAGGACTTCGCTCCGCGTGACGCCATCCTGAAGGTCGAAGACGTCGTCGACAAGTTCACCACCGAGCAGATCCCCAAGGACGATATCGTCAACCGCAATCGCCTGACGGACGCCGCGCGGACGCTGGAGTCCTTCCTCCAGGAGGGCGAGCGCTTCTACAGCATCCGCGTCGACGGCGTCAATGCGGTGAGCGGGTTCATCAAGCAAGGCGACCACGTCGACATCGTCGCCATCCTCACCTACGGCGGCATCCAGGTCTGCCGGACGGTGCTGTCCAACCTCGAGATTTTCAGCGTCAACGCCTACAAGTGGGAGATCAGCGCCGAAGACAAGAAGAAGGGCGACCTCGGCAACATGACGGTCACCTTCCGGCTCAACGGCGATCAGGCCAGCCGGCTGATCCAGTTGATCCAGCTCGGCATCCAGCCGCGCTTCATGCTCCGGCCGCCGAGCGATATCGATCCGACGCTCACGTACGGCTGGACCGTGGAGCACATCGTCAACGACGAGGACCCGTCCAAGCCCAGAGGACCGCAGATGCCCGTGCGCAAGGAGGGCGAGCCGCCGCCGATGGTGGCCATCGAAGTCATCCGCCACAGGACCGTGAGCCAGGAGACGTTCCCGCTCACCACGCCGGAGGCCGAAGTCTACGATGCCAACAAGGCTCCACTGCCCGCCAGCAGCGACCTGCCGGCGCCACTGGGGACACCGCGGCCCGGCATGGCTCCAGCGACGACGGCGCCGGCGAGCGCTCCCCTCCAGTCGGGTGGGCCCATCCAGGGAGTCGCGCCGGCCCGGTAGCCGATTCGCTTCATCTCTTCCGCCGGCCGTAGTACGTGAGCGTGAGCGTCCCCGTCCGCGTCGCAGCGTAGCGAGC
Source organism: Candidatus Wallbacteria bacterium (assembly GCA_016213845.1). Classification (GTDB taxonomy): domain Bacteria; phylum Muiribacteriota; class UBA6191; order JACPRK01; family JACPRK01; genus JACPRK01. The sequence continues at coordinate 59,426 of JACQZN010000129.1, forward strand.
GTGGTCAGGAGACGGAGCCAGCGGGATTGTGACGCGCTCCATCGAGTAGCGCTCCTGGAAGGCTGAAAGGCGGGCCAGCTCCAGGTCCCCGAGAAACCTGGGGCGCCCGGCGGGGTCCCCTTCCGCGTAGCCCAGGATGATGAAATCGGGCCGCCGGGCGAGGACGTAGGCGCCATCGCCCTTGGAGTGACCGGGCACGCGCTGCCACGGGAGCTCCGTCGCGGGCGGGCGCCTGCGGGCGATGACGCGGTCGGTCAGCCCCAGCATGTCGAGGAACGCGAGCCTGGGAGCGAAGTAGGGTGTCGAGCCGGCCGTGTTGAGCGCCACGAGGGAGCCGGCCGGCCAGCGGGCGTCGATGTAGCGACCGACGAGCTCGCCGACGTGGGCTGCGGGATCGCGATACAGAGCTGGAGTCGAGTGAACCTGGAGTGCAGCCAACGACAGGGCCGCCATGAGCCGGACGGACGGACGGACGTGGGCACGCAGCTCGTGCGCGGCAAGCCCCGCCAGCAAGGCAATCAGCCCGACGACGGGAACGAGCAACCGATGTGCCGGCATGTGGTCCCCGCCCGCAGCCGCCGCCATCGCAGCGACCGCGAGACCGAGCAGAGCGGGAATCAGGGCGCGCGCCGCCCGTCCTCGGCCCAGGAGCAGGCCCGCCGCCAAGACCCCCGCTACGGCCAGCCACGGGGGGGCGGAGACCCAGCTCCAGACGTAGCCCAACCCACGCGGCAGAAGCTCCGACTCGAGCCCCCAGACCTTGGCGTAATAGGTGTTGGGCAGCCACTCGCCGTAATAGCTGCGGCGCCAGGCCAGATGGGAAGCCCAGAACGCGCCGGCCACCAGGGCGAAGGTGGCCAGTGCCCGGAAGCGGGCCCGCCGGTCAGCATCGCCCAGGCACGCGAGAAGCACCGCGCAGCTCCCGGCCAGCCCCGCGCCCTCGGGGCGCGTCCAGCAGGCTAACCCCGCGGCCAGGCCAGCGGAGGCGACCCACCTGGGTTCGTGCGCTCGCTCGACCGCGCCGACCGCAGCGATGGCCTGCACCGTCACCACCAGCGCCATCAGCGGCGCCTCGAGCCCTCCCATCGTCCAGGCCGCAAGCGGACCCGACGCCGCGGCCACCAGAGAAGCGATCGTCCAGGCGAGGGGTGTCAGTCCAAGGGCCCTTCCGCTGCCGGGGCCCAGCACCGCCAGCAGCGCGCCGAACGCCGCCAGGTTCACCAGCCGTGCGGCTGAAGGCAGCTCCATCCAGGTCCCTGCCAGGGCGGAGAGGCCGAGGTGCAGAAAGCTCGTGTAGCCCTCTACCCGCTCACCCGGGTTCCAGACGGGACCGTACCCGGCAAGCAGGTTGCGCGCGTACCTAAGCATCACGAAGGCATCGTCGTGGAAGAAGCCGGCGACCCGCGCGAAGACGATGGCAGCCGCCACCGTCAGCCCCACCCAGCCTGCCACCGCCCACCCGCGCTCCTCCGCGTCGCTCCGCACGCCCCCACCGTAACACCCGCCGGCGCGCGCCCGGTGAGTCCTTTGCGGGGGCGGGCGGGGGTGGTACGATCCAGGCATCCCGGCGAGGCCGCGGCGACGATGAGCGAGACAAAGCAGCTCCTGGAGATGCTACGGCACTCCAATCCGGCCGTGAGGCGATTTGCGCTGCAGCGGCTGGGCGAGGCGGGCGATCGCACGGCGATCCTGGAGCTCAGGCGCGCCACGGAGGACGAGGATGCCGGGGTCGCCAGCCAGGCAGAGAAGTCGCTCTACCTGTTGCTGCAGCGCAGCACAGTCGGAGTGGGGCCGACGGAACGGGTGGTCTCCATTCCGGGGTCGGTCGCGGGCAAGCCGGTCGACATCTTCGAAGTCGACTCGCTGAAGTCGGCCGGTCGCGCCCTTCTGCGCCCGCACGCGGCGCGGATGGCGCGTGAAGTGGCCGGCAGCGATCCCGCACTGGCCAGGGCGTGCGCTGCGGCGCTCGGGAAGGTCCGGGACCCCGACTTCATCCCCGCGCTCGTCGCTGGCCTGGGGCACGAGGACAGGCGCAGCGAGTGCGCCTACGCGCTGGCTGGATTCGACGAACCCGTGGCGACTCGCGCGCTGCTTGCGCTGCTCGACGCGGCAGACCGGTCCGCGGTCAGGCTCGGCTGCTTCGCGCTCGGCTCCAACCGCCAGCCCGAGGTGACTCGGCGGCTCGTTTCACTCTTGATGCATCCCGACCCGGAAGTGCGCGCCGACGTCGTCTTCGCGCTGGGCGAGTGCGGCGATGCGCAGGTCGCCCGCAAGATCGCCCCGCTGCTGGACGACCGCAGCGACCAGGTCGTACTGCGGGCCCTGGCGGCCCTGAAGAAGCTGGCCGACCCGGAGCTCCAGGGCGCCATACTGGCCCGGCTGCCGCGCACCCGCAGCGACAAGATCCGAGCCACGCTGGTCGGTTCGCTGGCCGGCGCCCAGGTGGAGCCTCGCTTGCTGGCTGCGCTGGAGCGCGCGGTCCAGGACACCGACACGCGCGTGCGCGCCAACGCCGTGGAAGTCATCGGCTCCCTGGCCTGTCCCCGCGAGGACAAGGTGCGCCTCCTGAACCCCGTGCGCGAGGACCGCAACAACCGCGTCATGGCCAACCTCGCGATCGCCATGGGGCCGATCGATCCGCTCCACTCGCTGCGCGTGCTGTCGGAGATGCTCAACAGCGGCGACAAGTGGGAGCGCGCTTCGGCCGTCTACGCAGCGGGCTTCATCCGAGAGCAGCGGGTGGCGCTCTGGCTGGCCAACATCTTCATGTTCGAAGAGGACGCCGACGTCCTGCGCAACACGGTCTCCAGCCTGTCGCGGTTCCGGGGGCACGACATAAGCGAGCAGCTGGTCAAGGCGTTGCGCCACCACAACCCGGCGGTCCGTTCGGGCTCGGCCCGGGTACTGGGGGCGCTGGGCGACCGCGTCGGGCGCGAGGCGCTCGTGCACGCCCTCGAGCAGGAGAACGACCCCTCGGTGAAGACCGACATCCTGGGCGCGCTCTCGAAGCTGTGCGACGCCAGCCACATCCCGGCGATCGCGACGGTGCTGAAGGACTCCTCGCCCAAGGTCCAGGCTCGCGGCCTCGAGGCGCTGGAGCAGATCGGCTCCGTCGAAATCCTGCCCCTGGTCGAGCCATTCCTCAGCAGCCTCGACCCGCGCGTGAAGGCCAATGCCGCCCGCGCGCTCTGGAAGCTCGGGCAGCTCGACGTCGCCGCCGTGCTGGGCGGGATGCTCCACTCGCCCAACTCTCTGGAAGTGCGCAGCGCCGTCTACGCCCTGGGCGAGCTGGGGGACACGCTCGAGGTCATCGCGGATCTGCGCCATTACTACCTCCTCGCCTCCGCGCTGCGCGCCCGCACGCGAGAACCCTCCCCCGGAGCGGTGGATGGCGCTGCGCAGACCCCCGCGCCCAGGATTCTCGCCGACCTTCTCGATGCCGAGCTGCCGCTGCGCCATATCTACGCAGGCCGCTACCCCGAAGCGATCAACACCTTGCAGGCCTACCTACAGTCCAACCCGCACTCGCTTCCCGCCAACTTCCTGGTCGGCGATCTCTACCGGCGCCTGGAGAACCTGGAGCTCGCCCTCAAGCACCTGGAGGCCTGCCGCGGCGCCTCCGAGAGCTTCGTCAACCTCGACCTCCACCTGGCCAGCGTGCGCGCCGGACTCAATGACACCAGCGGCTCCATTCACCATTACCTGGCCGCGCTACGTTCCAAGCTCGAGATCGTGGAGGGCATGCTCGCCAGCGCTCAGGAGCTGTTGCGCCACGAGCGGGTCGGCGATGCGAGCCTCTTGCTCAAGGCCCTGGTGCAGCAGGTCCCCATCGACGCCAAGATCCACTTCAAGATCGGCGTCCAGCTTCTCAACAACGGGATCTACGAGGAGGCACTGACTCACCTCTTCAAGGCGTTGATGGCCGATCCCAAGGACGTCCGGATCTTGCTGCAGCTGGGCGTGCTGATGGCGCGACTGGGTCAAGGAATGGTATTGCAGAAGATCCACGACTGGATCGTGGAGCTCGTGGGCGCCGACGACCCGATCGCCCGTGAAGCGCGCAAGCTCCTCGACGCCAGCCTCGAATCCTTGGGCGGCGAAGAGACACGCGACATCGGGTAAGCACTCGAAGAGGCGGTAGCGGTGTTGGAAGAAATCAGGAAGAACTGGTTCGTCAGGGCGCTCATCGCGCTCGGAGTCGTGGCCGCCCTGATCGGGGTGATCCTGCCTCTGCTGGTCGATTCCCCGCCCTACCCCGAGGGCCGGCCGGCGCCCGCGCGGAGCCTGCTCGACAGGATGATCGGCCGGTGAAATCCGTGGCTGACAACTCCCGGAAGGCTCCGGCTTCCCCCGCTCTGGCCAACGCCAGCCCGCTGGCTCGAAGCATCGCAGAGCGGCTCGCAGGCGAGCATGCGGTGACGCTACAGGCGCTCGAGCGGTTGCTCCCGGAGGACGTCTCGGCCGACGAGATGGACGAGGTCTTCTTCGTCCTGGGCGAGCTCGGCGTCAACGTGGCAGAGGCCGAGCCGGCTCCGAAAGAGCCCGCTCCCGCGCAGGCCGCCGCCGAGCCGGCACGCTCCGAGATCCCCGCGGCGGCGCCCTCGTCGGCACCCACGCGCGCCGCGCGCAAGTCCGACGACTCGCGCATGCACGGCGTGGTGGCCCAGTACCTCTCCGAGATCTCAGGCATCCGCCCGCTCTCCGAAGCCGAAGAGGAGTCGCTGGCACGGCTGGCCGCTTCGGGCGACGAGCGCGCCATCCGGGCGCTGGTGGAGTCGCACCTGAGGCTGGTCGTCAAGATCGTGCGCGAGTACCGCCACTCGGGGCTGGCCAGGATGGACCTCATTCAGGCCGGCAACATGGGGCTGCTCGACGCCGCGCACCACTTCCGCCCGGGCAAGTCGGGCCGCTTCTCGCACTTCGCCAGCTGGTGGGTCCGGCAAGGGATCACCCGCCACGTCGAGGCCGCCGGGCTGCTCATTCGCCTGCCCAGGAAGCTCGTCAAGGAGCTGCATTCGCTGGGCCGGGAACGCGCCCGGACGCGCGCCCGCCTCAAGCGAGAGCCGACGGATCAGGAGGCTGCCGACGCGCTGGGCTGGCCGGTGTCGAAGGTCCAGTACCTGGACAGCATCGGCCACAACCCGCTCAGCCTCGACAGCCCGCTGCCGCGCGACGAGGAGAAGAGCTTCGAGGAAGTGGTCGTCGACCTCAAGGCCTCCGAGCAGGCCAAGCTCACGCGCAAGCGCCATGTGGTCGCCTCGTTGCACCCTCTGCTGGCGCAGCTCACCACGGAGCAGCGCGGCGTTCTGTCGCTCAGGTACGGACTCTCGGACCAGGTCGAGCACTCCGTCAACGAGGTGGCCGACCTCACCAGCCTCTCACGCGAGGAGGTGCGCGCGCTGGAACGGGAAGGGTTGCGGCGCCTGGCCGAGCTGACCGGCACGCAGCTCTCCGCCTCTCTCGAGGACGACGACCTGGAGTAGCCCCCCGGGCGGCCGAAGCACCAGACACGCTCTTGGCGTAGAATAGGAGCGGTCGCGACCTGCCATGCCAACCGAGAAAGACTTCTACAAGACGCTGGGCGTTTCCGAGAAATCGACGCCGAAGGAGATCCGCAGCGCCTACCACAAGCTCGCCAAGCGGCTGCATCCGGATCGTAACCCGGGTAACAAGGAGTCGGAGCGCAAGTTCAAGGAGGTCAACGAAGCCTACGAAGTGCTCTCCGACCCGAAGAAGAAGTCCCAGTACGACCAGTTCCGGGACCTGTCGGCGCGGGGCTTCCGGTTCCAGGGCGACCCGGGCTCGCAGGGATTCGAGGGGTTCGATTTCGGCAATCTGGGCAACTTCGGCGGGGGTAAGGACGGGGGGCTCGGAGGGTTTTCCGACATCTTCGAGCGTCTTTTCAACACCGGCGGCCGCGGCCCGGGCCAGCCGGCGAGCGGCGGAAGGACCGGCGGCGACGTTCGAGCCACTGCCCAGGTGCCACTCACGACCGCGGCCCGGGGCGGCTCCCTGGCTCTGTCGGTGGAACTTCCGGGGGTCTGCCCGGCGTGCCGGGGAAGCGGCGGAGCCGGCCCGGTCGCCTGTCCGCAGTGCCACGGCAGCGGCAAGAGCGCAGGGCTTCGCGGCGGCAGTCCGTGCGTGCGCTGCGGCGGTAGCGGTCAAGTCCCGAGCGCGGTCTGCCCGGGCTGCGCAGGGCGCGGCGAAGTCCAGCAGGCCAAGCGGCTGACGGTGAAGATCCCGGCCGGAATCGAGGACGGCACCGAGATGCGGCTGACGGGCCAAGGGGGCGCCGGGCCGGGCGGGCCGGGAGATCTCTTTCTGAAGATCCAGCTGGTCGCAGACGGCCCCTTCCGGCTCGAGGGGCAGGACGTCGTGAGCACGGCGCAGATCGGCGTGTTCGAGGCAATCCTCGGCACCTCGGTCGCCGTCACCACGCTGCAGGGCGAGTCGCTTCGCCTCAAGGTTCCGCCGGGCACGCAGCCCGGGACGCGGATGCGGCTACGCGGCAAGGGACTCGGCGGCCGCGATCACTTCGTCGAGGTGCAGGTGCGAATCCCGACCCGGCTCACCGCCGGTCAGCGTGAGCAGATCGAGCAGCTGGCGAGCCAGCTCGGAGACTGACGAGTGACTGTGCTGCCGCCGCCACGCAGACGACGCCTCTGGCGGCTGGCCGGGTTCGCGCTGCTGGCGATGGTCGCCCTGGCCGTGTTGGTGGCAGTTCGCTTCCGTCAGGTGGTGGCGACCGGGGAGCTGGCGAAGATCCTCTGCGAGCGGCTGGAAGAGGAGCTGGGGATGCCGGTCACGGTCGGCTCGGCCTCGGTGCGGGGGCTGACGCGCGTGACAGCGGCCCAGCTCGCGATGAGGCCGCCGGCAGGCGAGATGCCGATCGAGGCGCAGTCGCTCTCCATCAAGTTCGACGGCTGGTCGCTTCTGATGGGGACGCTGGAGCCGCTCACGTTCGAGCTTGAGGGCCTGGAGTTGAATCTGACGTCGGCCGCGCTGAGGCTGGAGCTGAAGCGCACGCTGGAGCGCATCGAGAGGCAGTCGCACCGCTTCAAGCCGACGATCCACGTGACCCTGGTCAGGGCCGAGCTAGAGCGCGGGCGTTTCACGGGTGATCGGCTGACGCTGGAGAGGCCGCGCTTCGGCGCGCGTGCGTTCCGCGTTCATGGCATCTTCGAGCCACCGGGCACGGAGCCCGTGGCGATCGTGGCGCGCGGCGTGTCGACGGCGTCACCGGAATCGGTCTCCCTCGATCTGGCGTTGCGCTCGCCCTGGCTGGAGCTGCACGCCGAGGGCGGGCTGGCCGGTATGTCGAGCAAGCCCAGGGTAAGGGGTGAGGTGCGCGTGGATCGCCTCGACGCCGCGGTCGCGGCGCGGCTGGCGATGCCGAACACGTCGCCCGTGCGGGGCGGGCAGGTGACCGGGCGCTTGACGCTCTCCGGAGACGCGTACTCACCGGCCATCGAGGGCGATTTCTCCCCGAAGGAGTTGCTGGTGGAGCTGCCGGAAGTCGGGCTATCGACCGTGAAGTCGGGCTCGCTCGACCTCGGGCCGGGGCAGGCGCTCTGCCGGGACCTGGTGGTCGAGACGAAGTACGGGCTCTTCGGCGTCCAGGGAAGCGTGCGGGGTCCGCTGATGGACCCGACAGTGTCGTTGAGGGCCGACTGCGCCAGCTTCGACCTGGTGCCGATCCTCGAGAAGCGCAAGTTGCAGGCGGCGATGGAGGGCGGCTGCTCGGCTGTGATCGGGCTGGAGGGCAAAGCGAAGCGGCCGTCGGTGCGCGCCGAGCTCGACTTGCGGGGGCTGGCGCTGGACTGGCCGTCGGAGAAGATCGGAGGGATTCCGATCCGGGTGGTGCTGGCGAAGGTCCAATACTCGGGAGATGCTTTGAGGGCGAAGGACGCCGACGTCACGGTCTGGAAGGTGCCGGCGACCGCGGGCATCCAGATCGAGGGGCTCTCGGGGTCGATGCGATTGGCGGCCGAGGCCCGTGCGGCCGACGTGGATCTGGGGCGGCTGGCGAAGAACCTGCCTGCGCCGATCCGCAAGGCGCTGGAGCAATACCGGGTGCAGGGCAGGACGGCCGTGACGGCCGAGGTGGCCGGGAGCCGCGAGGACACGACCGTCGTGCTGGACGCTCCGGGGGCGGGGCTGTCTCTGGCGGTGCCGCTCGGCACCGAGTCGCTGGCCGTGACGCTGCAAGGCGGGCGGGTCACGCTGGCGCGGCAGACGCTATACGGCAGCCGGCTCACGGGGCTGGTGAACGGCACGCCGTTCGCGGGGGACGTGGCGGTGACGAACATCATCGACCAGCCCCGGGTGAAGGGGGAGGTCATGCTGAGACGCGCGAGGCTGGACAAGCTGGTGCCTGCGGTGGCTTCCAGATACGACGTTCGCGGAACGCCCGACCTGCGAGTGGTGCTTTCGGAGTCGAAAGAGACGCCGTATGAAGTGAGTGCTCCGGCAGGAGGACTCTCGATGGCGCTTGCGGTGGAGAGCGGGACGAAGCTGCCGCTGGCGTTCGAGGCCGGAGAGCTGCGTCTGGCGGCCGGCAGCCTGGAGGGTAGGCGCCTGGCGGGCGCGCTGGCGGGCGGCACGTTTCACGGTGAGCTGACGGTGCACTCGGCCCTGAGCGGCAAGCCCCGCCCTGTCGGAAAGGCCAGCCTCCAGCGAGTCTGGATCGAGAAGCTGCTGCCCGAGCTTGCCAGGAGCTACAGCGTCGAAGGGCCCGTCGGCGCCGACGTGACCTTCGACGGCAGCCGCGTGGGGCTGTCCTGCAGCCTGGCGGGAATGCGAACGCGCGTGCCGGCGGGCAAGTCGTTCGTGACGTTGGAGTTCGAGGGCGGGCGCGTCGACCTGGCCGACGGAGGCGCCCGGATGTCGAAGGTCGCGCTCACGCTCGGAGGAAAGGGCACCATCCGCTTGGACGGCGATGCCACCCGCGGACGGATGGACCTCGCACTGACAGCCCAGGGCCTCGAGGTAGGCCGGCTCATGTCGGCGGCCACGGGCGGCGAATCCCGCTCCAAGCGCCCGCTGGCATTCGACGGCCGGATTCGCACCGTTCACCAGTCCCCCCTCCTCACCGGCCGCTTCGTGCTGGGCGCCGAGCCCGCCCCCGCGACCACGGCCAGCAAGCTGCTCGACGGCAGCTCGGGCGAGCTCACCTGGGACGGAACGATATTGAAGACCCAGAAGCTGAAACTGCTCGGTGTGCCAGCAACTCTCGAGATGGTTCGCGCTCCGGATGGGAGCCGGCTGAACTTCGAGATGAAGAACGCCGCGCTCGAGACGATCCTCGAGAAGTCGGGGGCATGGGCAGGCATCGCCTCCGGGTCCGCCGACGCTTCCTTCGTCATCCGGAGCTCGCAGTCCGACGAGGGCGGGTTCTCGGGCAGCGGCCATGTCGTCATACGGCAGCTGATCGTGCGCGGCGAGAAGGTCGCCAAGGCGGCCGGCATACAGAACCCCTCGACCAAGCTGCGCGGGGCGGGCGGATTCCTCAGTCTGGGGTTTCTTCCGAGCTTCCTCAGCCTGCCGGGCCAGGTCGCCGCCGGTCAGCTCCACATGAACGCGGCCTACGTCGACTTCGCCTTTGCGGACCACGACCTGGGCAACCTGCGCTGGGACGCCCAGCTCAAGGGCGGTCGAATGGCCGGCCCCCTGTCGACCTCGCCCGATGCCAGCCACGTCTCCGGGCATCTCGCCTTCGACATGCGCCAGGCCTTCGCCGAGGGCAGCTTCGGAATCGCCGACAGCAACAAAGGCATCTCGATGAAGGTCAACCCGCTGCTGCTCGATACGCGCCGCTCGCCACCAATGTGGACACCGGGCGGCCTGAAAGACTTCGAGTTCGCAGGCGCCGGCGACGCCTTCAACATCGTCGGGACAGCCGGCAGCGCCGTTCTGGGCGGCATTCTGCGCGGCGGCTCTGCGGCGCTCGGGCCCGCTAGCCTCGTCCCGATGATCTTCCTGGGAGACAAGAAGCCTCATCGCCCTTACACGGGCAAGCCCGGCGAGCGCCCCAGCTCCGCCGAGGCCACCGTGCGAACAACCGCCGAGATGCTCGATCGGCCCAGGAAGTAGCGGGAGTGACCGCGTCTCAGGACTCTCCGGGCGCAGGCGTCCTGGAGCATGCCGCCCGGACCATGCTCGACCCCAGGCCCGTCGGCTGGCGATTCCTGGCGCTGGTCGCGCTCCTGCTGGTCGCCGCCGCGGCGCTGCCCTGCGCGGTGGGCTACGTGCGCGCTGCGCCGGGGGAGACGTTCCTCGGATTCGTCGACGACTGGCCCGACGTGCTGATGTACTTCTCCTTCGCCGAGCGAGCCATGCGAGGCGAGATCGTGACGACGGTCCCGTGCGGAACGCCGGATCAGCGCCCCCGCATCCTGAGCGGCCTGTCCGTGGCCATGGGCTGGGTCGCCACAGCCACCGGAATGGAACCGCCGACTGCCCACCTGGCCACGCGGCTGCTGGCGGCCGCGGTCCTGGTTCCCGTGCTGGCTCTCTTCTTCCGAGGGATGCTGGGAAACGGGGCTCCGCTCAGGTTCGCGGTCCTGTCCGTGGCCCTCGGCTCGGGGCTGGGGTGGGTCGTGGGCCCCGTCGAGACGAGCGGATGGAACCCGACCGACCGCTGGCATATCGGCACGGTGGCGCTCTACGCGGCCAGCACGCTGGCGCACCTGACCACGAGCTGGTGTCTGCTCCTGCTGTCCTACCACTGGCTGGGCTGCGCGGTCCGGACGGGGTCCCGCCGTTTCGCCGCGGCCGGTGGTGCCGCAATATGCGTCAACGGACTTCTCCACCCCTATCACTTCGTGAGCGCCTCCGTGGCCGCCTTCGCGCTGACCGCCTGGCGAGCCCGGGAGGCCGGGTGGCGACGGCCCGGGGGTGTGCTCCTGACCTTCCTGGCGACGGGCTGCCCGGCGTTCCTTGGACAGGCGTGGCTGACCTATAGCCAGCCCGTGATGCGACACGTCGTCGAGCAATCCATGAACCTGTCGCCGCACCCGCTCGAGTATGTCCTGGGCTTCGGTGTGGCCGGAATGCTGGCCGCGGGGGCACTGCTGGACCGGCGACGCATCCCCGGGCGCCAGCGCGTGGCGGTGGTCTGGATCGTCGTCTGCGGGGCGCTGCTCTACTCGTATCGCACACCGCTGGGACTGCGATTCGAGCGCCGCTTCGCGGACGTGCTGGTGGTGCCGCTCATGGCGCTCGGCACACGGTTCCTCTTCGGCCGCGTCCTGCCCGCCATCGAAGCCGCCCGCGGCCGCACGGCGGCCGGGTTGGTCGTCGCGCTTCTCCTGGTGGCCCAGATTCCGAGCAACGTCTTGCTGGTGCAGCGTCTCTGCGAGAAGGTCAACCTGGGCCTCCGCCCCTACTCGACGCCGACGCCGGAGGTACACGCCAGCCGGGCCCTCCGGACTTTGGCCACCGATGGCGACACCGTGCTTTCCCACGTGCCGGCGAGCCTGGTCATCCCGGCCCTGTCCGGCACGGCGACCGTGCTGAGCCACCCCCACTGGCGCCCGGGCCATCACCGGCTGCAGAAGCGGGCCGTGGCCGAGTACTGGGGCGAGCCGTCCGCGTCCGCCCGGGCGGCTTTCCTGCGCGAGGTAGGCGCGACGATGGTCTACATCGGCCAGGTCGAGCGGGAGCTGCTGAAGTTCGCTCCGGCCTCGGACCCGTCGATGATCCCGATCTACGAAAAAGACGGCGTTTCCATCTACCGCATCCACGCGCCCCCTCGCTGAGCCCGGCTCTGCTACCATCGGATCGTGGGCGGCCAGACTCGCCGCCTGGGCACTCCGGAGGATCAGGATGATGAAGGCACGCACGATCATGGCACTGGCACTGGTGGTCACGGTGAGCGCGGGTGCAGCGCACGCGCAGGGCCGGGGCAAAGGCGCCTCGGCGGCGACCAAGACCTGGTCCGGCTCCAAGTCGGTCACGGGCCCCAGAGGCGGGACCTCCACGGCAGCCGGCCAGGGGACGTACAACGTGCTCTCGGGCGAGTACCAGGGCACCGGAACCCTGACCGGCCCCCGGGGCAAGACGGGCACGGGCGAGGTCTCGGGGACCTACGACCCACGCACGGGTCAGCTTCAGGGCTCCGGTAGCGCCACCGGCCCCGAGGGCAAGTCGGTCGGGTGGCAGACAACAGGGCAGCTCCTATCAGGACAGGCTTCCGGCACGACGACCTGGACCGGCCCCAATGGCCAGACGGGCACGACCTCTTACGATGGAACCTGGGACAAGGCGACCAAGCAGTTCCAGGGAACCGTCACCGGCACGGGCCCCAAGGGCAAGACCGCCACCCGGGCAGTCGACTCGACAGTAGCCCACCCGCGCGCCCGGGCAGCCGGGGGCGGAGCTCGGCCGAGAGCCTTCCGGCCGCGCCGGTAACGGCTGGTCCGAGAGGGTAGCCAGCGACTCCGGCCTCATGCCGGAGCGCCCCTGCCCGTGCCCGCGCCCGAGCCCGCGCCCGAGCTGGGGCGTCGCCCCCCCTCGCCATACAGGGTCCCGGCAAAATCGCGCGCCCGGAGGCGAAAAACGGGGACTGGCTCCGGAAGTCCGATTGAAATCTGGCAGTCGTCCGGTCGGTTGGCCGGGCTTCCGGTGCCTGGACCCGCATTTCGCCGACTTTGTCCGCCGCCCCGCGCGCCGTTTCAGGCTTGACTAAAGGGCCATGTCATGAAATAATTGCGCGACTTTTCGAAACAGCGAGAGGCGAGCAGTCGAGTATCTCGCAACCTGGAGTACCCTGAGTATCCTGCGCTTGACCCTTCGGAGGCTCGTATGAGGCATGGCTTGCGGCGGACTTTTCTTTGCCTGCTCCTCCTCGTTTCGTTCACGCCCAGCCTGCTCCTTTGCGGACAGGTGGACCTGAGCCCGCAGCTTCTGAAGCTGGCCATGGGCCAGCAGCCCGCGCGCGATCACCAGGAGTACACGCCGATACTGCCCCCGGCCTCGGCGGCGGAGTTCCTGACCCAGGCGGCCGAGGCCACCAAGTACTTGGGCGATCTGCCGATCGACCAGGTCATGGCTCGGGATCTGCTCGAGAAGCTCCTCGGCGCATTCCTGGTCGAGTTCAACGACGAGATCGCCACGCTCCTGAAAGCGTTCGGCATCAACCTGCCGCCCAACTGGGCGACGATCCCGCTCAAGTACCTGCTCGACCTCATCAAGTTCAAGAGCTACAACCAGGATCTCGCCAACCAGCTCCTCACGCAGTGGCAGGGCTCGATGACGCCGGAGCAGGAAGAGACGCTCAAGCGGCTCTGGCTCTCCCAGACGGTCGTCAAGACCGGGTTCGATTCCTCGCTCTCCATGGCCGACGACGCCACGGAGGGCATCTACGATTTGATCGATCTCATCTACGGGGCCTGCAACGTCCTCAAGAAGATCGGTGACAAATTCGAGAACCTGCCGATCGTCGGCGCGGTGATCAAGAAGATCCGGCTGATGATCTCGCAGCGTGTCATCTTCGCCCTCAACAACGCGGTCGACCTCGTGACGGCGAAGATGAAGGAGCCGGCGAAATCTCGCGTGCGCGGGATTTTCACGGCCCTCACGACGACCTACATCAAGTGGGCGGGCATCCAGATCGGCGACGGGTTCGGGGGCATCAACCCCGAGACCCTGACCAAGATCGGCGCCAAGATCCTCGGGAAGTTCCTGCTCTTGATGCCGCCGAAGATCGGATACGTGTCGCTCACGAAGACGCCGGCACAGTACGGCGCCGAGCACGCCCTGGCGGGCGCCCAGACCGGTGACTTCTCGCAAGCCGCTGCGCAGGTGCTCGACGACGGCGTGGATGCCTCCGAAAACGCTGTGCTGGAGTCGATGGTGAAGACCGTCATCCGCAAACAGAAGCTCTCGCGGCAAGAGCGCCAGATCGCCAACGTCGCCGGCGCCATTTCGCAGATCGCGCAGCTGGTCCACTTCGTCGATCCCACCAGCTTCGCACGCATCATCGCCATCGGCGCCGGCATCCTGGCTGGCGGGCTGCAGCTGCACACCGTCTTCAACTCCGGGATCACGCTCTACCGGTTGCCCGGCCAGGTCGATCAGGGCGTGCGGCTGGCGTTCGACCCGCAGGCGGGCCCGCCATCGCCGCCGACCTCGGGCTCTGCCTTCGAGGACCAGGAGGTCGTTGCAGCCCCGACCGGCTACATCGAGATGATCGCGGGCCGCATTCGCGCTTCTGACGAGCAGTTCACAGCAGCAGCCGACAAGCTGAAGGCCGCTGTCGACACCACGGACGCAACCCGCGTCGAGCACGGGCTGGCCGCAGTCGAGGACGCTTCCCACGGAGTACGCCACAACATCAAGTTGCTGGCCAGCTTCCTGGTCCCCTCCGACGGCGGGCCCGAGGAGATGCGCAGTCTCTTCGGTCAGGGCCTGATGGATCACGATCTGAAGTCGGCGGCGGTCTACGGCGACGCGCTGGCCTACGTCTTCCGCCCCAGCGCCTCGCAACGCCCGGCCCTGAAGCAGAAGATTGACGCGCTGCGGCAGCAGACCTCCGGGTTCTTGGCCAGTGTGGCCGAGATCGCCGCATCGGGACGGATGCTGAAGGGCGCCTACCTGGGCTTGCTGGCTCCGTCGGCGGTTTTTGCCGGCGACAGCTTCGAGGTGTCGGCGACGATCGTGAGTGCCGGCACCCAGGCGGCCAGCAAGGTCCGCGTCCAGCTGGCCCTGCCAAAGGGCTATACGCTTTCGTCCGGCCCCGCCGCCTTCGAGCTGGAGTCGCTGGAGCCCGGCAAGGAGACTGCCTTCAAGTGGACGGTCAAGAAACCCGCGGGTCCGTTCCGCCGGAGCATGCTCGTGCTGAATGTCATGAGCCGTAACGCTCCCGAGGCGAACCACAGCGTCCTGGTTACGGAGTGAACAGCTCCTTCGGCTCCGAAATCGGCGAGCGGCCGGGTTTCCGCTCCGGGTTCATTGCGGTGCTGGGACTGCCCAACTCGGGCAAGTCCACGCTGATCAACGCGTTCTTCGACCGGCAGCCGCTGATCGTCAGCGCCAAGCCGCAGACGTCGCGCTTCCAGGTGCGCTGTATCTCCACGACAGACGAGCGGCAGGCCATCCTGGTCGACACCCCAGGTTGGCACGCGGAAGGGCGGACCCTGGGGAAGTTCATGCGCCGCGAGATCGCGCGGTCGGTCGAAGGCACCGACGCGACCTTGTTCGTCGTCGACGCCGCCCGGCCGCAGGTGGAGCGCGTGCGCTACGCGTGGGGCGTGCTGCTGAAGGATTCTGAGGCGCCCGTGGTGCTGGTGCTCAACAAGATCGACCTCGTCGGCCGGGGCAAGCTGCCCGAGTTGCTGGACAAGCTCTGCAAGATCTTCGAGCCCAAGGAGATCGTGCCCGTATCGGCCCTGAAAAAGGAGAACCTGCTGGAACTGGATCGCGTCGTGACCTCGCTGCTGCCCGAGGGACCGCTGCTCTACCCGCCGGACACGCAGATCGACAAGCCCGACGAGTTCCTCTTCGGAGAGTTCATCCGGGAGCAGGTCTACCGGGTGGCCCGTGAGGAAGTGCCGTTCTCGTGCGCAGTGCACGTGGAGACTGTCGAGCAAGGCGAAGCGTCCGTCCGCATCGAGGCCGAGCTGCTCGTGGAGCGCGATTCGCAGAAGGCGATTCTCATCGGCGCCGCCGGCCAGAACATCTCGAAGATTCGCACGCTGGCGCGCGACCGCATCCGCCGGTTCACGGGCGGCAAAGTGCAGCTGGAGCTCCGGGTGAAGGTCCACGCGCGTTGGGCCTCCGACGAGAAGCTGCTGGAGCGGATGGGGCATTCGGTCTGAGGAGGCAGCGGCGATGGCCGAGATCGAGGTCAAGGTGCTGGGGGTCGACCCGGGCGAGCTGCGCCGCAAGCTCTTCGAACTGGGCGCCGAGCGCGTCAAAAAAGGGCGCGAGGTCAACCAGATGTTCGACTTTTCGGACGGCCGCCTCTTCGCGCGCGGCGGGTACGTGCGGGTGCGATCGTTCTCAGGCAGATGCACACTCACCATCAAGGAACGCATAGGGTCGGGCCCGTTCAGGGAGAGCCGCGAGCACGAGACCGAGGTGAGCGATCCCGGCGAGACTCGGCTGTTCCTGGAGGCGCTGGGGCTCGGGCTCCGCAGGGTGGACGAGAAGGACCGCGAATCCTACCGGCTCGGCGACATCCTCTACGAGATTGACGAGTGGCCTGGATATCCGCCGTACCTCGAGGTCGAGGCACCGACGCGGGAGGCCGTGGAGGCAGGGCTCGCGAAGCTCGGGTACCACCTGTCCGACTCCACGAGCAAGCATTTCCACGAGCTCGCCTCCGAGGTCTACGGCAAGCCGCTCCCCCCGAACCTGAAGTTCGAGGACTGACGGTCAGGATTTCTCCGGGCCGGTACCGGGGTCACCGGGCAACGGCCTGGGGCCCGCATCTTTGCTTGCCATGCGGCGGCTCGCGGTACTATGCTTTCCCCCGCGTCGCGAGCCCCGAACGGCCCTCCGGGCACAAGCGACGACTCCACTCACAGGCCGCTGGCACCGGGGTGTGCAGAGATGGACAAGATCGCGCCGGAGAACGTCCGGACTCTCGCTTTGGTCGGTCACGGGGGAACGGGCAAGACATCGCTGACAGAGGCGATGCTCTTCGACACCGGGGGAATCACCCGGATGGGCAAGGTCGACGACGGCACAGCCCACACCGACTACGATCCCGACGAGATTCACAGACGGATCTCCATCAACGCGGTCCCGATCACCGCCACCTGGCGCGAGACCGAGCTCAACGTGGTCGACTGCCCCGGCTACGTCGACTTCCTGCCGGAAGTGCAGACCTGCCTGCAAGACATGGACGCCGCCATCCTCGTCGCCAACGCCGTGCACGCCAATGAAGCCCAGAACGCCAAGGTCTGGAGCTTCTGCTCCCAGCTGGAGCTGCCGGCCGCCTGCTTCCTCAGCAAGATGGACAAGGAGAACGCCGATTTCGAAAAGGCCATCGGCGAGCTCAAGGCCGACCTCGAAGGCAACCTCGTCCCGATCGCCGTGCCGATCGGCGCCGCGGGGACCTTCAAGGGCTACGTCAACCTCCTCACGATGAAGTCGCACGTCTTCACCGACGACAGTGGCAAGTCGAAGGAAGGCCCCATCGACAGCAGCATGGAGACCGTCGTCCAGAAGTACCGCGAGGCCCTCGTCGAGGCTGCAGCCGCGGCGGACGACGCCCTCACGGAGAAGTACCTGGAAGGCGACGAGCTGACCGCCGAGGAGATCGACCGGGGCATCCGGATCGGCGTACTCGCCCGCAAGCTGGTTCCCGTGGTCCCCGGCTCGGGCACGCGCAACATAGGCGTACAGCTCCTGATGGACGTCATCGTGAAGTTCCTTCCGTCGCCCGTCGACCGCACGCCCGCCGTGCCGCTGGCCGGCAAGGAAGAGAAGGTCTTCCTCAAGGCCGATGGCTCCGAAGAACTCTGCGGCCGAGTCTTCAAAGTGCTGACGGAAGCGCACGTCGGCGAGCTCTTCCTGGTCCGCATGTACTCGGGCACGTTGACGCCCGGCAGCGCCATCGTCAACACCACCCGGGACGAAAAGGAAAAGATCGGTCCCATCATGCGGCTCAAGGGCAAGGAGCGCGTCGAAGCGCAGTCCCTCTCCGCCGGCCAGATCGGCGCCCTGCTCAAGGTCAAGGGCCTCCACTGGAGCGACACCATCGCCAGCGACAAGCGCCCCGCTCGCTTCCCGGACAGGAAGAAGCCGGACACCTACCTCTCCGTGGCGCTCCGCCCCCAGACAGCCCAGGACACTGAACGCCTCTCGACCGCCCTCGCCAAGCTGCGCGCCGAGGATCCGTTCATCCACACCGAGAACAACGAAGTGACCCACGAGTTCGTCGTGAGCGGCACCGGTGAGCTCCACGTCGACACCTTCGTGCGCCGCCTCAAGGATCGCTACAACGTCAACTGCGAAGTCGCCAAGCCGAAGATCCCCTACCGAGAGACGATTCGCGGCAGAGCCGAGGGCCAGGGCAAGCACAAGAAGCAGTCCGGCGGCCACGGCCAGTACGGCGACTGCTGGCTGCGCCTGGAGCCGCTGCCGACCGGCACCGGGTTCGAGTTCGAGGACGCCATCGTCGGCGGAAAGATCCCCAACCGGTTCATCCCCGCCGTCGAGAAGGGCGTGCGGGAAGCGATGGTCCGCGGCATCCTCGCAGGGTTCGGCATGACCGACTTCCGCTGCACCGTCTACGAGGGCTCCTACCACGCAGTCGACTCCTCGGAAATGGCGTTCAAGACCGCCGCATCCAAGGGGTTCAAGCTGGTGGCCCGCCTGGCCAAACCCGTCCTGATGGAGCCCGTGATGACCGTCGAAGTGAGCGTCCCAGAGGCGAACATGGGCGACATCATGGGCGACCTCAACAGCCGCCGCGGCCGCATCCTGGGCATGGAGCCCGACGGCAAGCGCCAGATCATCAAAGCGCAGGTGCCGCTCGCAGAGCTCTACAAGTACATCATCTCCCTGCGGTCGATGACCGGCGGGCGAGGCGAGTTCACGATGACCCTCTCCCACTACGAAGAGGTGCCTGCCACCGTGGCGGACGCCGTGGTGAAGGAGAGCGGCTTCGGCGCCCAGGAGGACGAGGAGTAGCCGGGCGACGAACGACCGGTCACCGCGCGTGGAGCCTTCCCAGCGGATGGACGACACACCGGAGCCAACCTCCGGAGCCGTCGTCCCCGAGGGCCCCGTCGAGCGCACGGGCGGCCGGTTGACAGACGGTCCTGCCTTGGCTGCCCGACGGCCCCAGGCCCCAGGCGAGCGGCCAGCCGAACGGCTGAGCTCGCTCTGGGGACGTCTGCTCGACTGGTTCGACCGGCGACGGCTGTACGGGCCCGTCGAGCGGGCGGCTCTCGCAGGGCTCGAGGACCGCACCGACCGGGAGCCGCTGGCGGCCGGCGGCTGGATCGCCCGGGTCGAGTTCCACGCCGTGCGAGGCGACTTCGAGCGTGCCGCGCGCGTG
The DNA here is from genome assembly GCA_016213845.1 of Candidatus Wallbacteria bacterium. Taxonomy (GTDB): domain Bacteria; phylum Muiribacteriota; class UBA6191; order JACPRK01; family JACPRK01; genus JACPRK01. The sequence continues at coordinate 78,438 of JACQZN010000129.1, forward strand.
CTGGCAGATGTGCCGGAGAGCCTGCGCGGGCTCGCCGAGGTGGCCGGCGCCCGGGAGAAGACGCTCGCCGCCGCGATGTCGGCGCTGGCGTCGCAGCTGGGGCTGATCGGAGAGAGGGGACGGCCGCTGCAGTCCATCGCCCGTACGGCCACTGGCGGACAGCTGATCTCGGTGCGGGACGTGCTGCTCGAGGAAGTGCTGGAGATCCGGGAAGCGCTGCTGGAGTTGCGGAAGACGGACGGCCCTCCGCACCTGGTCCTTCTCCAGATGCGGAGCTCCCTGCCTCAGTGGCGGCTGGAGCGACTCCTGGAGCGTGAGACTGCCAGACGGCGGCCCGACGTGAAGGGATTCGTGGCCCGGATGGAGCCGGGGCGGTTGCGAATCAAGTGCACGATCAAGGGGATTCCGCTCACCATCGACATCGTGCTGGAGCTCGCCTCGGACGGTACGCTGCGGGTGCGCTTCGACCCCGGACCGAAGGTCTTCTGGGTGGTGCCGATTCCGCGCAGCGAGCTGGACCGGGCGCTCGAGGCGCTGGCCGCGGGCGGCCCGGAGGGCTTCATGACCGACGTCACCGGCGAGGGGTTCGTCCTCGACTTCGCCAGGCTTCTGGCGCCGATGACGTGCGAGCTGAACCTGCGCCACGTGGACCTGATGCTGGGAGAGGTTCGGACGGTAGCGGGGCGACTGGAGCCGATGGAGCCGGCAGCTCCACCGGCTCCTTTCGCGGCGGAAGCGGAATGGGAACCGCCCAGGGCACTGCCGGTGGCAAACGCCGCCGCAGCCATCCTCGAGGCGCAAGCGGCGGCTTTCTGGCCCGTAGCCTTCCTGGCTTCGTCTTCTCAGGACCAGCTGGAACGCCGGTGCCGCGCCCGGCCGCTCGACCCGGCCGTTTATCGCGAGCTGGCCCGCAAGGCACACTCGACCGGAAGACACGCAATCGCCCGAACGGCCTTCTCCGCGCTGGCCCTGCTGGACCCGGAGGATCGCGAGGCAAACGAGTACCTGAGGGCCGCGGCGGCCCGGCCGCTTCCGCCGCCGGCCGGTGTTTCGACTGCCGACCCAGGAGGCTGGCTGCGCAGCCCGGCCGAGCAACGCGAGCCGGCAAGCCGGGTCTTCCGCGCTCTGGCCGCGAAGCTCGGCTATAGCCCCGGGCCGCCCGCACCGCCGAACGCTCTCCCCGCCGGCCCCGAGCGGTTTCCCCAGCACGCCGCCTGGTTGCGGGAAGCGGCGCTCGCGCTGGGGTGCGAACCCTGTCGCCTGCTTGTCTCCGACGAGCTGGAGTCGGGTGCCGTGCCCGGCTCCGACTTCATCCTGGCCGCACCCGTGCTTGCCAGCCGGCTTGGACGTGCCGAGAGTCTGTTCGTGCTGGGTCGCGCTCTCGGACACCGCATGCTTGGCCACGTCGGCTTGACCGGCCTGAGGCCGGACCGCCTCGCCGTCCTGGCAGGGATGGTCCATCAGCTGGGCGCCGGCTGGTACCAGGGAGCCCGCCGCTTTCGCCCCATCCGGACGCTCGATCCGTGGCTGGATGCCGCCACTGTCAGCGAACTGACCCAGCCATGCCTGGAACTCGCCCCGAAACTCGCCGTGGAGCTGCCGCTCTGGCAGGCGGGGATGCGCCAATCGGCGGACCGCGCCGGCCTCGCTGCCTGCGGGAATCTCCGCGCAGCCGCGACCGCCATACTGGCCGCTGGCGGCGGCCCCTCGACGGGTCTGCCGCTGGAACGGCTGCTGTCGCTCTGTCCCGACGACACGGTGCCGGCACGCTTCCACGCGCTGTTGCCCTTCGCCGTCTTCGAGCTCTACGGGAGCGCCGACTGATGCAGTCGCCTGCGACGCGCAAATCGGCCCGCTCCCGGCGCGCGGCCCGCCTCAGGGAACGGATGGCGGCGCTGATGGACGCCGTCACGCTCGTCAACAGCACGCTCGAGCTCGACGTCGTCCTCGAACGCATCATGTCGCTTGCGATGCGCCTGACACAGGCCGAGGCAAGCTCCATCCTGCTCACCAACGCCAGCTCCGACGAGCTGACGTTTCATACGCAGCTCGGAGGCGCCGACCCCGGACAGCTGCGCCAGGTGCGCGTGCCGATGGACCGAAGCCTGGCCGGCTGGGTCGTCAAGAACGACCGGCCGCTGCGCATCGACGACGCAGCTGCCGACGAGCGGTTCTTCCGGGAGGCAGACCGGACGACCCACTTCCAGACCCGCTCCGTCCTGGCGGTGCCCGTCAAGGAGCGCGACCGAGTGATCGGCACTGTCCAGGTTCTCAACAAGTCCGGCGGCGCCGCCTTCGACGAGGAGGACGAGGACATCCTCGTCGCGATGGCGGGTCACGTCGGAACTGCAATCCACAACAGCCGCACCTATCAGGAGCTGCTCGACGAAAAACGCGCGCTGGAGGCGATCGTCGGGAGCCTGGCGGACGGAATCGTGGTGACCGGCCCCGACGGGGAGCTGCGCCAGCTCAACGAGGCCGCACGGCGGATGTTCGGTCTGGTGGAGGGCCAGGAGCGCTCCGTGCTCCTGGAGGTCTTCCTGGCGGGCCTGCCCGGGCTTGGGGCCACGACCTCGGACGTCGTGCTGCTGAAGCCGCGCGGACGAGTGTTGTCAGTGCGGGTGACGCCGTTCAATTCGGCGCGCGGCTCCTCGCAAGGCCTCGTGGCGGCTCTGCGGGACGTGACCGAGACGCGCGTGGGGCAACGCCGTCGCGACGAGGTCTTCGCCGCGGGACTGCACAGCCTCCTCCACGGCGTCGAGGAGCTCCAGGCCAAGCCGCCCGGCGGCGCTCCAGATGCCCGACTCGAGCGGCTCCACCGGGACGCACGCAACCTGACCTGGTTCTCCGACATCGAGATGGGGCCCGTCCGGCTCTTGCGCCGGCTGTCGGTGATGGCGGAGATGGTGGCAAAGGCAACGGGGGCCTGGAGCTCGGCCGCGGGCATCGCCGTCGATCTCGAAGTCGCCCGGGACCTGCCCCAGGTCTACGTGGACACCAAGCAGCTCTCCGAGGCGCTGGAGCTGACGCTGGCCGCGTGCGCCCGGCTGCTCCCTGCCGGGGGCCGCTTGCGGGTAGGGCTGGCGCCCGAGGGAAAGTCCGTGGTCACACGACTGGAAGGAGAAAGCGACTCCGTAGAACTGGCTTCCATCGCGTCGCTCCTGGAGGAGCGCCAGCAGGTCGACCAGTTCCTATCCATCGCAGGCGGACAGATCGATCTCTCGCTCGCCTACGCCCGCCACATCCTCGACAGCCACGGTGGGACGCTCGACTTCGAGCGCTCCGCAGGCACCTTCCGGTTCCGGTTCGCAGTGCCGTCATGGCGGGAGGCCTCATGATCCCGCTCCGCGGATTCACGCGCCTGGAGCTGCCGGCCGAGCTGGCATCCCTGGCGAAAGTCGACGCCCATTTCCGCTCCCTTCTTTCGGCCGCAGGCGTCGCTGCTGTCGTCTCCGAGGACATCGTGCTGTCCGTCAACGAGGCGATGAACAACGCCGTCGACCACGGCTCCCGCTACCAGCGCGACCTGACGGTAACACTCGATTACCGCCTGGAAAGCGACCGCTTCGTCCTGCTGCTGACCGACCCGGGCGGGCGAACCTTCGACCCGGGCTACTTCCGCGAGCTGGCCATTCGAAAGGACTGGGCCATCGGCGGCCGCGGCATCCTCATCATGCACGAGCTGATGGACGAGCTGCTTTTCTTCTTCATCCCCGGCCGCAGCACAACGGTGATGCTGGCCAAGGCGCTGGGGTGAGGCATGAGGCTTGAGGGGTGAGGCTTGAGGGGTGAGGCTTGAGGGGGGTGATAGCCGGCGTGGGATTTCGCCCGCTCGACGGCTGTGGCCATCCGAGCCTGCTGGCTACTGACTACTGGCTACTGGCTACTCCCTAGCTGGCCATCCGCGGCGAATTGTGGTTTCCTGAGAACGGAGGAACCCGGACGGGGGGAGTCTGTCAGAGAGGTCGAAACGACTTCGAAGAAGAGCCGGAGGTTCGAGATGCAACGCTGGAAAGTACCCGCAATCCTGGCTGGCGCCGTGGCTGCAGTCGTCGTCGGGCTGGGGCCCTGGATTCGTTCTCCGTTCGCCACCGTCACCCGGCACGAGCCGCCCCCCAGGCCGCCGATCGTCACGCCCCACACGGTCGCCCCTGTGACCAGCCTGGGCGGCATCACGATGGAGGTGCTGCCGAGCCAGTCGGCCACGCGCGCCGCGCAAGACTCCGATCTGTTCGTGGCCGTGCGGCTGACGGCCCGCTCGATGCCGTCGGTCGCCCGCCCGCCGCTGAACCTGGCCCTGGTGCTCGACAAGAGCGGCAGCATGACCAGCGAGCGCAAGATCGACTACCTCCGCAAGGCGGCCAAGCAGCTGGTCGAGACGCTTTCGCCCAGCGACGTCCTCTCCATCGTCGTCTACGACAGCGAGGTCGAGCTTCTTGCCGCGGCCAGCCCCGTGCAGGACAAGGCGCGCCTGTGCAAGCTGATCGATGCGATCACGCCCAGTGGCTCGACGAACCTCTCGGGCGGCTTCCTCAGAGGCTGCGAAGAGGTGACGAAGAACCGGCAGACCGGCTGGATCAACCGGGTGCTCCTGATGACCGACGGCCTGGCCAACAATGGCGAAACCGATCCGGCGCGCCTGAACCGCATGGCTGCGGAGTGGCACGCGAAGGGCATCACACTGAGCACGTTCGGAATGGGTGCGGAGTTCAACGAGGATCTCCTCCAAGGCATGGCAGAATCGGGGTCCGGCCAGTACCACTTCATCGAGAGTCCGGAGCAGGTCTCGGGGATCTATGCCTCCGAGCTCAAGGATCTGATGCAGACGGCGGCCCGCCAGGCTGTCCTGCGCATCACCCCCGCAGCAGGCGTCCGTGTCGGCGATGTGTACGGCTACTCCGTCCGGCGCGACGGGAGCTCGACGCTGGTTGCCCTGGGCGATCTCTACGGAGGCCAGACCCGAAAGGTGGTCCTCCGGCTGACGCTCGACTCGGCCCAGCCCGGCAGCCGGCCTGTCGGAGCCTTCGAGCTGGCCTTCAGGGATGTCCAGAGCGATTCCCCTCAGCGCCTGAGCCGCCCGCTGGCCGTCGAAGCCGTGGACGACGACGCCCGCGTGGCCGCTTCCCGCGATCTGCGGGTCCTGGAAACGGTGGAGTCGACTCAGGCCGCCGTCACGCTCGATTCGGCCATGCGCCTCTACCAGACGGGAAAGCGGGACGAGGCCAAGCGCGTGCTCATGAACCAGCTGTCGCTGACGACCGACCGCAACAGGAAGGAACTGAAGAGCCAGGCCCTCGACACCCAGGTGCAGAGTTACCGCTCGATGCTCAACCGCTTCGACGCCCCGATGAGCGACGCTCAGAGCAGCCTCGCCGTCAAGCGCGGCAAGGTCATGGCCCTGGAGGCCGCACGGTGAAGAGGCTGCTCCTGGACCCAGGTCCCACCGATTGCTGGATTCCTGCACGCAAACTCTCAGCGCTCGATAGCCAGGCAACTCCCCGCGCGGCCTGGCGACAGCAGCCCAGTGGTGGTTCGGGGGCGAAGCCCCTGAGGGAGAGCCCCCCCCACCCGTGACCCTCCCGGAAACCGAAACGCTTCCGACAGCCGCCGCGCAGGTCCTCGCGCGGAGAGCTCCCGCGACGATTGGAACGGTCGAGGTTCACCGGCCAGCCCAGCTAGCCCGAACGACCGGGGCCGTGGCTGCGACGCTCGGAGCCGCGGCGATGGCCTTCCCGCTGTTCGCCCCGATGTGGCAGCCCCTTCTCCTGGCGTGCGCCGTCTTCGCTGGCATCCACGCCGGACTGGGCGCCCAGGCGCGGGCGCGCGACACACTCCTCGGGTTCCTCCCCGCAGCGGCCGTGGCTCAGTGGGTAGTGCCTGCGTACCCCGCCTTTGGATTCCTGATCGTCGGCGCGCTGGCGGGCTGGGCCGCCGGCGCCGGCGTCCGGGACGGAGTTGCGCGAGTATCGGTGGTCCTGGGTGTGGCGCTGGCCACCCTGCTCGGAAATGCCTTCATCAGCGTGGCCTCCTCGGTCAACCTGTTGGCCGGGCTGGTTCCCGCGGCCGTCGTAGCCCTGGCCGCAGGCGCCTTGCAGGGCGCGCTCATCGGACTCGGATCGTTGCCGCGCCACCTGGTGCTCGAGCGCGATCCGGTGGAGCTGCTGTACGAGGAATCGCGCGTGATGCCCGGCGCCGAGATGCGGGACTACCTGGAGCGCTCGATGCGGCTCTACCGGCAGGTTCGCAGGTGCCTGAGCGACGGCTTGCGGCTGGCGCGCGAGGTCGACGCCGACCGCTTCCTGGAGGATCTGACGCAGCTGATGACGGCAACCTTCCGCCTGGCGCGCCGCTGGCGGGAGATCGAGTTGTTCCTGGAGCAGGCCGATGCCGCCGGCACCCGACAGCGCCTGGCGGCCACCGAGAGCAAGCTCGGCTCGCTCGCCGACCCCTTCGCCCGGCGCCAGTACGAACAAGTGGCCGAGTCGCTCAAGCGCCGCCTGGAACACCTGGACGACATGGTCCACGGCCGCGAGCGCGTCATCGGCAGCCTGAACTACTACTACACGACCCTCGAAGAGATGCTGCTCTCGCTGATGCGACTCAAAGCGAGCGACGCGCAGTCGACCAGCCTGGAGCTCAACGCCCTGGCAGGCAGAGTGCGCAGCCTGAACTCAGAAATGGAGATGACGGCGCGTGCGGTCGAGGAACTCGACTTCGCCGCGGACGCCCAGCCTCCCGCGCTGCCGAAGAGCTGAGCCGCCCTCAGCGGCCCATCCGCTCGAATCGCAGGGTCCGCGAGGCCTCCCGGCTGTATGACCCGGAAGAGGCGCGATAGCGGAAATCGAGGCGCGTCTCGTCGCTCGGCTCGGGCGTGTAATCCTGCCCGTACTTCACGATTCGCAGGCAGACCTGGTATTCGCCGCCGTCGACCAGGTACTGGCTTCCCGGGTTGAAGGGACCACCCTTCTCGATGACGATGCGCTGCCGGGAGCTGCCGGGCTCCGGCCGGTAGACCCCGGAGGCGATCAGCTTGTCGGGCCAGAGATTGCGCTTGCGGTGAACAGTGAACGGATAGGTGGTCGCAGCGTTCCCGTCGTCGGCCAGACCCGGGTCGTCGAACTCGATGACCATCGGTTCCTCGGGGAGTCCCGTGCCGACGCGCGCGCCCGTCAGCGCGTTCGGTGGCCGGATCGCGTGGCGGCCCCTGGGCGTCAAGGAGAATGCCACGGCGCCCTCGGCCTGAGAGCTGGCCGGCGCAAACGCTGTGAGCTGACCCGAGTAGGTCCATGAAGTTCGAACGGGCGTCAGCGTGACGCGGATGGAGGGCTGGCCGTAGCTGTGAGTAGCCGCCACGGCAAACGCCTCGATCTCACCCGGGCGCAGAGGCGCCGGTCGTTCGAGCCGCACAGTGACCTGGATGGGCCGCTCCGAGTAGGTCGGCTCGTGCCAGGAGGGCGGTGATGGAGGCGTCGGGGGCGGGTCCTGACGGGTGGCGCCTCGAGCCTTTCCCCAGTAACCGGGCGCGACTTCCACTTGCGCGACGATACGCGCTGTCATCACGTCGGAGCTCTCGCGCCAGGACCGGTACAGCGTCTGCGCCGAGCACTCGCCGGCGAGGGCCCCGAACATGAAGACTGCTACCGCGAAGAACCCGATTTTACGTGAAAACACAAACCACCTCCGCCCCACTCGGGAAGCGCGACATGATAGGGATGAAGGCGTCGAATTGCAAGCGCTTTCGAGCCTGTGCAGAAGCATCCGCTAATCGGACGGCTCCGAAGCTGGCCTGGCGCTGGTTCCTACCGCGCCTGCAGCGCCCCGAGCTCTGTCTCGAGCCGTTGACGCAGCACGGCATCCGGACGGCGGGCCAGCGCCATTCGGTAGAGCCGTGCAGCCTCTGTCTTCTCGCCCATCCGGGCCAGCGTGGCGCCCAGCTGCGCGGCAAGCGCGGCGCTCGACTTGGGGCCGTCGGCCAGCGCCCGTCCCAGCAACGAGCGCGCGTCCTGGTACCGGCCCCCAGCGTGGTAGAGCTGGCCCGCCTTGAACCGGTACATCCACGCCTGGGGAGGATCCAACCGGGCCAGCGCTAGCCAAAGCGAGATGGCGCGATCGGTCTCCCCGCACTTGGCCCACATGGCCGCCGCCTCTTCACGGCTTGCGACATCGCGCGGCCGCAAGTCGAAGAGCCGCGCCAGGACCTGGTCGGCGGCCCGGGCGTCTCCCCGCTCGCACACATGGAGCGAGGCTAGCTTTACGTAGTTGAACGGCTCCTCGGGCTTCAGGCTGATGGCGGTCTCGAAGGCCACGCGGGCACGCTCGAAGTTCCTCTCCCGAAAGGCCGCGATCCCGGCAAGCCGGTGCAGCGCTTCGGCCTTCGGATGCATCTTGAGCCCTTCCTCGAGCACCGCCAACGCGTCGGCCGCCTTCCCCTTGCCTTCCAGCAGCTCCCTGGCCCTGCCGTGCACCTGCTCCACGGTCGTCCCCGCCCCCCCCGCCTGGAGCGCCCCCGCCAGCAAGAGAAAAAAAACCGGGGACACACGACCTATTTTTTCAAAATAGGTCGTGTGTCCCCGGTTTTCCAAATTGGGGCAAGTCGAGTTGCCCCGATTTTCCTTGCGCATCTAGAAGCTCACGCCGAGCGTCACCATACCGCCCGAGTTGCCTCTGCCGGCGCTGAATCCGCCGGCTTCGAGCTCCATTCGGTCCTTGACGACTTCCCAGGTCGCCGAGGCCCGCCCGCCGATCACCTTGCCGTTATGATCGAGGATGGGACCGCCGCCCAGCGAAACGCCGCGTGAGAGCAGGTCGACCTTGATGCCCGGCGCGTAGGTCACGACGTTGGTGAGCTGAGCGTCCTGGTCGGCGATGACCCGGGCCGATCCCGAGGCGCTCGCGTTGTAGCTGCCCGAGTAGTCGAGGTTGGAGGAGGCTCCCCCGAAGGAGCCCGCGGTGCTGCGGCCGAAGTCCTTGCTGGCGCTGGAGTGAACGGCCGGCATGTAGCTGCTCAACACGCGGACGCCTGCAATCAGCGTGACCTTCACGTCTTCTCTCGGCTTGAAGCCGAGCTCCAGGGCGGCCGACTGGTCCGCCATCAGGGCCCGGGCCTTGCCGTGGTAGGAGAGCCCGATGTCGAAGGAGGAGAACTCCTGGCTGACGAACAGGTCGGCGCTGGCGCCCGCCGCGTACCCGGCAAACGTGAAGAGCTTCACGTTGGCGCCGGCGCTGAAGCCACCGACCCGGAAATCGCCACCGACGTCGATGTCGCGCACGGGGCCCGGCATCTGGAGCTGCTGCAGCGGCCCCAGGTCGATATAGCCGTCGGGGTCGATCTTGGGCGCCGAGAAGTCGAGGTCGACGACGGCGTGGAAGCCGCCGCTCTCGCCCCTGTAGCCGACGCCGACCACGGCGACCGTGTATTCCCACGAGGAGCGTGCCGACACCCCGGGGAGCTTGACGCGCCCCCCGCCGGAGCCCGAGAACTTGCGCGAATCCGAGACGGTCGTCCCGGTCCCCTGTTCGGTGACGGAGCCGCCGGCCTGACCGCTGTAGGCGTAGCTGTAGTCGAACCCCTGCACGGCCACGACCACGTACTCCTGCACGCGACGTGCACCGCCGAAGAACGAGAGCCCTCCGACGATCGGCACACCGACGAGAATTCCCTCGGTCTTCTTGCCGATCTCGGCAGAGGCCTGGATGTTGTCGACGCGCGCCTTGCCCTGGAAGCTGGCGTCGGCGTTGCCCGTCAGGCCCGTCTGCACGCTGCCCGACGGGATGGCGCCGGCGATGTCCTCGGGCGTCAGTCCGCCGGGGAGGGCCGGCAGCGAGCCCGACTTGGAGAGCAGCTCGTCGACAATCTTCTGGCTGTCGAGTCGCAGCCGTCCAGTCGCGTCGGCGTGGCCCTGAGCAGTCACATTGGCCTCGAGCGCCACGGGCAGCGAACCCGCGGCGGAGAAGGTCGCCTCGGTGCGCGAGAGCATCAGCACCAGGCGGCCCTTGCGCACGGTGAGGTTGTCGGACCGGTCCGTCATGCCGAACTGCATCCCCTGCCCCGCCGGGACCGAGGACGAGAGGGAGCCGGTGCCGACGACGGCGGCCGCGCCGGAAGTCGGGCGGGTGGCCGGGCCAGCGGTCGCCTCGCGGGCGGTTTCCAGCCCCGTAAAGCTGACAGGCTGGGCGGAAACCGACACCAGCGCGGCCAGCACGAACGGGAGCAAGAGCAGGAGATTGCGCATCGCTAGGGGACTCTGTCCTCCGTCATGCCTACTTGGCGGGGCCGGAGAAGGTTGCAGCCCGAGCAGCGGAATGATACACCGTTCGCGGGGTTGGCCCTGTGGGAAGGAGCTCTTGGGTGAAACTTCGGGTGGTGGTGACGGGTGGCGCTGGATTCATCGGCAGCGCGGTGGTCCGGGCGCTGCTGGCGCGGGACCACACGGTTCGGGTCGTCGACAACCTCTCGAAGCACGGGTCGACGGAAGGGCTGGGCTGCGAGCTGGTCACGGCCGACCTGCGAGACCCATCCGAGGCCCGATCGGCCTTCGAGGGGTTCGACCACTGCGTCAACATGGCCGCGCGCATCGGCGGAATCGGATACTTCCATCGCCTTCCCGCGACGATTCTTGCGGAGAACAATCAGATTTACTCCGCGACGTTCGAGGCCGCGGCAGAGCTTCGCTACAAGCGGATGCTCTACATCTCCTCGTCGATGGTGTTCGAATCGGCTACGCGCTTCCCATCGGCCGAGAGCGACTTGACCACCATCCCGATGCCTGTCAGCGCCTACGGTTTCAGCAAGCTATCAGGCGAGTGGTACTGCAAGGCCTACCGGCAGGAGCACGGATTGCCCTACACGATCGTGCGGCCATTCAACGCCTATGGCGTCAACGAGTACCCCGGCGAAGAGGTCGGGTACGCCCACGTGATTCCCGACCTGGTGGCCAAGTTCCTCGACGCGGGCGGCGGGGAAATCGAAATGCTTGGGGACGGCAGCCAGACCCGCTGCTTCACGCATGTGGAGGATATCGCCGCCGGGATCGTCTGCGCGCTGGAGTCGGAGCGCGGCGTGGACGAGGACTTCAACATCAGCCACCCGCGGGAGATCTCGATGCTGGAGCTGGCAGGCGAGCTCTATCGGCTGCTCTACGACAAGGGAGAGCCCCAGCTGCGGCACGTGGCGGGCTTCGCCAACGACGTGCAGCGGCGCATTCCGGACGTGGCCAAGGCACGCCGGGTGCTCGGGTTCGAGGCGAAGATCGGGCTGGACGCCGGGCTTCCTCCGGTGGTGGAGTGGCTGAAGCGCAACCACAAGGGGGGAGCTTCCTCGCGATGAGCGACGGCGCGCGGACCGTCGCGGTCTTTGGCGTCGGGCGTGTCGGCTTGCCGCTGGCGCTGGCCTTCGCCGATTGCGGGTATCGCGTCTGGGGTGTCGACGTGAACGCTCCGTACGTGGAGGGGTTGAAGTCCGGCGTCTTCCCTTTCGTCGAGCACGGCGGCCCCGAGCTTCTGGCCCGCCACGCGGGCCGAGCGGTGGAGTTCACGACCGACAACGGGGTCGCCGCGAACGCGGACAACCTGGTGTTGACGCTGGGCACGCCCGTGGACGAGCACATGAACCCGGTCTTCACTCAGATCGAGAAGGTGCTCAACTCGCTGGTGCCACTGCTGAGACCCGGGCATCTACTGGTGCTGCGGAGCACGGTGAGCCCCGGAACCACCGAGTACATCGCCCGCTTCATCGAGAGCCGCACGCGGTTGACGATCGGCCGGGACCTCTACCTGGCTTTCTGCCCGGAGCGGATCGCCGAGGGAAAGGCGCTGTCGGAGCTGAAGACGACTCCGCAGATCGTCGGCGCCGACGATCCCGGGAGCCGCTCGCGCGCGCGGCAGCTCTTCGAAGCGCTGGGCCCGCCGCTCCTGGACGCCGACGCCCGCTCCGCCGAGCTGGCGAAGCTCTTCTGCAACATGTACCGCTACATCCAGTTCGCGCTGGCCAATGAGTTCATGATGATTGCGCACCAGTGGGAGCGGGAGATCTACCCACTGGTGCGGCTGGTGAACGAAGGCTACTCCAGGGGCGGGCTGGCGCTTCCCGGGCTGGCCGGCGGGCCGTGCCTCTACAAGGACGGCTTCTTCCTCATCAACAAGACGCCGTACTGCGAGCTCATCAGCACCGCCTGGAAGATCAACGAAACCGTCCCGATGTACCTGGTGAGCCAGGTCAAGGCCGTGCGCCCGCTGCACGGGGCCAAGGTCGCCATCCTGGGCATCGCGTTCAAGCGCGACATCGACGACGGGCGCAACGCGCTCTCCTACAAGCTCCGAAAGCTGCTGCTGGCGGAGGGTGCGGAGGTGCGGATGCACGACCCCTTCCTGGCCAGCTCGCCGCTGGAGGAAGCCGTAGCGGCAGCGGACGTCATCTTCCTGGCGATGAACCACTCCGCCTTCCGGGAGCTGAAACCGGCCTGGCTGGCCGATCGGGCGGCGCCGGGGGCGCTCTTGAGCGACGTCTGGAACCTGACCGGGAAGGGCGTCACGCTGCAGAGGCTGGACGGCACGCCGATAACAGAGTCGAACGCTCCATTGCCTCCGGAGGCGAGGGCAGCCGGGCCGGCCGCCGCCGCTCCGCCAAGCCTGCGGGCGCCCGTGGCCGCGCCCGACCTGGGAATCGTCATACCGGTCTACAACGAGGCGGAGAACATCGTTCCGACGCTGGAGGCGCTCCGCCAGCGCGTGCGGGTGCCACACGAAATCTTCGTGGTGCACGACATGGACGAGGACACGACCGTGCCGGTAGTGCGCCGCCTGCAAGCCGGCTGGCCGGGCCTCAGGCTCCTGAAGAACGCCTACGGGCGCGGCGCGCTGAACGCCATCAAGACTGGCTTGCTCCACTGTGGCAAGAAGTACGCGGCCGTGGTCATGGCCGACCTCTCCGACGACGTAGGGCAGATCAACCTGATGCACTGCCTGATGGAAGACGGGGCCGACATCGTCTGCGGTACCCGCTACTCCAAGGGCGGCAGCCAGACCGGCGGACCGTTCGTGAAGACCCTTCTGTCCAGGTGCGCCGGCGTCTCGCTGCACCTGCTGAGCGGTCTTCCGACCTCGGACGTGACCAACTCGTTCAAGCTGTACCGGACGGACGCCTTGCGGCGCTTCGAGATCGAGAGCGACGGCGGCTTCGAGATCGGAATGGAGCTGGTGGTGAAGGGCTTCCTGGCCGGCAAGCGGATCGCCGAGGTGCCGACGACGTGGGTCGACCGGTCGGCGGGCGAGTCGCGCTTCCAGCTTGGGAAGTGGCTGCCCAAGTACCTACGATGGTACGCGCACTGCCTCATCGGGCGTTGGCTGGGCGGGCTTCCGAAGGGCGCCGGCGCGGCGGGCGCGGCCGCGCCTTCCGGTCCCGGGCGGAGCTGACCGGGCAGCGGTGATGACGGCACGCGCGCACAAGGCCCAGCTCACTCGGCTGCGCCGCTCGATCGACGCGATCGACGCCGAGCTTGTCCGACTCTTGACCGAGCGTCACGGACTGGCCAGGGACGTGGCCGAGTTGAAGCGGCATTCGGGCCGGGAACGTTACATCCCCGTCCGGGAGAAGCAGATCCTTGCCCGGGTGAACGACTTGAACGGCGGCCGGCTGCCGGCCGAGGCGCTGGCGGGGATCTTCCGCGACATCCTGGGGCTCTGCCGCCAGACCGAGAGACCGCTCGTGGTCGCGTTTCCCGGGCCCCAGGGGTCGCTATCGCACGCCGCGGCGCGCGAACAGTTCGGTGCATCGACCGAGCTGCTCGCCACTGCGGGGCTGGCCGAGGTCTTCGAGGCTGTCGCCCAGCAGCGGGCCGACTACGGCATCGTGCCGCTCGAGACCAGCTCGGAAGGTATCGGCGTGCACGCGCTCGAGTACTTTCTCGAGAGCGACCTCACCATCACGGCGGAGTACTACTGGAAGCTCAAGCTGGCCGTCGCCGGCAACCGTATCCGGGGCCGGCCCAGGCGGCTGATCGTGCAGGAGATGATCTTCGCGCTCAATCGCCCCTGGATTTCGGAGTCCTTCCGCGCGGCGGAGATCGTCCTGGCTCCCAGCGTTGCCTGGTCGGCCAGGGAAGCGTCCGAGCACCCAGGATCGGCCGCGATCTGTCCGCACTTCTCGGCCTCGGTCCACGGGCTGGACATCGTGTCCGAAGCTCCGGGCGCGGCCCTGGCGAAGGAGATGCGTTTCCTGACCGTCGGCCGCAGCATGCCGGTACTGACGCGCGCGGACAAGACAACCGTCGCCTTCAGCCTGATCGACCGCGTCGGTGTGCTGGACGACGCCTTGCGCATCTTTCGCCGCAGAAAGGTCAACCTGAGCCTGCTGGACAGTTACTACCCGTCCAAGACCATTCCGACGGTGACCTTCTTCGCCGACTTCCACGGCCATGCCACCGAACGTGCCATCGCGCGAGTGCTCCAGGAACTCAGAGGCCTGAGCAGCTTCGTGAAGGTGCTGGGGAGCTACCCCGTGTTCGGCGGCCTGCGGGCGTAGCGGCCGTCACGGCCTGCCGCCCCGGGGCCGGGTCAGCCCATGAAGGTGAAGCCAAGCACTGCCTTGCAGTGGGGGCAGGCGTAGAGGGTCTCGATCGCACCGTCCTTGACGTCCTTTTCGCGAAGCACGGTGGCCAGGGTGACCTTCCCTTTGCAGTGAGGACAGACGGCGGTCATGGGCCCTCCTTGGGCTTGGAGTCCGGACGCCCCGCGCCTCGAAGGCGCAGGGCGTCGCGATACGACTACGTGTTGGTCCGCGGGCTCAGAGCAGGGTCGCCTCTGCCGCGGTCGGGCAGTGGCGGTGGTGGCGCCAGTGGTGCCGGGCGCTCTTCTTGCACGAGGCCTTCTTGGCGCAGTCGGCCTTGGGGCAAGAACCGGTCTTGCCGGTCTTCGGGCAGACCTCTTCGGTCTTGGCGCAGGCGCTGGCAGCGCGGGGGCAGGCCTTGGCAGCCTCGGGGCAGGTCTTGGCCTCGGGGCAGCTCTTGCCGGTCTTCGGGCACTTGCCGGCGGCGACGTCGGCAGCGGCCTTCTCGCACTTGGTCGGGTGCTCGCACTTGCCGCAGCACTCGCCCTTCTGGGCCTTCTCGCAGCGCGCATGATCGCAGCCCTCGTGGGACTTCTTGGCGGGGTGGTAGAAGGACATCAGCTCGCCGTGAGAAAGAACGCCGTCCTTGTCGGCGTCGATCTTCAGGAAGTCATGAATCATCCGGATGAGGGCGATCTTGCTGAAGCCGTGGGCCTTGTCGTCGGCCTTGTGCTCGTGTCCGGCCGGGACCGTCCAGTTGAAGCGAGTCGCCAGCTCGTCGTGCGAGAGCACGCCGTTATGGTTCTTGTCCGCAGCGCGGAAACCCTTGATGAGGCCGATGACGTCGTCCTTCTTGAGGCCGGGGGCATCGGTGCCGGCCAGGGCGGCCGAAGTGAGACAAACGCCGGTGAGTGCGGCCAGGCTGTACCTGGCGAAGGTGCGCAACAACATGAGAGAAACCTCCTCCTCCGTGCAGGCCACCTGCCTCCCCCAGGGCGATCTTCACTCCGCCCGCAAGCAACCGGGTAGGCCGTCGGTTTATCAGAAACCGCTCCATCTGTCAAGCAACGCGGGAAAACCGAGGACGCTGCCGATGACATGCATGACGAACCGCCATGCGTAACCACAGCCTCTTCCTGCTCATTTCGGTGACGATCATGTTGGCCTTTCCGGCGGCGTGCGGCGCGGCCCCGTCCCAGATTGGACCGACAGGTGGTCTTACGATTCCGGACCCCATGACGCTGGAACCCGAGCGCACCGAGGTGGGAATCACTCTCGAATCGTACGACCAGCTCACGGCCAACTTCGACGTCGACACCAGCTACGACTTCAGCGGCAAGGTCAACGTCGGCGTCTATCACAACCTGGAGCTGGGGGTAGAGAAGACGTTCCGGCAGAAGACGACTTTCCGCGACCAACCCTACTGGTTCAGCGGCAAGATGCGGTTCCCGGTCGACACCTTCAATGTGGCCGTCGGCCTGCTCGCACCGATCTCGGGGCCGGATGCCTCCTCGTTCTACTCGGTGGTGGGGTGGAAGTCGATCTGGGGCGGGTTCGGCGTCAACTTTGGCGGCAAGAAGTTCAGGGAGCTGACCACCAGTCAGCTCACGCAGGCGGGGATCTCCAAGTTCGGCGGCTTCAACCTGCAGCGCATCACGGTCCCCGGCCGCACGGGCACGGTGTTCACCGGGGAGGCCGACACCTTCTTCGGCCTGCTCGGCGTCAACTATCGGGTCTCTCGCAACATGTCGATCCTGGGGGACTTCGACGGCGACAGGTTTTCGGGCGGCTTCCGGTTCAACATCAAGGAGCTGATCCTGGACGCCGCCTACGTCGGGCAGAAGGAGATCGACAGCCTCTTCAGCCGCAACACGCAGAACGTGATGGTGACGTTGAGTCACCGGTTCTGATGCCAAGAATCGAGAATCGAGAAAGGCTGAGTGGCTAGCCCATCCAGGTCTCGAGATCGAGGCCCCAGTAGGGCCAGAGAGCGTAGGTGAAGACCGAAAGCGCCCAGAACTGGGAGGCGAGGTCGGGCTTCGCACCGGAGAGCAGGAAGGCCGACTCGGCTGTCCAGCTCGCCAGGACACGTTTGCGGATGGCGGCCAGCGCGGCCTTGTAGGGCTTTTTGCTCGAGGAGCGCCACGCCTTGGCGATGGCGTGGACGACGAGCGCGTGAGACCTCAGGTCGGATAGCGGTGCGCCGCCCTTTGTTGCGAGAACGGCTCCGGAATCGAGTGCGACGTGCTCGGCCAGAAGATGCTGCACCTGGTCCAGCGCCAGCCGCCGGTACCCAGCCTCCCGGAAGATCTCGTTCGCCTTGAAGAAGCCGAGCGCGGCCAGCCCGTGGGCGGCCGGAGCGCTGGCGGCGTCAGCAGGTGTGGAGGTGGGGTCGGGTGTGGCGAGCAGGGTAGCGAAGAGCCCCGCGGCCAGGGCCCGTGCCCGAGCGAGCGATTCGGGACCCGGCTCCAGTTCGTACAAACGGAGCGCAGCCAGCAAGCCTGCGGCCTCCCGGGCGCCCCAGCCGGGCTTCGAAGGCGCCGACGTCTCGCCGGCCGGCCGCCCGATCCAGTCCTTCTCGATCCGCCGCGCCTGCCCGTCGAGCCAGGCGCTCGTGTCCGAGGCAAGACTCTGGCCCGCGCCCAGCCAGAACGCTTCGGCCTTCCAGGTCCAGGTCGACTTGCGGTCGGTCTCCTGGGCGAAGAGCAGGCATGAAAGTTCGGGCGGCACCGCTTCGCGCGACGGTGCCTTGAGCGCAGCGAAGGCGGCCAGCGAGGTGGCGACGTCGGCTGGCGAACCCGATGCTGGGGCCTGGGGCCGGGCAGCGGCCTCTGTGGCGATCCGGAACAGGACCCGGCCCGCGGATGGCAGGACCCAGTCGGCGGCCACGGGGTTCTCCAGGCCGGCCTGGAAGCGCCACTCTGCGGGCCCAGCGACGACGCCCAGCTCGAAGCTGGCCACCCCGTCGGCGCCGGTGTCGGCGTAGATGGCCGTGGAACCACACCGCATGTACGTCCTCACCCCCTGGCGCGCCTGGGCACTCGTGACACCCAGGGCGTGTTTGCGGAAGACCAGCTCGTCGGCACGCAGCTTGAACAGGAGCGTGAGAGGTGTCTTGGCGTCGCTGGCGAAGCAGAGGTCTGGCGTCTCTCCGGGCCTGGGGAGCGCAAACACGTCCGTCGCGGCGGGCGCCTCATAGAGCCGAACGGCCGGTTTGGGTCCGATCAGCTCCAGCTCAGCCGGGTACTGCCTGCGGGCTCGATAGAGCACCGGATCTCCTGCCAGCAGAGCCTTCAGGAAACCAGCCAGCTCCTCGGATGGCCCCGAACCGGTGACGCGGTACTCGGCGGCGCCGACTCGTGCTCGAAGTACGCTTTTTTTCGGCAGCGGAGCCTCGGGATTCACGTCCCCGATCGGCTGGCCCGGCACCTCCTCGTCGGCGAGAGAGCTCGAGTCGGTCAGCCCTTTCAGAGCTTCGAGGCTGGCCCCGGAGGTCGCTCGGGCCGCCGGTGGCGCGTAGACGATCTCGACCCGGATCGACGGCGCCTCGTCCTGGGACTCGAAACCGTCGCTTTCGGAGGCCGGCTTCTTTGCCGGGAGCAGCTTCTCGAAGACGAGCGTGAGCTTCACCGAGCCTTTGAAGAACGCGGCGCCCGCCTCGGAGCGTTTCCAGGTCGACGTCGTGACCTTGACGGAATCGAGCGAAGCCAGGGCGGGCACGGCCAGGCAGGCCGCCAGGGCCCAAACGGCGCAGAGGGATCGAATGCACTTCATGGAAACTCCCTGGGGGTCGGCAGCCGGAGGCTGGGCGCCCGCGGCGCGCCGGTCGGCAGAAGCTCGAGCCGGCCTCGGAGGACGTTATCAGGGGGCCTTGCGATTTGCAATCGCCGCTGCTATACCTAGCGCGCACTGCGCCCCTGGCCCAGGAAGCTCCCGATGAACGTACCCGAAATCGCCATCGCCCCCGACGCGCGCCTCGTGGGGTCGAAGGCGGCCAACGAGCTGCTCCGCGCGGCCCGCGAAACGCCGTCCCGCGGCGACCGGCTGCACGTGGCCTTCTCGGGAGGCTCCACGGCGCGCTATCTGCTGGCTGCGCTGGAAGACAAGTCGAACGCCGGCAACGTTCCGTGGGAGCGGCTCGACATCTACTGGAGCGACGAGCGCTGCGTGCCCGTCGAATCGGCCGACAGCAACCACGGAGCGGCGCTGCGCCAGCTGCTCGATCGGCTGCCCCTGGCGCCCGAGCACCTGCACAAGCCGCCGGTCGAGGCCGGTGCTCCCAAGACAATCGCGGCCAGCTACGAGGCGACCCTTCGGCTTGTCACCGGAACGTCGGCCCCGGCGATTCCGCGCTTCGACATCGTCTACCTGGGCCTGGGCCTCGACGCGCACATCGCCTCGCTCTTCCCTGGCTCCAAGGCTCTGGAGAACAAGGACCGCCTCGTGCTGCACACGCGGGCGCCGGTGCAGCCGATAGAGCGGATCAGCTTCTCGCCGGCGGTGCTGCTGGCGGCCAATCGCGTCGTGCTCCTGGCATGCGGCCAGGAGAAAGCCGCGGTCGTCAAGGAGGTCCTGGAGTCGCCGCCGGACCCGTCGCGGCTACCGGCCCAGCTTCTGCTCTCGGCCCGAGGACGCGTGCTCTGGTTCCTCGACACGGCCGCCGCGTCACTCTTGTCGCCCCGGAGCGCACCCCTTTCGACCTGGTGACGCCGGTGGGCCCGCTCCAGATGACCGACCGAACGCGCGCCGTGCTCTCCTGGTGCGTGCACCTCTACACGGGGCTGGGGCTGCCGATCGCGTTCCTGGGGCTCCTGGCCGCCGTGAACGCCGATGCCCGAGCCGCCTTCTGGTGGATGTTCGCGGCCTTCTTCATCGACTGCACCGACGGCACGCTCGCCCGCGCCGTGGACGTTCGCCGGGGCGCTCCCGATTTCGACGGGCGAAAGCTGGACGACATCACCGACTACCTCAACTACGTCTTCGTGCCGCTCTACCTGGCATGGCGCCTGGAGCTAGTCGGGGAGACGGGGCTTCCCGCGCTCCTGCTAGCACTGCTGGCCAGCGGCTACGGCTTCTGCTCGGAGCGCGCGAAGACCGACGACGGCTACTTCACCGGATTTCCGTCGTACTGGAACGTCGCCGTGCTCTACGCCTATCTGCTCGGGCTGCCCCGCTGGACCAACGCGCTGGTCTTCGCGCTCCTGGCGCTCGCGGTGTTCGCTCCCCTCAAGTGCCTCTACCCGTCGAAGACCCCGCACTTCCAGAAGCTCAACGTTGTGCTCACGTGCGTCTGGTTCTTTGCCATCTTCGTCGTGCTGCTCCAGCTCGATCACCCGCCCAGGGGGCTCGTCACGGCCTCGCTGGCGTATGTGGCGTACTACTTCGGGATGTCGTTCTGGCTCCAGTTCGGGGCCGCCAGCTCGCCGGAGGCGACCCCAGCATGATCCCGGACACTGCGCCATTCAGACATCTTTACCCTTTCCAGTCGCATTGGTCAGAGACGCCCGGCGCCCGCCAGCACTACGTCGACGAGGGAAGCGGGGAGCCCGTCCTGATGCTGCACGGGAACCCGACCTGGTCCTTCTACTACCGGAATCTGGTACTCGGCTTGAGGGACCGCTGGCGCGCCATCGCCCTCGACCACGTCGGATGCGGCCTCTCCGACAAGCCCCAGGAGTACGCCTACACGCTCGCCACGCATGTCGCCAACGTGGAACGGCTGGTCGAGCGACTCGAGCTCGACCGGATCACGCTGATACTGCACGACTGGGGCGGGCCCATCGGGATGGGTTTCGCCACGCGCAATCCCGGGAAAGTCCGGCGGATCGTCCTGTTGAATACGGCGGCCTATACGCGCCCGGCCGGTCTCTACTTCCCCTGGACCATCCAGAGCTGCCGTATTCCGGTCTTCGGCGACCTGGCCATCCGGGGCATGAACACCTTCTGCCTGGCGGCGCTTCACTGGGCAACCGCCCATCCGGAGCGATTGACTCCAGATGTGAAGGCGGGGTACCTCGCTCCGTACGACTCCTGGGCCAACCGCGTCGCCGTACACCGCTTCGTCCAGGACATTCCCTTCGGTCCTTCCGACCCGAGCTTCGTCGAAATCCAGCGCATCGAAAGAGCGCTCCCAGCCCTGCGCGATCGTCCGATGCTCATCGCCTGGGGGATGAAGGACTTCTGCTTCCACCCGGGGTTCCTCGATCGGTTCATCGAGCTCTTCCCGGCGGCAGCGGTGGAACGGTTCGCCGACGCAGGCCACTACGTCCTGGAGGACGCCCACGAGCGGATCGTTCCCCGGATCGCCCGCTTCCTGGAGGAGAATCCGCTGCGGTGACGACGGCCATCGGAGGCGTCAACGTCGCCGCCTACCTGCCGCTGAGAGCGCGCCAGACGCCCCACAAGCGGGCCGTTGTCTTCCCCGCGGGCCGGGACGCCGCCGGCCGTGTCGCCTACTCGCATCTGACCTTCGCGCAGCTCGACCGCGAGGCCGACCGGCTGGCGCACGGTTTCGTGGAACTGGGGCTGGGGCGCGGCGTACGCACGGCGATGATGGTGCGCCCTTCGCTGGAGTTCGTGGCGATCGCGTTCGCGCTCTTCAAGGTCGGCGCCGTGCCGATCTTCGTGGACCCGGGGATGGGGCGCGGCGCGATGCTGGCCTGCTTCCGGGAAGCCGCGCCGAAGGGGTTCATCGGAATCGCACGCGCGCAGCTGGCCCGGTTCCTGTTTCCATCGGCCTTCCGCAGCGTGACGATTCCGATCCTGGTCGGAGGCGGCTGGGGGCTGGGCGCCACTCCGCTGGAAAGGCTCGGCGCCGGCAAGACGGGCGAGTTCCCCGTCGCCGACACGGGCGCCGACGAGACGGCCGCAATCTTCTTCACCTCCGGCAGCACCGGCGTGCCAAAGGGAGTGCCCTTCACTCACGGGATGATCCAGGGCCAGGTTTCGTTGCAGCAGCGCGCCTACGGCATCGGAACCGACGAAGTCGATCTGACCGCGTTTCCGGTCTTCGTGCTCTTCAGCACGGCCTTCGGGGCGACGGCCGTCATCCCCGACATGGACCCGACGCGGCCGGCCCAGGTCGATCCGGCCCGGATCGTGGAAGCGATCGAGAACCAGGGAGTTACGCACACCTTCGGCTCCCCGGCAATCTGGACCCGGGTCGGCCGCTGGTGCGAGGAACGGAACATCCAGCTGCCGTCCGTGCGGCGCATCCTGATGGCAGGCGCTCCGGTCCCCGGTAAGCTCCTCCAGACCTGGCGCAAGCTCCTCCCCAACGGCGAGGTGCACACCCCCTACGGCGCCACCGAGTGCCTGGGAGTCAGCACCATCTCGGGCTCGGAGGTGCTCGACGAGACGTGGGCGGCCAGCCGGGAAGGCGCGGGCACCTGTGTCGGACGCCCTCTCCCCGAAAACCAAGTCCGCATCCTGAGGATCACCGACGAGCCCGTGGCGCTGGGTCCCGAGGGCTGGGGGCCGCACGAGCTGCCGGGTGGAGAGGTCGGCGAGATCACAGTGCGGGGGCCGCTGGCGGCCCGGGAGTACCTCGAGCGCCCCGACCACACGCGGCTGTCCAAGATCGCCGACGGCGACGGCTTCTGGCACCGGATGGGGGACCTGGGCTACTTCGACGAGCGTGGGCGGCTCTGGTTCTGCGGCCGCAAGGCGCACCGGGTCACACGGCAGGGTCGGATGCTCTTCTCGGTGCAGGTCGAGGGCCACTTCAACGGCACGGAAGGCGTCTTCCGGACCGCGCTGGTCGGCGTGCCGTCTCCGACGCTCGGCCAGGCGGCGGTGCTGGTCGTCGAGCCCGAGCCGGGCTTCGCGCGCGATCGCCAGAGCTGGGCCCGCGAGCTCTTGGAGCGCGCCCGGGCGCGGTCGGTTCCCATCGACCACGTGCTCTTCCACCCGGGCTTTCCCGTGGACGTGCGCCACAACGCCAAGATCCGTCGCGAGGACCTGGCCGTCTGGGCGGCCGGGCAGTTACCGACCTCATGAGAGCCCTGGTCACGGGCGGCGGTGGGTTCCTCGGCCGATTCATCGTCGAGCGGCTGAGGGCGCAGAACGATGACGTCACCGTGCTGGCCAGGGGCAGCTATCCCGACCTGGAGCGATTGGGTGTGCGCTGCGAGCGCGGCGACATTGCGGACCGCGCCGCGGTGCGGAAGGCGTGCGAGGGCCGAGACACGGTCTTCCACGTGGCGGCACGCGTCGGGTTCGCCGGGAGTCGCGAAGATTTCTGGGCCGCCAACGTGGCCGGCACGGACAACGTACTGGAAGCGTGCCGGGAGGCCGGTGTGCGCAAGCTCGTCTTCACCAGCTCGCCCAGCGTGATCTTCGACGGTCGCGACCAGGCTGGGCTGGACGAATCCACGCCTTACCCTGCTAGCTTCCTGGCACTCTATCCGGAGACGAAGGCAGAATCGGAGCGGCGCGTGCTGGCAGCCAACGGCATCGGCGGCCTTACCACGACCGCGTTGAGGCCCCACATCATTTTCGGCCCCCGGGACGCGAGCCTGCTGCCCAGGCTGGTCGACCGGGCGCGCCGCGGTCAGCTCTTGCAAGTCGGCGACGGTTCGAACCTCGTCGACGTGGTCTATGTCGAGAACGCCGCCGAAGCCCACGTGCAGGCTGCCGCGTCCAACGAGGTCGCCGGAAAGGCGTACTTCGTCACTCAGGGTCAGCCCGTGCGGCTCTGGGACTTCATTGGCGGCCTGCTGAAGCGGCTGGGCCTGCCCGGAGTGCGGGCGCGTATCCCCTTTTCGGCAGCCTACGCCCTGGGCGCCGCCAGCGAAGCGACCTATCGGGCGCTCGGCCTGGCTGGCGAACCGCGCATTACCCGCTTCCTCGCTTGCGAGCTGGCCCACTCCCACTACTACAGCATCGAGCGCGCCCGCCGAGACTTCGGCTACACCCCGCGTGTCTCCATCGCCGAGGGCCTCGACCGCCTCGCCGCCTGGTGGAAGACGCAGCAGTAGGCTTCAGGAATCAGGGATCAGGCTTCGAGCCTCAAGCCTCAAACCTCACTCCTCAAGCCTCAAGCCTCAAGCCTCACCAGATTGCCCCGCC
This sequence comes from Candidatus Wallbacteria bacterium, assembly GCA_016213845.1. Taxonomy (GTDB): domain Bacteria; phylum Muiribacteriota; class UBA6191; order JACPRK01; family JACPRK01; genus JACPRK01. Next base: position 102,049 of record JACQZN010000129.1, read on the forward strand.
CATGATGACCACGATGCCGCTGCCGATCGAGTTGATGGCGATCTTCTGACCGGTCTGGAGCAAGCCCTGCTCCTGGGCGAGGGACCACGTGATCGGCACGGTGCAGGTGCCGATGTTTCCCAGGCGCTCGAAGGTCGTGGGGTTGGTCTCCTTGCTGAGCCCCAGGTTGTCGCACATCAGGTCCCGGTGCATGCGGCTCACCTGGTGGAAGAGCGACAGACCCACATCCGAAGACTTCCAACCGACTTCCTTCTGGAAGGCCTCCCAGCACTTCTTGGCTGGCTCCAGGCCCGCCATCAGCAGCCCCCAGCAGTCCGTCAGCACGGGTCCATCGGGAACCTGCAGGCGGCAGAGCCGGTTGTGCTGCGAAAAGGTCATCTGGGTGGCGCCCAGGAACCGGTGCTCCGTGCTGGAGATCGAGCGATCCGTGAGGACGGCGGCGGCGGCCCCGGAACCCATCGTCAACGTCGCAAAGGTCTTCTCGAAGAAGGCCTTTGCCGGATTGTCATTCAGCTGGGCGATGGTCGCATCCAACGCCGGGTAGATGTCTTCGGAGGTGACGACTATTCCAGCCTTGATCTGGCCGAGCTGGATCTTGTTGGCGACCTCGATCAGCCCGTTGACCCAGCCGGCGCAGGCGTTGGTGATGTCGTGGGCGTCCGCCGTGTAGGGCAGCCCCAGATTCTCATGGCAGATGACGGCAGTCGCTGGCTCCACGTTCTCGTGAGAGATGGAGCACACCACGATGGCGCCGACGTCATGGGGCTGCAGGTTCGTGCGGTCCAGTGCAAGCCGGGCAACCGAGGACGCCGAGCGGCTGAGCAGATCACCGCGCTCCCAGAGACGCCGTTCCCCGATGCCGGTCTTCTCGCGAAGAAAGCCGGGCTTCATCCCCAGTTTCTCGTAGCAGCGCGCAACCCTCTCCTCGAGTTGCTCTGAGGTGACAACCAGGGGCGGCAACTCGTGGGCTAGCGATTCGATGTGGACGCGATCGTAGAGCATGGAGATCTTGGGCCCTCCGTGGAGTGTCGACATCCGATTCTACGCCATGCGCCACCGGCATGCGAGAGATTTCGGCTTCAACCTCGACGGGCCCAGCTCCAGACTCCCCAGTCGACTTGCATTATGGCTTTACCAGTCTAACTTTGACGCAGTTATCCACATTCGCAATTTGGGCACAAATGGCGTTGTGGATATCTTCCCAAACGGGTGTAGACTGCCCTCGAAGATGCGCTTCATGGCGTACAACCTGATGGATGGAGGACTGGGTCCCGGAGGCGACCGGCTCACCTCTCTGGCCCGAGTGGTCCGCTCCGAAGCGCCCGACATCCTGGCCGTTTCGGAAGCCTGCGGTTTCCATGCCGCGGGCGGACCCGGCCCCAGCTCCGAGCGCCTTTACACCTTCGAACGGCTGACCGGCCTGCGCGGATTCATCCTTCCGACCGAGAGCAGCTACTTCGTCGGGGTCTTCGTGCGACCGCCTCTACCCGTAGCTCGGGCCGACGCAGTCCGGGGCACTTTCCACCACGGTGCCCTGGCCGTCACGGTCGATACCGGCCGGAACCGGCCCTTGGTGGTGGTGGCCACGCACCTTCACCCCTTCAGCTCGACGATGCGCGTCGCCGAGGCCGAATGCCTCTCCTGGTTCGCAGGCCATGTCGAGCCCTCGGCCGATCTCGTGCTCATGGGAGACCTGAACAGCGTCTCCCCTCTCGACCGTTCCCAGGTGCCCCCTCCTGCCGGCGGCTGGCCTCTGCGGCTTCTGACGCCAGACGGCCGGCTCGACGCGGCCCCGGGAGCACTGTTGGCCCGCGCCGGCCTCACCGACGCCTTCCGCCACGCCAACCCCGATCTCCCAGGCCCCACGGACCCTACCCCCGTCCACGCGTCCCCCGAGCAGGCTCGCCTCCGCATCGACTTCATCCTGCTCGGCCCCTCGCTCGTCCCCCGCCTTCGGGGGAGCCGTGTCGTCACCGACCCGCCCGCCGACAGCGCCAGCGACCACTATCCCGTCGTTGCCGACCTGGAGTAGTCAGTAGTCAGTAGTCAGTAGCCAGTAGGGACGGAGCATGCAGGACGCTTTCCCTGCACCAGCCCTGCTCCCTGACTCCTGACTCCTGAAGCCTGACGCCTGAAGCCTCACTCCTCAAGCCTCACTCCTCAAGCCTGCCGGGAAAACAGAACACGCAGCGGGGTCCGTCCAACGGAAACCGACTGCGTGTCCTGCCCCCCCCCGAATACCGGGCGACTACTGGGCGACGGGCATCTGCATCGTCACGTGCGGGTCGCCGAAGATGACGTACCGCAGCGTGTCATCGACGCCCTGCAGCCCCTGCGGGAAGATGTCCGAAGTCGCGCGATAAGCGACTCCGACCGCCTTGGCCACCGAGTCGCCCTTGGCGAGCGAATCGACTGCCACGACGCCCCACCAGCCGGCCCCGTCGAAGCTGACCGAGATGTAGCTGGCGATGACCGAGCCAGCGCCGTGCCGCAGAAGCCGGGTCGGCATGTTGCCGTTGGCCACGAGGCAGGCGTTGAAGATCGCGATCGTGCCGTTGAGCTCCTGGAGCTTCGAATCCATGTCGGCGGAGGTGCAGTCGGCGCCCATCGTCGTGAAGCGGCCGCGGCGGGAGGGCCACTTCGGGTCGCCGAATGCGACGTCGGCGGTGATGGACTTGTCCTTCTCGTAGGGGAAGAAGGCATCGTCGTCGCCGTGGCTGCTGGAGTAGAAGAGCGTGGCACCGTCGTTGAGCCGGCGCAGGAAGCCGTACTGCTCGCTCTGCTCGAGCGGGTCCTTCTGCGGATTGGTCGCCGGGTCCCAGCCGTTGCAGTAGAACTGCTTGAAGCCGGCCGCCTTCAGTGCTGGGTGAATTCCCTGGTCCTTCTTGCTCGGGCAGCCCACCAGCTCGTTGACGACGTGGGACTTGCCGAAGTTGTCCGTCCAGGGGCCGTAGCTGCCGCCAGCGGCGTGGTTGGACTCGAAGGCGACGAAGGACAGCTCGGCGCGGCCCCGGGCCGGCGACACCTTGGCCAGCTCCGTCTGCAGCGTGGAGCGATTGATGACACAGAGGTTCTCGGAGGCCGACAGCGGCATGCGGCCGACGTTGGCGCCCTTCTTGTCCGGCTCCTGCGGAGAGCCCATGAGGTAGCGGTCGAACGAGAGCGGGATTCCGTTGCCGCCCGGAGGGGACTTGGCGAAGATCATGACCGTCTCGAGCGAGTCGGCCCGCTCCAGGCCCTGAGCCGCGAGCCAGGCGAAGAAGGCGCTGGCGGCGGTGCGCTCGGCCTCGAAAAGGCCGGGCTCCCGCGGAGGCAGCGTCTGGAGCTTCTCGATGGAGTGCAGCGCCTTGTTGCCCGCGACGCGCGCGTGGACGCCGTTGGCGGCGATCAGCAGGCTCTGCGGCAGGGTCGTGGTAACCCCGCGGTAGTGCGCGCCCGCCACAGCCGCCGGCAACGCCTGGTCGGCGTTCTCGACGATGCAGACCGTAGTGCTGGCCGTGTCCGAGAGGATGCGGCGGCGGATCTCGTCAGTGCTGACGGCCGGCGCATTTCGCGAGAAGCGCAGCACCGAGCCGCTGGCCGATGCAGCCGCGGCGGCATTGGCAGCGAAGACGATCTCGTCATCGGTCACAGAGGTGGAGATCGGGATCTCGGGCATCGAATCGCTCGTGCGGCGAAGCCCCGACTGGCTCGACAGGGCGGCCAGCCCCTCGCTCACGGCGACGGGGTCGCCGGACAGCAGTTGCGAGTGCGTGGTGCCCAGGCCGGCCATGAACGACTGCTGGGCCGCCTCGGAGACGCTGCCGACGAAGATGACGCGCTCGACGGCCTTGCCCTGGAACATCTTCTTCCAGGCTTCCAGCGTGCGCTGGACAGTGGCGTTTTCGATGTCGTCCGTGACGAGCAGAGCGCGCTCGACGCCGGAGGCTGTGTGGCGCACGGCCGCGCTGGCGGCAGCGATGGCCGAAAGCTGACTCTCTCGATTGGAGCTGTCGACGTGGACGACGAAAACCTCATTGCGAGCGCTCACGCGCGCCGGGACATCGGCCCGTGCGCCCAGCGCCAACGCGGGTAGAAGAGCGATTGCGACCAGACCTCTGTGAAGCACCTCGGTCCTTCCTTGCTCCCGGGCTACCCAGCCGCGGGTGCGCGGCCTGAGGGGCCCTCAACGAGGGAGCCGCGCATTATAAGGTCACACGCCCGGCATGGCAAGCCGCTATTTTGTCAGCTTCTGAGCCGTAGACAGCGCGCCAGCTCGTCCATGGAATTGAGCAGGGACTTCCGGAGGTCCGACGGGAGATCCCCGGAGCTCTTCAAGAAATCCTCAGCCCGCTTCAGCAGAGCGGCATCGTGGACATTGGACGGGAACGCAGCCTCGACGAAGCTGTTGGCGAACTCCTGGTCCCGGGACGCCCGGACCTTGGGTATCGCCTGGAAGTACGCATCGACGAAGCCCTTGGACAGCGCCTCCTGATGGAACCAGTGGAACCCGTTCATGGCCGACCTCAGCATGTCGAGCGAGGTCCCCGCGTCCTCCACGAATCGCTTCCAGAAGGCCTGCTTGTTGGCGGCGGAAGGCAATGAGGCCTCCGCGCGAATCGCGTGACGCTTGCCCAGGTCGGTGCCGTCCCGAGCCAGCTCGGAGGCCAGCCGGCCTGCGGCTCCGGGCCTGTCGAAGGCAGCCAGCCGCTGCACCGTGCGCCAGCGCTTCTCCGGGTCCATTTCCAGCTTCTCGAAGCTCACCGAGCCGTCGAGCAGCCCCTCCAGGTGGGCCAGCCCGGCCGGCTCGAAGGCGCTGTCGACGACCAGCTCGAACCAGGTCTTCTGCGCGTCGGTCCCTGGCTCGGCGCGCTCCAGCCGCTCCCAGGCGAGGGTGTGCACCTTTCGGAAGTAGTCCGCCTGTGCGGGACCCGACAGGTAGTGCCCCAGCGCCTGGTTCACTCCCCGGAACAGGCCCTGGAGAATCTTGGTGTCCGATTCGAGAGGCGCCTTCGCCAGGAACGTGTCGAGGTAGCCCGCGGCGCCGAGCTGGCCGTCGCGCACCATCTCCCAGAGCGTCATCCAGACGCCGCGACGGGTGAGCGCATCGGGGAGCTTCTCCAGGTGCTGCCGCGCATACTCGAGCGAGGCCTGGTCCAGGAAGCACCGCAAGTAGGCGTGGTCCCCATGATTGGCCCAGACGAAGGCCGGCGCCTCCAGTCCGACCGCTTCGGGAACCGGGTTGCTAGCCCCGGAGATGCGCGCGGGAAGGGCCCGGATCAGCTGGAGGCCGCCTTCGGGAGTCTTCCTGTAGAGCGCCACATTGAGCCTCTGCGAACGCAGCTTCTTGTCCCCGTTGCCCTCGTGCTGACGCAGGACCAGCGACCGCACCTTCCCGCCTTCCACGCCGAGCTCCGGTACGATCGTGTTGACGCCGGCCGTTTCCAGGTGGACGCGAGCCCAGTCGGACAGGTCCTGGCCGTACGCCTCGCTGATGGCGGCGATGAAGTCGGACAGCTCCGTGTTCTTCCAGGCGTGCTTCTTGAAGTAGAGCCGGACGCCGTCGCGGAACTTGTCTGAGCCCACGTAGAAGGCGAGCTGCTTGAGCATCGAGGCGCCCTTGCCGTAGGTGATGCCGTCGAAACTGCTGAAGGCCGAATCCGTGTCGGGAGCGGCGCCGTCGATCGGGTGGGTCGTCGGCAGCTGATCCTGCCAGTAGGCCCAGCCCTTCTCACCCGTCAGAAACTCCTCGAAGGCGTCCTTGAAGCGCGTGGCCTCGACGCTGGCGATGGCCGACATGTACGTTGCGAAGCTCTCGTTGAGCCAGAGGCCGTCCCACCACCGCATCGTCACCAGATCCCCGAACCACATATGGGCCATCTCATGCAGGATGACCTCGGCGCGCCCCATGCGGTCCCGCGTCGTCGGCTGGTGGCGGAAGAGCGAACGCTCGTTGAAGGTGACACCGCCCGGGTTCTCCATCGCCCCGACGTTGAACTCCGGAACCCAGATCTGATCGTACTTCTCGAATGGATAGGGGGTGCCATAGTAGTCGCCGAAGAACTCGAGCCCGCGGCGCGTGATGTCGAAGATCTCCTCGGCTTCGACGTAACGGGTCATGCTCTGGCGGCAGAGGATGCGCGAGGGCACGTCTGCCCGCGGATCGACGAAAGCGGCGTACTCCCCGGCAACACAGAGCAGCAGGTAGCTCGAGAGTGGCGGCGTGGGACCGAACACGTGGGTCGCGGAATTGCCCGAGACGATCGTCTCCTTTTCACGGGAGTTGCCGACGACGCGCCAGCGCTTGGGAGCGACAACGGTCAGCCGGAAGACGGTCTTCAGATCGGGCTGGTCGAAACAGGGAATCAGCCGGTGGGCCGTGAAGGGCTCGAAGTTGCTGTAGAGGTACTCGCGCCCATCGACGCTGTCCTTGAAGTAGTGCAGGCCGTTGCCCGTGCGTTCGTAGGGCGTGGCGTATTCGATCTCGACAGCGTTCGCGCCGGCGGCCAAGGCCGCCGCCGGGAGCATGATGCGATTGCCGTCCCAGGCGCTCGTGGGCACCGGCGTCCCATTGACGGAGAGCCGCTCGATGCGGCCGCAACGCAGATCCAGGCGCAGGTCGGCCTTTGTGTCCTGAAGCTGGAACCCCAGCGAGGCGCGGCCACGGTACTCGGTCGCATCGGCCTGGAACTCCAGCGAGAGCTTAACCGAGACATCGCGTACGCGGGCCGCCCGGGCTCGCGCTTCCGCCTCTGTCAACAGGTCCGGCGGCGCGGCGAAAGAGGTTGCCCCACACGCCAGGAACAACGCCAGCGCCTGAGGGAGCTTCGACTTCGTGGTGGTTGCGGTACCTGTGACGGCGTCTTCGGCCATCGACTTCTCCTATCCCCGGAGGATCGGCGTCTCCGGGCATGCCTCGACCTGCCCGAGGGCTCGCAGCCTCCGCGCCAGCCCTCGCCAGGCCGCCCATAATCGCCGTCAGCCTCCCCGAAGTCAAGCCGCGGAAAAACCGGGGACACACGACCTATTTTTAAAAAATAGGTCGTGTGTCCCCGGTTTTTCTCTTTGGTATCATCCGGTGACCGGGAGGGGGGCGGGAGCGAGATGGCCCTGCGAATCGACGACACTTTGAGCATCCCCGACGAGGCGCTGTCGGTGAGGTTCACGCGCGCGGGCGGACCGGGGGGGCAGAACGTGAACAAGGTCAGCTCGCGGGTGGAGCTGTCGGTGGAGCTGGTGGCAATACCGGTCTCGCCAGAGGTGCTCGATCGGCTGCGAGCGCTGGCAGGCCGGCGGGTCTCGGCAGCGGGGGTGCTGACGGTGGCGTGCCAGGAGTCGCGGGATCAGTCGGCCAACCGGGAGGCCTGCCTATCCCGGCTCAGGGAGCTCGTCCTTGCTGCGCTGGTGGAGCCCAGGGAGCGGCACCGGACCAGGCCCTCGCGGGCGGCGCGCCAGCGCCGCATCGAAACGAAGAAGCGCCGGGGCACCGTGAAGTCGCGCCGGGCGACGCACCCGGCCGAGGACGACTGACTTGCGATTTCGCCCGATGTCCAAGAGCGCGATGGCGCGCGCCCGGCACCGCCATCGGTCCGGCCACTCGACCCGCGACGAGCACGTCCTGGACCTGGGCAAGTTCGGTTTCCACTCCATCGGGATGGGCTTGCGGCTGCAGCTGCACCTGCCGCCGGATTACGATTCGGAAGAGGAACCGTATCCTCTGCTTTACATGCTCGACGGCCAGAATGTTTTCGACTCGGCGACCTCGTTCCTCGGGCAGGCCTGGGACGCCGACGGCATCCACGACGCACTCGTGGCCCGCGGCTTCATCCCGCCCATCGCCATCGCGGCCGTCGGCAGCGGTGCCGAACGCGATTTCCTCTACACGCCCACGGTCGACGAGGAGGAGGGCGGCGGGCGCCTGGACCTTCTGGAGAAGCTCCTGCTCGAGGAGATCGACCCGTGGCTGCGCCAACGCTTCCGGCTGCTGGACGACCCCGGCAACACCGGCATCCTGGGCAGCTCGCTCGGCGGCCTGGCCGCCCTGCACCTGGCCTGGCGCAACCCGGATCGATTCGGCCTGGTGGGTGCGATGTCGCCTTCGCTCTGGTGGGACCGGAACGTGACGCAGTCGATCGTCGAGGCCGACGGGGGCCCCGACACGCCGCTGAGGATCTGGCTCGACATCGGCACCGAGGAGGACGACGACGACGAGGAGTGCGACGAGTGGCTGGAGGACTTCGACCTGATCGAGGCCGTCCGCACGCTGGCGCGGACGCTGGAGGTGCAGGGCCACACGGTGGAGCTCTACGTCGACGAGGGCGCGGAGCACACGGAATCCGCGTGGCGCCAGCGCCTTCCCGCGGCGCTGGTCCATCTCTTCTCCAGGGGAGACCCGGGCGAGGACGAGTGATCCACGGTTTGACCCGCAACAAAGGAGCTGGATGACGGATGAGCCAGGACCAGGTGTTTCGCCTCACGCCCGGCAAGCGCGTGCTTTTCCTCACCAAGGACCCGGCGTTGATCCGGCGTCAGCTGGCCGGCGAGCTCGATCTCCAGATGTGCCAGCTATCGGTGGAGGAGCTCCTCGACGACATCAACACCGACGCGATGACCCCGGCGTGGGTCTGCTTCAGCTACCGCCCCGAGGAGATTGCGCGTAACGCATATGCGGGGTTGATCGTCGACGGCAAGCGGCTGTTCGAGGAGGGTGCGCTGGCCCGGGGGAACTTCGAGGTCATCGTGAGCGGCCAACGCAAAGGAGTCGGAAGCTCCCGTGAGACCGCGGTTCAGGCCGAGAAGTACTCCGGCATCCGGATGGCCGTGGCCGCCTCCTTTGCGCCGATCCACGCCCGGAACAACATCAACCTCGGCGTGCTGATGGGGAACCACGCGCAGCTGGCGCGGCTGCAGGCCGGGGAGGCGCTGTCCGTGGCCGAGCTGACGGGTGGCCTGGACGGGGTGAGCCGAATGATCGTCGAGCATGGGGGTCTCTTCCCCTTCGCACGCGCGCTGAAAGAGGGGCGCGTGCAGGTGCCGCTGCCGGACACCGCGCCGCGGCCGATGACCATCGGCGAGAAGGTGCTGGCCTCCAAGCTGATCGCCAGCCCTGGAGCTTCTGTGAAGCCGGGGGACGCCCTGATTGTCCGGGTCGACGGCGGGTACTCCCACGAGTTCACGACAGCCCAGGTCCACCACTTCCTTCGCCAGGAGTACGGCGAGGACTACCGGATCGCAACGCCGCGCGGTTTCGCCGTCTTCGAGGACCACCTCATCTACGCCGACGGCGTCGAGGCGATGAAGAAGTTCTCGCCGAAGATCGAGGAGCTGCGCCGGATGCAGCGCGAGTTCCAGCGCCACACGGGCGTGGCCGATTACTCGGCAACAGACGGCGTCTCGCCCGGCATCTGCCATCAGGTGGCCCGGGAACGGATTGTCCTGCCCGGCGACTTCATCCAGGCGACCGACAGCCACACCTGCATGGGCGGCGGCAACAATGCGCTGGCGTACGGCGTCGGAGCCACCGAATACGCCGCGCTCATCTACAGCGGCTCCACCTTTGCGCGGGTGCCGGAGACGATCCGCTTCGAGCTCGTGGGCGAGCTGGCCGACGGCGTCACCGCCAAGGACGTGATGCTGCACATCCTGCTCCACTTCGCCCGCACTCAGCAGACGCTGGACCGGATCCTGGAGTTCGGCGGCCCTGGGCTGGCGTCGCTAACGATGGACGAGCGCGCGACGATGGCCAACATGGCCACCGAGTGCACGGCCGCGGCCGGCGTCGTCGAGGCCGACGAAGCGACCTACCGGTGGCTCGCACGCAATCGGCCCGAGCTGACCCCATCCGAGCTGGCCCGGCGGGCAGTGCACCCCGACCCGGGCGCCACGTACGCCGGCGGCGTCCACACGATCGACCTCTCGAGCCTGCGCCCGATGGTGGCCACCCCCGGCGACCCGGACCACGGCATTCCCTCCGACCCGACCAACGGCGCCTTCGTCGACGCCATCGGCCAGGTCGTCATAGATATCGCCTACGGCGGCAGCTGCACGGCCGGCAAGGACGACGACGTCGACTTCTACGCGCGCGTGATGCGCGAGGCGCTTTCGGCTGGCCGGCGCGTTGCAAGAGGAGTCGCTTTTTACATCCAGTTCGGTTCGCACGCGGTCGAAGAGTACGCGCGCGCAAGCGGCCACCTGGCCGTCTTCGAAGCCACCGGCGTGCAGGTCATCCCGCCCGGCTGCGGCGCCTGCATCGGCTGCGGCCCGGGCGTCAGCGTCGGAGGCGAGCAGGTCACCGTGAGCGCCATCAACCGCAACTACCGAGGCCGCAGCGGCCCCGGCAAGCTCTATCTGGCCTCGCCCCTGACCGTCGCGGCCTCCGCCGTCGAGGGCCGGATCGTGGCCTTTCGCCCCGGCATGTGGGCCCGCGCCTGACACTCAGGCTTCAGGCTTCAGGTTTCAGACCGTTGGACGCCGTGTCGAAGGGTCATCCCGAGCTTGTCGACGGACACCCCTTGACCCGCTCGGCAATCGCCTCCACGTCCGCGGCGAACGAACGCGTGGAGATCGGCTTGGCGATGTAGCCGTCGAAGCCGGCGGCCAGCAGCCGTTCCCGGTCGCCGGCCATCGCCTGGGCGGTCACGGCCACGACGGGGAGCGCCGCGTGGGCCGGCAGGGCGCGGATCTCCGCCAGAAGCGCCTCCCCTCCCCCGCCCGGGACCCGGATGTCGAGCAGCACCAGGTCGACCGCGTCCGCGCCGAGAGCGCTCCGGGCGGAGTCGAGGTCCTGGGCCTCCACGACCTCGTGTCCGCGCCGCTGCAGGATGTCTCTGGCAAGCACCCTGTTCAACCGGTTGTCCTCGACGAGCAGGATTCTCACGGTACTCAGCGGCTCCTTTCAGTTCCAATCCTCTGACAGAGCTTCTCCAGCAGCTCCTCCGGATGGCTCCCGTCGTCCGGATACCAGACGGCGGCGCTGGACCGTACCTGCGTCTCCATCGAAGCGGTGATGAGATCGCTCATCCGCTCGGTCAGCACCGGCACGTCGCCGTCGCGCAATCCGTAACTGACCAGCGCCAGCGCCCCATCGCCGGCCACGGCCATCAGGTCTCCGGGCCTCAGCGCCGGCCGCAAGAGCCGGGCCCAGGGGATCGGCGCCGGTCGCGACGGTACGTCGAGCGCGAAGCCCACGACGGCGAACCGTTTCAGCTCCCGCTCGGCCTGCTGGATGCGCGTACGCACGTGCATCTGGAGGGCCGCGGCCGACGGCAGCCCGGTCGCCTCGTGCCAGAACTCGCTCCCGATCAGCCCGAGCGAATTGAAACTCTGGAGGATCTGCTCCCGCGTGATCGGCTTCACCAGGTAGTCCGTGGCGCCCAGGAGGTAGCCCTGGCTCGGCTGGTCGAGCACGCTGATCACGACCACCGGGATCGCCGCTGTCTCGGGCTGCGATTTCAGTCGCCGCAGTACGGTCCAGCCATCGGTGCCGGGCATCATGATGTCGAGCGTGACGGCTATCGGTGTCAGCTCGATCGCCAGCTTCACGGCCTCCTCGGCGTGTGCCGCGAACTCGATGCCGAAGCCCGCGGATCGCAAGTGGCCCGCGATCAGGTCGGCGGCCTTCGGGTCGTCCTCGACGACCAGCACCAGTGGCTTCTCTCCGGGCCCGTCCCGCTTGAGCTGCCGGGTCCAGTCGACCTCCTGCCGCAGGAACACCGGCAGCATCACGGTGAAACGGCTGCCCTTGCCGGGCTGGCTCTCGGCGGCGATCGAACCGCCGTGCAGCTCCACCAGCTTCTTGGTCAGCGCCAGCCCCAGGCCGGTCCCCTCGGTCGGATCGCTCGGCCGATCCTCGAGCCGCTCGAACTCGCGGAACAACCGGGAGAGGTCCTCGGGGCGGATGCCGATTCCGGTGTCGTCAACCGAGATGTAGACGCGCTCGGGCTCGGCCCGGACCTCCAGGCTCACTCGGCCGCCGTCAGGGGTGAACTTGATACCGTTGGAGAGGAGGTTGTAGAGAACCTGCTTGAGCCGCACGGGGTCTGCGAAGATGCTGACCTGCTGGTCCGGGAGCGTGTACTCGACGGTGATGCGCCTTCGCTGCGAGAGGGCCATCGCGCTGGCCTTGACGGCGTTGACGACGGCGTCGATCGGCACCCACTCGCAGCGTAGCTCCGTCTTGCCGGCCTCGATCTTGGAGATGTCCAGGACCTCGTTGATCAGGTTCAGCAGGTGCCTTCCGCTGGAGAGCACGTTCTGCATGTAGTCCCGCTGGGCCTCGTCGAGGGGACCGACGGCGTCGTCGATGAGCAGCTCCGAGAATCCGATGATGGCGTTGAGCGGCGTGCGCAACTCGTGCGACATGCTGGCCAGGAAGCGCGACTTGAAGAGACTCTCGCGCTCGGCCTGCTCCTTGGCGCGCAGGTACTGCGCGTTCAAGCGCGCGAGGTCCTCGTTCTTCTGCTCGACGTTTGCCAGGAAGGCCGCGCGCGTCTCTGCCAGACGGGTGGCGGAGCGCGCTTCCGCGGCTTCCAGCGCCTTCTGGACCAGCTCCTCGCGGATGCGCCGGGTCTCGTCCTCGAACTGCTTGCGCCTGAGCTGCGCGCGCAGGCGGGCCTTGAGCACCTCGAAGTCGGCGGACTTGTTGATGTAGTCGTCGGCGCCGGCGTCGATGCCCTCGATCATCGCTTCGCGCTCCTCGGCCGCAGTGAGCATCAGAAGGGGCACGTCCCGGAGGGCCGCCTGCGACTTGACGCGCCGGCAGACCTCGTGGCCGTCCAGGCCCGGCATGCGCAGGTCGAGCAGGATGGCGTCCACCGACTGCGCCGCCAACAGCTCCAGGGCCTCCTCGCCCGAGCGTGCCGAGACGATCTCGTAGCCCTCGCGCTGCAGCTCGGAGGCGAGCTCATGGAGGAAAGTGGGGCTGTCATCGACGGCCAGGATGCGCTTGGGGCTCTCGAGGCTTGGGGTGGGGCCGGAGAGCGGCTGGCCGCGGCCGGGGCGGACCAGCCGGCGAAGCCGGGTGAGCAGCAGCTCCATATCGCCGCCCTTGCGGGCGAAGTCGTCGGCGCCGGCCTCGAGGGCATCCGCCTCGGCCTCGGAGCCGGCGCTGCCGGTGAGGAGAAGACAGGGCGTGGTGCGCAGGCCAGCGTCGAGCCGCACGTTGCGGACGACGGTTGTGCCTGAGATGCCTGGAAGCTCGCTGTCGACGATGATGGCGTCGGGGCGCGTGTCGGCGGCGGTACGCAGTCCCTCCTCGCCGCTTGCTGCCAGGAGCACCCGGTAGCCGGCGCCCTCGAGCGACAGACGCAGCTCCTGTCGCACCGACTGACTGTCGTCGATGACCAGCACGGTCGGCGGCCGCAGCCCCTCGGGCCAGGACGGCCTGCGCCGCACGAGCTGGCGTGCCCGGGAGATGACTTGGGCGGGCTCGTACGGCTTCCCCAGGTACTCGTCGGCGCCGGACTCCAGGCCGCGGATGCGGGCCGCGACTTCGGACTCGGTGGAGAGCAGCATCACCGGGAGAGCCCGGGTCTTCTCAGCCGCTCTGAGCTCTTGCAGGAAGGCCAGGCCATCGCCGTCGGGGAGGAGCACGTCCAGGACGATCAGCTCGAAGGCACCTGCCGCGACCGCCTCGCGCGCCTGCTGTATCGAGGCGCAGAGCGTGGTGTCCATCCCGGCCCGTTCGAAGACCTCGGCCAGGTCCATGCGGACCGTGAGACTGTCGTCGACGATCAGGACGGAGGTTCTCACGCCTGGCCTCCCCTGGGAGTGCGGCCGTTGGCCGCCGAGGCTGCCAGGACCTCGGAAAACGCAAGGTCACCGCGGGCGAGCTCCAGGAGGGCGGCCGCGATCTTGTCGACCGGGAGGACCCGGCCGGCCGCGTCGAGCGCGATGGCCTCCCTGGGCATGCCGAAGACGACCGAGCTAGCCTCGTCCTGCGCGATGGTCGAGGCACCGGACAGTTTCAAGGCGAGGAGGCCGCGGGCGCCGTCGCGCCCCATTCCTGTCAGGAGACATCCGATGGCCTTCGGGCCGAAGGCGCTGGCCGCCGATTCGAAGAGGACGTCCACGGAGGGCCTGCAGTAGTTGCGTTCGGGTCCGTCATCCAAGCGCAGCCTTCCGTCTCGCACGACCAGGTGGCAACCCGGCGTGGCCATGACCACGCGCCCGCGGCCGGGCGGCGGCATCGGTTCGCCATCGAGGGCGCAGGCGACGGGAAGCGGAGAGAGATCATCCAGCCACTCCGCGAGCGACGAGGCGAAGAGCTTGCCGATGTGTATCACCAGGAGGATCGGCAGGGGGAAGTCGGCGGGCAGCCCTCGCAGGATCTGGAGGACGGCCGCGGGTCCGCCGGTGCTGGCGCCCATGACGACGGCCCTGAGGCCGGGCGCCAAGGGGGGAGCGGCTGCCGGGCGCGCGCGGGAAGCGGCGCGTTCGAGCCGGACGCGCGGGTGGGTGATGACGCGGATCTTGGCTACGAGCTTGAGGGTGGCCCGGAGCTCGGCTTCCCAGCGGCCCTCCGGCTCCGTGCCGTCGGGCTTTTCGAGTACCTCGACGGCGCCGGCGGCCAGAGCCTCGTAGGTGCGGAAGAGCTCGCCACGCTCGGTCGACGACGAGACGATCAGGATCGGGGTCGGGCAGTCGCCCATGATCTGCTCGACGGCCGAGAGGCCGTCCACACCGGGCATGACGATGTCGAGAGTGATGACGTCGGGGCGCATCCGCTTGCAGAGCTCGATGGCGGTGGCGCCGTCGGCTGCCTCCCCGACCACTTCCAGCTCGGGATCGATCGAGAGAGCGTCGACGATGTGGCGGCGCACAGTGGTCGAATCCTCGACGACCAGCACGCGGACCTTCGTCATGGCTCAGCTCACCAGCTCCCGGATCTTGCGGAGCAACACGTTCTGGTCAAAGTCGCTCTTGACGATGTAGGCGCTGGCGCCGGCGCGGCTACCGCGCTCGAGGTCCTGGACGCTGGAGCGCGAAGTGACGAGGATGGCGGGGACCTGACGGAAGTCGGGATGGGACCGCGTACGCTCCACGAACTCGAAGCCGTCCATGCCTGGCATCTCGACGTCGACGACGAAGAGCGAGTAGCGCGTCTGGCCGGCCATCTGGAGCGCTTCCTCGCCGGACGTGGCCAGGTGGACCCGATAGCCCGCGGTCTCCAGGATGCTCTGCTCCAGCATGCGCGTCGTGAGGGAGTCGTCGACGATGAGCACGGGTAGTGGCTCCCGGCTTCCCGGGCTGTTGGTCACGGCCATTCCGGAGGACGCCAGCTCGACCGCTGCGGCCGGATCGACCAGCAGCCTGGGATTCCCGGCCGCGTCGAGTGAGGCGCCCGCAACGACGGGCGACGTGCCCGCTGCGGCGGGGATGGAGCGAACGACCACGTTCTCGATTCCCTGGACTCGATCGACGCCCAGGGCCACCCGGCGGCCAGCCCGCTCCACCAGCACTGCGGACCACGTCCGCTCGCGCGGGTGGCCTGGCACGTCCCGACCCAGGAGCCTGGAGAGAGGGACGAAGGTGACCACACCGCCCTCGTGCGTCACTCCCAGCCCGTCGCCCGACTCGAAGAGCTCCCCCTTGCCGACGCGGACGACCTGACGCACTGCGTCAAGCGGGATGGAGAGCTCGACGCCGCCGGCCGCCACGTCCAGCGCGGTCAGCGCCGACATCGTGATCGGCACGCGGAGCTCGAAGGTCACGCCCTGGCCGGGCACCGAGCGGACCTCGATGTCGCCGCCCAGGCGGGCCAAGCTCTCCTGAGCGGCCGCCAGTCCGATGCCCCGTCCGGAGAGGTGGTCGGCGTCCATGGTCGTGCTGACGCCACCGCGCATCAGGACCCGGATCATCTCGTCGAGCGTTCGACTCTCACCACTCGCGGGGGCCAGCCCGCGCGCCGCGGCCGCGCGCCAGATAGCCTCCTGGTCCAGCCCCCGGCCGTCGTCGGCGCAGGCGACCCGAGCCTCGCCGCGCTCCCTCGACACGGAGATCCGCACCCGCCCGCAGGCCGGCTTGCCCGCCGCCAGGCGCGCCGCCGGCGGCTCCACGCCGTGGGCGACGGCATTGCGCACCAGGTGCAGCAGCGCCTCCCGCAGCGCCGCCAGCACGTGGGCGTCGAGCCGGACCTCCCCGCCGCTCGTCGTCACATCGACCTCCCGGCCCAGCGACCGCGCCGCGTCTCGCGCGGCTCGCTCCAGACCGTGGAACAGGACCGCAACCGGCACCAGCCGCAAATGACTTGCCCGCCCCCGGAAGTCCGCCAGCTCGCGCTCCACCCGGTCGACTCCGGCACGCATCGCCGCCAGCCCTCTCTCCAGCAGCTCGGAGGCCTGCGCCGCCAGCTCCCGCACCCGCGAGAGCGTCAGCTCCACCCGCTGCCGGCCGGCCGCGGCAGCTCCCCGGCCGCCCAGCTGCTCCCGGAGCGATTCCACCAGCCGCCGAGACTTCTCGAGCTGAGGCAGACCCACCCTCAGCGCCGACGTCTGGACACTGGCCTCGTAGGCATCTTCGAGCAGTCCGTCGAGCTCAGCCAGCTCCACCCGGATCGTCTCGATCGGCTCCTCTTCCTGCGCGGCGGGATGCCTCGACGCAACGGCCGGCTCCTGGCGCCTCGAAACCGCCTCGAGAACTGCGACCGCTGCTGGCGCGTCCAGCGCCTTCACTCCGGCTCCGAACTCGTCCAGCAGCGCGAGCGCCCGGTCGATCCGGACCCGCTCGGCGACCTTGCCTCCGTCCCGCAGCGGCCCCAGCAAGTCCTCCAGCTCGTGCGCCAGCTCGGCCAGCCGCGGCTGGCGGACGACCCTGCATGCCCCCTTGAGCGTGTGCGCCAGCCTCAACAGCCGCCCCACTGCGGGCGCCTCCGCCTCGCCCCGCTCGAGCTCGAGCACGCCGCTCGACAGCGCCTCCAGAAGCTCGCGGCTTTCGATGCGGAAGTACTTGTAGCGGTCCTCGCCGGCCATCGTCTGGCTGCTCCTTCGCGTTCGCCGGCGCCTCTACCAGTTCCCGTGCGGATCGGCGTCGGCCCGCACCAGACGGGCCAGATCGTGCGACAACCGAGTTAGCTGGGTCGCGGTCTGGAGCGTCTGGGCCGCGCTCGTCTCCATCTCGGCGGTCGCCTGCGCCACGTTGCCGACGCCCGTGCTGACCTGCTCGACGGCCGAGGCCTGCTGCTTCGTGGAGAGCTCGATTTCCCGGGCAGCCTCGGTGGTCGTCACGACCAGGTCGGTGATCCGCCGGAACGAAGTGGTCACGTCGCTAAACTGCCGGGTGCCCGCGTCCACGGCCTTCGCCCCGCCCTCGGTCGCCATCACGGTGGTGTTGACTGCGGCCCGCACCTCGTCGATCAATCGCCGGATCTCCTTGGTGGAGCCGCCCACGCGGTCGGCCAGCTTGCGGATCTCGTCGGCCACGACGGCAAACCGCTTGCCCGCCTCACCGGCGCCGGCGGCCTCGATGCTGGCGTTGATGGCCAGGATGTTCGTCTGCTCGGAGAGCTCGTTGATGACGTCGAGGATGCCGCCGATCTGTTGCGACTTGCCGCCCAGGTCGAGCATGTGGGTCGTGATCAGATCGACCTGACGCTTGATCCCTTCGATGGAGTCGCGGGCACGGACCACAATCTGGTCACCCTCTCTTGAGGCACCGGACGTCTCGCCGGCAATCTGCGCCACGCGGCGGGCGCTCTCGGCGATCTGTCGGCCGGTCGCCAGCAGCTCGCTGATGGTCGTGGAGATCTCGGCCATCGCCGTCGACTGCTCGCGAGCGCCCGTGGCCTGCTGATTGGCCGCGGTCTGAAGCTCTGCAGACGACGATTGGACATGCTGGACGGCCGAGCCGATCTGGGTCGCCAGGGCGCGCGTGAGGAACACCGCCAGAGCCAGCGCGGTGAGCGCCGAGAGTACGGCCAGCCCCAGCACGAGTCTGCTGGCCCGCTCCGCCATCCGGGTCGAGTCCTCTCTCTCCCTTTGCACCGCGGTCGCGATGCCCGAGGTCAACGCGGTGATCTTGGAGTCGAGCTCCCTGCGCACGGGAGTGACCTTCTCGCGACGCAACGCGACCAGCTCGGAGGTCGTGGCGCCCGAGCGGGCGGCGGAGAAGACGGCGTCGACGCCGCTTTCGTAATCGAGCTCCAGCTTTTCGATCTGGCCGCGCAACCGCTGGTTCGAATCGACGGTGATCGATTGCGCGAGGCGCTCCAGCGCCTGGGAGATGGCGGTCCGGGCCTCGCGGAGCTCGGAAGCGTGTTCGTCCTCTCTCGAGAGTACGTACCCTCGCATGGCCGCTATCTGCTGATTCAGGCCCGAGCTGAGCCGCTCCACGTCCACCAGCGAACTGGCAATCCGCGCGATCACCCGGTCCTTCGTCTCGACCACGTCGCCCATCGCCTTGTAGGTAACGACGCAGATGACGAACGTGATGGCCAGGATGGCCGCGAAACCGAATCCGATCTTCTGTCCGAAAGTCCATGACCGTGTCATCGGGAAGCCTCCCCTGTTTCCTCGGGCCGGCCGGCGGCCGCCCGTTCAATTGAGCCTACGAGCGCTCGCAGAGCGATCAAGGGCCGCGCTCCACCGTCATGGCGGAGCAACTGAGTCACGCAGTGCGTGGCCGCGGGTGCGGGGACGACACTTCCGTCCCGCGCCCGCACGTACCCATCGAGTCGCTCGAAGGCGAAGCCTACGAGGTAGTTCCCACCAGCCAGGAGACACCAGCTGGCGGAAGGCATGTCGGCTTCGAGCCCCAGCAGAGCGCTCAGATCGAAAACGGGGACGAGAGCACCCCGGAGGCCGCAGATCCCCAGGAGCTCGCGGCGCGTGCTGGGAAGGCGCACGACACTGCGAAGCTCGGCAGCGGTGCCCGAGGACTCTCCCAGCTGCGAGTGGCCGTTCCTCGAGAAGTGACGGTCGCTGGCCGGGACACGCGGCTCGGCGCCCGGGACCGGGAGCCCGCCCTCGAGCCGGACGCGCACCAGTCCCCGGACTTCGGAGAGGCGGACCGCGTAGGACTGGCGGGCTACCCCGAGCGCCAGAAAGTCCTCTTGCCTCTCCCCGGTCGCGCTCGCGGGCCGCGCGAACGAATCGTCGAACGATCTGCGAAGCTCGGCCGCCCGGCCCGTCCAGCCGCCTTCCGATGGATTCATGCGCCCTCTCCGCACGCGCGAAGCTCCGCGCGACAGACCTGCGTCAACGCATCACGACCGAAGCCACCGCCGAAGAGCAAGATCCGGGAGGAGTCCTCCCTGGCCAGCAGCTCCAGCGCTTGCTCCAGACTGCGGCGTGCCCGGTCGAGCTCCCCCGAGCGCCGCGCCAGCCGCCCCAGGTGCAGCTGCGGCATGGCGAAGCCCGGGTCGAGATAGATAGCCGCCTCATCGTGCTCGGCGGCCGTCGCGAGGTCGCCTGCGCCCTCCCTGCAGAGCGCCATCAGGAAGTGCGCCCCGGCATTGAGGTCGTCCCGCGCCAGCAGCCGGCGGCAGACGGCTTCGGCGTCGGAGAGACGATTGCGGTGAGCCAGCAGCACGCCCTGCAGCAGCAACGCCTCCGGGTCATCGCCGCGTTCCGGGGGCAGGGTGCCCAGCAGCTCGAGCGCATCCGAGTAGCGCTCCTGCTCCAGCAGCCGCGCGGCGGCGTCCAGCTCCTGGCGCGGCGTCTGGACAGGCTGGTCCACGGCGGCCGGGCGGACCGAAAGCTGCTCGATCCGATCGGAAGATTCGCGGATTGCCTCGATCCAGCCTGCGTCCATGGCAGCGGGGGGCGGACGCCAGTGGGCTCCACCCATTCCGTTGCCTCCCGGCGATGGGTCGAGCTGCCCCACAGGCGGCGCCGTGGTCTCAGCCGGCATGTCTGCAGGTCCGAAGGTCTCCGACCTCTTCCTGTAGAAGAACGCGTCTCGGGCGTGGCAGAGCTGAAAGGCGTGCGAGAGGCCGCGGAGCGTCTCGGCGTCGCCCAAGAACAGGTATCCGCCCGGGGCAAGCGACTCGGTGAGCCGGTCGACGACCGCCTTCGCGGCCCCGGGCGTCAGGTACATCAGGACGTTTCGGCAGAAGACGATATCGAAGGCGGAGGGTTTCCAGAACGCGGCCTCGCCATCCAGCAGATTCGCCTCCTGGAACTCGACCACCCGGCGGACGGAATCGACCAGCTCGAACTCCTTGCCCCGGCGGTGGAACCATCTCTCGGCCAGGGATTCGGGGGTCTGGCGCAAGGACCAGGTAGAGTAGCGGGCGGCCCGGGCCCGGTCCAGGGCAGCGGGGTTGACGTCGACTCCGAGGATGCGAACCGCCGCAGGGTCGGTCCCCAGAGCGAGCGCCGCGATGGCCATCGAGTAGGCCTCTTCGCCGGAGGCGCAACCCGCCGACAGCATCCTCAGGCCGCCAGGAGCGGCAGCCAGCCGGTTGGGAAGTGCCTCGGACACCAGCGCCTCGAAGCTGGCCGAGTTCCGCATGAAGTAGGTCTCGGCCACCGTCAGCTTCGGAGCCAGGCAGCGCAGTTCGCGGGCAGATTCGGCGCCGTCCTCGAGGAGAGCCAGGTACTGGGGCGTGGTGAGATTGCCCAGGCCGGCGCACCGCTGCTCTAGCAGGGTAGCCAGCTGCCCGATCTTGTAGTCGTCGAAGTAGAGGCCCAGCCGCTGGGCGACCAGCGCGCGAAACCGCTGGAGCGCGTCCGGCTCGGAGGTCTCGTTCACTGCTCCGGGGCCTCCGGCGCCGCCGCAGGCGGCGGGCCTTCGTGCGCACCTTCGCCCGAGGAGCCGAGCGCACCCCAGACCTCCGGCGGGATCAGCTTGGACAGCCGGAGCAGGACAAGAAGGTCGGTGTCATGCGCGGCAAGCCGCTCGACGGCGCCGGCGGCCGCGCCTTCGAGCAACCCGGGCAGCGCCTCGAGTGTCTCGGCTGGCAAACGCGAGACGGATTCGACGGCGTCTACGCCCACGGCTATGCGCCGGTTCGCGGCAACAACGCAGACCCAGCGGCTCGTCGCAGACAACGGCCTTCCTGTGAGCAGGGCCGCCAGATCGACGACGGGCGCAACCTCCCCCCGCACGACCGCGGACCCGGCGACGAACGCCGGCACTCCGCTCAGGCGCGCCACCGGCAGCGGGCGCATCGTCTCCATCACCGAGCCGACGGGCAGCGCCGCGATCAGCCCGCCCGCGCGCACGATGAGCACTGACCCGACCTGGTCTGTGGGCAGCCGCGCTCTTCCGTTGTCGAATTCGACCCCCGAACTCATCTCGTCCGAAGCCTACACCCCGCCCCATGGGAAGTCGAGTGTGAGAAGGGTCACACGACGCGCGCAGAGAAGAAATGCAGGGACACACGACTCATTTCCCTCAGAAAACGAGTCGTGTGTCCCTGCATTTCCCTACACTTCAGAGCTTCAAGGCGGCCCAGACGAAGCGGTGGGCGGAGCCGAAGTGTTCGCTGCGGCCCGGCTTGCCGAGGACACCGCCCGGGAATCGCGGACCAGCGTGCCCGTCCCAGAAGAGAAAATCGTAGCGCTTTCCGTGGAAGAGGGCGGCGCTGGAATCGACCGTGAAGCGCTTGTCGCCGTCGGGCTCGAAGTCCTTCCTCAGCTCGAACCACGCAGACGACCCAAAAGAGGATTCGAGGTCGATGGCCAGGATGCGGGCGTCGTCAGGGTGCGGGATCATCGACTCCCAGACGAACTCGCGCACACGCCAGGCCTCCCAGCGCTGGGTGGTCCGGGAGACCGGCATCGCACCCCGCCGTTCGTGCGGGCTTGCAAGCCGGGCAGTGAAGAACCCGAACGTCCGGCCGGTGGCGACCTGCCGGAACCATCCGCCGATGACATGAAGCACGGTGCCATCGTCCAGGAAGTCGATCGGGGCTTTGCCGAGGTCGCGTTCCAAGGTCACTCGGTCGGAGCGCCAGAAGAGCGCCAGGCCGTCGGGACTTCCTTGCCGGCCCTGCCCCGTCCATGCGTGCAGCCATGGGCCGCGGGTGGATTCGGACAGGAGCTCCCGCAGCTTGCCGGCGGCCTCGCGGCTGTCGAGCCCCTGGACGCCGGCGATTGCGGCGTCGGGGACGCGATCGGCGACCTGGCGCGCCATCTCGCGCGCCGAAGCCCAGGTCGGGGACAGGTCGCCGGGCCCCGAGAACCGGCCGCCGCCTTCGAAGCTGCACTGGATCGCCGTGATCGACGGGAGAGCCGGGACACGCGGCTGAGCCCAGACGGATTCGGAACCGGCCAGGGTCAGCAGCGCAGCGAGCGCCGCCGTCAGAGATCGATGGCGAAGTAGAGATTGCACGCGCCGCTGTGTCCCGTGGAGCCCATCGGCCCGTCGAGGCGACGGAAACCGTTCCGCTGGTAGAGCCGGATGGCCGCGTGCATGCCTTCGCAGGTCTCCAGATACACCCGGCGGTACCCCAGCCGGCGCGCGCCGGCCAGGCACTGCTCCAGGAGCCAGCGGCCCAGCCCCAGCCCCCGGACCTCGGGAGTGAAGTACATCTTGCGCAGCTCGCAGACCCGCTGCTCCAGGGGGGCGCCCTCGAGCGGCGCCACGCCCGCCGTACCGACGAGGTTGCCGGCTGGACCAAGCAGCGCCAGGAAGAAGCGGTCGGCCTGCTGGTAGGCGGAGGCCAACGCCTCCATCTCGGGATCGTTGCACGAGCAGCCGGTTCCCGTGCGGCCGAACTCTGCCATCACGCGCCGCACCAGCGCCGCCGCCTCCTCTTGCCGGTCGGGCTCCAGGCGCTTCAACACGTAACCCGCCACCGGCGGTGCCAGACCTTCGACCGGGAGTATCTCCGTCACGCGCCCAGTCTAGCATCCGCCAGGAAAACCCGTGGCGTCTACCTGTACCGGATTT
Organism: Candidatus Wallbacteria bacterium; assembly: GCA_016213845.1. GTDB lineage: Bacteria > Muiribacteriota > UBA6191 > JACPRK01 > JACPRK01 > JACPRK01. The sequence continues at coordinate 124,861 of JACQZN010000129.1, forward strand.
TCAGTTGAAAACCCGGTACAAGTAGACGCCACGGGTTTTCCGCCCCCGCGCCCCCGGGTTCCCCCCCCCTGCCCTAGCCCTCGGCCCTACTCGGCTAGCTGGAGATCGTGGGGGGAGCTCTCGCGCCAGCCGGCGTCGGTGATGCGCACGAAGCGGGCGTTGGCGCGGAGCGCTTCGATGCTGGGCGCGTTGAGGTAGCTCATGCCGCTGCGGAGACCACCGACGAGCTGGTGCATCAGCTCGGCGACGCTGCCGCGATAGGGGACGACGGCCTCGACCCCCTCGGCGACGACGTTGGCGGCCAGCTCGTCGAGCACGTCCTGGCTCTCCTCGCGGCGGGAGCGGGCTTCAGCGGCGCCGGCGGAGGCCATTCCTCGGAACACCTTGTAGCGGGCGCCCTTGCGGACCACGGTCTCTCCAGGGCTCTCGTCAGTGGCGGCGAAGAGGCTTCCAATCATCACCGTGGAGGCTCCGGCGGCCAGGGCCTTGGTGATGTCACCGGCGAAGCGGATGCCGCCATCGGCGCAAATGGGGACGCCGCGCTCGGCGGCAACCCGGGCGCAGTCCATCACCGCCGTGAGCTGGGGCACGCCGACGCCGGTGACGATGCGGGTGGAGCAAGCCGCGCCGGGTCCGACGCCGACCTTGATGGCGTCGGCGCCGGCCTCGATCAGGTCGAGGGCACCCTCGGCCGTGGCGACGTTGCCGGCGATGAGCTCGACGGACGGGAACTTCTCCTTGACGCGCCGCGTCGCGCGCAGGGCGTGCTCGGAGTGGCCGTGGGCGATGTCGACGACCAGCACGTCGGCCTCTGCGGCCACGAGGGCCTCGGCGCGTTCCATGTAGTCGCCGACCGCGCCGATGGCGGCGCCGACCAGCAGGCGGCCGTGGGAGTCTCGCGCCGCGTTGGGGTTTTCGGCAAGCCGCAGCACGTCACGGCTGGTGATCAGCCCTCGGAGCCGTCCGGCCTCGTCGACCAGCGGGAGCTTCTCGAGGCGCATCTGGTGGAGGATCCGGCGGGCATCCTCGATGGTGGTGCCGACGTGGGCGGTGACCAGGTCCTCGCCGCCGGTCATGACGTCGGCGACGCGCTCGCTCGGGTTGTCGGAGAAGAGCAGGTCGCGGCTGGTGAGGATTCCAAGGAGTCGCTCGTCGTCGCCGACCACCAGGAGGCTGTGCACGTTGTGCCGGCCTAGGAGCTTGGTCGCCTCGCCGACGGTTCGGTTGGGGCCGATGGTGTGGAGGCGCGGGGAGCCGCCGACTTCCGGCCGCTTCACGCGTGCGACCTCGGCAGCCTCGTCCTCGATGGAGATGAAGCGATGGATGACGCCAAGACCGCCGCAACGCGCCATGGCTCGGGCCAGCCTCGACTCGCAGACGGTGTCCATGTTGGCCGCGAGCACGGGGGCGTTCAGTCTGAGCTTTCGCGTCAGCCAGGTGGAGGTGTCGACGTCCTTGCGGCTGACGACAGCCGAGCGCCTGGGTTGCAGGAGTACGTCGTCATAGGTGAGCGCGAGCGGAATGGCCGGGGAATCGGATGCTGTCATGGCGAGGCCGGATGATAACAGATCGGGCCTCAGAGCGAGCAGACGGCCAGGAGCGGACAGAGCCGGCAATTGTTCAGGTCTCTTTTCCTGGGGCAATGGTCGAGGATGCCGAGCCGGCAGATGGCGAAGTCGTACTTGATGGGGTCTGCGGGGTCGAGCCGTCGCAGGCCGGCCGTGATTTCGCGGGCCATCTCCCATCCCATCGTCCTGCGCCGCGTGAGGCCGATGTAGGAGCAGATGCGGGCGATGTGCGTGTCGAGCGGGATCACGAGGGCGCGCGGGGGCACGCCCGTCCATTGCCCGAAATCGAGGCCGTCCGCCGGGCGCGCCATCCAGCGAGCGAAGAGGCAGAGCCGCTTGCAGGCCGAGCCGGGCGGAGACGGGAAGAAGAAGCGGACACTTGCGGGGAGCTGTCTGGCCGGGTAGATCGCCGGCTCCATCGCGGCGGTCATCCACGCCGAGAACTTTGCCAGCGCCGGGCCCGTGTCCTCGTCCTCGGGTCGAAAGCCGGCAGCGAAGAGGTCACCGAGCGAGCCGTGGGAGTCGAGAGCTCGCCGGGCGGCCTCGAGCAGACAAACGATGTCCCGGGCGTCGTTGAAGCGGTGTTTGAACCCGCGGAAGTCGGCGAGAGCGTCCCGCCAGCGGAGCTCGCGCACGTAACGGGCCGGCTCGGGGCCCATCCGCGCCAGTACTTTCTCGACGCTGGCCAGCACCTGACCCACCTGCCCGTACGCCAGCGACGAGGCGACCAGAGCGGCCAGCTCGCGATCGGGAGCCGAGCGGTAGCGGTGCACGTATCGCAGGGGGTCGGTGTCGAGGAACCGGGCCCCGTACACCGTGAGCAGCCCGTCGAGGTGCTCCCGCAGCCGTTTCCATGACGCACGCCTCGCCACGACAGCAGGCTATCAGCCCGGCGAGATTTTCGTGAACCGGGACGCCTGGGCGGCGTCTGCTATCGTGTATGCGACCCATCCGCGGAGGCCTCATGACCGTTGCCGCATCGCTCGCGTCTCATCCCGATCTCCCCGCCGCCGGCGTTGTGCAGCGGCTCGTCACCAACATTGAACGCGTCATGGTGGGCAAGCGCCACGCGGTGGAGCTGGCCGTCACGGCGCTTTTGGCCAGGGGCCACTTGCTGATCGAGGACGTCCCGGGGGTGGGCAAGACGACGCTTGCGCGCTCGATCGCCCGCTCCATCGACTGCGATTTCGGCCGCATCCAGGCGACCAGCGATCTCTTGCCGTCGGACGTGACGGGCGTGGCCGTGTTCAACCGCAAGTCCGAGGAGTTCGAGTTCCGCGAGGGGCCCGTCTTCACGAACATCCTGCTGGTCGACGAGATCAACCGGGCGATGCCGCGCACGCAGTCGAGCCTGTTGCAGGCGATGGCCGAGTGCGAGGTGACGGTGGACGGGCGGACCTATCCGTTGAAGTCGCCGTTTTTCGTGATCGCCACGCAGAACCCGGCCGAGCAGATCGGCACCTACTTTCTGCCAGAGAGCCAGCTCGACCGCTTCGCGCTGCGTATCCCGCTCGGCTACCCGGACCGCGCCCAGGAGCGCGAGATGATCCGGGCCCGCGAGAGGTCCTCCCCGCTGGAGGAGCTGACGCCAGTCGTGAGCCGTTCGGAGCTGCTCTCCCTGCAGCAGCGCGTGGCCGACGTGCGGATGGAAGACACGGTGCTCGACTATCTCCTGGCGATCGTGGAGCGGTCCCGGAACCGTGAGGACCTGTCTGCGGGCGCCAGCCCTCGCGGGGCGCTGGTGCTGTGTCGGCTGAGCCAGGCTTTCGCGCTGGTCCGCGGGCGCGACTTCGTGATGCCCGACGACGTCAAGGAGCTGGCCGGCCCCTGCCTGGGCCACCGGCTGACGACGCGCACCGGCTTCCGGGCCGACCTGGCGGAACAGTTCAAGCTGGTGCGCTCGATCCTGGAGGAGGTCGCCTCGCCTTGACCGGCGCCGCCGCGGGAGCAGCCGCGCGCGCCGTCTCGGAGTCACGGGAGCCGGCGGCTGTGTCGAGTCCGAATCTGCGCGGCGCCGAGCGCGGGCTGCGTTGGCGCGGCACTCGCGAGGGCATCCACTTCCTCGTCCTGTTTCTCTGCATCATCGTCGCCGCGGTCAACTCGGGCACGAACCTCGTCTACCTCTTCGCCAGCGTCATGGGGGGCGTCTACGTGCTCTCGTTCCTCGTGAACGCAGTGAGCGTGGTCGGCCTATCGGTTCGAGTCCACCTGGACCGGGAAGCCGCGGAAGGCGAGGAGTTCACCTGGGAGGCCGTCGTCCACAACTCGAGCCGGTTCGGCCGCCACTTCGTCGAGGTGAAGCCTCGCTTCGTGGGTGCCGCCGACTACGAGCCCGGCCGCAGGCTGCGCAGGCTGCTGCCCCCGCTGGCGCAACTGGGACCTTACCTGGCCCGCGTGATGAGCCAGATCGTCACCGGCGAGCCCCGCGAGGGACAGCCCGGGCGGCTCCTCTACCTGCCCCCCGGCAAGAGCGCCCGCGTGTCGATCCGCACCAAGCTCGCGCGCCGGGGCGATTACAGGCTCGAGAGCGTCGACGTCTACACCAGCTTCCCGATGCGGTTGATGCACCTGGCCTGGACGTACTGGCCGGCCGGACGCGTGGTGGTCGTTCCGACGCTCTTGCGTCCGTTTTACACCGCGGCCACCGCCTCCGAGATCGAGGTGCCAACCGAGAGCCTGGTCGACTCCCATCGCGGCGAAGGGCTCGACTACCACGGCTTGCGCGAGTACCTGCCGGGAGATCCGCCTCGCTCGATCCACTGGAAGGTGAGCGCCCGATTCCAGCGACTGGTCGTGCGGGAGCACCAGCAGAACCGCTCTGCGCGCTACTACCTCTTCCTGGACCTGGACGAGCGCAAGGCCGACGGCCGGAAGGGGCACGAGAAGCTGGAACAGTGCATCCGGATCGCGGCGACGGTTTGCCGGGAGCTGGTGGCGGCCAGCTGCCACAGCCAGGTGCTGCTCCTGGCCGACGAGTTCGCGCCCTCGCCGTCCATCTTCACCGCCTCGGAGCTGGGCCTCTTGCTTCGGTACCTGGGCAGCGTCCCCTACACGCGCCGCGGAAGCCTCTCCGGCATGCTGGGTCGATCGGTCGGGCTCCTGGCCCCCGATTCCTACGTCATCTTCGCGCTCCCAGGGGCCACCGACGAGGACTGCGCAGCCATCGGTTCGCTGCTGGGCAAGGGGTACCACGTGAGCGCGCTCTTGACCGTGGCCGACCGCGAAGAGGCCCGCAAGGAGCGCGCCCGGCCGGCGGTCGTGCGGCTGGCCGAGGGTGGCTGCCACGTGCTGCTGCACTCGCGCGCGACGTCGGCGCTCTGCTGAATCGAGCTCCCTCGCCATGAAGCCCGACGACAGGACGGAAGGCCTCGAGCGGATGGACCTCTGGGCGTGGCTGGCCGTGGCGGTCACGATGGTGGCGATGGCCGTGGCAGAGCCGCGCTCGCTCGTGGCGTTCGGATTGCCGGCCCTCTTCTACTGGGCGGCCAGGCGCGCCGGCAAGCCGCTGCCGAAGGGGACCGAGAACAGGGTCGGTTTGATTTGCGCCCTTGGCTGCCTGGTGGACTACCTGGTCTTCCGCGATGGAGTGCTCGGGTTCGCCTTCTTCTTCTGCTCGCTGGCCGCCATCAGCATGCACACGGGGCGCGGGCGCGGGTCGCTGCGGCAGCTCTATCTGGTGCTGACGCTCGTGATGCTGGTGGTCTCGACGCGGACGCTGGAGCTGGCGTTTCTGCTCTTCCTCATCCTGTTCACCACGGCGACCCTGATCTGCTTCTTGCGGGAGGCGCACCCCGAGACGGTCAGTGCCGGCTTCCGGCGCCGCTACGTGGGCGTCTGTCTCGCCTTTGTCGCGGCCAGCTTCGTGGTCGCGGGGCCGCTCTTCTTCGTGCTCCCGAGAGCGCCGTTCGTGCTCTTCAATCCGGCAAACCTGCCAAGCGTCACCGGGTTCGGCGACGAGGTCAGCCTGGGGGAGATGGCCAGCATCAAGAAGAGCTCGAAGCTCTACATGCGCGTCTACGCCAAGGACCAGAAGAAGTGGCGCGGCCAGGTCCTGGACCACTACGCGAGCCGCAAGTGGACCTCGCGCGGCAGCCGCGGCCTCTCACGCACGCTGCAGGCCGAACCCGGCCGCCCCGCACGAACCATCCCCGGCGACCGCACGCCGCTGACCGACTACTTCCTGCAGGAGATCCTGATCGAGCCCTACACCAATCGCGCCCTCTTCAGCGCTGCCCAACCGGCCGCCATCGAGCTGATCGGCTACCCCGTCAACCATAGCGTCGGCGACACCCTCTCCCGGGGCGGCGACACCCGCTTCCAGAAGATCACGTACCGCGTCTGGTCGAAGCTGCCCCAGGCCACCCAGGCCCAACTGGAGGCGACCACGGGGCCGCTGAACGTGGCCCACTCCGTCAAAGACTACCTGCAGCTGCCCGACGGATTGCAGCGATTGCGCAAGTTGGGCGGAGAGCTCACGCGCGGCCGGACCAGCTGGTACGCGAAGGCGGCAGCCATCGAAGATCACCTGGTGACCAAGTACGCCTACACGCTGGACTTGCCCGAGGTCGGCTCGGGGGACCCGGTGGAGGCGTTCCTGTTCGAGACCAAGCGAGGCCACTGCGAGTACTTCGCTTCAGCCATGGCGCTGCTCCTGCGCTCGCAGGGCATCCCCAGCCGCGTGGTGACCGGTTTCTCCTTCGGTGAGTACAACGCCTTCGGCGGCTACTACAACGTGCGGGAGAAGGACGCCCACGCCTGGGTCGAGGCCTACCTGCCGGGCATCGGCTGGTGGGAGTTCGACCCGACGGCAAGCTCCAACGAGCCCGAGGCGCTGGGATTCCTGGACCAGCTCGGGCTGACGCAATCGGCGGCCTGGCTGCAGATGAAAGCCTGGCTCGATTCGCTCGACGCGCAGTGGCAGCGCGAGGTCGTCAGCTACTCGGCCGACGGCCAGCGCGAGCTGATGGCGCGCGTGGCCGAGTTCTTCGACGACCTTTACATCGCGGCCCAGGCACGATTCTATCGAGGCCGCACGTGGGTGCACGATCGGAAGGCGCCGCTGGTAGCGCTCCTGACTGCGGTGCTGGCCGTGTCGCTGGCAGGCGGGCGCAAGCGCGCGGCCGCCGCTGGGCTGTGGCTCTTCGAGCTCCTCGCCGGTCTTCTCGCCTCACGCGCCCACCGAGGGATTCGCGCAGCCCGGGTGACCGCCTTCACTCGCGCCGCGCAGCTCCTGGCGGCCCACGGCCTGGAGCGCCGCCCGGACTGGACACCGCTCGAGTACACGCGCACCGTCGAGCGCGAGCGCCCCGAGCTGGCCCCCGCGCTCGACGCGCTCGCCTTGTTGCACTGCACGGTCGAGTTCGCGGGCGCGCCGCTCGAGGAGGCCGATCGCCGGATGGCCGAAGAGCGCCTCAAGGAGCTGGCCAAGCTGCTGCGGGGGAGGAAGGTGGAAGGGGGAAGATAGAAGGTGGAAGGGGGAAGAGGGCAGTGGGTGCGCTCACGGACGGCGGGGAGCTGGGAACTTCAGCCGCAATACCGGTGGCGTCTACCTGTACCGGGTTTTTCGAGAAAACCCCGGTACAGGTAGACGCCACCGGTTTTCGCCCCGGGACA
>JACQZN010000131.1 GCA_016213845.1 Candidatus Wallbacteria bacterium
GAGTAGGGAGTAGCGAGTAGCGAGTAGTGAGTAGTGAGTAGTGAGTAGGAGAATCGAGAATCGAGAAGGGGGCACGTCTTCGGGACACGCTCGCATCCTGCATCCCTTCCATCTTCCACCTTCTATCTTCCACCTTCTACCTTCCACCTTCCCCCATGCTCTGCATCACCATCGAAGACTTCCTGGTCGCGGTCCATGCGCGCGAACGGCCCGAGCTGCGGGGCGTGCCGGTCGCGGTCGTGGAGCCAGAGGGGCGGCGCGTGGTGCTGCAGGTCAGCAGGGAAGCGGTCAGGCTCGGTGTCCTGGTCGGGATGACGCAGGTCCAGGCGCGTGGCGTCAGCTCGGAGCTGGTCTGTCTGGATGCCGCCCCCGCCCTTTACGCGCAGGCGATTGACGCGCTCATGACGCGCTTGTCGCAGGTGGGGCCGAGACTGGAACGGGCCGGACCCGGGCTCGTCTACATGGAGACCCGAGGACTGGGGAAGATCTACGGAAAGATGGAGGTGCTGGTCGAGAAGGTGCTGGAGATGACGCGCTCCGAGGAGTATGCGTCAGCGCGCGTCGGAGTGGGCAGGACGAAGCTGATCGCCCGGCTGGCGGCGCTCCAGGGGGGCGGCATCGTCGGCGTGGCTGCGGAGAAGACGTTCCTGGGGGCGCTTCCGGTGAATGTGCTCGAGCCCGATGAGGGTCTTCGAGAGCAGCTCTTCCTGCTGGGAATCCACACGTTGGGGCAGCTCGCCGGGCTGGATCCGGGCGCCGTGGAGTCGCGTTACGGGCCGGATGGCGCGCGGCTGCACCGGATGGCGCGCGGGCTCGAGGACGACGTGTTCCGGCCCTGGATGCCTGTGACCGAGTGGAGCGAGCGAGTCGATTGCGAGCTCCCGGTCTCGGAGGTCGAGCGGCTGGTGTTCCTGCTGGCGGTGCCGCTGGAGAGGCTGCTCGAGAGGCTCTCCGGGGAGGGGCTGGCGTGCCGGGCGCTGTCGGTAGAGTTGCACGTGGAGGACCGAGGAGTGGACGAGCGGCAGCTGGCGCTGGCGGTGCCCTCCGGCGCAGCGCCGGCCCAGGCGGCGCGGACGTTCCTGGAGCTCTTGCGCCTGGAAGTGGCGCGCGCCGGCCTGGCGGGCCCCGTGACGCGCGTCGAGCTCTCCGTGCGCGCGGCGGCGGCGCCACACGCCGAGCAGGGGCGTCTCTTCGGCAGGCCCCCTGTCAGCGTCGCGGCCATCGCCCAGGTGGCGGCCAAGCTCTCCGCGCGGCTGGGCGATGCGGCCGTCTTCAGCCCCGAGCTGGTCGATAGCTGGCGTCCCGAGGAGGCCTACCGGCGAGGTCCGTTGCGGCTGGAGGTGTCGGAGACAGGAGGCGAGGCGCGGGGCTCGAAGAAGAAAAAACGGGTAGCGAAACGCGAACAGCCGGGCGGCAGAGAGTCGTGCGTCTCCCAGCTCGACCCTCGATTCTCCCCGCCGGGCCTGCGCGTGCTGCCCGAGCCGAGCGCGGCGCGCGTGACGCCGCGTCCGGGCCGCTGCGCCGGGGAGGAGCCCGGCGAGCTCGAATGGGCGGGCGCGTCACGGCGGGTCGTCGCCAGCTCGGGTCCCTGGTCCCGCGACGGCGAATGGTGGTCCGGCGGGTTCTCGCGCGACTACTTCGAGGTCGAGACCGCCGACGGCGCCCGCCTGTGGCTGTACCGGGACCGCGTCACGGGCGGCTGGTTCGTGCATGGCGTCTTCGAGTAACGGTCGTGAGACATGTACGTCGAGCTCCACAGCCACTCCTACTTCAGCTTCCTGCGCGGGGCGAGCTCCCCGGCGGAGCTGGTCCAGACTGCGGTCGAGCAGGGTCATGACGCGCTGGCGCTCACCGATACGACCGGCCTCTACGGCGCCGTGCAGTTCTATCGCGCCTGCCAGGAGCGCGGCCTGCGCGCGATCCTGGGCGCCGAGATCGCGCTCGACGAGGCCGACGCCGCACACCTGGTGCTGCTGGCCAGGGACGCCCAGGGCTACGCCAATCTTTCGACTCTCCTCTCCAGGGCCGCGCAGGCGCATCCCAAGAACCAGGCGCGCGTCACCTGGGAGATGCTGGACGCACACTCGACGGGTCTTTTCTGTCTGAGCGGCTGCGTCCACGGCGCGCTGGCCGCCGCGCTGGCGCGCGGAGACTCAGAGCTGGCGGCGCGCCGCGCGTCGAGGCTGGCGGAGATCTTCGGGCGCGAGAGCTTCCACGTCGAGCTCTGGGACCATCGCCAGAAGAGCGAGGCCGCGCTCGCCGCCGCCCTGGCCGCTCTGGCCGCTCGCCTGGCGCTCCCCGTCGTCGCGACCGGCAATGTCCATTACGCCCGCGCTTCGGACCGCAAGCTCTGCGATGTTCTCTTCGCCATCCGCCACCACACGACGGTGGACGCCGCAGGCCGGCGGCTGCTTCCCAACGACGGCTTCGCGCTCGTGCCGCCCGGCGAGATGGAGCGCCGCTTCGCCCACCTGCCGGAGGCGATCGCCGCCACGCGCGCCATTGCCGACGCCTGCACGTTCGATCTGGCCAGCCTCTGCTTCCGGTTCCCCCCCTGCGAGCTGCCCGCCGGCCAGACCGCCGCCGGTTTCCTGCGCCAGCTGGCCGCCAAGGGCGCCGCCCGCCGCTACGCCTCGGCCGCTCCCGAGCTGCGGGAGCGCGCCATGCGCCAGATAGAGCACGAGCTCGCCATCATCGAGAAGCTCGACCTGGCGGGCTATTTCCTCATCGTCTGGGACATCGTCCGGTTCTGTCGCGAGAAGGAGATCCTCTGCCAGGGTCGTGGCAGCGCTGCCAACTCCGCCGTCTGCTACAGCCTGGGCATCACGGCGGTCGACCCCGTGCGGCTCGAGCTGCTCTTCGAGAGGTTCCTCTCGGAGGACCGCAGGGAGGCCCCCGACATCGACCTCGACATCGAGCACGAGAGGCGCGAGGAGGTGCTGCAGTACGTCTACGAACGCTACGGCCGCAACCACGCCGGAATGGTGGCCGAGGTCATCAGTTACCGCGGCCGCTCGGCCGTGCGCGACGTGGGAAAGGCCCTCGGCTTCTCGCCCGAGCAGCTCGAGGATGAGAATCGAGAATCGAGTATCGAGAATCGAGAAGACAGCAGTGAGGCTCCAGGCTCGAACGGAGAGGGAGTGGCGGCGAGAGGAGAGAATCGAAGCTCGAGGAGCGAGAAGCGAAAGCCAGGGGATCAGAAGCGAGTTGCCTCTGACGAGAAGCTGTCCGGCGGCGCTGATTCTCGATTCTTCTCCCTCGATTCTCGATCCTCGAGAGTCCGCGAGCTCCGCGAGCTGTCGGAGCGCATCCAGGGATTTCCGCGCCACCTGGGCATTCACGTGGGCGGGATGATCATCACGGAAGCGCCGCTCTGCGAGATCGTGCCGATCGAGAACGCCACGATGCCGGGGCGGACCGTGATCCAGTGGGACAAGGACGACGTCGCCGATTGCGGCCTGGTGAAGATCGACCTGCTGGGGCTCGGCATGCTGTCGCTCATCTCCCGGGCGATCCGGCTGCTGAAGGTGCATCACGGCGTGACGCTCGACCCGGCCCTGCTGACGTACGACGATCCGGCGGTCTACGACCTGCTCTGCGCGGCCGACACGGTCGGTGTCTTCCAGGTCGAATCGCGCGCGCAGATGGTGACGCTTCCTCGGATGAAGCCGCGCTGCTTCTACGATCTCGTGGTCGAAGTGGCGCTCATCCGGCCGGGGCCGATCCAGGGCGACATGGTGCATCCCTACCTGCGGCGGCGCGCCGGCGAGGAGCCGGTCACCTACCCGCACGAGTGTCTGAGGCCGGCGCTGGAGCGCACGCTCGGCGTCCCGCTCTTCCAGGAGCAGGGCATGCGCGTGGCGATCGCCGCCGCCGGCTTCAGCGCCGCCGAGGCCGATGAGCTGAGGCGGGCGATGGGACACAAGCGCTCGCGCGAGCGGATGGCTGCGCTGGCCGGAAAGCTGATCGGCGGGATGGCGGCCAACGGGATCGCACTGGAGACCGCTCGCCGCATCTACAAGCAGCTCGAGGCGTTCTCGGACTACGGCTTTCCCGAGAGCCACGCGGCCTCGTTCGCCCTGCTGGTCTACGTGTCGGCGCACCTGAAGAAGTACTGGCCCGCCGAGTTCGCCTGCGCCATCCTCAACGCGCAACCGATGGGCTTCTACTCGCCCGCGACGCTGCTGGAAGACGCCCGGCGCCATGGAGTGGTGGTGAGGCCCGTCGACCTGGCGCGCAGCTCCTGGGAGTGCACACTGGAGCCCGCCGGCGCCGGGCAGACGGGCGCTTGCCACGCCGTGCGGCTGGGGCTGGCGCAGGTGAAGGGGCTGGGCGAGGCGATGCGGCAACGCGTCGAGGCCGAGCTGGCGAAGGGCCGCTTTCGCGGCCTGGAGGATGTCGTGGAGCGGGCCGGATTTTCTGCGGCGGTCCTGCAGCGGCTGGCGTCGATCGGCGCCTTCCGCGGCTTCGGCCTCGAGAGGCGAGAGGCGCTCTGGCGGCTGCAGGAGGTGCTGGCACGGCCGGGCGGATTGCTGCGCGGGGCCATGCGCCCCGACGGCCGCTTCCCGCTGCCCGAGATGAACGCCTCCGAGGCGATGGTCGCCGACTACCGGGCGACGGGCGTGACCACCGGCCCGCATCCGATGCGCTTCTTGCGGGCTGGCCTGGCGCGCCAGCGCGTGCTGACTGCGGCGCGCCTGGCCACGCTGGCTGACGGCCGTCCGGTCCGCGTGGCCGGCGTCGTGACGGCCCGGCAGCGTCCTCCGACCGCCAAGGGATTCCTCTTCATCACGCTCGAGGACGAGACCGGTTTTGCCAACATCGTCGCCAAGCCCTGGCTCGTCGAAAAGGAGGGGCGCGTGCTCTGCCGCGAGGCGCTGCTGGTCGTCGACGGTGTCCTCGAGGAGGAGCAGGGGGTCCGCAATGTCATCGCCCGGCACGCCGAGCCGCTGGCGTTTCCCCATCCCTCGGTGCGCTTCCAGTCGCGAGATTTTCGGTGATTGGGCGCTGTCCGCACCTTTGCCCGCGAGGGAGCGATGTGGTAAATTCGGGCAAGCTGCCGGGACGGCGCGCAGCCCGGTCTCGGAAGCGGGTCGCCGGTGCCCTCCAGAGCGTAGACTCTGAGCGAAAGCCAGCGCCCGCCGATCGCCGCTACCCTACTCCCCGGGGAACCCACCTTGAAGAAAAACATCCTGGTCATCGACGACGAAAAGATGTTCTGCCTGCTTCTCAAGAAGTTCTTGGAGAAGCACGGTTACAGCGTGAAGGCCGTCTTTTCCGGCACCGACGTGGTCGACCAGCTCTGGGAGCGCAAGTACTCCCTGGTCATCAGCGACATCTGCATGAGCGAGCTGAACGGCATCGAGGTGCTCCAGAAGATCCGAATCGCCTACCCGAGCACGCCGGTCATCATGATGAGCGGCAACGCCAGCCCGAACGCCCTGGAGCAGATCCGGCAGTTCCAGGCGCAGAAATTCATCCAGAAGCCCTTCGAGCTCAAGGTCCTGCTGTCCGAGGTGGAAACGATCATCGGCCCTCCCGGCGAGGAAGGCGGCGAGCCCGCCGCCCCGGCCCAGGCGTGAGGGGATTAGCGAGTAGTGAGTAGGGGCTCTACTACTCGGCTCCTGAGCGGTGATCCCTCGAAGACACTGTTCGGTGCGAGCGCTTCCAGGGTCAGAGCTGATAAGCCCTTGCCTCTCGGTAGGGTCGAGGCGAACAGCCGCTGCAGTGCCTCGAGAGAGTGCGCCCCCCCGTCCCCCTACTCGCTACTCACTACTCGCTACTCACTACTCACTACTCACTACTAGACTAGAAGAGCAGCTGCAGCTTGGCGATGAAGGCCAGCGGCACCAGCATCGAGAGCAGGAAGTAGCCGAGCATCGCGGAGCCGCAGCCCATGAAGAAGACGAAGGTGGCGCGCGCAACGGAGAGCGCGCAGGCCTCTGAAATGGCCACGACCTGGGCGGCGAACACCCAGAGAAAGACGGCCAGCTTGCCGGGCAGGTAGAGCACGCCGGCCAGCTCGCCCAGCGGCAGCGCCATCAGCGTCATCGGCACCAGGAGCGCCAGCGGGGCGGTCGACTGGGCGATTCCCCAGAAGAGCGCGTTCTGGTCGGTGCGGCCCCCCAGGAGCTCGGCGAAGAAGTTCGCGAAGATCATCGCCAGTCCCATCGCGGTCGCCAGCAGCATCCAGTAGATGCAGGAGTCGACGAAGAGCGAGAAGGGCTGCCGGGTTTGCCCGTGCACCAGGTAGTCGCTGAGCACCCAGGAGAAGCCGGCCAGCAGGTATGCGCCGAGAACCGCGGCAAGCGGCTGGTCTTGCCTGGAGCGCCGGAGCTGTTGCCGCGGGTGGAACAAGGCGCCCGCCAAGGCCTGGTGGATCATGGCTGATACAGGTACATGACGGGGACGCTGGCGTGAGAGACCAGCTGCTCGGCCATCTTCGCCAGCGCCGGAGTCGAGGACTCCGCCTCGCCGCGGAGGAACCGAGCGATGTCCGGAATCGGGGAGCCTGTGCGAACGTTGATGAGGGTCGGGTCCTTTCCGAGCCCCGCCAGCTCACCGCACTTGGAGATGGCGTCGAAGAGGTTTCCTTCGGCGTCCGCCAGGCCGTTCTTGACGGCCTGGGAGCCGAGATAGATGCGTCCGTCGGCCAGCTTGCGGACGTCCTCTTCGCTCTTGAGGACGACCTTGCGGCCGTCGGCTTCCTTGTCGATGCATCGCCCCTCGGTGACCGCCTTCACGAACTGGTCGTAGGCCCCCATCACGATGCCCTGGAAGACGTCCTTTTCTTCGGAAGTCAGCGGGCGCGCGAAGCTGCCCATGTCCTTGAAGGCCCCGCTCTTGAAGACGTGGAACTGGATGCCGATCTTGTCGATCAGCTCGCGGGCGATGGCCGCTTGCGTGATGACGCCGATACTGCCCGTGATGGTGCCCGGGTTGACGAAGATGAAGTTTGCCGGCGCGCTGACGTAGTAGCCCCCGGAGGCCGCCATGTCGCCCATGGAGACGACGATCTTCTTGTGGTGCTCGTTCTTGAGCGCCTTGATCTCGTCGAAGATTTCCTGGGAGGCGCCGACGCTGCCGCCCGGGCTATTGACGCGCAGAACGACACCCTTGATGTCGTCGCGCTTGCGGAGCTTGTGGAGGACATCGGCGATGTCCTGGGCGCCCTCGCCGCCGTAGTAGCTCTCCTTGTCGGGCATGGAGATGGTGCCATACATCTTAATGACCGTGATGCCCGGGCCGAACCTGCCGGCGATGTTGCTCCAGAAGTCGCCGTCTTCCTGGGGCGGCTTCCTGTCCTTGACGGCCTGGGGAGGAGTCAGGAAGTGCCCGATGCCGACGGCGATGGAGAGCAGCAGCATCCAGAAGAAGGGCCGCGAGTAGTCCGCGGGGGGCGCTGCTGCGGGCGGTGCCGCCGGCGGCTCGGGGGCAGGAGGGGTAGGCTCGATTGTGGGGGTGGTCTCCACGCGACTCTCCGGTTCGAAAAAAAAGGCCGTCTGGCCGGGGTTCGGAATCGCCCACAAGTATCGCACACTTGACAATGGCGGCACGCAATTTATAATCACAGGCTCATCGCTGGCAGCATGCCCGGGAATTCCCGACGGGCTCCGATCGGAGCCTTGCGGCCTGGCACTGGACACCGGAGACCTTCGTCATGATTGGGTTCGCTCGCAGGGTTGGCTTCGCGGGGATGGTTCTGGCGCCGACGTTCGGCTTCCTCATGGCCGTGGCCAGTGGCGCCGCCGGGCTGACGGCCGTGCCCGGACAGCCGGTCTACGACCCGGCGCAGTGGGTGCTGGTCGCCAACCACCTCCACAGCGCGCCCGGCGGCAGCAACGGCTGGTCGAGCGGTGTCAAGCACATCCTGACCTACTGCAGCGCGCGCAACATCGAATTCGCGCTGATGACGGACCACAACGCGATCAAGACCTGGTTTCTCCCCGAGTTCCGCGTGACCGGCAAGACCACCCCTGTCGGCGGCATGGAGTGGACCAGCGAGCAGGGGCACGCCAACCTGATCGGCTTCACCGCTTCCACGCCGGAACAGGCGATCCTGCCGTGCGGCATTCGCGGGCAGGCGCCCTGCGCGCAGGAAGGGCAGCAGGATCATGCTTCGATGGTGAAGCAGGTGCATGAACGAGGCGGTCTCGTCATCATCAATCACCCCGTGTTGAAGGGCTACAAGTGGCCTGCAGGTACCTGCGGTGCCGACGCGGTCGAGGTGAATCGCTCCTGGTCCGACCGCTATGGTGTCGCCGCGCGGCAGTGGTGGCACGATAAGCTGCTCAAGGGAGACCACATCACCGGATTCGGCGGCAGCGACTACCACTACTTCCGGCCGCTGAGCAGCTCCGACGAGGAGGAGGGGCTCGAGGAATCGGAGCACTCCAACGAAGCCAGCCCACTTTCGCCCGATATCGAGACGCCCGTCAATCTCGTGCGGGTCGGCGAGAAGACGGTGGCCGCCGTGATGGACGCCGTGCGCGCTGGCCATGCCCAGGTGCTCTCGGACCTGACGCAGCCTCGGGTCTTCCTGGGGTGCGACGCCAATGGCGACGGGGTCTTCGATGATTACATGATGGGCGATCGAGTGCGTCTCGCCGAAGGCTCTCGCGTCGTCATCCAGGTGCGCGTCCTGGGCGGCAAGGGGCAGAGGCTGCGCGTGTTCGACGCCAAGGTCGGTGAGATGCTCTCCGGGCGGGGCCCCGAGGTGCATGACATCACCTCCGACGACTTCGTCCTGGCGCTCGAGCGGACCGCCTCGGCCGGGAAGGACCGCTTCCTTCGGACCGAGGTCGGCGAGCGCGGCGCCAACGTGACGAACCCGCTCTACTACTGAGCGGCCCTGGGCTGGACTGCCGGGGGGCGGCTTCGCGCACCTCGTCGGCTTTCTCCCTGGCAGAGGACTTGCTTCCCATGGAGGCACGGGGGACTGTAGTATCATCGCGACAGCCCGCGGGGTGATCGCGTAGATGAGGAGCGTGGCGTGGTCGACGAACAGGAGTTCCAGGAGCTAGAGCAGCAAATCGCGCTGCGAAAGCCGGAATCGAGGCTGGACTTGCCGGCCATCCTCATCCTGCTCATCAACATCCTGCTTCTGTCGATCTTCGTCACCTATCTGACGAACCTCATCGCCCGCAGCGTTCAGGCCCTGCTCGTGGTCGTTATTTGGGCGTTTTTCATCATCCTCGGGCGGAATTACCCACAGGTCCGGACCTACGGCTGGAACTGGATCATCATCGGCCTCAATCTGATCGCCTTCGGGCTCATCATCAGCATCTGCGACCACGTCTTCCTGCTGAAGGGCTCGGAGGCGCTGCATCAGAACGAGCGCTACCGGCTGTTCCTGGAGCAAGTTGTCGGCTGCAGTCTGGGCTTTGCCCTGCTGGCGTACGGCTTCTTCAAGTGGGTGCCGTCGTTCCTGGAGTCGAAGAGCGTGATGAGCAACTACCTGCAGAAGCTGATGCGCACGGTCAAGCTGCAGAAGGAGGAGCTGATCCGCGCCGAGGAGAAGACGAAGCAGGCCGAGCAGATCGCGCGGCTGCAGGAATTCAACGAAAAGGTGCTGTCGACGATCCCGTCGTCGCTCTTGGTGGTCTCCCGGGAGCTGCAGGGCATATCGGCCAACCCGGAATGGCTGCGGACCTTCGGGCTCTCCCAGGAGAGCGTGAAGGGACGGCCACTCCTGGAGCTGGTCCCCTCCGAGGAGCTGCTGGAAGGCGCGCGCGAAGCGGCCCGGAAGAACGACGTTCTGTCGATGGAGATCTCGCTGGGGCAGGACGTCGAGACGTTCCGCTGGTACGACGTCAAGGTCTCGGCCGAGCCCAGGGAGATGCTGCTCTGCGTGTTCGACGACATCACTGAGCGCAAGCGCACCCTGGCGATGGAGAAGCAGCTCCAGACGCAGCTCTTGCAGTCCGAGAAACTCTCGGCTCTGGGCGAGCTGGTGAGCGGAGTCGCTCACGAACTGAACAACCCGCTCGCCATCATCTCCGGCTACTCGGAGCTCCTCATGGAGGAAGACGAGCTCAGCTCGCAGACCAAGGAGCTGATGCAGGAGATCGGCAAGAGCAGCTTCCGGTGCAAGAAGATCGTCGAGAACCTGCTGGCGTTCGCCCGCCAGCACAAGCCCGAGCGCGAGCTCGTGGACATCAATCAGATCGTGAAGGATGCGCTGGCGCTGCGTGCCCACCAATTCCGCGTCGACAACATCACCGGCGTCGAGGAGCTGGGCAAACTGCCGCCGACCGTGGCCGACCCGCACCAGCTGCAGCAGGTCTTCTTCAACATCATCAACAATGGCTACCAGGCCGTGAAGGGCTCCCGCAAGGAAGGCGGCAAGCTGACCGTGCGCACCCGGGTCCACGAAGGGATGATCCGCGTCGAGATCTCCGACAACGGTCCCGGCATCCCCGCCGGCCTGGTGAAGCGCATCTTCGACCCGTTCTTCACGACCAAGAAGCTGGGCGAGGGCACGGGTCTGGGTCTTTCGATCACTTACGGGATCATCCGGGAGCACAACGGGAAGATCTCCGTCGACAGCGCCGAGGGCCAGGGCGCGACCTTCGCGGTCGATCTGCCGATCAGCCAGGACAAACCGATCTCGGAGAGCGTCAAGGAGGGCCCCGACCTGCAGGCGACCAAGTTCCAGGGCCGCAGGATCCTCGTCATCGACGACGAGGCCAACATCGCCGAGGTCTGCAGGATGGGGTTGGAGCGGCTAGGGTGTGACGTGCAGATCACCTCCGACGGGCCCGACGCCGTCAGCCGGATCGAGAAGGAGAAGTTCGACCTCATCATCAGCGACATCCGGATGCCCGGCATGGACGGCCCCGCGATCTATTCCGCCGTGCGGCAGCGGGATGCGCAGCTGGCCGGCCGCATCATCTTCATGACCGGCGACACCCTCTCTCCCCAGACCAAGTCCTTCCTGGAGGCCTCCGGCAACGTCTACATCAACAAGCCCTTCGTGATGGAGGAGCTGAAGTCCGCCGTGGCGAAGCACATCGATGCGATGACGACCGGCGGCACCGCGCGGCAGCTGTCCTGACCGGTCTACGGTTTCACGATCCGCGCCAGGCGCAGGAGTTTGGAGCTGATCTTGAGGCCGAGCTTCTCGGCGCGTTCGAGGCAGATCTCGAAGCGGAGAGTCTCCTCGTCGACGTAGAAGTTGAGGATTCCCCCCGAGTGGATGAAGTCGGTCCTCATGCCGACCGTGAGAACGGGTGTCGCCGCCAGCCGCTCCAGCACCTCGGCCAGGTTCGCCAGGGCCCCGGAACCCAGGAACAGGATGTGGGTGGGCTGCAACTCCGCCGGGCCTCGGAATCGCCGCACGGTCAGGGTCCGGCCCTGGGCCAGCTTGGCGACCAACGTCCTCTCGAGGACTCTTGCGAATGGCTCGTCGCCGAGAACGCCGATGGTGAAAGGCTCGTCGGGCCTGCCAGGCGCGGGCTGGGGCCAGTCTACGAACTTGGCCACGTTGTACAGGTAGGCCGCCTTGAGCTCGTCCTCCCTGGCCGTGAGCGGGCGGCCGACCTGCCTGCCGGCCGCGGGCCGTAAGGCTCGCTCGGCCGCAGGGGCCGCCAGGGACGATTGTCCGGCCAGCTCGCGCGCGCCGAGGAGTACCAGCGCTGCGAGCAAAGTGAGACGAAGGCGGACCGATGTGGCGGCTGTTCTCAGAATCGCCAGGTCACCTTCCCATAGAGGCCTCGCTGGACCTCTGTAGCCTGCGTGTCGATCAGGGACGGCGTGAACTCCGAGTGGCGGTCGTCGAGCAGGTCGCGCCCCACGAGCGCAAGTTCGAGCTCCTCGCGCGGCCTGTAGGCCAGGACCAGGTCGAGCATGAAGTAGCTGGGAACGCCCAGACCCGGAAGCTCGTCGACGTATCTCAGGTGGCCGTCCAGCTCGAGCAGCTTAGATACCTCCCAGGACGAAGAGACGAAGAGCTGATGGCTCGGGCTCTCTCGCTCGGCGGCAACGGCTGCCGCGTCCCGGGATGCCGGATCGGGCGTCAGGTCGATGCGGAGCCAGGAGCAGCCGCTACGGAAGTGGAGGTCGTCGCGCGCGTGCCAGTCGCAGGCCAGTTCGAGCCCCCAGGCGTCGCCCTCGCCCAGGTTGAACGGTGCGAACGGCACGGCCACATGCGGTGCGGGAAGCGGTGGCGGCGTCCCGAACTTCTCCAGCGTCCTGAGCTTGCGGTAGGAGTTGTAGAAGCCCGCGAGATCGAGCGAGACGGAGTCGCTTGCCTGAAAGCGCCAGCCGACTTCACGAGCCAGAAGCTCTTCCGAATCGTAGTCTTCGCGGCCCACCAACGTCGGGACCACCGTCGCACCCCCGGGGCCGGGAAAGGGCCGCTGGGAGATTCGGCCGTCCGACTCGATCCGGGACGGCGTGCGCACGGCCCTGGAGACCGCCGCCCAGACCGACTGGCGCTTCTCGGGAATCCACAGGAGCCTGACGTTGGGCTGCACCTCGATCCCGGTGTAGCTGTTGTGTTCGATCTTCGAACCGACGGTGAGGCGCACGTCGGCGCCCGGGAAGCGGTACTCGTCCTGGACGAAAGCGCTGAAAACGCGCGTGTCTCGCAGTACTGGCGCTAGCGAGATCAACAGGTCCTCGGAGCGGATCTCGTCAGCCATCAGCCGGGCGCCGGCGCCCCAGATGAGCTCGTGGCGCCCGTCGAGCTGCTTGCGGTGCTGGAAGTCGAGGTCGACCATGTCGAGCGCCTGGCGGAACGACGGCTTGTCCCGGCGCGTGCGGTCGTAGTAGAGCTGCAGCGCCGCGTCCTCGTCGTCGCCGAAGCGCCGTTCGAGCCGGTAGGAGAGGTTGCCGCCCTCCACGATCCGATCGTCCGTGGTGGCGCGCACCAGCGGCGCCGTCACGAACACCGAGTTGACCAGGCCGAGCGACTTGCCATCGTAGAAGTTGCCTTGCACCGACACGCGGTCGCGTCGGTTGGGCTCTCCGTCGACGCGGAACCCGGCCTGGGAGAAGGTCCAGCCGTCGGCCGCGGGTCCCCCGGAGCCGTCCACGGCGTTGTCGCGCGCTGCGCCCTTGGCGTAGACGCGGTACCAGCTGTTGTCGTCGACCTTTCCGCCGTGGCGGATCAGGCCCTGGTGGCGTTCCTCCGCGCCGAGCTGGACTGTCGCCAGGCCGCCCTGCGTCTCCCGGGTGTGCTTCGTAATGACGTTGATGACGCCATTGACTGCGTTGGCTCCATAAAGCGTCCCGCCGGGCCCGCGCACCACCTCGATCCTGTCGATGTCCTCGAGCGGCACCTCCTGCACGTCCCAGTAAACGCCGCTGAAAAGCGGCGTGTAGACGCTGCGGCCGTCGATCAACACCAGCAGCTTGTTGGCGAAGCGGCCATTGAAACCGCGCGCCGTGATCGCCCACTTGTTGGAGTCGATGCGCGCCACCTGCACCCCAGGCACCAGCCGCAACACGTCGGGCAGGTTCGTCGCGCCGGAACGCCGGATGTCGGCCTGCGTCAGGACGTAGATGGCGGCAGGCGCCTCCTTGAGGTGCTGCTCCTTCTTCGCAACCGAGGTGATCCGCACCTGCATCAGCTCTTCGAGCTCCAGCCCCGTCAAATCCTTCGGCCCCTCGTCTTCGGCCCGCCCTACCCCCGCTCCCATTGTAATCCCAGCAATCAGGACCGCCAGGAGCTTTCTGACCCGCCCCCGGGCCTCACTCCTGCGACTTGTTCCTCTCATTATCGTGTCCTCTCCCTGTCTCGTTCGGATCTTGTGTCGTCGTTCGTCTCAGGCGCCATGTCCAGCCGGTCCGATCAACTTCGCCAGCGCCTCGTCCAGTCGTCGTATCTCGTTTTCGAGCGTCGTGAGCGTCTCGCGCGCCCCGGCGGTCGCCCCCTGGCGCAGCAGCCCCTCTAGCCCGAGCGCCGCGCGGTAGGCCGAATCGGCGCAGAAGAGCGCGACCGACCCCTTCAGGCGGTGCGCGGCGCGGATGGCGCCCGCGGGGTCGTCTCGCTCCAGAGCGCTCGACAGCTCCGCCAGCATCCCCGGCCCGCTGCGCAGATGGGCCCGCGCCATGTCCCGCACCAGGTCCATGTCCCCGTCCACCCGGTCCAGGATCGCCGGCAGGTTCAGCTCCAGCCCGCTGCTCCCGGCGGCGACCTCCGCAGCCGCCTCGGGCGGCAGCGTCCCTGCCTCCACCGCCGCGCAGAGCTCCCGGGCGCCGATCGGCTTCGAAAGGTAGCCGTCCATCCCCGCTTCCAGGCAGCGCTCACGGTCCCCCGCCAGCGAGTGCGCCGTCATCGCCAGGATCTTCACGTGACCGCCCCGCTTGCCCTCCAGCTCCCGGATCGCCCGGCTGGCCTCCAGCCCGTCCATGTCGGGCATCTGCACGTCCATCAGCACGACGTCGAACCGTCCCCGCTCGAAAGCCTCGAAGGCCGCCCGTCCGTCACCGGCGACCTGGACCCGATGTCCGCGCCGCGTCAGCACGCGAACGCCGTACTCCTGGTTCACCAGGTTGTCCTCCGCCAGAAGGATGTCGAGCCCGCTCGCCAGGGGTGCCGGAAGGGTCGAGTCTCCGGGCTGCTCCTTGGCCGGTGTGCGCCGGCCCGGCGACAATGCGTCCAGGACGCCGTCCTGCAGATCTTGCGGATTGACGGGTTTGGCCAGGCAGACCTGCACGCCTAGCCGCTGGGCCCGCCGCGACTGATCGAGGCTGACCGCCGGGCAGAGCAGCACGATCGGCAGGCGCTCCAGCCCCTCCCGGGCGTGCAACTGCTCCACCAGCGCGAAGCCGTCGGTTCCGGGCATGTTCGCGTCGATGATCGCCAGCGCGCAGGGCCGGCCCTGCTCCCGCGCCGCGACAGCCGCTTCGAGCGCCGAGGCGGCCGAGCTGGCCGTCACGGGCTTCATCTTCCACTCGCCAAGAAGCTCCCCCAGCAACTCGAGCGAGGTCCGGTTGTCGTCGACCACCAGCGCCGCCACGGCCTCCAGGGCCGCGGGCGGACGCGGCGCGGCCCGCTCCGAGGCACCCGGAGGCCTGGCGAACCGGGCCGTGAAGTGAAAGGTGCTGCCCTTGCCCGGAGTGCTCTCCACCCAGATCCGCCCCCCGGCCAGCTCCACCAGCTGTGCCGAGATCGCCAGCCCCAGTCCCGTGCCTCCGAAGCGCCGGGACATCGAGTCGTCCACCTGCTCGAACGGATTGAAGATGACCGAGAGCTTTTGACTCGGAATGCCGATCCCGGTGTCGGCGACGCTGAAGTGCAGTGTCACCGAAGCGTCGGTCTCCGCCTCCCTGGCCGCACGCACGACGACCTCGCCCTCGAAGGTGAACTTGACCGCGTTGCCGATCAGGTTCACCAGCACCTGCCGCAGCCGCCCCGGATCGCCGATCACGTCGTCGGGAACGTCCGACGGCACCGAGACGATCAGCTCGAGCCCCTTCGTCTCCGCGGTCATCACCAGCGTGCCGATCGCGGCGTTGACGCTCTCGCGCAGCCGGAACGGGATCGGCTCCATTTCCAGCTTCCCGGCTTCCACCTTCGAGAAGTCGAGCACGTCGTTGATGACCGTCAGGAGCGACGCCGCAGACTCCTTGAGCCGCGCCAGGTACTGTCGCTGAGCCTGCGTGAGATCCGAGTCGAGCATCAGCTCCGCCATCCCCAGGATGCCGTTCATCGGCGTGCGGATTTCGTGACTGATGTTGGCCAGGAAGCGCGTCTTGGCGTCCGCGGCGACCTCGGCGCGCACCTTCGCGGCCTGCAGCTCCGCGTTCAGCTTCACCAGCTCCGACGTGCGGCGGCCGACCTCCTCCTCGAGGTGATCTCGGTGGCGCTCGAGCTCCCGATCGCGCAGCTCGATCTGGGAGACCATTTCGTTGAAGTCCCCGATCAAGACGCCCAGCTCGTCTCCGCTGGTCCGGGGGACGCGCACCGAGTAATCCCGGTTCTCCGAGATCTCCCGAGCGGCCCGGGCCAGCTCCAGAATCGGCCTCGAAATCAGGTGCTGCAGCTTCGTGGAGAGCAGAAGCGCCATCAGCGACGAGACCGCCAGCACGACCCCGACGGTGCTGATGAAACCCTGCAACCGGCCGTGCGCTTCCTCCAGGTCCGACAGGATCAGCACGGTGCCGATGCGCTGGCCGTCGAGCACGATGCCCTGCGCCAGCACCAGCTCCTCCTCGGTGAACCGATGGCCGTCGGCCGGCGGCCTGGGCGGAAACGGCGTGGCCGGCGCGCCCGCACGGCGGAACCGGGCAAACGGCCGCCCGCGCGCGTCGAAGATGGCCGCAGCCAGGATGTGCGACTCCGCCCCCAACGCCCCCAACGTCTCCGCCGCCGCGTTCGGATCGTTGAAGGTGATGGCGGCCGTGCAGTTTGAGCCGATCGCCGCCGCCAGCGTCTGCAGCTTGCGCACCATCGTCGCCCGGTGCGCCACGATGTCGTAGGTCAGAAAGATCCCGCACGCCATCAGCAGCGCCACGCTGCTGGTCAGCATCGTGATGAAGAGGAGCTTCCTCTTGATGGAGACGTCCACCAGCTCCGTCATCGCCGCGGTTTCCTCGCTCCTCGACTCGATGCCCTCCATCCAGACCAGAACGGGGGCCGCGCATGTTACGAGAGCTGCGCATGCGAGTCAAGGCGGCCGCTGGGGCAAAGAGTCGCGGCACTCCTGCCGCGAGTGTCATGGGAACGAACAGCCGCGACCCCAAAAATCCACGCTCAGGCGGCTCCTGGAGCGCATTTGCGAATGGCCGCCATCTTGCTTCAGCTTCCTAGACCCGGCGAGAGCCTGTGCTCGCCGTCACGGAGAGCCCATGAATCTTCTGCTCATCGAAGACAATCCCGTCGAACGCAAGCTGGTCGAGGCCGTGGTCTCTCGCGTCAAGGACCGGCCCTTCACCCTGCAGAGCGTCGACTCGCTCACGCTCGGGCTGGCCTGGCTGGCCTCGCATCAAGTCGACTGCATCCTGCTCGATCTGAACCTGCCGGACACCACAGGGATCGACACCTACCGCAGCGTCGCCGCGGCCGCGCCCGCCGTGCCGGTCGTCGTCTTGACCGTGATCCACGACGAGGCGCTCGCCATCCAGGCCGTGTCGGAGGGTGCGCAGGACTACCTCTTCAAGGCCCAGGCCGAGGGAGCTCTGCTGGTGCGCTCCGTGCGCTACGCCGTGGAGCGGCAGCGGATGAAGGCCGAGCTCGAGAGCTACACGCGGCGCCTGGGCGAGCATGTCCGGCTCCTGAATGAAGGCTTTACTCGGCTGGCCGCCGGAGACCTCCGAGTGCGGATAGGCGGCTCGAGCGACGGCCACGACGAGCTGGCCGCCCTCGCCGCGGGCTTCGATCGCACTGTCGAGCAGCTCAGACGCCTGCGTGAACAGAAGGCGCAGTTCTACTCGATGGTGACGCACGACCTGCGCTCCCCCGTCCACACCATCCTGCTCGCGTCGAGCTCGCTCCAGATGATGCGCGCCGACGAACCGGGCCGCATCTCCGTGCTGGGCGTGGTCCAGCGCAAGGCCTCGCAGCTGGCGCAGCTAGTCGACGAGCTGATGGAGGTGATGTTCATCGAGGCCGGGCAGATGAAGCTCTTGCCGACCCGGACCGACCTGAACGCGCTGCTCTCGACCTGCATCGAGGACCTGGAGCCCCAGGCCAGGGCTCGCGGGCAGAGGATCGCGCTGGAACCGCTGGACGGCGAGGCGACGCTGGTTTGCGATTCGCTCAAGCTCTATCGCGTCGCCGAGAACCTCCTCGGAAACGCCATCCGCCACTCGCGCGAGGGCGATCGAATCGAGGTACGGGCCTCGGAGCCGCGGGCCGGCTGGTTGCGCGTGGAGGTGGCCGACAACGGCCCCGGCGTCGATGAGAGCGTCCGTGACATGCTGGTGGAGCCGTTCTCCAAGGGCTGGTCGGCCAGCGAGCGTCCCGCGAGCCCGCCCACGGAGACGCGGACCGGTCTGGGACTGGGGATCTGTGGCGCCTTCGTAAGGGCGCACAGCGGCCAGGTCGGGGTCGAGAGCGAGCGCGGCCAGGGCGCGCGGTTCTGGTTCGAGGTGCCGCGGAAGCCGCCGGGCGAGCAGCGCCCGAGCGCGGATTCGCCGGACGAAGTGCGGCTCTGAGCGCGGCCCCTCAGGCGCGCTCGCGCATCACGAGGCCGACCGGCTGGCGTGGCGCGAACTCCACGGCGCGCGCGGGGAGCGGCTCACCTGACAGGCAGATCTCGCGCACCTGGGCCGCCCGCGCCGGATTGACGAGGAACGCGATCCGGTAGCGCCCGCCGCCCTGCAGCGTTCCGACGCACTGCTCGACACCGCGCGTGAAAGCCATCCAACCCGGATCGGCCTGCTTGTCCTTCGAGAGGCCCACGATGTGCTCCAGCACCACTCCGTGGAGGATGGCGCTGTCGAGCTTCCGCCAGGCCTCGGAGCGGCCCTCGCCGTAGGCGGGCAGGCCAGCCTTCGGCACCATCAGCAGGCAACGCCTGGGCTTGGCGATGAAGGTGACGATGCGGACCTCGCCCGGCGTCGCCTTGTCGAGGAGACCCTGGATCGCATCGGGCCCGTAGAGCGGATAGACGTCGAAATAGCTCCCCAGGGCCTCGAAAAAGTGGTTGAAATCGAAGTCATCGGCCACGTGGATGACGCGATGCACCGGCGCTACGCCTGGCCCGTCGCCGTCGATGGACGCGAAGGTCATCATCCGGAAGTCGGCTGCCGAGCCATCGCCGCGCGACAGCTCCAGCGCACCCGAATAGGCTTCCTCGCCCGAGGCCAGCACCAGCCGGGCCGGCTCCATCATGCGCACGACTTCGGAGACGATGCCGGGGTCCGTGACCGCCCAGATCTTGTGGACGGCACCTGCGTCGTCCGTCGCCTCGACGAAGGGATCTCCGACGGCCGCCCCGGCGAGCAGCTCGTCGGCGTTTCCGGCGGCCCCCGAGTAGAGCATCAGGATCGGGTCGAGGTCCGCGTCCGGCGCGTGCGGCGGGGCCGGCTGAGACCCGAACGGATCGGGCTCCTGCAGACGGAACACGGTGCCCGCACCCGGCGCCTCCACGCGCCCGAGCGCGACGAAGCCACGGGCGACGCGTTTGCGGCTGCCCTGCGTGTACTCCTGGATGTAGGGGTAGAGACCGGGCTCGGAAGCGCGCTCCAGGATTTGTAGCTGGAGCCATTGCCCGAGCGTGGAGGCCGGGCCGCTCTCCGGCAGCAGCCGCACGACGCTGCTCGGATCGCGGTCCACCGTCGACCGGCGGGCCTCCGGGTCGAGGCTGTCCCACGGCGGGGCTATCACGCGGCCCGGGTCCGACACCTTCCGCGGATCGAACCTCACCGCTCGGAACGCCTTGACGATCGCCATCTACGGGTCTGTCTCCTGAAAACCACTCCACCAGGGTCTCGGCATCCTAGCACGCCGCCTGGGGTCACGCAAGGCGCCGAGCCGGGGGCAGGGCAACGGCAAAGTCGTCGGAAAACGGGCACAGGCATCACCTCAGCCCCGTCTTTCAGGGGCGGAGCCGGTTGACGAAGAGACCTGCCATGAGGCCCCTCGTCAGCACGGAGACCGCCCCGAGGAAGGCCCTCGGCGTGTCCTCGCACAGGACGATCCGCCAGACGTCGCGCATGTGGGCCAGGTCCAGGTACTCGGCGGCGGGGCCGCAGGAAACCTCCTCCAGCGCCGCTTCCACCTCGTGGGCATACGTCCGCAGCCGCGGTACCAGGTCCCCGGACTGGCGGCCAGTGCTCCGTTCCAGACGCACCTCGTCGGGCAAGCGGCCCTTCATCGCCTCGCGGATCGGCCAGCGGTCGAGGCCGGTCGCCGGATCGATGAACACGCGGTCCGGCAGACCGAGCGCGAAGCTCAGCAGGCGTACGTCGGCCGTCGGGTCTCGAACCGACAGGCCGTGGGCTGCCCCGAGCTGCGCGTTGAAGGCTCCCACCGCCGAGCAGCCCGCGCCGAGAATCCGGCGCCGTTCGGCCTGGGGCGAGTCACATCGAGTTCCCGGGGAATCGAACAGCCCGCCGTCGAGCAGACGGAGCCGGTTGAGGAATTGAGGATGAATGGCCGAGAACCGGTACCAGGCCGAGTCCATTCCTCGCAGCCGCCGCCAGGTTGCCAGACAAACCTCGGGAATGGCCTGCTTCACCAGCAGCCAGGCTCCCGCCCCCGGGCCCAGCAGCCGCAGGAGACCCAGGGCCGTCTGAGAGGATTTGTGTCCTCTCCACGAGATGCCGCCGTTTCCCATGTGACCCGTCAGCAACACGCGGCACCCCGCCTGGCGGGCCCGCTGCTGCAGAGCGATCATCCAGTGGTAGCTTGCCGCCGAATGCATCGGCTCCCAGTGGATGTCGAGCGCGCGGCGGATCGCCTCGACAGGGCTGATTCCGCCGGCCCGAATCGGCTCGTGCGCGATGCGGCCGGACATCGCGCAGACGGCCTGCGCCCGGCTCCACTCGTCCCCGAATTTGCCCTCGACGAACGGACTGGGATCGCTTTCGGGAACCGAGGTCAAGGCAAGAAGCGGATCGCTACCCGCGTCGAGCGCCGAGGCCGCCGTGACCGCGACGGAGCCCGAATCGAGGCCGCCGCTGAGCGAGATGGCCACCCGTGCGTTCGACCTCAGACGCGAGCGAACGGCTCTCTGCAGGTGCTCACGAAGTTCCTGGGCTGCGTCCCGCGGATCGCACGTCCGGGCCACCGGCACATCTTCCAGGCGCCAGTAGCAATGGCTGGACGCGCGGCTCTCCGTGACCGTCAACCGGTGCGCGGGTGGCAGGCGCTTGATGGCGCGGTAGATGGTCCGGGCTCCCAGATGCGGTGGCCACGCGAGCAACTTCGCAGCGAGGTAGGTCTCATCCAAGCCGGCCTCGGCGAGGCCTGGCGTGAGAAGGGCTTGCTGGCTGGTCGCGAAAGCCAGCAGCCGGGGCGTTTCGAAGTAGTAGAGCGCCGTGTTGCCGAGCTGGTCACGGGCCAGCATCGCTCGGCGCTCGCGCGGGTGCCAGGCCGCGAATGACCAGTCGCCGAGCACCCGCTCGGGACAACGCTCTCCCCATCTCAGGTACGCGCGACGAAGCAGCTCGCCGTCGGCCAGCTTCTCGACTTCGCCGGCCGGGACTTCCAGTTGACGGGCCAGCTCCTCTCGATTGTCCAGCCGGGCGGCTGCGGTGAACGCCAGGTCCGCCCGCGCATCGAATGCCGGAAGTCGCTCCAACGCAGCTTGCGGCGTGTCGACCCGCAGCAGGTGCCCCAGGGCAGCCGGTCCCTGACTCCAGATGGAAAAACCGTCCGGCCCCCAGTGTTTGGAGGCCGCGAGCATCTGCTCGAGCGTGGAACGCGAGGGCGGGCTGGCGTCGCGGAGCCACAGGCCGAAGATCCCGCTCAGGAGTTGCTCCCCGCAGCCCGCACGTTGCGCGGTGTGGAGGGCCTGGCGCCCTAGCTCGTCGGCCCCTCGGCATCGGGGCCCAGGCCGCCGCCAACCTCGGTCCCTCGAATCTCCAGCTTCATCATCACGGGCCGATGCCAAGCCGGGAGCCCTTGCCGCGCGCTGCTGTCCCCGCCGTCGTCGCTCGGATACCGGGCCGGGTTTTCGCTGTTGGTGTCGTGCACCACCAATCCACCTCCAAACATCACCCACCGGGCATCGTGACACGGAAGACCGGAACTGGCAAGCAAGGAGTCAGTCGGGGGCCAGCAGACCGGCGGCAATCAAGCCGGAGACGGCGAGCCGGACTTCGGTCGGGGACGCATCCGGGCAGGCCTTCACCGCCTCTTCGAGTTCGAAACTGTCGTGCTGGCAGGCCAACTCGAGCAAACCGGCAACGGTGGCCGGTAGCACCAGCGTGCGCCCCGCGACGGTGAAGGTGACGGTCGCGTCCGTGTTGCCGCGGCCAATGTGGGGTGCCGAGAGCAGCCGGACTCGCAATCGGGGCATGCCGGACCTGCCGGGAGTCTCGTGCGGATCGGTCCCGGGCTCTTGGCGCAGCCTCGACGTCATACGGGAACGGTGGCGAGCCGCGAAGCGATCGGCCAGTGTGTCGTCGGTGAGCACCTCGGCCAGGCGGGCTCCGAGCGAAGCCAGGGCCTCCTGGAACGCCCGGGGCGTGCCCAGGCGCTCTTCGCGCGACAGCCGTTGTGGCATTGCTAGCCGCGCCCGGAACCGGGCGTCCCTGGAACACTCCTCCGCCAACCATTTCAGGAGGTGGACCGGCGTCGTCGCGTGGAGGCCGAGCGAGACGTGGAGCGAGTGACCGTCGACGGCGACGGGGTCGTGCCAGTGACCCCTCGGGATGTAGAGGGTGTCGCCGGGCGAGAGCTCCACGTCGAGATAGGGCTCTGCGGGCGGCGTGAGCCCTGTGCGCGACATGCGCTCGATGGCGTGCTCGCACGAGGGGGCGAAGACTCGCCAGTGTTTGCGGCCCTCGATCTGCAGGGCGATGACGTCGTGGCCGTCGAAGTGCATCCCAAGACCTCGAGAGGCCTTCTGAGTCCAGTGACAGTAGACCCGGACGCGATCGTCGAGCTCTCTGGAGAGCCGCTCGGCCAGCCGGGCCAGCCCTTCGTCGAGCTCCTCAGCGTATTCGAGGGCCAGTGCGGCACCGTCGCGGATGGCGCGGAGCGCCTCGGCAGTGTCTGCCGGGTGCAGCGGCTCTTTCTCCTTGTAGAACCTCGCAGTCGGGGGCGGGGTGTTCGCTCTTTCGAGAATCTCCTCGAGCCGTCGCAAGCAGAAGACATCCGCGTGCCGGGACGGCCCGGCCTGGCACTTCACGGCGCGCCGGTCGAAATGCTCGTCGAAGAAGACCCCGAGGTCCAGCGGCGCGAGAATCGCGCTCAGGACGGGGAACATCGGGGTAGAGCCAGGTCGAGTGCCGCTCATGACATCGGACCGGTCTGCGGCTGCCGCAGGGGCGTCATGACTCAGACCGTCGCCAGCAGAGCGCTGGCCAACTCGTCACAGGTCCAGAGATCCCGTGGTCGCTGCACGCGGTAGACGGGGACGCGCGAAGCGAGGTCCGAAAGCGCGCCAAAGAGGCCGGAGGCGTCGAGCATGTTCGCGGGCTTGCTGCAGTGGCTCTTCAGGGCAAGCAGCTTGCTGCCTCCCTGCAACGCCGTGACGCGAAGCTCGTCGCCATCCCACGGCTCCAGCACGTAAATCTTCCGGAGCAGCGCGGGTTCGCGAGCCGCCGCGTGGGACGCCGGAAGGACCGACTTGAACGGTCTCACCGGATGGGTCGGGAGCCCCTCCACGCGACGATTCAGCTTGTCCGCCGAGTCTCTTGGCAGGTGGATCCGGGGCACCCCAGGCAGCACGCTGACTTCGCCGCCGGACTCCAGACGGAGCGCGGAAAGGTCGTCCGAGAGCATGCGGCATCCTCGCGCCAAGAGCGTCAGAAGCGCTGTCGACTTGCCTGCCCCGGAGTCGCCGGCCACGGTCACGGCTCCGTCCGGGGTTTCGACGCTCATCCCGTGCATCACCAGGAGTCCCCGCTGTCGCAGCAGTGCGGCGAGCACCGTGCCCAGAAATTGAAATCGCAGCAGCTCCTCGTCAGCACCGTCCTTCGCCTGCACGGTGATGCTCTCGCCCCTCTGGAGCAGGAAGTGGCCGGCGCCCCAGTGTGGGCGCATCAGGTAGCGATCGGGTTCGACCTGCCAGCTTCGGCCCCAGTCCACGGGCGAATCCAGCCGCTCGGGCACGACACCAAGAGTCACTTCGACGTCCGGCGTTGAGCCGGGCGGAGCCTCCTCCAGCAGCGGGCAGGCAAAGGGGAGTCTCAGGACCAGACCGTAGACTTGATACGAATAGGTCATCTTCGATACTTGCCCCGCGCGCCACGATTGGGCCGCGTCCGGTCTCTTGTGCAGCGGATCGACCCGAACCAGAGGCGAGTTGTAGGCGGCCTGGCTACTCGAAACCCTCCCGCTCCATACGCACCAGTGCCGGCTGCCGGCCCGCGGCGCCATAGGCGAGGCCAGCCGCGATGAGCGCGTTTCCCAGCATCCAGAGGACGGCGAAGGGGCCATACATCCCGCGGACGATGGGATAGAAGTTTGGACGGTACCAGTCCGGATGGCTGCTTGCGCTCTGGCAAAGGTCCACGAGCAGATGGCTGCAGACGCCGACTGAAAGTCCGATCGCGAAATCTCGCATGCCCCGGTAGTGCAGCAAGCCAATGACGAGGAAGAACGGAATCAATGCCGAATGAAAGGCCGGGTTTCGGTGGCTGCCGATTCCGAACAAGGTGATGTCCCAGTCCGGCAGCGCGGAGAAGAGCAGACCTTGGCTGACCAACGGAAACCATCCGCTGGCTCCCAGCATCATTCCTGCGCCGAAAAATCCGTAGTGCGGCACGGCGTCGTGCTTCTGGCGAAGCAAGTAGTAGAACACCCAGGAAACTACGATTCCGATTGCGAGGTGGAACACCTTGTCGACATCGAGCCACGGTCCTCGCCCCATCGTGGCCGAGAGCCACCCGTTCAGTCCGATCAAACCCACGAGAACCAGAACGGGCACAACCATGCGACCCAGCGGTGTCAGCCGTATGGACATCGAAACCCCCGGGAGCGCCAGCGCGCTCCGATCGAAAATCGGCCACAGGATAGCGGCCGCCTGCCTGCCGAACATTAGCACAGGACGACCATTGGCTGCCGTCAGGCGCCGAGCCGGGCAGAGGGCGCCTTCGAGCCGGCATCGCCTGCTATACTCTTCGTCCGTAGCGCTGGCGCGCCATGACAATCAAGACTTCAGCCCAGCAACTGGCATCGGATCTCTCGGGCGTTCCCGGATACCTTCGCGGAGAATGGGAAGGCTTGTCGCACTACGAAAAGATCGAGGTCATCCGCCAGGCCGGTGGGCTGCCGGCGCCCCAGAACGTCCTGCTCCTGGGGGAGCTCTTCCAGCACCTGGAGAGCCCGGTCTTCCAGGCGCAGATCCTCAGCACCGTCGTGCTGCCAGGCTCCGAGGGGCAGGCTCCGGAATTCCTCGAAGCCGCGCTCCGCAGCACCAACAGCCGCATCCGCGCCAACGCGATCGAGGCGCTCTCGGGCCTGGCGGGCGAGAGGTTGCGGGCCAGCGTCGAGCCGCTGCTCGCCGACGAGGACAACCGCGTCCGCGCCAACGCCTGCATCTATTTGTGGGCCTACGAGGATACGCGCGGCGCCGTGAAGAGCGCCCTCGAGGAGATGGCAGGGAGCTCCGATCCGTGGACGCGCGCCAGCGCCGTGTTTGCCGCCGGCAAGCTGCTCGACCCCGCGCTCGACCCGATCCTGGAGGCGGCGCTGGACGACGACTACGAGCCGGGCGTGGTGGCTGCGGTGCGAGGCCTCGTCCACCGGAAATACCCGCATCTGGTGCGGCGAGTGGCGGCCTTTCTGGCCGATCCGCGTCGCGGGACGGCGCTCTGGCACGCGGCTGCCGAGGCGCTCGAAAAGCTGTCCGGCGCCGGCCCCGACGTGGAGGATGCGCTGCTCCAAGCGCTGGGCAGCACCGGAGACCGCGAGCTCCAGGACAAGTTGCTTGCAGTCCTGGCTCGCCAGGAGAGCCCGACGGTCGCAGGCAAGGTGCTCGACTACGTCGAGCGGCTCGACGCCGGGGAGTACCACCTCTGCCAGCGGCTGCTCGACGTGATCGGCCGCCAGGGGCTTCCGGAGCACCGCGCGCGGCTGGAGGCGATGGCGGCCGGAAAGCTCGCCCTTTACGCAGACCTGGTGGCGAAGGCCGTCAAGGAGATCTCGCGGCGTCACCGCAGGTGGTGGAGCCTGTGAGCCGGCGCTCGAGGCTTCGTGCGGGTTTCGAGCTCGCCTGCGCTTTCTTGCTCTTCCCCGGCCAGGCCTGGGCGCAGGCTGCCTCGGCGGCCACCTCGGGCGCGGCGGCCGGCGGCGGCGGCGGGTTCGAGCAGGCCCTGGTCGCCTGGCTCCGAGAGGGTGGGCCGGCGCAGCTCTACGCGGTCTATGGCACCGTGACGGCCTTCTTCGTGCTCGCGGTCATGTTCTGGCGCAAGGCTTCGCAGCTTTCGGCGCTGGAGTCGAGGATGCGCGACGAGATGACTCAAATGCGCTCCAGCATGGAGGCGCAGACCGCCGAGATCGCCTCCAAGGCCCAGGCCACCACCGACAAGGCCCGCGCCAAGGCCGTCCAGCTCTCGACTCTCTTCCTCAAGCTCAAGAACCTCGTCAGCTGCACCGACAAGGAGACGCTGATGAAGGAGCTGATGGCGATCTTGTCGAAGGGCTTCGGCGCCACGCGCTGCGCCTTCTTCATGTATGACAAGGCCAAGAACGAGCTCTTCATCCTGAAGGCCAGCGGGCTGACGCCCACCCAGATCGCCCAGACCACTGTGGTGCCCGGCGATCAGTCCATGATCGGGTGGGCCGCCAAGGAGCTCAAGCTCTGCACGCTCGACATGCTCACGCGCGACAACACGCTCAAGGGCATGAAGAAGGGCAAGCCAATCGAGACCGTCATCTGCGCTCCCGTCATCGTCAAGGAGCGGCTCGTGGGCGTCATCCACATCGGCGAGCTCCGCGAGACCGAGTGGACCGAGGTCGAGACCCAGCTCTTCTGGACGGCCTGCCTGCTGACGGGGATAGCGCTCGACAAGGCCGACCTGATCGAGGCAACGCGCGAGGAGCTGGTGAGCGAAAAGCAGCTCTCCAGCAAGAGCCTCGAAGAGCGCAAGAAGGTGCGCGGACTGCTCGACAAGGTAGTCAGTCCCAAGGTTGCCACCCAGTTGCTCTCGCAGCCCGAGAACCTGCACTTCGAGGGCGAGACGCGCGAGATGACCGTCTTCTTCAGTGACATCAAGGGCTTCACGACCTACTCCGAGAATCGCGACCCGAAGGACGTCGTCCACATCCTCAACGAGTACCTGACGGCCATGACGGACGTCGTCTTCCAGTTCGGTGGGACGCTCGACAAGTTCGTGGGCGACGCCATCGTGGCGCACTGGGGGGCGCTGCCGCCCGACCCCGATCATGCCAAGCTGGCCGTGCGAGCTGCCTACACGATGCGAGGTGTGCTGGCCAAACTCCACGAGAAGTGGAAAGCCGAGGGCAAGGAGCCGCTCCTGATGGGGATGGGGCTGCACACCGGACCGATGGTCTTCGGCGGCATCGGTTCGCCTCAGAAGATGGACTTCACCGTGATCGGCGACAACGTCAACCTCTGCAGCCGAATCGAGGGGCTGACCCGCCGATTCAACGACGACCTGATCATCAGCGAGGACACCTACATCCGCTGCAAGGACATCACGAAGGTGAAACCGCTCGGCAGCCTCCCCGTCAAGGGCAAGGCCAAGCCCGTGACCGTGTACGAGGTCATCGAAGTCGATATGTCGTTCTAGTAGTGAGTAGCGAGTAGTGAGTAGCGAGTAGACGAGGGCTACCGTTGCGTGAGGGGGGCACTCAGTGCAGTCAGCGCTTGCTCGACTGGCGGGTCTGGATTCCGGTTTTCCTCGTTTTCCGACAAGCCATTTGCTACTGGCGAGGGGCGCTTTTCCTACTCACTACTCGCTACTCTCTATCCCCCGAGTTTCTTCTTGAAGGCGCCGAAGGCGTCGGCGATGCGCGACTTCAGGGTCTCGAGCTTGCCACCGCCGGGCTCTTCCTTGCCGGCGTTTCCGGACCCAGCAGCGAGCTGGGCGGCGGCCTCGGCGAGCCGCGCGTCCAGTAGCTCGCGCGCCTGGCGAGCCTTCTCCTTGACGTCGGCATCGAGGTCGTCGTCGAACATCTTGAGGAGCTCGGCAGCGGCCGGCGTCGCGATCTCGACGATGGCGTAGATGCAGCTTTTGCGGAACGTGGCGTCGCCGGTGGCCATGCCCTTCAAGGCCTTGACGATATCCGCCCGCCGGTAGTCCTTGAGCGCCACAATGGCGTTTGCTCGACAGCGGTTGTCCGTGTCATGGAGCAGCCCGAGCAGCGCTTCGGGGCGCACCTTGCCGCGCAACGCCTCGACGGCATTGGCGCGGATGCGGCCGTCGGAATCCGACAGGCACTGCTTGAGCATTTCGGTGGCGAGCTTGCCGCCCAGCTTACCGGCGGCCATCACCAGGCTGGCACGGAGCTTCGGCTCCGTTTCGCGCTGGAACCACTCGATGATCTCCGGTACGCGCGCGGTATCGGTTTCGCGGACCCAGGACATCAACTCGTCGGTGCGTCCGGTGTCGGCGGCCGGGCGGATGGCCGACGACGAGGGAGGGGGCGTCGAGGGAAGCTCGGGCTTGTGGGACGGAGCGGGGACTGGCGAGGCCGAAGGCCGGGCGGGCGAGGACGCGGGCGCTCCGGGTGGGCGGGCGGCCGGTGCGGCGGCGGCTCGCGGCGGCGGTGCAGCCGCGGGCGGCTTCTCGCCCAGCGCCTCGAGGGCGGCGGCGGCGGCCTGGCGGACCTGTGGGTCTTCGTCGGCGGCCAGGCGCTCGGCGATGGGGCGCAGATGCGGCTGGCGAACGCGGTCGCAGGCCAGCACGGCGGCCAGCCGCTTCCAGGACTTGGTCGATGCGGCCATGTGCTCCAGCAGTCTGCCGAAGTTGGACTTGCCGATTCGCGAGCAGATTCGGAAGGCGCTTTTCTGGACCTCGGCGGAAGGATCGGTCAGTCCCCGGACCGCGTACGGGAACATGTCGACGTCGTCGATGATGCCCAGCGCCGTGACGGCGGCCCAGCGGACCTCGGCCTCGGGGTCGGCCACGAAGGGCGCCAAGACGCGGATGGCGTGGCGACCGGCCAGCGCCGTCAGGAGCAGGGCAGCGCGTTTGACGGCGGGATCGCTCTCGCTCTCGAGAAGAGGCGGGAGCAGCGGGATGGCGGCCAGCTGGCGCGTGGCCAAGCAGAGGTCCAGGCTCTTCTTACGAACGGCCGCGTCAGGCGAGGCCAGCAGCGCCTGGAGCTCGGAAGGGTCGGCCGAGAGCTGAACCTGCGGCGGGCGCTTCTGGATCGTCTCCTGGAGCTGGTGGGCGGTCTTCTTGGCTGCGAAGCGCAGCTGGATGCTGGGGTCGGCCGACGAGATTCGTTCCAGCGCCAGGAAGGCGACCGGGTCCTCGATCTTGCCCAGCCCCGCCACCGCCCGGGCCCGGACTTCTTCCCTGAGGTCCTCGAGCTCCGTCAAGCACTTGTCCAGTTCCGGATGCACGCTCGGACGGGTTTACCATAAGAAGTAGCCAGTAGCCAGTAGTCAGTAGCCAGTAGGCAGGGCTACGGAGAAAGTCGGAGTAGCGGAGAAGGAATTCGGGGACTGTACCTCACGCATGGACAGATCTCTTGAACTATCTGTCGGATTCGAATGGACTGAGCGCATCCGAAACACCCAAGAGCCGCATAAAATGGGGGTCCAGGGGGCCTTCGGCCCCTTGGCGGAGGTTCGGAGGCGGAGCCTCTGAGTGGAATGCCTTGAGTGAGCATTGATGCTGGCTCTCAACGATCTGTCAATGACTGAGGGACTATACCTGACTTTTGACGACGTTGCCGTCGTCCTGAGGGGGATGGTGAAGCGCCGGGCGGGAGAAGCACGGAACCCGGATTGGCGACGCAGGCTCCCCATCACTCCGCTTCCATCCGCGGTCCTCGCTCTTCGCCTTCGAAGTCCCTCGCCGCGTTCCACTCCTTCCACCTTCTATCTTCCGCCTTCCTTCTTCTTCCCTAGTACGCTCCGGCAAGAGGCGCGTCGATATCGACGGGTTCGGAGGCGCGGCCGGCTTGCACGACGATGTGCTTGGCGTCCTGCCAGCGCTGGGCGCCGCCGTGGTAGGTGGGGCGGATGGCGGCGACGGCGTTCAGCGAGCGAGGGTTGAGGCGGCCATCGAACGTCAGGCGGCTGTTGAGGGTGACGACGACGTACTCGCCGGGAGGAAGTCCGGTGAGCGCGTAGCGGCCGACGGCGCGCGACTGGCCGGCCGTAGCAGCGGTGCCGCGGGGGACGAAGCCTGTGCGTACGACCCCGGCCAGCGCCCCGTCGGAGGCGCGCCGGACGATGACGTCGACGTTGTCGATGGGAGAGCCTCCGCCGCGCACGGTCCCGGCGATGGCGCCCTTGTCGGAGGCGAAATCGGAGGTGCCGTGGAGAAAGGCCGCGCCGGCCCAGTCGTCGTAGTGGGGTCGCAGGCCGAGCTGTCGGTTCTCGAGGAAGCTGTTCATCAGGGCGCCGATGCGGTCGGAGTGGTTCAGTCCGAAGGAGTGGCCGATCTCGTGGGTCACTGCGATCTCGTAGGCGAGGTTGCTCATGCCGGCGTTGTTGTTCACGGCGATCTGGGCGGCCCGGTAGAAGCCTCGCCCGTCGAGGTCGAAGGCGGTTACGGCGGCGGCGCCTGTCGGTAGCCGCTGGCTCTCGAAGACGGGAATGACCGTTCCCTTGCCGGAAGCCTGCTGAACGGCGGCGGCCTGGAACGCCACCTTGGGCATGCGGGTCCAGCGCGCTAGCGACGAGCGGATGATCTCCTCCCGCTGGCGCGCGTTGGGCTGGATGACATACTCGATCGGGAAGGACTCCGGCGCCCAGCGCGGCACCGTGCCGCCCGGGATGTTGAAGCGCATCGGGCTGAAGGCGCAGGCCGTCGCGGCGAACACGGTCCAGAGGAGAACGGGCGCGGCCAGCGCGGCGAGGGCCCTTCGGACGTCGAGTGTGTTCATTGTGGACTCCAATCGTCTTTTCGGTTGAGATTCGTGCGGTCTCAGAGCGAGGCGGCTTCGTCGGCCTTGCGCAGCACCAGCGTGCGGAGGCTCTTGGTGCCGATCTTCAGGCGGTTCGGGGAGGTCGGGTCGAGCGCGAATTGCCGCTCCTCGACGACGAACCGCTCGGCGGAGTGGTCGCCGACGCGCACCTTCGCGCGGGCCTTCAGCCTCAGCACGCCCCAGTTCGGGGCGGTAAAGGAGACCGGCCGGGCCGAGACGTCGTCGATGGCAGCCACGGTGGTGTCCTGCGCGCAGGCCTTGCGCAGTGCCTGGGGCGCCAGAGCGCTTCCGAGCGCGGCCGGGAAGCGGACCTCGAGCGGATTGCCGAGCTGGTCCTTCTTCACGGCTCCCGCGGTGTCCAGCGTGGCGAGAAACGCAGCGTCGAAGCGCCCCTGGCCGTCGACGTTGCCGCCCCCGAAGAGCGCATCTGGAGTCAACGACGCAAGCGACTCTTCTATAGCCGACCGGCCCAGCTGCTCCGCCATCCGACCCGCGTAGCCGGCCGCGCTCACGCGTCGCGCGTCGGCGCTGCGCTGCGAGCCGAGGGTGGCCATCACGCTCATCAGCACCAGGAACAGGCTCACGATGACGACCGCCATTCCGAATCCGCGCCGGTCTCTCTGATCTCTCGTGGTCATCGCTCTCAGCCCTCCTGGTTCGTCCCGGTGGGGACCGTTGCCATCGCGGGCGGCTTGACCGCCTCGAAGAAGAAGCGGTGCATCGTGAAGGCGCGCTCGCCGCGCCCCTTGCTCCCGAAGACCACGCGCGCCGTCAGCCGGTGCAGCCCGGGCTTGCCTCCTCCGTCCTTCTCGAAGTCGATGCGACGCCGGATGGTCAGGTTCTCGCCCAGCTGCGTCAGCTGCGCCATACCCTCGCCATCGGCTGCGGCTGCGAGCACCGGGTCCTGCGCCAGCATCAGCTCGGCCTCGGCCTCGGTCAGCGACGGGTCCCCGAGCAGCGCCAGCCGGTCCGTCTTCTCGCCAGAAAACCGCTCCAGCAGGTCCAGCGCAGCGTTGCGGACCAGGATGTCCTCCCGCGTCATCGCGGTCTCACGCAACCCCGCCGTCGCCAGGTTCATCACCGGCAGCATCCCCAGCATCATGATCACCACGGCGATGGCGATCTCCAGCAGTGAGAAGCCCTCCCTGCGGGTCCTGGTGCCGATCGCGCTCTTCCACATCTGACGCCTCCCGGTGCTGCTTGGGCCGCGACGGTGTCGCGTTCGCAGCCCCAGGAGACACCGGACCGCCGCCAGGTTAGCGGCCGGACGAAAAAAGTTCAGCCGCCCGCGCTACGGCTCGGGGGCCAGGAGCGTCACCAGCCGCACCGAGCGGCTCATTGGCTCGGCCTGCGAGAGCGCGGGCGTCCACTGCACCAGCACCGTCACCCGCTTGAGCTGGGGCCCGCCTTCCGGCTGACCGGGCGCCAGCGGCACCCGCTCCACCAGCAGAAGCCGCTCCAGGCTGGCGGTCGTCACGCTCGGAGCCAGGAGCTCGAAAGCCTCCGACACCCCCGCGGTGGCTCCGGCCGATTCCAGCCCCGGAAGGT
Organism: Candidatus Wallbacteria bacterium; assembly: GCA_016213845.1. Lineage (GTDB taxonomy): Bacteria > Muiribacteriota > UBA6191 > JACPRK01 > JACPRK01 > JACPRK01. The sequence continues at coordinate 32,186 of JACQZN010000131.1, forward strand.
AGAACGCCCGTAAGTCCCAGGCCCGGTCGTTGACCAGCTGCGCCTCCCGCGAGACCGGCACGCGGTCGAACGGTACCTGCCTCAACGCCTCGAGCGTGCGCGTCGCCAGGGCCGTCGCAGTAACCTCCTCCACCGAGGCGACGAACCCCTGCTTCGACGAGAGCATCGACCAGAGAAACGGCGCCGCAACCGCCGCCAGGATTCCCACCGCCAGCAGGATCTCCAGCAGCGTCAGTCCCGAGCTGCGCGCCGAGGATTGGGGAGGCACGATCCCATTGTGCAAGATACCCTGCCGGGTGTCCCCAAGATTTCGTCGCTCTCAGTAGTAGCTCTTGCCGGGTGGCGATTCGTGGAGCGTCGCCAGCCGGGCGTACTCCGCATCGTAGAGCTTCAGGATACGGAAGCGGCCCGAGGTCCGGTCCGCCTCCGAATCGATGGTCTGAGAGACGATCAGCGCGTGCCCCGCGAACTTCCACTTGCCGCCGAGCTCCTCGACCAGGAAGACGCGGACCGGCGGGCGGTGGAAGAGCCGGGCACCCGGGAGGCTGAAGTCGTAGGTCTGCCCCACCTGGGGCCTGGCCGGGAATCCGCGTTCGGCCGTCAGCTTGAGCGTGTCGTTGATCTCGATCTGCGTTCCCATGCGAGCCCTCCTGAGAGCAGCCGTAAGAAACCCGTGGCGAAGCCCCCGTAAGAATACGTGTCACAGTAACCCGTGGAGCCAAAGAAACCGGGAAACTCACGGCGGAAAGCGCGTGGGAAAACTCGTGGCGTCTACCTGTACCGGGTTTTTCAAGAAAACCCGGTACAGGTAGACGCCACGGGTTTTCGACACGAGCGCGGGCGGTCAGCGCCGGGCGGTGCGGGCGGTCGGGACGGATTCGGTGTACCAGTCCCAGGTGCGGTAGGCCTTTCCGTTGCGGGTGAACTCGGAGGTGAGGTCGACGGCGCGCACGCCGATGGAGCTGATGCCGGCCGTGGTGACGGGGACGAGCTCGGAGGGGCGGCTGACCGCATTGCCGTCGTCGAGCCAGACGAGCAGGCCGTCGAGCTCGCGGCCGGTGAGCGCTCCGTCCCGGTTGGCGTCGCGTCCGGCCAGCTTGGCGTAGCCATCCGGGAATCCGCCCGCAGTGCCGAAGAGCTCCCGGCCGCTTGCGATCCGCCCGTCGCCGTCGGTGTCCTCACAGAGCAGGCCGTCCTCACCCGGCAGCATCCACTCGCACCGCTCGGGCGCGCCGTCTCCGTCGATGTCGAACATCACCGCGCCGACAGGGAGGAACTCGGAATCGGGACCCACGTTGCGGTCGTAGAGGCCGGCCCGGCCGTCGCCGTTCATGTCGAGCACGATCGGGCTGGCGACCCGGCTTCCGTGATCGATGACCTCGCGCTTGCGGCGATCGCAGTCCTCGATGGCGGCGACCTTCTGCTTGGCGGGGTCGTTGCGCGCTGCCAGCCGCGCGCTCACGTCCTGGGTCTGGCCGCTCCCGACGCCATAGCCGTAGCGGACCGACTTGGCGTCGAGCTGGTACCCGTACGAGAGCGCCGAGGTGAACCCGCCTCCGTACTGATCGCTGCCAGGGTCGCCCTTCTGCGGCTCGCCTCCGGAACTGCCGCCCCCGGCCTGCGTCGAGCACTCCTCCTTCAGCGTTTCGAGCGCGAACCGGGCCCAGTCGACGCCGGCGCCTGCCGTCTTGCCGCTGGCCTTGAAGTCCTCGAGCCCCTGTTCGATGCGGGCGACCGCCGCCTTCATGTCGCCGCCGTCCCAGAGCGCCAGCGCCTCGCGCATCGTCTTGCGCATGTCGTAGATGCCGCCGCGGGCTGTCTGTACACCCGAAATGAACTGGTTGCGCGACTGCGTGGTCAGTCGAGGACTGCGGCGCAGATGGGCCGTGCCGCTCGTCTGGACTTCCGGGAAGTAGACCGAGTAGCTGGCGGCGGTCAGCTCCGCGCGGCGCATCAGGGCCGCGTCTCCCGAACGCTGCCCCTGCACCCACTCGTCGACCAGCCGGTCGAGCGCCCCTTTCTCGGTACCGGTCAGCTCGCGGTCCTGGCCCGGCGTCTGGGCGTTGTAGCTGTCCCGGTAGAGCGAGTCGGCGGCCGACTGGGCCAGCGCCGCCAGGTCGGTCGCAGCCGGCAGGCCGGGGTGTTCGGCGCGAGCCGCTTCGTAGGCCGCCTGCAGCTGCTTGGCGAGCTCGGGGTGCTGGCGCACGAAGCTGGCGAAGTCGCCGGCGCAGCTCCGGGCGCCCGTCATGTCGCCTGCGGCCAGCATCGAGTAGAACTGTCCGACGGGCTTGCCGACCAGATCGTAGCCGGGCACGTCAGTGGGTGTCTTCAGCTCGGGCGCGGCCAGCGCGCAGCTTGCCGCCAGAACCCAGATCCCCACGAGCGCCGCCACGTCTTGCATCTTCATCTCGATCCTCCTGCCACCACGGTCCGGCTGCCGGCCCCTCCGGCTTCACCGCTGCCCCATGAGACCGCTGCCGGCCGGAAGGTTAGCGGCGACCGCGTCCGGTCGCCGCCGGCGCGGCGCTATACTGGCTGCCGATGGAGCCCGCGCGCACGCCCGAGGGGCTCGAGAGCCAGCTACCGGCCCGCCGCATCCAGGCGATCGGCGAGGCTGTCGCCGCGGGCGATGCGCGGGCGCTGGGGCCGCTGTTGGCTCGGCTGCCGCAGGAGAGCGACCCACAGGTGCTGGCGTCGCTATTGCTTGCCATCGGCCGGCTCGGCTCGCAGAAAGAGCTGCCGGTCCTGGCCAGGTTCGTCCAGCATCCCGACCCGCGCGTGCGCGCCAACGTGATCGAGGCGCTCTACTGCCTCGACACGCCCGTCTCTCTGCCGCTGATCGTGCCGTTTCTCGAGGACGCCGACAACCGGGTCCGGGCCAACGCGGCGATCGCTCTGAAGCGGCTGGGGGTCGATACGGCGCTGGAAGTGGTGCGCAAGATGGTCGCCTCGCCGCACCTCTGGATGCGGGCCTCGGGGGTCTACGCGCTCGGGCTCTTCGACGCGGACGTCGCGCGTCCCATCCTGGAAGGCTGTCTGGGCGACTCGAGCCCGGTCGTCCGTCAGAAGGCCGAGCAGGCAGTGGCGCGGCTGACGCAGGCAGGCGGTGCAAGGCCCCCCGAAGGCCGGGAGCCCGAGTCGCAACCGGCCGCCGTGGCGGAACCGGCGCGCGCCTCCGAGGCGACGGGCCGGAGTAGAGCGGCTACGCCGGCCGGAGGCATGGCGCGAGTCGAGGCGGTCATTGCTGCGCGAGATCGCGAGGCGTTGGCCGAGCTGGCGGGCCACCTGGCCGCGGCCGAGGACCGCTTCGTGACGTCGCGCGTGCTGAGCGCCATCGGCATCCTGGGGGAGTCTGCGCTCAGCGACGTGCTGGTGGCGCACCTGGCACACCCGGATGCGCGCGTGGCGGCCAACGCCGTCTGGTCGCTGACGCGGCTGGGAGACCAGTCGGCGCGCGACCGCGTATTGCCGCTGCTGAAGTCGATGAACCCGCGCCTTCGGGCCAATGCCATCCAGTACTTCGCGCGCGACCCCGCAGTCGACGTGCGAGAGCCGCTGCGCGAGCTGCTTGCCAGCCGCGACCCACAGGCGCGGATGCCCGCGCTCTTCTGTCTGGCGGAGATCGACCGCCCGGAGCTGCTGGAGCTGCTGGACGGTCTCTTCGCCCCCGGAGACGACCCGGAGGAGCGACGCGCTCTGATTGCCCGGCTGGAAACGCTCGAGGAGCGCGGCTTCCCGCAGGTCCGCCAGCTCCGCGCAAGGCTGCGCGGCGGCTCCTCCAGCAAGGTCGTGCAGCTGCTCAGATCCGGCGCCGCCCGGGTCCAGGCACCGCCGATGGAGCTGCCTGCCGAGGATGTCGCCGAGCCGCCTCCCGGATTTACGACCCAGATCAGCGTTTCGGTCCCGTTGCCTCGATGGCGGGCCTACTTCCTCTTCACCCGGATGCTGGCCGTCGCGACCGACCTGGCGCTGGCCTTCATCCCTGCCGCCGCCCTCTTTGCGCTGCTGGCGCGCGCCTCGGGCGGAACACCAGGGGCCGTGCTCACGCTCTTCGCGGTCGTGGCGGGCGTCTGCTTCCTGCTGGCGGACCCGCTCCTGAAGCCGGGCCCGGGAAAGAGGCTGCTGGGGCTGGGACTCGAGTCGCGCGCAGGGCCAGGGGAGCCGGCCGTTCCCGTCTGGCGGCAACTGCCGATTCTGCTCTTTCCGTGGGGCATCATGGAGCTCGTCGCCGCCTTCCGCCACCCCCGCGGGCAGCGGCTCTCCGATCGGCGCGTCGCCATCGAGGTCGTGCCGAAGGGGCGCCCGAAGCTGGTCCTCTTCCTCGCGGTCTGGACGGCGCTGGCGGCGCTGGCCGCCCTGGCGTGGTGGCTGCGTGCAGCGTCCGGACCGGCGCCCGCGGCCGACCTGGCGGGGTTTCTTCCCGCTGCCGTGCCCGCCTCGACCGCAGCGGGTCCCGCGGCGCCGGAGCTTGTGCTTGCGGGCGCGCACACGCACGAATCGATGGGACTGGCGCTGCCGCTCTTCGCGGGGTGGAGTGTCGCGGCGCAGGGCTCCGACTGGGCCCAGCTACGAGCAGGTGGCCCGGGAGCGTTCGCGCTGGTGGCCGTCCCGGGCGAAGAAGTCGACACCGCCGACTGGTCGCGCGAGCTGGGTGCGCTCTTGAAGCGGGCGCTGGCGCGGGAGCGGCGTAGGCTCATCATGTGGCGGCCCGCCGCCGCGACCGTGAGGGTGGGCGAGCGAACGGGCACCCTGGGGCAGGGCGAGCTCCTGGGTGGCGGGGACGTCTGCGCCTTCGCCGCCGACGGGCTGGGAGTGCTCGCTGTCGTGCCGGCCGATTCCGCTGGCCGGACGGCTCGCGCGCTCGTGGAGCAGGTTGCGCGCACGGTGCGGGAACAGCCCAGGGGCGACGGTGGCCGACTGTATCGCAGCCCGTTCCTGAAGGTGGTGTTCCCGCTGCCGCAACGCTGGCGAGTGGAGCTCGAGCTTCCGGAGGGTCTGGAGCTCAGGCCCGCCGCGCGCGAGCCGGCGGGGTCCTGGGTCCGGCTCGCCGCGCCCGGCGGCGGCAGCGCCAAGGAGCGGCTAGAGAGGATGCACGCGCCCGGATGGGCCACGAAAGGCTTCACTCTGGTATCGCAGGTCGCCTTCCGGCCTGCTGGCGCGCTCGACGGCCTCAGCTGTGAGCTGCGGGATGGTCAGGGCGCCCGGGCCCGGCTGCGGCTGGCGCGACTGGTGGCGCCAGCGCTCTGGGTCGAGGAGTGGTTGGAACAGGGGGAGCTCGGGCGGGCGTCGCCGCTGGAGGGCATCCTGTCGGCGCTTGCCGGCGGCTGATACGCTAACCTTTCGCCAGAGATCGGCATCATGCGAAGTGTGACCCGCGCGCGACTGCAAGACCGTACTGCCTTCACGATGGTCGAGATTGTCCTCGCGGCGTTCATCGCCGGTACTGCAATGGTCTTCGTGCTCTCGCTGGGCCAGGCCAACGTCCAGATGTCCCAGCTCAACCAGGAGGGGCTGCTGGCGCGGCAGGTCGCGATGGATGTGCTCGACTACTTCTCGCGGAACCTCCCCGAGGCGCGCTGGCAGGCGCAGTCGAACCCGCGGATCGAGGGGCTCTACGCGACGCACGCGGCGTTCCGCGACGCGCTCGAGGCGAGCGCCGAGACGAAGTCGCTCTTCCAGCAGATGGAGCCCGAGATCGTCTTCGAGGTCGACGCGCGCCCCGCGCTCGGCGACACGGCTGACAAGGCTTTTCCCGGCCTGCACCGACTGAGCTGCTCCATCGCCTGGAAGGAAGGCAGCGGGCGTCGCGTGAAGCGCGCGGTCTCGTTTTCGAGGCTGGTCGCCGAGACGCCCTGACACGGAGGATGCAAACGATGAACGCAATCCGAATGGTCGCGACCGCGGCGGCGATGCTGAGTCTGGCGGGCGGAGCCCTCCTGGCCGATCAGCGCAGCTTCCAGGACGAGGCGGGCAAGTCTCGGACCTTCGCCGGCTTCGTCCAGTACTGCAACCCCGTCTTCCTGCAGGGATTCATCGGCGAGGTCGGCAAGCCCAAGCCGCTGGCGCTGCGCGTCTGGGTGGGGCACGTGAAGCCGCGCGGGGAGCCCGAGTGGCGCATCATCGGCGGCGCTCCGATCGAAGCCAACCAGCCCAACGGCGAAGGCGAGGCGGTCCTCGGCTTCCGCTCGGGCTTCAGCTTCAACTTCAACCAGGTGCCGCCCGCGGACAGGCCGAAGGCGGGCGATCTCATCTGGGTGTTCGTCGCGCGCACGGCCGACGGCGTGCAGCCCAAGTACTGGCGGATGTTCGAGCGCACCGTTGGCGCCGGCGGCAACGCCAACGCCAACCCGGACAAGGGGGAGTCGCAAGGCGTCGCGTTCTTCCAGGGCCGCATCACGCAGCTCCGACCCGATTCCATCCGCGGCTACGCCCTGGACGACCTGGCGCTGTCGGGCGTCACGGGGCCGAAAGTCTTCAACCCCGTGAAGGTGCTTGTGACCGTCGGCAAACGCAAGGCCGATTCCGGCGGCGCCTTCCAGCTCGTCGAGGAGGTCGCCACCGACGCCTCCGAGGAGACCGAGATCCCGCTCTACCTGACCGATCCGCCCGCCGCCGGCGCCGCCGGCACGAGCTGGAAGTTCGGTTTCACCGCCAACCTGAAGAACCGGCTCGAGCCCGGCTTCGAGTACCAGGTCACGCTCTTCGAGGTGTCGCTGGCGCAGCTGGTGCTGGACCGGCGAATCCAGCGGATCACGCAGCCCGAGACGCTCCCGGCCATCGCCAGCTTCACGGTCGGCAAGGGGGCCGACGGCAAAGGCGGCAGCGAGCTGGAGTTCGACAAGAACACGCCGTCCAAGCGCCAGGACAAGGTGCAGGAGCGAATGACCACGCGCGCGCTGCTGGCGAAAGACGAGCTCTTCAAGAGGACTCCGGAGGGTGACGGCGAGGGCAAGACCGGATTCTGGAGGCCCGCCCCCGAGCTGCTCTACCGCTACGAGGGCACCAGCGCCGTGCTGGCGCGCACGACGCTGCCGCCGCCGGCCGGCCAGCAGGCGCAGGCCGAGAGAGTCGTCTTCCGCGGCGAGGGCGCTGGCGCCGACGGAGCCACGGGCGGCTACAGCCCCGACAAGACGAGGAACCTCTGGCTGCAGCTCATCCAGACCGAGCCCGATCCGCAGACCCGCGGCGAGAAGAAGCAGTACCTCTACGACTGGTACTACAGCGAACCCTGGTACGAAACCTACCTCTACGCGCTCTACAGGAACGTCAAGGCGAAGAAGCTCGAGGAGACCTGGGCCGGTCTCTCGCTGCCCCCGTCATCCATTCCCACCAGCACCGACCCGGGGACCGTGATCGATCCGGACGCTCCGCCCCCGTCCGTGGACGCCGCCGCTCCGACCACGGCGGTGACCAATGCGTGGATCACCATCTACCTCGACGCGCAGGGAATGGCCCCCGTCCCCTGGAAGGAGCTGGACGAGGCGCGCCGCGAGGAGGTCATCGCCCAGCGCCAGGCGAAGCTCGACAGCGAGTTCAACATCTACAAGGACGTCGAGCTGGGCGTGGGCGCTTTCAGCCGCCAGGCCATCTCGAAGAAGAACTCCGAAGCGACCACCACCCCGTCGGCCGAGGCGCTGCGCTCCAACCCGTTGATGGACCCGACGACCAACCCGAGTGTGGAGGACTCCAAGGTCGCGACGGTGACGTTCAGGCTCAAGGGCGATCACAAGAGCGCGGCGTATGACGACGCCTCGGGGAGCAGCCATCCGCTCTTCGTGAGCGTGCGCTACGTGTACGACAAGGCCGTGGAGGCTCTCTCGAAGTAGCGAGCAGGAGGTGGACTGAGCACGGTGGGCGGCAGCAGACGGGCTCGCGGGCGGGACGGTTTCGGCTTCTGGGTCATCGTGGTGGTGCTGATCCTGATGATCCTGGCGGGGGTCGGGATTGCGTCCTACTCGCAGAACCAGCAGCTCAATCGGAGCATCGTGGAGGCCTACCTGGGGCGCGTGGCGATCGACATCGCCGGGTCGGCGATCGAGGAGGCGCACTGGCGGATGACGCGCCACGTCATGACGCCGCTGGTCGACTCGTCGGTCACCAACGACTGGGACGCGTTGCTCGTGGAGGTGCCGGGTCCGGGCAATCCTTCGGAGGTCATCTCTCCTCGGATGACCCGTCGAGTTTTCGAGGCCACGCCTGCACGGCCGCTCGACTTCACGGTGGAGGACATCGAAGACGTGGGGCTGACGCTGGTGCACCGGGAGTTCGACTTCGCCCACGGCTTCTGGTGCGGGGCGCTCGAGTACGAGACGGCCGTACGGTTGAGGATGGGCCGTTTCCCCGCCGGCGTGGCCGTGACGCGGCGGCTGCGAGTCCGCAAGCGCTACTACGCCACGCAGATCTCTGCCACGCAGTCGCCCGTTCTCAGGTTCATGCCGGAGGACCTGTCGAGGGAAGTGGGGAGGCTTTGAGTAGTGAGTAGCGAGTAGCGAAAAGCCGTGACCCTGACCGAAGAACCCCAGAAACGTGAAGCTCGGAAGGCAAGGCTCCGAGAAGCGAGCGCGTGTCGCCGCCGCGACCTACTCACTCCTGGCTACTCGCTACTCACTACTCCCCGTGCCTTCACCCTGCTCGAGCTCGTCATTGCCTTGGTCCTTCTGCTGATCGTGATCGGGCCGTTGATGTACCTCTATCTCACGGGGAGCTTGACGACTTCGGCGGGGCACTCGACGGCGATGCTGGCGTGCCTGGTGGCGCAGGAGAGGCTCAAGAATGACCTGGAGCAGATCGCCTTTCCCGATGTGCCCGACGAGGACGAGCAGGGCACTCGGCCGCCGGCCTACGTCATCACGGAGCCCGGGCCCGACGAGGGCGCGCGGATCAGCTTCTGGGTTCCGAAGTCGCGCGGGCCTGGCGCTCCGATGGAGCGCCGGCTGACGCTGGTGCCCGTCAGCTGGTACGTGAAGCCGATCGCGGGGGCCGAGGGCGGATACCTGATGCGCCGCGAGGGAACGGCACCTGAACAGTCGGTCGGCAGCGTGGTGCTCCGCAGGCTCTGGTTCCGGCGGCTGCAGCCGCCGGCGGGGTCGGGGTCGGGAGTGGAGACGCCTGCGGACTTCGTGCAGAGCTCCGAGGTGTCGCTGTCGCCGGATCTGATGCGGGTGACGCTGACCGCCGTGGCGGCCGCCGCGAGCGGGGCGGCGTTGGACCGCGCCGACGCGCGCCGTGTGCACGAGTTCACGCTAGGATTTCTGGCCAGCCTGCGGGAGCCGTCGCTTCCGTACCGCATCCGCGAGCCCGGCGCAGGCGATCACTACCAGTTCCTGGTGACCACGGGCACTCTCCCGTGACCGCCCATCGGCGCGTGCTACCATTGGCGGCGCCATGGCGAGGCTCAGGATCACGCAGAACGGAGCGCTGGTGCAGCTCTTCGCGTTCGAAGGGGAGGCGGTCACGATCGGCTCGGGGGCCGATGCCGACGTCGTGCTCGCGGGCGAGGGCATCGCTGCCCGGCACGCGACGCTGCGCAGAGACGGCGGGGCCTGGGAGCTGACGGCCCACGCGCCCGTGAGGGTCAACGGGACGCCGGCCTCGCGCCAGCGATTGGCCGGGGGCGACGTCTTCGATGTCGGCGCCTACCGGATGGAGCTCGACTCCACCGGCAGCGAGCAAACCAGACCGGTCGTGGGCCAGCGCCCGGCCGCGCGCAAGCCCGAGCCGCCGCCGCCCCCGCAGCCCAGCCTCGACGCGGCCCGGACGCTCGAGAAGCTGTTCCGGGCCACCCGCCGGCTGGGTTCTCGTGTCAACTCGGGCGAGCTCCTCTCCAACATGATGGACTGCCTGATCGAGGTCTTCGGCGCCGAGCGAGGCTTCATCCTGCTGTCCGACTCCCGCACCGGGGCGCTGGAGCCTGCCATCTCCAGGCGCATCGACCCGGCCGACGTCCGCGGCGCCATCAGCACCACCGTGACGCGCCGCGTCTTCGACGAGCGCCGCCCTCTCTTGGTGACGGACGCCGACGCCGAGGACTGGTCCAAGCAGGCGGCCAGCATCCAGCGCGAGCAGCTCCGCTCCATCATCTGTGCACCGCTGGTGGGCGAGGACGGGCCCGTCGAGGGCGTCGTCTATCTCGACAGCCGGGTGCGCAGCCGCTTCTTCACCGAGCGCGATCTGGAGCTGCTGGATGCGTTCTGTCATTACAGTGTCATCGCCATCGACGGCGCGCGCGAGCGCGATCAGCTCCGGCGCGACGTCGACCAGCTCAAGATGCTCAATCTCGAGGAGGTGCTCAAAGAGCACAACTTCGAGAACGTGATCCACCGCTCCGGGGCGATGGCCCAGGTCCTCGACCAGGTGAAGGCCGTGGCCGCCCGCGACGTGACCGCGGTCATCCTGGGAGAAAGCGGGACGGGCAAGGAGCTGATCGCGCGGGCCATCCACCACCGCTCGTCGCGCGCGCAGGGGCCGTTCGTGGCCATCAATTGCATGGCGCTCTCGCGCGAGCTGATCGAGAGCGAGCTCTTCGGCCACGAGAAGGGCGCCTTCAGTGGCGCCGTGGCGCGCAAGCCCGGCCGCTTCGAGCTGGCCAGCGGGGGGACGCTCTTGCTCGACGAGGTGGGTGAGCTGCCGCTGCCGCTTCAGGGCAAGCTGCTGCGCGTGCTCCAGGAGGGGGAGCGCGAGCGAGTTGGCGGGACGCAGACAATCCGGGTCGACGTGCGGCTCCTCGGGGCGACGCACAAGGACCTGAAGCGCGAGGTGGCCGAGGGACGGTTCCGGGAGGACCTCTACTACCGCATCGACGTCTTCACGCTGCGCCTGCCGGCCCTGCGAGAGCGCAAGGAGGACATCCCGCTCCTGGTGCGCCACTTCATCGAGCTGTTCAATCAGAAGATGGGCCGCAAGGTGCGCGGCATCCACACGGACGCGCTCGAGGGGCTGGTGCGCTATGACTGGCCCGGTAACGTGCGCGAGCTGAGGAACGTGATCGAGCGCGCTTTCGTGCTCGAGTCGACCGAGCTCCTCTCCTGCGCCAGCCTACCGCTGGACCTCGCCCGGGACCGCTCGCCCGCGTCGGGCGCGGCGGCGTCGCCTCCGCCGGTTCGCGCTCCCGTCGCTGCAGAGGGGCCAGTGCCGACAGCCGGCGGACCCGTTCTGTCCATCGACTCCCTTCCGCGCGACTTCGAGGCTGCCAAGCTCGAGTTCGAGAAGCTCTTCCTGCGCGAAGCCATCCGCCGCCACGACGGCAACTTGACCGAGGCCGCCCGCGAGCTCGGCATCTCCCGGCGTCACATCTACCGGCGGATCGAATCGCTCGGCCTCTAGGAGCGCGTCGGAGAATTCGATCCGGCCCGCGCGTCTGGTCCCAGTCGAACAGGGAACAGGGAGCCGGGAACAGGGAGCCGGGAACCGGCAATGAAGAATCGAGCACAGCGAAGGCTCAACCAGGGAAATGGGAGATC
>JACQZN010000132.1 GCA_016213845.1 Candidatus Wallbacteria bacterium
AAGCCCCCCTGGCCTGCCCCCCGACGCAGGCCTACGCCTCCAGCCTCATCCCGATCCGGCCCGCATCCCCGAACTTCCCTCGCGAGTCCCGGAACGCAAAATAGTGAATCGACGACAGCGGAATGATGTACTCCCGCCCCCCCGCTTCCTTCTCCAGCTTCAATCTCAGAAGCGGCGCCCCCAGCGAGTTCGACATGTCGACGATCTGAAACAAGCTGTCGATCGTCTGCTCCCGCCCCTGCGCATCCCGTCCCCCGTCGATTACCATCCGGACGGTCTCCTTCTTCGCAATCGCTTGCATCAATCGCCCTTCGGCAGTCGTGTCCTCCGAGGCCCTTTCGGCTGCGTCCTCGAGAGTGCGCGACTCCAGCAGATGGAACCGCCGGACCGTCGCCTCCATCATGCGTCCCATGATCTTCCCGATGCCCGGCACATTGTCCGCCAGGAGCTTCGCGAAATCCGCTCCCGACGCGACATAGCTCACCACCTCCGAGGTGGTGACGGCCGCAGCCGTGTGCACCGCCGCTCCGAAGAGCGACAGCTCCCCCAGCGTCTCCCCGGCACCGACGGAGGAGAGGTTCTGCCGCATCCCGTTGACCGTGCGAAAAACCTGCACGGTGCCCGTCTCCAGAAGGAAGAGGTGGTCCGGCGCGTCATCCTGGCGGAACAGGTAGGCTCCCTTCGGATAGGTGCGCTCCTTGAAGATCGCGCCGATGGCGCCGAACTCCTCCGTGCTCAGGTCCTGAAAAATGAAGAAGGTCTTGAGGAACTGCTGAAGGTCCATACGTAGTAGCTCCTGGGGGAATTCTGCAATCGCACCTGCCGCCGGCAAGGCCGGATCTGAGTACCACTTCCGGCGCCCGCGGTGCTACAACAATCTTCCTATGAATCGCAGACGCTTCCTCCAGACTCTCGGTGCCGCCGCCGGACTGGCACCATGGCTCGCGCGTCGCAGTCTCCGGGCCAGCCAGCCGCCTACCTCGGGCGAAGGCCGCTACTCCGGAGACGAGGCCTCCTTCATCCATCGCTACCTCAGGGATGGCGACTCGGTGGAGACACCTCAACCCGAGCCTGGCAGGATCTTCGACGCCATCGTCGTCGGCGGAGGTGTGGCCGGCGTGGCGGCGACCTACAAGCTCCGCGACATGGACGTGCTCCTCATCGAGAAGGACCGCACGATCGGAGGAGTCTCGAAGAAGGAAGTCTGGGAGGGGATCGAGTACCCGATCGGCGCGGCGTACATCGGCGGCACCGATCCCGGCAGTGCGCTCGACAAGTTCTACCGCGAGCTGGGATTGCACAAGGAGTGGCGAAAGACCTCCGAGCAGGAAGAAGCCCTCTTCACCGGAGGCGAGCTCATCCGCGACTTCTGGAAGAACCATCCCGACTTCACGCCGGCCCGCGAGTACTTCAAGCAGCTGCTGGAGAATCGCTATCCCGACATCCCTTTCACCGGCCAGAGCGGCTGGTCCCGAGATCAGTACCTGGCCATGGACCGCGCCAACTTCTCCGATTGGCTCGCGCGCGGCATCGGCAAGACCGGGCGACCGTACCCGCCGCTCTTGCTGAGCGTGATCGACTGCTACTGCCGCGCCGCCTTCTGCGCTGGCTTGAAGGAGCTCTCTGCCTGGGCCGGGCTCAACTTCTTCCTGGCCGACATGGGAAGCAGCTTCGTCCTACCAGGCGGCAACGCGCGAGTGGTCGAGCGCATGGCGGAGCGGATCGAGGGTGCCAAGCCCGGCCGAATCGTCGCCGGCAGAGCGGTCGTCCGAGTCGCCGCGAAGAACAAGCGCTGGCTCGTCACCACCGCTTCCGCGGACGGCAAGTTCAGCACCTACGAGGCCCGCGCCGTGGTCGTGGCATTGCCAAAGTTCGTCGCGGCCCGAGTCGTCGATGGCATACCGTCAGCGCAGCTCGGCGCCATCTCGCAGATCCGTACCCGCCCCTATCTCGTGGTCAACGGCCTCTTCCGTCGACGCCTCCTGCCGGACATCTATGGCGGCTACACGCTGCCGGGGAACCCGTTCACCGATCTGGGCGTGGCCGAGTTCGCTTCCCGCTCGCCTTCTGGCAAGAGCGTCCTGGCACTCTACTATCCGATGACCGAAGCCCAGCGAGGCAAGCTCCTGCTGGACGACTCGTTCGCCGGGTTCCAGGCGCAGGCCCGCACGGCCTTTCAGTCGATTCTGGCCGGTCAGCGGATGAAGCCCGAGGACCTTCTCGACGTCAAGCTGACGCGGTGGGGTCACGCCGTTCCGTATCCCCGGCCAGGCCAGATTTCGAGCGGCCTCTTCGAGGCTGCCAGCAAGCCCGCGAGGGGACTCTGGTACTGCGGCCAGGACTCGGACGGAACGCCGTGCATCGAGACGGCGCTCCAGTCGGCCTTCGAGGCCGCGGCCAGCGTCCGCAAGCACCTGAGCTGATCGCCGCCGCCGAGGGGAGCTAGCGGGCGCTGCCCAGGACAATCTCGCGGGCGGCCCGGATCGCTTCGGGCACCTTGCCGGGCTCCTTGGCACCGGCCGTGGCCATGTCGGGCCGGCCGCCGCCGCCGCCGCCGGCGATCGCTGCCACCTTGCTGACGATCTGGCGGGCGTCGAGCCCGCGATCCACCAGCGCCTTGCTCACCTTGCAGACGAAGTTGGCCTTATCGCCCGAGACGCTCGCGAGAACGACCACGGCCGGCGCCAGCTTCTTGTCGAGCTTGTCGGCCATATCGCGGAGGTTGGCGACGTCGATCCCTTCGAGCGCATGCGCCAGCAGCTTCCCTTCGAGCCCTTCGAGGCTGGCGGCCGACGCGGCGAGATCGTCCAGGCTGGAGAGCGCCATCTTCTTGCGCGCCGAATCCAGCTCCCGGGCCAGCCGCCGGTTCTCCTCGACGAGCTGCGCCAGACGCGCCTCGAGCTCCAGAGGGGTCGTCTTCAGCTGCGCCGCCGAGCGCTCAAGTATGTCCTCGTAGTCCTCCAGCAGCTTCAGGGCGCCGTCAGCGGTCAGGCACTCCAGCCGCCGCACGTTGGCGGCGACGGAGCTCTCGGAGACGACCTTGAAGTAGACGACCTCGTGCGTGTTCTCGAGGTGGGTTCCTCCGCAGAGCTCGGTCGAGAATCCCGGCACCGAGATGACCCGCACACGGTCTCCGTACTTCTCGCCGAAGAGAGCCATCGCGCCGGACTTCTTGGCCTCGTCGAAACCCATCTCCTTCTTGGAGACCGGGATCGCCTCGCGCACCTTGGCGTTGACGATGTGCTCTATCGCCAGCATTTCCTGGGCAGTGAGCGCCTTGGGGTGTGTGAAGTCGAAGCGCAACCGGTCCGGTCCCACGAGCGAGCCGGCCTGCTGGACGTGCGTCCCCAGGATCTGACGCAGCGCCGCATGGAGCAGGTGCGTGGCGGTATGGTTCTTGGCCGTCGCGGCGCGCGCCTCAAGGTCGACCTGGGCCCGGACGTCCATCCCGTCGTGCGGCACGCCTGACTCGACCGTCCCCAGGTGGAGGTGGACCTCCCCGGCCTTGACCGTCTTGTCGACCCGGAACAACAACCCGGGCCCTTCGATTGTCCCCCGATCGCCGACCTGTCCGCCCGCCTCGGCGTAGAAGGGCGTCTCGGCCAGCACGACCGCCCCTTGCTCCTCGCCTTGCGGCATCCAGCGGAGGATCCTGGAGGCCTGTCCGAGCGTCTCGTAGCCCGTGAAGCGGGTTGCGGCCAGACCCTCCACCTCGCGCTCCAGGCTGACGTCCATGACGAACGCCTTGCCTGCCCGGGCGCGCTCCTTTTGCTGGCCCATCTCCCGCTGGAAACCTTCCAGGTCGACGGCCACTTCTTCCTCGGCGGCCATCAGCTGCGTGAGGTCAATCGGGAAGCCGTAGGTGTCGTAGAGCCGGAAGGCGTCCTCGCCGCTGATCGCCTTGTCGCCGCGCGCGCGAGTCCTGGCCAACGCCTGGGAAAACTTCTCGAGCCCGATGTCGAGCGTGCGCAGGAACCGCTCCTCCTCGCTCTTGACGATGCCGGCCGCATAGACGGCCTTCTCGCGAAGCTCAGGGAACGCCCCTCCCATCGTCTCGGCGACCACGCCGACCAGCTCGTGCAGGAAGGGGCGGTCCATGCCCAGGTTCCGGCCGTACCGGCAGGCCCGCCGCAGAATTCGCCGCATGACGTAGCCGCGGCCCTCGTTGGAGGGGATGGCGCCGTCGGTGATGGTGAAGCTGAGTGCTCGCACGTGATCGGCGATGACGCGGAAGGCCATCGAGTCCTTCTCCTCGGGCGTGTGGGGCGTGCGGGGGCTTTCCAGCCCGGGCGTGTAGACGCGGCCGCTGAGCCGGGCGGTCGCCTCGAGGATCGGCACGAAGAGGTCCGTGTCGTAGTTGGAGCGCTTCCCCTCGAGGATGGTGCTGATGCGCTCGAAGCCCATGCCGGTATCGACATGCTTGGCCGGCAGCTCTGTCAGCTTGCCGTCCTCACCTCGGTTGTACTGAATGAAAACGTGATTCCAGATTTCGGTGTAGCGGCCGCAGACGCCGTTGACCGCGCACTCATGGTCCGGAGCGGCGCCCGCGGGGGTGAGATCGCAGACGCCGTAGTCGTAGTGGATTTCCGAGCAGGGGCCGCAGGGGCCGGTGTCGCCCATCTCCCAGAAGTTGTCCTTCTCGGCGAACTTGAGGATACGCTCGCGCGGCAGACCGGCGGCCTGGTGCCAGATGTCGCCGGCCTCGTCGTCGGATTTGTAGATGGTCACCCAGAGCCGCTCCTTTGGAAGCCCCCAGACCCGCGTCAGCAGGTCCCAGCCCCAGGCGATGCTCTCCTGCTTGTAGTAGTCGCCGAAGGACCAGTTGCCGAGCATCTCGAAGAGCGTGTGGTGGCGGCCGTCCTTGCCCACTTCCTCGAGGTCGTTGTGCTTGCCGGAGACGCGCATGCACTTCTGCGAGTTGACGGCGCGGGTGTAATCCCGCTTGCCCAGGCCAAGGAACACGTCCTTGAACTGGTTCATCCCGGCGTTGGTGAAGAAGAGGGTCGGATCGTCGACGGGCACGACGGGAGAGCTGGGAACGAAGCGGTGTCCCCGCTCCTCGAAGTACCGGATGAACTGGGTGCGAATCTCGCTCGACTTCATGGGGCTCGACCTGCGGCTTTCCTTTACTCCGTGAGGACTCTGCGCCTCGCTGGAGGCACGACATGATAGCACGGCTCCACGTCTGCTATCCTCTGCGGATTAGATGAAACCCACCAGCCCGCCGGTGCGTCCGGCCCGCGCCGAGTTCCTCAGGAAGTTCTTCGACTTCAGCCGCCTTCCGGTCGACTACGACTGGAAGGTGGAGCCTGCGCGGAGGGTCTATGTCATCCGGAACCTGCGGATGGACGACATCAGCGCCATCGGCTTCGACATGGACTACACCCTGGCCATCTACCACAAGCGCGAGATCGAGCAACTGGCCTTCGATCTGAGCCTCAAGAAGCTGGTCGAGGACTGGAAATATCCCGAAGAGGTCCTTCGAGTCCGTTACGATCCCGAGGCCGTGATACGGGGGCTGGTCATCGATCGCAGGCACGGCAACTTCCTCAAGATGGACCAGTTTCACGTGGTGAGCCGGGTGCAACACGGCAAACGCGCACTGGGGGCAGAGCAGCGCAAGGAGCTCTATCACAACCGGAAGATCCGGCTGGGGCAGGAGCGCTACTTCAGCGTCGACACTCTCTTCGGCCTTCCTGAGGGCTCGCTGTACCAGGAGCTCGTCGAGTTCGCCGATGCCAATCCCCAGCTGGTCTCACCCGACTACGAGCGGATCTATGACGACGTTCGCGGCGCGCTCGACATGGTCCACCGCGACAACTCCCTCAAGAGCCAGATCCTGGCGGACCCCGAGCGCTACATCTACCGCGATCCTCGGCTCCCGGCCACGCTCGAGAAGTTCCTCAAGGGCGGCAAGAAGCTCTTCGTTCTCACCAACTCCGAGTGGTACTTCACCGAGGCGGTCATGGGTTTCCTGCTCGACGGGCAGATCGACTACATGCCGCGCTGGACCGACTACTTCGACGCCGTCGGCGTGGAGGCCTCGAAGCCCTCCTTCTTCCTCACCGACGCTCCGCTGATGCCGGTCCCCGAGGCCCAGATCCCGGGAGTTCGCGCGTTCCGCAAGGGCAGTGTCGCGCCGTTCGAGGAGTTGTTGGGCACGCGCTCGGAGCGAGTCTTGTTCATCGGCGACCATATCTACGGCGACATCCTGCGCTCCAAGAAGCACTGCAACTGGCGCACGGTGATGATCATCGAGGAGATGGAGCACGAGATCGAGGCCGATCGGAAGGCCCGGCCGGTGCTGCGGGAGATCGAGCGCTTCCTGCGCCGCATCGAGCGGCATGACTTCAAGCGGAACCTGTTACAGATGAAGCTGGCGATGCTGGAGCAGACCTACGAGGACGCGCCCGGCGAATCTGTCGGGGGCGAGCTCGAGTTCCAGCGGGTGTCGCTGGCCAGCCTGGAGCAGAAGGTGGCCGAGATGCACGCGCGCTTAGCCGAGCTGGAAGGCGAGCTGGAACGGCAGTACAATGCCAGCTGGGGGCCGCTTTTCCGGGCCGCCAGCGAGATCAGCCGGTTCGGTCACCAGGTGCAAGGTTACGCCTGTCTCTACACGGGCCGCGTGTCCAACTTCCTGGCCTACCCCTTCAACAAGTTCTTCCAGTCTCCCCGCGAGCGGATGCCGCATGACCTGTAGTAGCGAGTAGTGAGTAGGGGCGCTTGCTGGCCCCTCCACATCTCCGGCGGTGCTCAGTGGCTTTCCAGAGCATCCACCTCGCTGACCGATGCCCGAAGTTAGTCGATTGCTTCTCCGCCATCATGGAATCTAGACTTCGACCGACAGCTGAGCGCGCCCCTCTACTCGCTACTCGCTACTCGCTACTCACTTCTCCATGAAAGTCCACGACAAGCTCCGGTCGTTCCTGATCCTCGAAGAGCTCGGCCACGGGGGCATGGGCGGCGTCTACATCGGCTACGACTTCAACACCCACCAGCTGGTCGCCGTGAAGACGCTCTTCCAGGAGTTCGCCAACGACGAGGCATACATCAAGCGCTTCCAGCGCGAGGCCAATGTTTACCGGGGGCTCAACCACGCCAACATCGTGCACTACGTGGACAGCGGCATCGAGGCCGGCACGCACTACATCGCGCTGGAGTTCGTCGCCGGCAAGCCACTCGACGCCATCCTCAAGAACGGCGGCGCGATGCCTCCCAAGAAGGCTCTCGAGGTCTTCGAGTGCCTGGTCGACGCCATCCGCCACGCGCACGAGAAGTCCGTCATCCACCGCGACCTCAAACCCCAGAACGTCGTCATCAGCCACGACGGCGTGGTCAAGTTGCTCGATTTCGGCGTCGCCCAGGCCGACGACGACATCCTGAAAACCGTGACGGGCTCCATCCTCGGCACCTTCTTCTACTCCTCTCCCGAGCAGAACCAGGGCAAGAAGATCGACGCCAGGAGCGACCTCTACTCGCTCGGTCTCGTCTTTTACGAAATGCTCACCGGCAAGCGGGCGCTGGTCGGAAACGACTTGCTCCAGGTGACGATGGCGCAGATGAAGTCCAACTTCACACCGCCAAGCGCCATCAACACCGCCGTGCCGAAGTCTTACGACGCGCTCTGCCTGAAGCTGATGGAGAAGAGCCCCGACAAGCGCTTCCAGAACGCCACCGACCTGCTGGCCGAGATCCGAAAGCTGAAGTTGAGCCCAGGCTCGGGCTCCGTCGAGGACAGCTTCGACAGCGAGGAGACCGCCAAGCTCTGGGTACAGGCCAAGGAGGCCTTCAAGGCCAAGGACTTCGACACCTCCCTGAAGCTGACCGAAGAGGTCGCCCGCAAGATGGACTCCTCGCCGGACGTCCACTGTCTGCTCGGAAAGCTCTATGCCGCCAAGGAAGTCACGCAGAAGGCGCTCGAACACTTCAAGAAGTCGATCGCGCTTTCGGGTGGCGACTCGCAGTACGTGCTCTACTACGGCATCTCGCTCTTCGAGATGAAGATGTTCGACGCCGCCCGGCTCGAGTTCAAGAAGATCCTCGATAAGGACCCGATGAACCCGTACGCCAGCCGCTACATGCACCTCATTCGGCAGGCCCTGGGTGAGCCCGCCCCCGCCCGCCCCGCCGCCGCCCCCGGCCGTCCACCCGCCGGCCCCGCCAAACCCGGTGGCCGGCGCCCGAACTAGCAGCCGCAGTCTCAGCGCCAGGCTTCAGAGTAAGGCTTCAGGCGTCAGGGATCAGGCTTCAGGAGGCCGTCTCACTCCTCGAGCCTCACTCCTCAAGCCTCAAGCCCCAAGCCTCAAGCCCCAAGCCTCAAAAGTACGCGGTCAGCTTGGCGAACACTCCGCGCAGCTCGGCGTCGGCCTGGCTGCGGGTCGTGGCGCTCTTGGCGTTGTCGATGACGTCGAGCGCCATCAAGCGGTAGCCGACGGAAACCTGGTTGCGCTTGCTGAACTCGAAGTCGGAGCCCCACTCGTAGGCCAGCGCAATCTCGGCCTCGGTCATCGTCTCCTGGGCGGCGTCGAGACTCAGGTCGCTGTACTTCAGCATGCCCTTGATCAGGATGTCCTGGTTGATCTCCCAGTGGCCGACGAGCCCCAGGTACGGGATTGGAAAGAGCTCCGTGAAGCTGGTCGTGGCGCCGCCGCCGGTGACGGCGATGGTCGGGTCCATGACCTTGGAGCCGAGCATCCAGTCGAGGTGGAAGATGTGCCAGTCCAGCAGCCCCCAGCGGGTCCAGAGGTCGTACATGTCCACGTCGAACTGCAGCGCGGCGCCGGCGGCGTAGGCCGTGCCCTCGAATGTGAAGGCACCCGCCAACGTCGTCGAGTGGCGGATGGGCAAGTAGCTGGCTCCCCAGTGCGGGATGGCCATCTCGAGGCCCGCCTTGGTGTTGTTGTCGCTGGTGATCGCGCCGGTGCCCGTTCCCGTCGGGCCGCTGACGTTGCCGGTCAGCGTGTTGTACCAGACCGGGATGGCGATGCTGAATCCAGACGGGCCGTCTCGGCGCACCACGTGGCGATGCCGGAGATGGTGTGGGCCGTCCTGGCCGTTCTCCTCCCTGGGTGGCTGGCGCAGCCCCCGCAGATCCTCGCGTTCGCGCCGGTCGGCGTCAGCAACCTGCTCCGCATCCTCGCGAACCAGGTCCTTCTTGCCCTTGGAGGTCGATCGTTTTCCCCTGGGCATCGTGCCGGACACGCTGCCGGCGCCGCCCCCGATGGGCACCTCCTCGCCGGTCTTCTCGCTCCAACCCTTGCGGTACACGACATTGCCGTTGTCGTCGTAGACGGTCTTCACGCGGGCCCCGTTCTCCGAGCTCCAGACCCGGCGAACACTGTCCGCAGTGGGTGCGGGGACTTCGCCCTTGGCCCCGAAGTCGGAGTCGATGCGGCTGCGGGAGCGGTACGATGCGTCCGGCGCCGAGGCGCCGGATGCCTGCGAGAACTTCCGGGAGGAGCGTGTGTCCCGGGACCCGTCGGGTCTCGTTGCGTACGCACCGCGGGCTTCCCGCTCGGAGAGCTCCCCCGCGCGCCATCGGCTCGAGACTGGCTGGCGAGCGACGGCCTTGGCCGGCGTGCCGCGCGATCGGCCGGCGGCGGGCCATGCCGCCTCGACGCCGGCGTCACGGGAGTCGAAATCCGAGCCCTCGGCGATGTCGTCCGCTTCGGCCGGCTGAGCGGCGCGGCGCGCGTAACTCCTCGCCACGGGCGCTCCCTCGGATCGCTGCCAGCGATCGGCCTGCGGATCGGAGTCGATCGCGTCATAGGCGGACGCGGAGAGCGAAAGGGATGAAAGGAGCAGGGCGTAGGCCCAGGGGCGCGCGCGAACGATGGACATGAAAAGACCTCACGGTCGGGCCGATCCGAAATGGAGGCTCCCTTCGGATTTCGGCACGGCGCGGCCCGAAGGTGAGCCGGCTACCGTTCGGTCGCGCGGAAGTCGGGTTGGAAACGGTCGTGGGCGGAGTCGAGCACCGCATGGCCACCGGTCGACAGGTCGAACAGGCAGAGCCTCCAGCCGGCGGGCGTCTTCTCGTCGAAGAGGAGCAGGTTCCCAGACCCCACCGCCAGCGGGTGCAGCTTCCAGCCCGCAAACCGGGTGAGCTGTCGCGGCTGGCCCTTTCCGGTCGTGGCCATCGACCAGAACTGGTAGCCGTCGGGTCCGCTTGCGGCGAACAGCACGTCTTTCGCGTCGGCCGAGAAGGACGGTGTCTCATTGAACTCGGACGTCTCGGCTGCGGCTTCCCAGATCAGCTTGCCCTCCCCGTCCAGAAGGCCGACTCTCCACACCTCCGAGCCCTCCTTGCGCAGCTGGCAGGCAATGCGAGTCCCATCCGGCGAAACTCGCGGAGCCAGAGCGTCGTGGCCTGCGGGCCCCAGCATGGTCACATCTCCGCCCAGGACGCCGACCTTGCAGATCTGCCAGGCCGTCCCCCGGTGGCTTTCGAAGTAGATCGTGCGGCCGTCCGCCGACCAGCACGGCGCCTGGTCGATGGTGGGCCCCGAGGTGAGCTGCGTGGGCGTGATGCCGCCCGAAACCCCGACGACGAAGAGGTGAGACTTCCCGGCGCGAGTGGACTGGTAGACGACACTCGCTCCGTCCGGTGAGAGGCGCGGCGCCAGATCCTCCGCGGGGTGAAGGCTCAGATTGCGCGCCGTGACCCCGCCGTCGGCGCTCACGAAAATGTCCGTCTGGCTGCCGGCCTTTTCATGGTAGGCGAGCAGGCCGGCCGGCAGTTTCGGCCCGGCGGCGCCGGCTGCGAGCGGCGTCAACAGGCATGATGCCAGGGCCAGCAGTGGTGCGAGAGGGGCAGGGCTGCGGAAGGTCATCGGGTTCTCCTCGTCATGGATCGGGCGCGCTCCGGTCGGAATCGGAAGGGCCGCCGGCGGCGGCGACGGCACAGGCCAGCTTGAAGAGATTCCAGCGGAGCTCGGCGCGGCTCACGGAGGCGAGCGATTCGACGTAGCGCGTGTTGGCTGCGCGCACGCTCTGGGTGAACGCTTGCTGGGCGGCCGGCAGGTCGGGCGAGGCGCCGGCGGCGGTGTCCGGCAAGGTCATCACGGTCTTGACCAAAGCCACGTGGCCGGACCCGGGCGCGGCCGCCGGAGGAGTCGATTCGGCCGTTTCAGGCGCGGAAGCGTCCGGCGACGGGTCCTCCCCCGTGGCCGACTTCAGGAAGCTCGGGTCGACCTCGACCTTTGCGAAGAGAGTTGTCCGGAGCTCGTGGAAGGAGCCGTGCGCGAGCACGTCCGTCACCGGTTCCCCGAACGCGCCGGTTCCGGGCTGAAACTGCAGGCTCACCTTACCCCCGCCGTAGTCGAACGTATCCGACAGCGCAGTCTGGCCGTGCTTGAGCTGGTGAAGTGCCCGCTGCAGTCCGGCTTCGGCCAGGTAGCGGGACTCCAGGCTCTGGCGGACTCGGCGCTGGGCGGACAGGTTGAAGGTCGAGCGCATCGAGAGCATCGCCCCGAGCCCGAACAGTACGAGCGCCAGTCCCAGGACCAGATAGAGCGCCATCCCCTTGCGACCGCTCACCATCCTCGGACTCCTATGGCCGTCGAGATCGGAAGGGTCTCCCGTTTACCGCCCACCTCGCGCCCCAGCGTGAAGTCCAGGCGAACCAGCCGGTGGCCGCGGTCCACGCTGAACGCTGCCGAGTCGACGTCGCTGCACAGCACGCGCTCCTCGGCAGGTTGCCAGGTGGCCGGGTCGACCACCTGCCGCAGGATGCGGGAGGTCGCCTTCTGATAGGCATAGAGCACGATCTCGTGCTGCAGCGTGCGGAACGCCACGAACGGGTATGCCCGGTCGGTCCGCATCGGAAGCAGGAGCTCCCGGGCCTCCGTCACCTCCTGAGTCAGCCGGTAGACGAGCAGCGTGGCTTGCTGCTGGAGATCGGCCTCGGCCAGGCCGGTGGCTGCGCGACGCTGACCGGTGGACATCAACCCAAACGCGACGAGCAACAGAATCGCGAAAAGAGCGGCCGCGACAGCGGTCGCAGTCAGCGTGAAGCCGCGCCTGTCCTGGAGAGTGACGGTCTTGCGGCTCACAGTGTCAGCTCGCAGAGCAGCGTGCGCAGTTTGACCTCCCGGCGGGAGGAGCCGCGGTCGGCAGGCCAGCTCACGGTCACAGCCAGGTCATGCAGGTCCGCGGAGCCCTGGTAAGGCTGGACGTCGACCTTGACCGAAAAGCGCTCCACCTCGTCGTCTGGGAGCGCCGCGGCCTCGGCGGGCGGCAAGAGCAACGCTTCCTCGAGCCGCTTCTGGGCCAGGAACAGCGCCCGCGCGTGCAGCTCGGAGCGCCGCGTATCGGCGCTGGCGTTCAGCACCAACTGCACGATCGGCAGCAGCAGAAACGACAAGAGCGCCACCGCGCACAGCACCTCCACGATGCTGAGACCTCGCCGGAGCCTGCGGAGCTTCACGCCTTCAAGGATACGGAAAAACCGGGAAAACCGGGGACACACGACCTATTTTAAAAAAATAGGTCGTGTGTCCCCGGTTTTCCCTTCGGTCTCAGTCGCGGAAGTTCTGCGTGTTGTAGGCGTACTGGCTGCCGATGACGGTGCCCAGGCCGACGCGGGCGACTTGCGGGTCGAGGAGGTTGGCGCGGTGGCCCGGGCTGTTCATGTAGCCTTCCATCATGTCGCGGGCCAGCTCGGCCGGGGACTGGGCGGTGCGGCGGCCGGTGCCGGTGACCTGGACGTTGGAGCCGAGCTTGTAGGGGAACTTGGCGATGTTCTCGGTGGCTCGCCGGAAGCTGACGCCGCCCTTGCGGAAGCGATCGCCGACGGTCTTGTTCTCTTCAACCGGCGACTTGTGGTCGAAGTAGCCCAGCGAGTACATCTCCTCACTGTGCTTGCGGGCGACGATGTCGAGCTTCTTGTCGGAGGTGACGGAGCCGAGCTCGTTCTTGCGGCGGACCTGATTGATGAGGTCGAACATGGCGATTTCGCTGGCCGCCTCTTCCAGGCTGATGGGGTCGGCCTTGGCGCGCTCGCGCGGATCGGCGGAATCCTTCTGACTCTGCTGGGCGGCGAAGCGATCGAGGACCTGCGGATCGGAGCTGTCGGGTGCGGCGGGAGCCGTGGCCAGCGTGTCGCTCGAGCTCTGCGGCGCCAGCGGGGAGGAGGGATCGACCGGCAGCGCGGTCGCGTCGGGTGCCTTGGGGCCGTAGTAGGGCGGCGGGTAGGGACGGCGCGGCGCGTAGCTGTTGTAGCTGGGCCTTCCGGTGGCGTGGATGCTTGCGACTGGCGAGTCGAGGTCGAAGCGCCCGCCGTTGGGGCCGCCCTCGGCGTTGAGGCGGAAGTCGGGCCCGTCGACGCGGACCTGCCCCCCGTTTTCGTTGCCGCGGAACATGACGTTGAACATCTTCTGGCACCCGAAATCGAAGCTGACGGGCACCATGAGCAGAACGGTCACGACCAGGCGGGCGATTCGGTTCCCTGAGCGCATACTCCATCCTCCTCGTGGCACAGGATGACCAGACCGCTAAGAATTATTCGGAAACGCTCACGGATCGTCAATCCGCTAAATTCGGCGGGCGCCAGGCCGCCGGGATCATGTCTCTCGGCGGTCGAAGGCCTCCCATCGGCACTCCAGCTCTGCGGCCAACCAGGCCAGCATCGCCGGAACGGTCGGCACCGCTCCCGGGGCGACGTGCTCGGCCAGGCTGGTCGCGATGTCACGCAGGCCTTCCGGAAAGCGGGTCGACACATTGACGCCGATACCGATCGCCAGGAACTCGAGCCGGCGCGAATTGCCAACGGTGGCCGATTCCGCCAGGATACCGGCCAGCTTCCGCCCGCCAAGCAGCACGTCGTTAGGGGGCTTCATGACGCACTCGATTCCCAGGTGGGCACGCAGGCACTCGATCAGCGCGCCCGCCATGAGGGCGGTTGCTCGGGGAGCCAGCGAGGCGTCCACCTGCGGATAGAAGAGGAAGGTGGACCAGAGGCCTCCGCCGGCCGGTGAGTGCCAGGGGTCTCCTTTGCGGCCTCTCCCTCGGGTCTGTTCGTCGGCGGCGACGATGGTCCCCGAGGGCCAGCGGGCCGCGGCCAGCAGCTTGGCGACGTCGTTGGTGGAGTCGCAGCGTTGCAGCCAGACGAGCGAGCGTCCGAGCCAGCGCGACCTCGCTTCACGCTCGAAGGCGCCCTCCAGGTCCGCTCGCCTGGGTCCCAGTTCCCCGGGTTGCTTCCCGGATGCCGCGGCGTCCGTCAAGCGGGCGGGGCCAGGTCGAGGCTCAAGTCGAGCGAGACGGCAGAGTGAGTGAGAGCGCCGATCGAGACGATATCGACGCCGGTAGAGCTGATAGCGCCGATGGTGTCGAGGCGCACGCCGCCGCTAGCTTCGAAGAGAGCCTTGCCGCGCAGCTCCCGGACGGTCTCGCGCATCGCGTCGGGGGTCATGTTGTCGAGCAGGAGGATGTCGGCCCGGGCCGCGACCGCTTCGCGTGCCTGTTCGATTCCCGTGACTTCTACCTCGATCCGCAGCGGGTGCGGGGCGTGGGCGCGCGCCCGCTCGACGGCAGGTGAGACGCCCCCACAGGCGGCGATGTGGTTGTCCTTGATGAGGATGCCGTCCGACAGGTTGAATCGGTGGTTGGACCCGCCGCCGCACCGCACCGCGTACCGCTCAAGAGCACGCAATCCCGGAGTGGTCTTGCGAGTGTCGGCCACGCGCGTGCCCGGCGCGCAGGCGTCCACGAACTTGCGCGTGAGCGTCGCGATGCCGCTCAACCGGGCGACGAGATTCAACGCCACGCGCTCGCCGGTCAGGATGGAGCGCGCGGGTCCTTCCAGGCGGGCAATCGTCGACTCGGGCGCGAGCCGGGAGCCGTCCTCGACCTCGAGCCGCACACGCACCCTGGGGTCGAGTCGTCCAAAGATCGGCGCCAGCAACACCCCGCCGGCGAGTACACCCGGCACGCGGCTGAACAGCCTGGCGACGCCCTGCTGGTCCTCGGGTATGAGGAGGCTCGAGGTCAGGTCGCCGCTGGGGCCGATGTCCTCGGCAAAGGCGAGCTCGAGGATCGCGCGAATGGCCTCGGGGCTGGGGGGCATGGGCGCCATGACGGAGCCGAGTTTGACATGCTACACTGCGCGCCGCAAGCCCGCCACGACACCGCGCGCGGGCCGGGACGGGCCGAAGCCCTGAACCTGCCGGAGACGCGACACCCATGAATCACATCGAAAGTCTCGAAGGTCTTCGCGCTGAAGCGCTTTCGGCCATTGCCGGCGCCGCCGACCTCAAGCAGCTGGAGGCCGCCCGCGTGAAGTACCTGGGGCGCAAGAGCTCGCTGCTGCAGGTGCTGCGAGAGCTGGGACAGCTCGAGCCCGACAAGCGCGCAGTCGTCGGCAAGCTGGCCAACGACGTGAAACGCGACGTCAGCGAGGCCTTGGAGAGCCGCGAGGGCGGCCTGGCGGCGGCGGCCCGCGAAGCCACTCTGAAGTCGGATGCCTTCGACCTGACGCTTCCGGGCGAAACCGTCCGCACCGGCCGCGTGCATCCGCTGAACCAGACCGCCGAGGAGATCGTGCAGATCTTCCGTTCGATGGGATTCGAGGTGGCCGACGGCCCCGAAATCGAAGACGAGTACCACAACTTCGAGGCGCTCAACATGCCCGCCTTCCACCCGGCGCGAGACATGCAAGACACCTTCTTCATCGGCTCGAATCTGCTCCTGCGCACTCACACCAGCAACGTGCAGATTCGCGCCATGAAGAGCCGCAAGCCGCCGCTGGCCGTCCTGGCCCCCGGCAAGGTCTACCGCCGCGACTCCGATATCACGCATTCCCCGATGTTCCACCAGATCGAGGGGTTCATGGTGGACGAGCGGATCACCTTCGGCCACCTGAAGTCGGTGCTGTCGAGCTTCGTGCGCGCCATCTTCGGCAAGACTCGCAAGGTGCGGTTTCGCCCCAGCTACTTCCCGTTCGTCGAGCCGGGCGCCGAGATGGACGTCGAGTGCGTCATGTGCGACGGCCAGGGCTGTCGTGTCTGCAAGTCGAGCGGCTGGCTCGAGATCCTGGGCGCCGGCATGATCCACCCGAAGGTCCTCGAACACGTCGGCTACGATAGCGAGAAGTACACCGGCTTCGCGTTCGGCATGGGCATCGAGCGCATCGCCATGCTCCGCCACCGCATCAGCGACATCCGCCTCTTCTTCGAGAACGACGTGCGCTTCCTCGAGCAGTTCTGAGCCACACCGTGGAAAGACGGCTTTCGTGGCTTTCGCGGCTGCCACGGTGGTAACTTCGAAACCGATGGGACGCAACGCCAACGAGCTGCGCATGCGGCGCGCCATGGAGCTCTGGGAAGAGGGCTATCGCGCCATGCTGCAGGGTGAGCTCGACAGCGCCATCGAGCTGTTCGGGAACTCCATCGAGGTCCACCCGACCGCCGAGGCCCACACCTTCCGCGGATGGGCCTTCAGCTTCCAGGGAAAGGTCGACGAGGCGATTGCGGAGTGCCACAAGGCGATCGACGTCGACCCGTCCTTCGGCAATCCCTACAACGACATCGGCAGCTACCTGATGGCCAAGGGCGAGTTGGACGAGGCAATCCCGTGGTTCGAAAGAGCCAAGGAGGCCCCGCGTTACGAGCCGCGTCATTTCCCGTACCTGAACCTGGGGCGCGTGTTCACCCAGAAGGGGCTGCTGCGCAAGGCGCTCGAGGAGTTCAAGGTCGCCCTCGAGATCCACCCGGGCGACGAGATGGCCACCGGCGCGGTCGAGGCCCTGACTCGACAGCTGAACTGAGTCGCCGATGGCCGAGGCGCCCCTCTCCAACGAGGAGATCCTCCGATACAGCAGGCACCTGCTGATGCCCGAGGTCGGCGTCGCCGGGCAGCGCCGGTTGAAAGGCGCTTCCGTGCTGATCGTGGGGGCCGGCGGGCTGGGAGCACCGCTGTCGCTCTATCTGGCCGCGGCCGGGGTCGGGAGGCTCGGTCTGGTCGACTTCGACAAGATCGATGCGACGAACCTTCACCGGCAGGTGCTCTTCACCCAGGGCGACGTCGGACGCTCGAAACTGCAGGTCGCCTCCGAGCGGCTGCGGGGCGTCAACCCGCACGTGGACTTTCGCCTGCACGAGACGCGGCTCACCAGCGCGAATGCTCTCGAGATTGCGCGCGACTACGACATCGTCGCCGACGGGACCGACAACTTCGCGACACGCTACCTGGTCAACGACACCTGCGTGCTGCTCGGGAAGCCGAATGTCTACGGGAGCATCTTCCGCTTCGACGGCCAGGCCAGCGTCTTCGACGCTTCCCGCGGACCGTGCTACCGCTGCCTCTATCCGGAGCCGCCCCCGCCCGGGCTGGTGCCCTCCTGCGCCGAGGGTGGAGTTCTCGGCATCCTGCCAGGGATCATCGGGCTCATCCAGGCGACCGAGGCGGTCAAGCTGATCCTGGGGCAGGGAGATCCCCTCATCGGCCGGCTGTTGCTCTTCGACGCCCTCGGCATGACCTTCCGCGAGCTGCGGCTGGAGAAGAACCCGCGCTGCCCCGTCTGCGGCGAGCAGCCCGCCATCCGAGAGCTGATCGACTACGAGGCATTCTGTGGCGGAGGGGCCATCGAGGAGCCGCGAGAGGAATCGGCCCTATCGGCTTCGGAGCTGAAGCGCTTGCTGGAGTGCGGTCAGCCGATCCGGCTCGTCGACATTCGCGAACCGCACGAGTTCGAGATCTGCCGCATCGAAGGCGCGTCGCTCGTGCCCCAGGCGCGCCTGGCCCAGACGCTGGAAGACTGGGATCCGGAGTTGCCGGTGGTCGTCTACTGCCACCACGGGGTGCGCAGCCGAGCTGCGCTGCGAACTCTCAAGTCGGCGGGCTTTTGGCGCGCGCAACATCTGGCCGGGGGCATCGACGCCTGGTCTCGCCTGATCGACCCGTCCGTCCCCAGGTATTGAGGGGCGGGTCGCCTAGAAGCCTTCGGGTGTGAACGGCAGCGAGCTGGCCTGCAGGACCTTGCGGGCCTCGAGGTAGTAGAGCACCAGGTACATGCTCCAGCAGAGCCACACGGCTTCGATGAGCGCGATTCCGACCCAGGCGGCGGGGTCCATCGTGAAGAGGAAGGAGCCCTTGGAGCTCGAGCCGAAGAGGGCGCCCGCAATCCCGGCGACGAAGATGGCTGGTATCGAGGCGAGGCCGAAGACGAAGGGGGCGTAGAGCAGCTGCGTTGGCGCTACGTTGAACAGCGCCTCGCTGCGGTCGAGCGGGCTGCCGGGCTCTTCCTCGGCGCCGAGTGAAGCGATGACCGGGACGAGCGAGTAGGAGAAGTACTTGCGAACGGCCGCGAAGAGCACCAGGACGCCGAGCAGCGCCAGGATCAGGCCCAGCCCCGCCGAGGCACCGCCGCCCGTGGAGACGCTGATCCCGAGCGCCGAGATCATGCCTCCCAAAGCCAGCAGGAGGCCGAACACGAGATTGGCCTTGAAGACGTTCCAGACGATCCGCAGGCCGCGTTGCAACAGGAGCGAGAGCGCGTGCGAGAAGGTCGATTCCTTGCCCTTGGCGCGGGCGACGAACAGGATGGTGAGCAGCGGCAGGACGACGAGCTTGGCGGGTCCGGCGAGAAGGCCGGCCAGGAAGCAGTTGATCACGACCAGCACCGCCAGGAGCGGTGCGGTGATCTCGGGGTTGGCGTACAGGAGCCGGGCGGAGGCCTTCATACGTTCCCAGATGTCGCGTCGGAGGGCGGCCGGGGCCGCGTGCACGGCCTCGAACGTGCCGGAAGCGCCGTCGATGGTCGCTTCGGCGGCCTGTACGGAGGCCTCCACGCTGCGCGCGCCGAACTCGAAGGCACCGCAGCCGAAGACTGCACACCTGCCGATGAAGCGCGCGCAGTCTTGGTGGTGCGGGGTCTGGCATCGTCCGCAGACGTCGGCCGTTCCCTCGATCCGGGTCGCGCACACGGGGCACTCGATCGTCACGCTGCTCATGTCCATTACGCATCCCTCCTGATGTCCATCGGGCTGGAGCATACTTCAACCCGCCGCTGCCCACAAGGCCGCACCCTCCTCGGAGCAGAGACTGGGCCAAGTGCTTGCCACGAAATGAGCATGGCAGGCATATTGGCCCCGATCCATGCGACACTGGGTTGGAGCGACGAACCACGACGACCATGGATGACCGCGCCACGCGACAACAGTCTCCGAGATACCGACGGATTTCGACAGCACACTCCGAGGTGTTCGAGGATGAGCTCATCGTGCTTCACCCCGGCACACGCCACGCTTACCAGCTCAACGCAGTCGCCGCGGTGCTCTGGGACGCACTCCAGTGGCCTCAAAGCGTGCCGGAGCTGAGCGCTCTGCTCCACGAGGGCTTCCCCTCGGAGGATCCGGAGAACCTCCGCCGGCAAGTGCAGAGCCTGGTCGCGTCGCTTCTCGATGGCCGGCTCATCGAAGAGGCGTGACGGAGGGGGGAGGCGGCTACCTCTCAGCCGGTCCGCGTGCAGGCCTTGCTCCCGGCGCAACGCCCGGGTAAGGGCACGCGGTGGAGCGGTTCCTGGGTATCGATCGCCTGGCGTCTCCCCCTGTCGTGAGTCTGTTCTCGAGCGTGTCGCACTGCCCGAACAGTCCCGGATCGACTAGTCCAGGAGCGTCTCCACCAGGCTCAGTGCCCGGTCGATCTCTCCGGTGCCGACTTGCAACTTCTGGACGCGTCCGCTGGCCCGGAGCGGCTCCAGCAACCTGAGCACCTTCAGCGGTGACGCCGCAACGCAGAGAGCCTGCTGGACGAAGGTGTGGAGTGCCTCCTGGCGGCTCAGTGGCACCAGCTGGGTTGTGACGGAGCGTTCGACGACGAGCACCTGGCGAACGGGAAGACTCGCGTCCAGCGGGACCATTCGCGGGAGCCGGCGACCGAGTGCCAGGCGCAGCTCGCCACCGAGCAGCGCCAGCTCGTAATCGTCGCCGCAAAGGCCGGCCCGCTCGACCGCGGCGGCAGCTTCAGCCGCTCCCGGGACGCGCAGCGAGATCAGCCGCGGAGTCGCACTCACGCAGCCCCGGGCCGGATCGATCAACATCCTGTCGTCGCCCATCACCTCGTGTCCTCGACGCCAGGCTGCGTACGTGAGCGAGCTCTTCCCGCAACGATCGGGTCCGCAGAAGAGGATGGCTTCCCCCTTCGCGCAGAGCCCTCCGGCGTGGAGCAGGGGGGCGGTGCACATCCGAAGGAAGCGATCGCAGAGGATCGAGGCCAGAAGCAAGGTCAGCTCACGCCGGGAGCCGACTCGCAGCCACTTGCCAGCCGAGGCCACGCCGGGGCAGTCAGCTGAGGAATCGACGACGATGCGGCCATCGCGCCCGGAGGCGCCCGGAGCCGACACCACGGTCAAGTCCAGCAGATGGGCCACCCTGGCGAAGAAGGCATCCTCGGTGCCCTCGACCCAGACCTCCCAATCCCTCCATCGAAACGAGTGCACGCGGACGTCGCGATCGCCCGCCCGGCACGGACTCAGGGAGGCCGGCGCCAGCGCCTTTCCGGCCTCGACTCTGTCTTTCGCCTCAGGCCCGGCGCTTGCCGCTGCCCGGACGCCCCGTTGCCCGGCCTGAGAGAGTTGCTCGTCCAGCCCGGTCGGTCGTTCGGCTGGATTTGGCCGAGGCCAGTTGGCGGCCAGTTCCCGAGTGTACCGCAGGCAGGCCTCGCGGCTGGCTCCGAGCAGCCGGACCGGCACCGGATCTTCCGGCGCGAATCGGCCAGAGGCGAGCAAGCTGCACACCTGCTCGAGATCCTCTTCACGGGGAGGCCGGCCGCAGCGTAGCCCGGCGGCCAGGCAAGCCATGCGAAGGCTGACCATTGCGGGCGCCAGCCGCAGCAGATGCCGGGCAGGCGTGGTGAACCCGGAAGCGCAGAGGACCTTTGCGGCCACCCCGGCCAGATGGAGTCTCGCGGGCGGCTCCAGGGACCGGCGAAACAGACGGAGCCAGGTGAGCGAGTTGAAGCGATCCGGTCCCATCTCATACTGTGCGAGGGCGAGGAGATCTCCCAGACTGGGGGAGACCGAATCGAGGCCGGGCAGTGCCAGGCGGTGGTTTCGATCGATTTTCCGGTCGCGGCGTTCCTCGCCGTCGTACCCGTCGTGGCCGATAACCACGGGGCAGGCCGGAACAGCAGCCGGGAACTCGAGTCCCTCGGCGTCGACCATCCACTCGTGGATTCGCCCGCTCCAGAACGCCTCCCCGCGCCGGTGGAGTCTTCGGGTCGGAAGAGGCGTCCACTCGCTCTTGAAGTGGAAGAGCACCGTCATCACGGGATCGCGGAGTCGCCAGCATCCCTGGGCGGGCGAGAGAACCAGCCACTCGTCGCTGTCCATCCACAGGACGTAGTCCGCATCGATCAGCTCGAGCAGCTCATTGCGCGCGCGGGCGAAGTCTTCGTGCCACTCGACACGATGCACCTTGGCCCCCTCGCCGAGTGAGCTGCTCAACTGCCCGGCCGTGAGGCCGACGTGGACCTCGAGACCTGCCATCCTGGCCGATTCCACGGCCCTGCGCGTCTCCTCTTCGTTGCCGTGGCTGAGAATGGCCACAGCGGGGTCCGAACCCAGGCACTTGGCCGGCCAGGCTCGAGCCTCCAGCCACCGGGTCGCCTCTGGCCGGGCCGATGGCCTTTCCAGGTGAGCCAGCAGCCTGGCTCTGGAGGCGCCCAGGAGGCCCTCAGGAGGGAGGCTCGAGGGGTCCAGATACCCGTGCTGCAGGCAAGCTTCCACGAGCGACAGTCTGGGGGAGGCGGCTGTCCCTCGCCTGGAGAGCTCTTCCGCCAGCACCGACAGATGGCCGGGAAGATCGAGCGGGTCTTCTTCCAGGAGGCTTCCTGGCTCCAGGAAGAACTGTCGGATGGTCCGTGCCGACGGCGACACGATTCCTGGCTCAATCAATGGCCCGGCAGTGATCACAGCGTGTCAGGGTGTCTGCCTGGAATCTCGGCAAATCAGCCGGTGCCGCAGGGGCACGCTCCGAGCAACCCACGGTGCATCGTCAGCCCTTACGAGCCATGAAGGCGATCATGGCAGCTTGGCCCTTGTCTGGCCTTCGCTCCCGGCGCGGGAGAGACGTGCACGCGGCCTGACAACGAGAACGGTCGACGGAGGCAGGCACCCTGGGTGCGACGGTGGAAGTCGGCTGCGAGCCACCGCTCAGTACCCGAACACGTCTGGAGAAGCGATGACGGAGGTCAGGATTGCCGCGGTTGGCGCAGCCACGGCCGTTTTCCCGAGTCTCCTGAGAAGCTCGCGGCGTGTCAGCTCTGGCATGGCCTCCGGCCCAGGGGTCTCGTCTTCAGTGTGTAGGTCGCTTCGGTGCTGGCTCATGGGGGCCTCGCTTTCCAATCTACCATAACACCTCGTGCAGATTCTCGACATCCGGCAGACGACCCGTCGGGCAATCGCCACGATCGACTTCTCCGCTCTCGCCTACGGCTTTGGCTGATCCGCCGAGTAGAAGCGGGTGTAAGATGGGGCCATGGAAGGAGCCCAAGCGGACAAGCTGCGCGTTCTGTTTGTAGACGACGACAGCGAGTTGCTTCGGCTCCTTGCGGAGCTGGCCGAGACCTGGGGGTACGAGGTGCGGTCGCAGCTGGACAGCCGGCAGGCGCTGGCCGAGGCGATCGAGTTCCAGCCGGACCTGGTCGTGTTGGACGCCATGATGCCCTACATGGACGGCTACCAGGTCTTCGATGTCTTGCGGCAGGAGCCGAGAACTGCCGACCTGCCGGTGCTCTTCCTCTCCGGAACTGGACACGACGTGAAGAACCGCATACGGGGATTGGAAAAGGGTGCCTGGGACTACATGACGAAGCCGGTCGATCCGGAGGAGCTTCGCGCGCGCATTGCCCACCACATGGGGCAGCGGGCCCGGACGCGCGTGGCGGCGGACCGTGAAATCGACGTGGTCCGGCGCACCGCGGTCTTCCTCAACCACAGCATCAACAACCTGCTCTGCACGATCCAGCTGGCCGCCGACCTGTCGGCCGACGAGGGCGATCCTGCCCAGCAGAAGCGAGCCGCCATGGTGGCGAAGAACGTTCGCCAGATCCACGACGTCATCTCCAAGCTGCGCTCCATCAAGCGCGTTGTCCTCACGAGCTACGTGGGCGACGAACGGATGCTGGACCTCGAGAGATCGATCGAGTCGGAAGCTCCGCTCCTCGAGGGCGCCTCGGAGGTCCCCGAGGCGCCTGACGAAGACGCGTGAGGGGGCTCGGCCTCTCTACTTCACCTCGAGGAGCTCGACCTCGAAGATGAGGGTGGAGTTCGGCGGGATCACGTTGCCGGCGCCACGCTCGCCATAGCCCAGACCGGACGGGATGATCAGCTTGCGCAGGCCGCCAGTCTTCATTCCTGCGACGCCCTCGTCCCAGCCCTTGATGACCTGGCCGGCGCCCAGAGGAAACGAGAAGGGGACCGCCCGGGTGCGGCTGCTGTCGAACTCCTTGCCGTTTTCCAGCCAGCCCGTGTAGTGGACGACGACCTGCTTGCCGGAGGCGGCCTCCGTGCCCGTGCCGGACTTGAGGTCGATGTACTTGAGGCCGCTGGGCGTGGTCACTTCCTTGGCCTGCTGCGGCTTGGCCCCGGCCGACTCCTCGGTGGCCTTCGCGGCGCCTCCGGCTGTCTCCGCGGCGGTGGTCTTGACTGTCGCCGCGGCGGAGGCCTTGCCGGACTTGCTTTTCTTCTTCTTGGGCTTGGCGGCGAACGCGGAAGTGGACACGAGCAGGGCGGCTGCGACGGCGACAGCGATCGATTTTCGAATCATTTCTTGGGCTCCTTTGTCGATAGGGTGCGACGACTGTAACACAGCGCAGAAGTCGCCGGAAAGGTAGGTTGCACGGTGGTATACTGTCGGCCGTGACAGCAAAATTCCCAGTGCCCGCCGGGTTCAGGGCCGTGGGTTGGACCCAGGTCGAACCGGGCCAGGCCATCTGGTACATCAAGGACAATCCGAGACCGATGGGGCCGTGGATCGTGGTCGACGGTTCGGCAAGGTTGATCCGGCCGCTGAACGGGACCGTTCACCGGAAGTTGAACCTCGACGAGATCCTGGTTCGCCCGGACGCGCCGCCTCCCAAGCCTGGGTAGGCCCGCATGCGAGCCTTACCGCCGTCGTGAGCGAACCCGAACCACCGCCAGAGTCAGAGCCGGGCGCCGGCCTGAGTCACTGGCTTCGCCTGAAGCTGCTGGGCAAACCCAAGGACCTGTCGGACCCCGGGCTCTTCCACCAGATGTCCCTGGTGGCGTTGCTCGCCTGGGTCGGGCTGGGCGCCGATGGTCTCTCCTCGTCAGCCTACGGCCCCGAAGAGGCGTTCCGCGCGCTCGGCCAGCACACCTACCTCGCCGTCTTCCTGGCGATGGCGACGGCGGCGACCGTCTTCATCATCGCCTACTCGTACACGAAGATCATCGAGCACTTCCCGGCGGGCGGCGGCGGCTACGTGGTGGCCAGCAAGCTGCTCGGCAAGTGGGCGGGGCTGGTGAGCGGCTGCGCGTTGCTCGTGGACTACGTTCTGACCATCTCGATCTCCGTGGCCAGCGGCGGCGACGCCATCTTCAGTTTCCTTCCGGCCGCCTGGGTGCACTGGAAGTTCCTGGTGGAGGTCCTGGCCATCCTGGCGCTGATCGTGATGAACCTGCGCGGCGTGAAGGAGTCGGTCACGGCGCTGGTCCCGGTCTTCGCCGTGTTCGTGGTCACGCACCTGGTCGTTATCGTGGGCGGAATCCTGGCCAATCTCGGACACCTGCCGGACATCTACGTGGCCACGGTCGATGGCGTGCAGTCCGGCGTGCGAACGCTCGGGCTCTGGGGTCTCTTCGGTTGCCTGATGCACGCCTATTCGATGGGAGCCGGCACCTACACGGGGATCGAGGCCGTCAGCAATGGCGTCGCCATCATGCGGGAGCCCAGGGTCGAGACGGCTCGCCGGACGATGCTCTACATGGCGTGCAGCCTCGCCTTCACGGCAGCCGGAATCATCCTCTGCTACTTGCTCGTGGGGGTCAAGCCGGTGTCCGGCCAGACGATGAACGCGGCGCTCGTGGAAAAGCTGGCAGGCGCCATCCACGTCGGCATCCTGCCGATCGGGCATTGGTTCGTGATCGTGACGCTGGCCTCGGAGGCGATGCTGCTCTTCGTCGCCGCGCAGGCCGGCTTCATCGATGGTCCGCGCGTGATGTCGAACATGGCGCTCGACAACTGGATTCCACGCCGGTTCGCCTCGCTCTCCCTGCGGCTGACGATGCAGGACGGCGTGCTGCTGATGGGCGGAGCTGCGCTAGTGCTCCTCTACGAGAGCCACGGGTCCGTGAGCCGGCTGGTCGTGATGTACAGCATCAACGTCTTCCTCACGTTCTCGCTTTCGCAGCTCGGAATGGTGAGGTTCTGGTGGCAGCGGCCGGGCGTCACCAGCCGGCGCCGTCATCTTCTCGTGCACGGCACGGGGTTGATGCTCTGCATCTGCATCCTGACGATCACGATCCACGAGAAGTTCCAGGAGGGCGCCTGGCTCACCCTGGTGATCACTTCGGCGCTCGTGGCGCTCTGCTGGGCCATCCGACGCCACTACGACCGTGTCGCGACCGCCTTCAGCTCGCTTGGCGAGACGATGTTGAGCTTGCCGGCAGAGCCCGGGACGAAGGTCAAGTCGCTCGAGCCCTCCAAGCCGACGGCGATCTTGCTGGTCGGCGGGTACAGCGGACTGGGCGTGCACGCGTTGCTCTCCGTCTTCCGGTTCTTCCCGGACCACTTCCACAACTTCCACTTTGTCACCGTGGGCGTCGTCGATTCCGGCAACTTCAAGGGCGAGGCCGAGGTCGAGAACCTGCGCGCCAACTGCGAACGCGGGCTGAGCCGCTACGTGGAGCTGGCGAATCGATTCGGCTTCCCGGCCGACTCGAGTTACGCCATCGGCACCGATGTCGCGCTGGAAGCCGACGAGCTCTGCCGGGAAGCGGCCAAGCGCTACAGGCACTGCATCGTCTTCGCCGGCCAGCTCATCTTCCAGCGTGACATGTGGTACCACCGGATGCTGCACAACGAGACCGCCATCGAAGTCCAGCGCAGGCTGCAATGGAGCGGCCAGCCGATGGTCGTGCTGCCGGTGCGCGTGCTGGAGGATGGCAAGGCGCTACTTTGAGTAGCGAGTAGTGAGTAGGGGGGGCTGGCCACGGGCGGGTGAAGGGGGCTAGAATCGCGGGGTGAACCGGCGAGCGTTTGCCAGCGAGGCGCTGGCGTTGCTGGTGGTGGCCCGCGACGACGAGGGGACGCTGGAGGAGACCGTTCGCGAGGTCCGCGCGGCGGCGCTGGCGCAGGCTTCCAGGGTGGAGACGATCCTCGTCGACGACGGCTCTCGCGACGCCACGGCAGCCTGTGCGGAGCGGCTGGCGGCGGAGCTGCCGGGGACCGTGGCGCTGCGGCACTTGCGGCGCCAGGGCGTCGGACGGGCCGTGCTGAGCGCGGCTGCGCGTTCACGGTCGGGGCTTCTGCTCTACGTGCCGGCGGACGGCCGCTTCGATCCCGCGCGGCTCCCGGAGCTTCTGGAGGCGAGCCGTCGCGGCCAGGTCGTGGCGGGGCTCCAGAGCGAGGCCGTCCGGAAGAGCTTGCCGGGGAGGTTCTGGCGATGGCTGGCGAGCGATCTCTTGCCAGAGGAAGGCGACGGCGTCGGCTGGACCTACCTGTGGCGACGGGAGGTGTTCGAGGGTCTCACGGCCTGCTGTGCCACCGAGGCCTTCTTCCTGGAAGCGGCTGCGCGCGCGTCACGCCGCGGCATGCGCGTCGTGAGCGTGTCGTGTCCGCCCAGGCCGGGGCGCGTCCGGCAGGGCGCGGGGCCGATCGGCGGACTCCAGACGATCCTGGAGCTGACGCGTCTCTGGGGCCGGCTGCGACAAGAGGACTCGATAGAGCCAGTGGAGCGCGTGAGTCGCGATGCCTCGCCTCTCCGGGGCTTCTGGTGGCCCGGTCGAGGCCGCCGGCGGGACGGGACCGGGCCGGTGTCCGGTATTCGCCCCCGGCTGGAGCGTCTCACGGTCGAGGCCGGGTTGAGGCCCCCCTGGCTGGACGCCGAGGGTGACCTGCTGCTTCCGGTCGGCCCGGCCCTGGAGCTGCCGCAGATCGGTTCCGAGATCCTGGCTTCCGTGGGCGACCGGCCGGCCCTGGTCCGCGAAGGCGGGCGCGTGCGGTTTCTCTTCGACGCCGAGCTCTCGGCGCGGCTGAGGCTCGAAGAAGCCTACGCGGGCCCTCCCGGTCCGTTGGCGAGCGCGCTGGCGCGCCTGGCCGCACGGCTTCCCTCGACGAGCCTGGAGGCAATCGCCGCCGCTTTCCGCGCGCCGCCGGCGGGATGCGCCATCTGGCCGGCCGATCCGGCGATCGAGTGGCTCCGGTGGGCGATGCTCCAGGCCGCCGGCTCCCAGGGCGAGGACCGCCCTCCCGTGGCGCTCTGGCCACACGGCAAGAGCTGGGCGCTGGTCGTCACGCACGGCCTTGCGCCCGGCCGGGAGGAGACGAGCGTCCGCGCCGTTTCGGACCTCGACTTGAAGCTGGGCATCCGCAGCTGCTGGTACGTTGCAGCCGGGCTCTTGCGCAGCCGTCCAGAGCTTGCCCAGGGCCTCCAGGAACACGGGTGGGAGGTCGGCCTCCTGGCCACGGATTCCGAGCTCCACGCCGCGGGCGGCGGACCCGAGGGCGCTGAGCGCTGGCTTGCGGGCTGCCAGGAGCTCGTCGAGCTCCATCGCCTGTCCGGCCTTCGCGTGGCGACGCTTGCGCGGCCAGCTCCATTGCCGGCCTCGGTCGCTCGGGCCTTCGAGTACGACTGCTCCGTGCCGGATGTGGAGGTGGCGACTCTCACGGCCCCGCTCCTGGGCAGCGGCAGCGTTTTTCCATTCACGAGCGCCAACGGCTCCCTCTCGCTCCCCATCACGCTCCCCGGGCCGCGTCGCCTGGCCATCCTGGGGCACCCTGCCCGGGACGCCCTGGGCATCTGGCGTAAAAAGGTCGACTTCATCCGTCGAGTCGGAGGGCTCGCTCTGCTGGCGGCCGATCTCGAACCCCGCCTGGGCGGCAGCGGCGACTGGCTGAGCGTGATGGCCGAGCTGCTGGAGCCGCTGGTCTCCGCGCCCGACGTCTGGCTCGCCACGCCCGCCGAGGTCGCCCGGTGGTGGGGGCGGCGCGGAGGAGCTAGGCACGTCGCTGGCGGGTGAGGGAGGATGCCGCCGCGCGCATGGAGGCGGACCCTGCCTCCGCCCCTCGGAGAGCTAGCCAACGGGTGAAACCTCGGTGACCCGAACGTCCACCCAGAGCGTCTCCCCCCCCCCGCCCTTGTAGATGGTCCCGGAGGTCGGCGTGGCGTCCCGGAAGTT
This sequence comes from Candidatus Wallbacteria bacterium, assembly GCA_016213845.1. GTDB lineage: Bacteria > Muiribacteriota > UBA6191 > JACPRK01 > JACPRK01 > JACPRK01. The sequence goes on from JACQZN010000132.1 coordinate 28,355, forward strand.
GCGGCCGCAGGCGACGCGGACGTGATTCAGGTCGGCGACGCAGGCGTTCGTCGGATCGTAGCCGCGCCAGCCGTGATGGGGAAGGTAGACCTCGACCCAGGCGTGTGAAGCGTCGGACTGCACCTTGTTCGCGTAATCGCCGCCGGTGAAGATGTAGCCCACCCTGTAGCGCGCCGGTATGCCGAGAAGCCTGGCCAGACAGACGAACAGGTTGGCGAAGTCCTGGCAGACTCCGCGGCGACTCACATAGACATCGAACGGCGTAGTCTCCAGGTTCGTCGAGTTGGTCACATAGGAGAACTCCCGCGCGATGGTCTCGTTGATGTCGTCGAGGATGGCCACGAGGTCGTTGTCCTGGCGCCGGGCGAAGCTCATCGCGTAGCGGTCCAGCTCGCGAAGCTGGGATTCGGGCAGCTCGGGCGGGAGCAGGTAGGGGTTCATCATCTGGCGCTGCCACGGCATCCAGACGAGCGGCATGGTCGTGCGGCTGGAGCGCTGGCCCAGCGACGGCGCCTTGAGCAGCATCACGCGCGAGCGGCACGTGACGCGCAGCTCAGGGTAGGGCGAGACGAACTCCAGCTGGTGCGCGCGATTGCCGAACACGTCGATGAACGCCCAGGCGGTCTCGGCGGGGGCGACCTCGAGGGCATACTCCATGACGCGCTGCCGTTCGTCGAAGAGCGGCTGCAGGCGAAGGACGTGCGAGCTGCGCTCCACCGGCTGTGCGTACCGGTACACCGTGGAGTGGGAGATCTCGAGGACCCGCTTCTCGAGCGGGAATGACGCCGAACGCGGGCCCCGGACCCTGGGTGTGAACTCGGTGGCCGCGTCACTGCGCCAGACGATTGCGCCCCGCCGCGCGACGAGCATCTGGCCGCAAGCCAGCGGCTCCCAGTGCTCGTCGGAGAGCGGCGTTGTCGCGAAGAGAACGGCGGTGCGGGTTGCGTCCATTGGGTCGCCCAGGTCGAGTTGCACGATGGCATTCTCCAGGCACGTGGCCGCGTGCGGCGGCCGGCGACGCATCGTGTGGAGCGAGCCGAAGCCGCGAGGATCTCGATACGCGACCAGGTCCTGACCATCGCTCAGCAGCAGGTTCGCGCCCCCCAAGCGGGCGAGCTCGCCCAGCCAGCCACGCAGCCGCTCCCAGCCCACGGCCGCCAGCGTGCGATAGCCTTGCTCGCGGATGCGCGTCAAGAGCCAGCAGAAGGCCAGCTCGGAGTCGGTCCGGCCGACCGGCTCGAAGACGGGATTGTCTCCCAGGGCCAGCTCCCCGAGCCTCGCAGGGGCGAGGTCTCCATTGTGCGCCAGCAACCAGTCGCGGCCCGCGTAGCTCCGGCAGAAGGGGTGCGTGTCCTCCTGTGTGACGCGCTTGGCCGCGCCCCGGATGTGGCAAACGAAGATCGTGGAACGGAACCGATCCCAGTCCCGCAGGACACGCGTCATCGGCGTCTCGCCGCTGGGAATCGGGTCCTTCACCACCGCCGCGGCGAGCTCATCGGACGGGTACCAGGCGAAGCCCCAGCCCGTCGTCTGCTCGGCGTCCTGGCCGGGCGACGCATGAGCCAACCGGATGGACGGGGCGGCGCTTGCGTCGAACGACATCCCCAGGAGCTGTGTCAAGCGAGCTCCTCCGGAAGCCCCGGCCCGAAGAACTCCGAGCCGACGCCGTCGCTGACCTCTGCCAGGCCCGAGATGAATCGCGTCAGCTCATCGTGCAGACCCTCCTCCAGGATCGTCGCGATCGGCTTGTAGCGCAGCGGCTCGACGATCCGCGCGAGCCCGGCGGTGAGCTCGGTTCCCTTGTGGCTCTTCTGGCGTGAGCGGATTCGCCCGAGAAAGTTGCCGGCGCGGTCGATGCAATGGAGCACGGAGCGAGGGAAGCTCTCCTCCTTGAGCAGGAACTTCACTATGTCGGCCCGAGTGGGCGCGCCGCGGGCCCATCGGGCGAACGGATCTTGGGCCGAGCAGGAGCGCAGCAGCGCCATCCACTGGGCAGTTTCGGCCGGAGCGTCAGCCGCAGAGATGTCTCTGGCATCGCCGCCGAACATGTGATGGCGCGCGTCGAGCGCGCGGGCAGTCTGCCCAGCTCGCTCCAGCAACATGCCGAGCCGCATGAAGTCGAATGGCTCATCGTGCAGCAGCGTGTCGTGACATACGCCGTGAACCGTCGAAACCGTGTCTCGCACGTGACGGAAGAACCCGTCGCGATCCGAGTAGTAGAGCTTGCGGGTCCGCGTGTTCTGGAGCCATTGCCAGATGGCATTTATCGTCTCCCACATCTCCAGTCCGACGACCTCCCGGATCTGGCGGGCGTTCTCGCGGGCCCACTGGATGCAGGTCGCGATCGAGACGGGGTTGTCGCAGTTCCAGGTCAGGTAGTCCTGTACCAGCTCGCCGTCCAGGTGGGCCGACTCGCTGAACAATGACGCGAAGCGCGACTGCTCTCCCGTTACGGTGAGCAGCGGCAGCCAGCGGTCCTCGGGCGCGACCGTGACGTCGAGCAGGAAGAGGCGGTTGACGCCCAGCATCCGGGCGACGCACTCGGCGCGCTCCAGGTAGCGGTGGAGCCAGAAGCAGCTCTCGGCGACTCGCGAGATCACGAGCTGCTGGTCTCCAGGACCCAGGTATCTTTCGAGCCTCCGCCCTGACTCGAGTTGACGACGTAGGAACCGTCCACGAGCGCGACCCGCGTCAGGCCACCCGGCAGGACCCACGGCTCTCCGGACGAAACGACGTAGGGCCGCATGTCGACTCGGCGCGGCTCGACGCTCTTTCCCGTCCAAGTCGGACACGTGGAGAGCTCGATCCTCGGCTGCGCGATGTAGCCGCGCGGATTGGCGCGGATACGGTTGGCAAACTCAGCCAGCTCCGGCTTGCTGGCGGTCGGGCCCATCAGCATCCCGTAGCCGCCGGAGGCGTCGACCGCCTTCACGACCATCTTGCCGAGGTTCTGCAGCACGCGCTTGCAGTCGGCCTCGCGGGCGCAGATGAGCGTCTCGACCTGGGCCAGAACGGGTTCCTCCGACAGGTAGAACCGGATCATCTCGGGCACGAACGGATAGATGGCCTTGTCGTCTGCGACGCCGTTGCCGAGCGCGTTGGCGAGCGTGACGTTTCCGGCCGCGTACGCCTTCACGATGCCCGGCACACCCAGCACGCTATCCTCCCGGAAAACGGTCGGATCGAGAAACTCGTCGTCGATGCGCCGGTAGATGACGTCGACGCGGCTCGGGCCCGCCGTGGTCTTCACGTAAATCTTGTCGTCGTGGGCGAAGAGGTCGGACGGCTGCACGAGGTCGATGCCCATTCGCCGGGCCAGGAAGCTATGCTCGAAATAGGCCGAATTGAACGGGCCCGGCGTCAGGACGACGAGCCGGTCCTCGCCCGCCTTGCGCGGCGATAGCGACCCCAGCGCGTCCCTGAGCCGCACCGGGTAGGCGTCGACGCTCCGCACCGCAGACTGCGTGAAGACGGATGGGAAGACCCGCTTCATCACCGTCCGGTTGGCGAGAACGTACGAGACGCCGGATGGGGTGCGGACGTTGTCTTCCAGGACGGCGAACGAGCCGTCCGGGCCCCGGATCAGGTCGACTCCGGCGACGTGGATGAAGACCCGTCCCCGCGGCACGATGCCCGCGAGTTGCTTGCGATAGCCCGCAGAGGCCTCGACGATGTCTCGCGGAAGGCGCTTCTCCTCCAGAATGCGCTGCCTTCCGTAGACGTCACCCAAGAAGGCGTCGAGCGCGCGGATGCGCTGGACGAGGCCCCTGCTCAAGCGATCCCAGACGTCTCCCGTGACGAGCCGGGGGATCGGATCGAACGGCATGAGCTTCTCGGTCCCCCGCTGGTCGCTGTAGACCGAGAAAGTGATGCCCCCCTTGAGGAAGGCACTGTCGGCCAGCCGCTGCCGGGCCTTGAACTGCGCGCGGCCAATCGTGTCCAGCAGCCGGATCGGCCCCTCGACCTCCGGCCGCACCGAGCCGTCCGCGTTGAAGAGCTCGTCATAGGCCGACGGGTACGGAAAATAGCCCGAAAAGACGCTTTCAGTCTTTCGAGATTTCCGGCGACCTTCGCCGCTGCCCTCGGTGTTCGATTGCGCGGAAGCCAAGACGCTGCAACAGTATCACGAACAACGCGAGTGCGGCCGCATCGGGCGGGTGCGCGCGCGGCACACGGGTCAGCTCCCCGCTCATCCTGAGCCCTTCGGCAAGCTCAGGACAGGCTTGTCGAAGGCCGCACCCGGTATGGCCTTGCCCCCGGATAAGCATGGTGCGAGCGGTCCAGGAACTACTCGCTGGCTCCACTAGCGATGATCGCTCCCGCTGCCGCCGCTGCCGGCGCTGCCGGCGTCGTCGGGGGGCGGAGGGGAGTCGGAGCCGGGCGGCGGCTTGGCGCCCTCGAAGCGCGCCGAGGGATCGCCCGGAATGGAGCGGGCCGGCTTGTTCACCGTGATCGTGGTCGAGATCGAGTCGAAGGAGCGGACCCGCGACTTCGGCGGCTCCGGGGGCGGGGTCGCCAGTCCGAACGGATTGGCCACGAGCTCGGAGGGCTTGAAGCCCGCCTTCCTCCGCTCTTCCAGAGAGCTCTTCGGGTCCTTCTTCTTGAGCTCGGTCAGCTTCTCGCCCAGGGCCTTCGCCTTCGACTTGTGCGCGTCGTCGTGGCGCATGTACCAGAGGTAGCGCTCCAGGCACTTGGCCTCCTGGCGCAGGCACTCGGCCTCGAGCTTCTCGGCCTCGGCTTCCCGGCCGCGCTTGATCAGCCCCTCTTGCCGCTGGAACCGCATCTGCAGGTACCTCAGCGCCGCCGCCTGATCCTTGCGGATGGCCTCTTCGGCCGCAGACGTCGGTGGCGGATCGGCACGCAAGGGGACACTCGACAACCAGGCGGCCGCGAGGATTGGCAGTGCCGCCAGCGCTCTTGCTCGCATCTGTTTCATCCTACCAGTCGGGCGAACTGTTGCAGCTCCGGAGTCACTTCCACCCGGATCGCGCCGGAGCGGTGCGCCTGCGCCAGTGCCTTCCCGAGCCGCACGAATGACGCTCGCATCTTTGCGCGATACTGCTCCAGGCCGGCCGAGAGGACCTGTGTCTTGAGCCCGTCGGCGCTCTCGGCGCTCTTCTTCGACAGCGAGCGCAGGAAGTCCTGGTACTTGGTGATCTCGTAATAGTGGACCATCAGCGCCTTGTCCTTGAGCTCGCCGCGGCGGCACATCTCGAAGGCGTCGACGCCGATCTTGAACAGCAGCCGGGCCATCCGGGCCTTCATTTCGCCCTCGCGCAACTCCTGGGCGATGTTGAGGATCTCGAGCTTGAAGGTCTTCTCCACCTTCTCCCGCACGCGCGCCTGGAACCCTTCGTCCTCGGGGCTCGGCTTGGCGACCGGGGTCGGGATGTAGGGCAGGTTGGACGTGGCGTCCACCAACCCCAGCTCGCGGCGTTGCTCCACCAGCTCCTGGACGTTGACGCCCTTGGCGGCGAGGATGTCGATCGCGTGCTGGCGCACCGAAGGATCGTTGTCGTCGATGCGGCGGGTGAGAGCGGCGACGGCCTTCTCGCTGGAGGAGTCGGCCAGGCACTTGACGGCACGCAACCGCACGCCCTCGTAGGCGTCGCTTGCAGCCTTGATGAGCAGGTCCTCCAGGTCGAGCTTGCCGAGCTGGGAGATGGCGTACACGGCGCTCTCGCGCATGGCCACCTTGTCGCTTTCCAGCATCGACGAGAGGTACTCGCGGACCTGCGGATCGCCGAAGCGGCCGAGCGCCTTGACGACGTTGGCCTTCACCCGATTGGTCGGATCGTTCAGGATCGGCACCAGCAGGGGAATGTGGGTCCGATCGCCCAGGTTCTCGAAGACCTCGACGGCGTTGGCGCGCACCCGATCGTCGTCGTGCTTCAGGAACCTGGCGATCTCTCCCAGCATCGACGCATCCCCGGACCGGATGAGCTGCGTGAGCACCGTGGCGATGCGCATCGGCTCGCTTTCGCGCGCCAGCTCCGTCATCAGCTGCTTGGGATTCACCTCGGGCGGCGGCGGTCGAGCCGCGGGCTGGGCGGGGGCCGCGGGCGACTGGGACCGGGTTGGGCCATCCACGTAGTTCAGCGCCTTCTTCGCCAGGAAGGCGATGTCGCCGTTGGCGGTGCTGCAGAGGCTGGCCAGCCGGTTCCGCAGCTCCGTCAGCTGCGCCGGCGTGACCGTGTCGTCGAGGCTGATGCGGGTCAGCGTGGTCAGCGCCAGCGTCTGGATCTCGGCGTCGACGTCCGCGAGGTCCTCGACGATGCGCTGGATTTTGAGCGACATCGCGGGAACTCAAGCTCCCTGGGGCCGCGCGCCGGCCCGTTCGAGCTCGGCGAGAATTCGGCGGATGGCTTCGCCTTCCTGCTGCGCGGGGACCGCTAACTGGTCCTTCGCGAGCAGTTCGAAGGCCTGGCGTCCGAGAAGACCGAAGGAGCTCTTGATCTTCTCCTGGAGGTGCTCGATGGCCGACTTGCGGGTCTCGTCCTCCGAGTCGCCGCGTTTGACCATGTAGTTGCGAAGGAAGTCCTGGTATCGGAGCACCTCGTAGAAAATGCTGTCGAGGCTCTCGTGCGTGATGAGGTTGAGGCGGCAGAGCTGGTAGATCTCTGTGCCGAGCGAACGCTGGAGCTCCTCCAGCGAGGAGCTGGTAGGAGCCGCTGCGGGGAGGGGGGGCGGCGCGGGAGCAGGAGCGGGAGACGGCGGCGCGGGCGGCTCCGGGGCGGCGAGCTCGGCTGCCGCGGCCGCGGGCGCGGCGGCGCTTGCCGACTCGGCTGCCGCACGCTGGCTCTGAAGGAGTGCCTTGATCGAGCGGAGGCTTTCGGCTGCGGCCTCGCAGATGTTGATGTCGAGGTCGTTGAGCATGCGCTTGAGCGCCAGCACGGCCGGTCGCGTCGGATAGCGCGCCAGGGCACGCGTGGCGCGCATCCGCACCCCTTCGTAGGGATCGGCCAGCGCCTTCAGCAGCAGCTCCTCCACGAACGGCTTGTCGATGCGGGAGAGCACGAACGCGGCCGTCTCTCGCATGCTCATCGCCGTCGAGCCGAGCATCTCGGCGAGCGTGCCCGGGACGGCCGGGTGGTCGAAGCGGGCCAGCGCCATGACCGCGTTGCCGCGGACGCGGTTGTTCCGGTCCGAAAGCAGCGGCACGATCGAATCCGACTGCCCCGGGGCCGCAAGGCGCTCGAAGACCTCGACGGCGTTCGCGCGGACCCGGTCGTCCTCGTGAGTGAGCAGGGGGCGCACCGCTTCGAGGTCCTCCGACTTGCCCTTGGAGGCGATCTGGATCAATAGCGACGCCAGGAAGTTCGGAGTCGGCGCCTTGCCTAGCCACTCCAGGAGCTGGGTACGGTCAAGAGTCGACGGGTCTTTTGGGACCTCGACCACCGGCTCCGGGGCCGGCGCGGGGGGCGCGGCCTCCACAGCCTGGGCCGGGGGCTCGGCTGCGGTCGGCGGCAGCTCTGCTGGCGCAGCCGGCGGCGGCGGCGGGGGCACTGCCTGCGGCTCCGCAGCTGCCAGGCACTCCTTGAAGTGCTGGTCGATGTGGTTCGACGCCTTGCGGGCCAGGAAGACCACGTCGGGGTTGTCCGACGAAGAGAGCGGCCTCAGCCGCGCCGCGATTTCCCGGATCTCGGACGGAGCGTCCACGATCTGCTTCGACAGCCGCGTGATGCTCATCAGCGCGAACGTCTTGATCTGCGGGTCGGGATGGCCGAGGTCGGCACAGATCTTCGCGAGGTTGACGGCCACTATCCGGCCTCCGGGCAGGTGAACCGCATCATGCTCGCATGATAGTCGCCGCCGCAGGCGCTTGTAAATGGGGAGGGGTCGGCCGCGGCGGGTCCGGGTTCATCGCGCCGGCTCCGGAGCCACGTCCAGGTCCAGCCTCCGGGCGGGGATGAGCGCCAGCAGCCGCACCTCCTCCAGGCGAAGCTTCATGGCCGTCTCGAGCGCCACGTCGAGGGAATTGTCCGCCCGCCGAGGGTCGTGGGGCCAGTTGCGCACGAGGCGGTCCCGGAATCCGGTGAAGGCCCTCATCTGAACGGCCAGCTTCTCCATCCTCTCGCCGTCCAGGATGTTCGTCCGCAGCGCCAGCTTCGCCTGGCCGCAGACCAGCTCATGTTGAAGGAGCTCCTCGATCGGCGTGAGCGGGCCCGGCTGCGCCAGCCGCGGATGGCTCTCCAGGAGCTGGGCCGTCATCTTCAGCGTATGGTCGGCCAAACCCAGGTAGATCATCGCCCGCAGGATGGCGCTCAGCCGGTTCAGCACCAGCAAGCCGGCGCGCGCCGACAGGTCCAGGCCTGGAAGCGTGGCCGATGCCTCCCGCTCCAGCTCCTGGCTCAGCTGGGTCAGCGCCTTGCCGCGCAGGTCGAACCGGCTCAAAGCCCTCAGGCAGATAAGCCCCGTCTGCCAGGTCGGGTCTTTCGAGTCCATCAACGCTGGCGGCAGCCGTTTCACCAGGGCCGCGGCGTCTGCGCTGACGAGCGTGAGGAAGCGAGCTACTGCCGAATCCAATCCGAACGAGCCCAGTACCAGGGCAGAGCGGTCGAGCGCATGCGCGCTCTCCGTGACGTTGTCCCAGACCAGGATCTTCTGGAAGTCGACCAGCAGAAACATGTCTGCGAGCAGCCGCCCGGCCCGCCCCGCCGCATCCGGGGAACCGGCGCGCAGGGCGTCGCCCAGGGCATTCACGGCCCGCTCCACCGGCGGAGGCGCCTGCTTCCACTGCTGGTAGGCCCGGTCGAGTACCGCGCCCGGCGGGATGGACTTCGGATCACGCCCGTTTTCGCGGTGCGCCCGCGCGCCGGCCTCGCGCAGGCCGGCGAGGACCGCTCGCGCCTGGCCTTCGGCCTTGTCCGCCGCTTCGCGCAGGAGCACGGCCGGATCGGGGACGGGCCGGCTGGCCAGCGGCGCCGGAACCCGGGCGTCCTGGGCGTGGGGCACGAGACGCCAGTAGGCGACCGCGCCCGCAAGCGCGAAGGCGGCCAGCAGTGCACACGCTGCGGCCAGCCTGACCCCCAGCCGGGAGACGCGCGGCGCCTGGGGCTGGTGCTTTGAAATCGAGGGCCGCTGCGTGAAGAGGGTTCGTCCGACCTTGCTCGGACCCGGCGCATCCTGCCACTCGGCCCCGACAGTCCGGTCCAAGTTGGCGAGCTTCCCGGTCGAGCCCTCGGCCAGCGGCAGCGCCCGCAGCGCCGCCAGCGCCATCTCCGCGCCCGGATATCGCTGCGCGGGGTCCTTCGCCAGGAGCCTCGCCATGACCTTGTCGTACGCCTCCAGCAACCCTGGGCGCGCCACCGACACGAGCGGCACGGGCGCCTTCAGATGCCGCCGCAGCGTGTCCTGACTGTCCTTGCCGAGGAAGGGAACCTGGCCGGTGAGACACTCGAAGAAGAGGACGCCCAGGGCGTAGAGGTCCGACAGCGGGCTCGGCTGCTGGCCCAGCACCAGCTCCGGCGCGATGTACGCGGGCGTGCCGATGATGAGCCCCTTCTGCGTGCGGGGACCGCCCGCTCGAGCCAGGTCCTTGGCGATGCCCAGGTCGGCCACCAGCGGCCCCCGGTCGGGCGAGAGGAAAACGTTCTCCGGCTTCAGGTCGCGGTGCAGCACGCCCGCCGCGTGCAGCGCCACGAAGACGTCGGCGCAAGTGGCCGTCACCTCCAGGGCCAGCGCCAGCGACAGCGGGCCGTGCTCCCGGAGCTTCTCGCGCAGCGTGCCCCCGCTGACGAGCTCGAAGGCCAGGAAGAGCCGGTGCTCGTACTCCCCCGTCTGCAGCACGCGCACCAGCTGCGGGTGCGTGACGCGCGCCGCCAGCACGCCCTCCTGGAGGAACCGCTGCCGGGCCTCGGAGTCGAACGCCAGGCTGGGCGTGAGCACCTTCAGCGCCACGGCCCGGTTGAGCGAGAGCTGCGTGGCCCGGTAGACGACGCCCATGCCGCCTGAGCCGAGCGGCTCCTCGATGCGGTAACCCGCGACGACGGTGCCGGGCGAGATGCGGTCCTTGGAGTGTGGAGCGTGGGTGGTCACGGTGGTTCGGCTCCAGGGTAGCGCGAACGGGCCCGGCGGGGACCCGTGTGATTCGATTTCACCCGGTTTCAGCGCCGTTTCAGCCGCTGGCAGGGCATCCTGCGCGCCGCGCTCCGGACGAGGGCGCGTTGACGCAGGAGGTCCCCATGGTCGGCGATGGCCGAGGTAGAATCCAGGCATGGCTCAACCGGTGCTCCAGGAGTTCTCGTGGGAACGCGCGGAGGCTGCCGTGGTTGCGGTGAGGGACCGGCTGCTCCGGGCGACCGCGGCGCTGGACGGAGCCGGGGTCCCCTACGCGGTGATCGGCGGAAACGCGGTGGCCGCGTGGGTGGGGCGAGTCGACGGGTCCTGGGTGCGGCCGACCGCCGACGTCGATCTGCTCTTGCGGCGTCCGGACTTCGAACGGGCGCGCGTCGCGCTGGCGACCGCGGGCTTTCGGTACCGCCACGCGGCCGGGATCGACATGTTCCTCGATGGCCCCTCGGGCCGCGCCCGGGACGCGGTGCACGTGATCTTCGCCTGCGAGAAGGTGCGGCCTCAGTATCCGGTCGCGGCTCCGGACGTGGACGAGAGCGAGCCCGCAATCCCGTACTCGGATCAACCCGTCCCTGTCACGCCCAGGCGGATTCTGGCTCTGGAGGCGTTGGTCCGCATGAAGCTCACGTCGTACCGGCTCAAGGATCGCGTGCACCTCCAGGACTTGATAGCGGTCGGCCTCATCGACGCGAGCTGGTACGGCCGCCTCCCCGAGCCGCTGGCCGACCGTCTGCGGGTCATCCTCGAGAATCCGGAGGACTAACGTCCGAAGACCTCCCGCGCCAGGAAGCGTGCGGTGTGGGAAGAGCGCGTCTGGCGGGCGACCTGTTCGGGCGAGCCCTTGGCGACGATGCGCCCGCCGTCGTCGCCGCCCTCGGGGCCGAGATCGACCAGGTAATCGGCGCTGAACATGACGCTCGGGTTGTGCTCGATGACGAGCAGGCTGTGGCCGCGTTCGACGAGCGAGTGGAGCATCCCCAGGAGGTGTTTGACGTCCCGCGAGTGCAGGCCGGTGGTCGGCTCGTCGAGCACGAAGAGGCCCCTGCTGGCGCTGCGCTTGCCCAGCTCCTCGGCGAGCTTGACGCGTTGTGCCTCGCCGCCAGAGAGCGTGTTGCTCGGCTGGCCCAGGGTCAGGTAGCCGAGCCCGCTGGCCTCGAGGACCTCCAGCAGGTGGCGCACCGTCGTGGATGTACGGAAGTGCGCGAGCGCCTCGGAGACGGTCATGGCCAGCACGTCGGCGATCGACTTGCCGTTGTGGAGGATCGAGAGGGTCTCCCGGTCGAATCGGCGGCCGCCACACTCCTCGCACTCGACGTGGACGTCGGGCAGGAAACTCATGCGGATGCGGATCTCGCCGGCGCCCTCGCACGAGGCGCAGCGGCCCTCCTTGACGTTGAAGCTGAAGCGGCCCGGGCCGTAGCCGTGGGCGCGGGCCGCGGCGGTGGCAGCGAAGAGCTGGCGCACGTGGTCGTAGAGGCCGACGTAGGTGGCCGGGACGGAGCGCGGCGTGCGGCCGATGGGGCTCTGGTCGACCTCGACGGCGCGGTCGAGCGCTTCGTGGCCCTCCAGGGAGTCGTGGGCGCCCGGCCTGGGACCAGTTCCCGTCAGCAGGCGGTCGAGTGCCCGGAAGAGGACGTCGCGGACCAAAGTGGACTTGCCGGAGCCGCTGACTCCGGTGACACAGACGAGGCGGCCCAGCGGCAGGCGGACATCGACGGATTTCAAGTTGTGCTCACGCGCGCCCCTGAGCGCGAGCCACGCCAGGTCAGGGCCTTCGAGCGGGCGCCGTGGCGCGGGGACGCCGGCGGCGGGGCCCTCGCGCAGGCTGACGGCAGTTGGGCTGTCCGGCGCCTGGGCGATGGCGGCCGGCGGGCCCTGCGCCACGAGGCGGCCGCCGTTCTTGCCGGCTTCCGGGCCCAGGTCGATGACCTCGTCGGCCCAGCGAATGGTCTGTTCGTCGTGCTCCACGACCAGGGTTGTGTTGCCCTCGCGGGTGAGGCGCGCCAGCGTGTCGAGCAGACGGCCCGTGTCCCTGGGGTGCAGGCCTATGGTGGGCTCGTCGAGTACGTAGAGGACGCCCGTGAGGCTGCTGCCGAGCTGGGCGGCCAGTCGAACGCGCTGCATCTCGCCGCCGGAGAGCGTGTCGGCAGGCCGGTCGAGCGCGAGGTATCCGACGCCGACCTCGTCGAGGAACCCGAGCCGGGCCGAGAGCTCGGTGAGGATCGACGTGGCGACGGCGCGATCCCGGCCGTGCGCGCGGATGCGGGCGAGCCGCTTGCGCGCGGCGACGGCCGAAAGCGAGGTGAGCTGAGCGATCGACATGCCGTCGACCTTCACCGCGAGCGACTCGGGCCTGAGCCGCCGGCCGCCGCAGGTCTGGCAGGTGCGAGGTTCCTGAAATCCGAACGCGAGCCAGGCAAGCTCGGCATCGTCCTCGTCCTCGAGCTTGCTCCAGCGCTGGATGCGGTCGCAGAGGCCCTCGAGCGATTCGCCGCCGTGCAGGATCAGCTGCCGGTGGCGCTCCGAGAGCTTCGCGAACGGAACGTCGAGGGGGATCTGGTGGACGCTCTGGAGCTGGTGCAGGTAGCGCGCGCGTTCGTGGCGCTTCAGGAGGCCCTTCTCGAAGAGGGCCAGCGCGCCCTGGGAGAGCGTCCTTGCGGGCTCGGGCACCAGGAGCTCGACGGACGGCTCGCGGGTGTGGCCGGCGCCCTTGCAGGCGGGGCACGCGCCGTGAGAGCTGCCGAAGGAGAACTGCCTGGGGTCGAGCTCGGAGAAGCCCAGGCCGCAGCGGGCGCAGAAGAGGCGCGTGCTGTAGAGACGCGAGACGCTGCCGCGTTCGACCAGCGCGCTCCCCTTGCCGAGCTCGAGCGCGCGGCCCAGGACGGCCGAGAGCTGGGGGGCAGGGCCGCGGCCGGGAAGGCGGGTCTGGCCCACGAGCGCCTCCAATGTGTGCTCGCGGAAGCGATCGAGGGCCGGAGGGCTGGCGGCCCGGACTTCCTGACCGTCGACGCGGACGATGCTCGAGCCCGCCCCCAGGGCCAGCGCGAACGCCTCCTTGTGGAAGCCCTTCCTGGCGCGTACGAGCGGCGCGAAGACGCGGACCTCGCCCGCTCCGAACGTCTCCCGCGCGCGCGCGGCGATTTCGCCCGGGGAGAGCGCGCCGATCGGCTCTTCGCAGCCGGTGCAGTGCTGGAGCCCGCACCGCGCCCAGAGCAGCCGCAGGAAGTGGTAGGCCTCCGTGACGGTGGCGACCGTGGAGCGGGGACCGGCGCGGCTGGTCCGCTGCTCCAGGGCGATGGTGGGCGGGATGCCTGCCAGCAAGTCCACGTCGGGCCGGGCGGTCTGCCGGATGTACTGCCGGGCGTAAGAGGAGAGCGCGTCCAGGTAGCGACGCCGCCCTTCGGAGAAGAGAATGTCGAAGGCGAGAGTGGACTTGCCGGAGCCGCTGACTCCGGTGACGACGAGCTTCTTTCCGAGCGGGATGTCGAGGTCGAGCCCGGTCATGTTGTGGACGCGGGCGCCGCGCAGGACGATGCGCTCGCCGGCGAACGGGGCCGTTGCCTCGGCGGGGAGCGAGGCCGGACGGGGCGGACTCTCCGCGAGGGCCGGCGGGCCGGCCGGGCCGAGCACCTCCCGGAGGACCCGTCCGGTGTGGGAGGCGTCGACTCGCGCGAGCTCCTCGGGGGTCCCGCAGGCGACCAGCTTGCCGCCGCCCGCGCCGCCCTCGGGTCCCAGGTCGACGATCCAGTCGGCGGACTTGACGACGTCCATGTGGTGCTCGATGACGATCACGGAGTCGCCGCGCTCGATGAGCGCCTGGAGGACTCCCAGGAGCACTCGCACGTCCTCCAGGTGGAGGCCGGTGGTCGGCTCGTCGAGCAAGAGGAGCCTGCCGGCCGATCGCTGTCCGGCGCCGGCGGATCGCGGGGTCCCGAGCTGCGCTGCCAGCTTCAGCCGCTGAGCCTCGCCGCCCGAGAGCGTGTTGATGGGCTGGCCCAGGCGGATGTAGCCGAGGCCTACTTTCCTCAAGGGCTCCAGTGTATCCGTGAGAGCTTTCGAGTCCGAAAAAAAGGTCACGGCCTCGTCGGCGGTCATCTCCAGAAGGTCCCGCACGCTCTTGCCGCGGAGACGCACGGCCAGCGCCGCAGGGCCGAAGCGGCTGCCGCCGCAGGCGTCGCACGGCACGAAGAGGTCCGGCAGGAACTGCATCTCCACCTTCTCGAACCCCTCCCCGCGGCAGAGCTCACATCGTCCGCCGGAAGCGTTGAAGGAGAAGTGGCGCGCTGTGAGCCCGGCCTCGCGGGCGTCCGGTGTGGCCGCCAGCAGCTTCCGCACCGCGTCCCACGCGCCGACGTAGGTGGCCGGGTTGGCCCGTGGCGTCCGCCCGACCGGCGACTGATCCACCAGCACCACTGCCGAGACGTGCTCCACGCCCTCCAGCCGCTCCAGGGCCGGCGACTGCCCGGCGGCCCGCCCCAGTGCCCGCTCCAGCGCCGGGTGCAGCACCTCCAGCAGCAGCGTGCTCTTGCCCGAGCCACTCACACCCGTGATCGCCACCAGCATCCCCAGCGGCAACTCCACGTCCAGCCCAGCCAGGTTGTTCGTGCGCGCTCCGACGACGCGCAGCTGCCGGCCAGGCTCCCGCGCGCGCCGCCGCTCCGGCAGCGGGATCTCACGGCGGCCCGTCAGATAGTCGGCCGTCAGCGACCCGCGCGCCGACGCCAGGCCCGAAATGGGCCCGTCGTAGAGCACCCGCCCGCCATCGGCCCCCGCCGCCGGCCCCAGATCCAGGATGCGGTCGGCGCCCCGGATGATGTCGGGATCGTGCTCCACCACAACCAGCGTGTTGGAGAGCGCCCGGAGCTCCTGCAGGATGCCCAGCAGCCGCCGGTTGTCCCGAGCGTGCAGGCCGATGCTCGGCTCGTCCAGCACGTACATCGTGTTCACCAGTCCACTCCCCAGCGCGGCCGTCAGGTTCACCCGCTGCACCTCGCCCCCGGAAAGCGTCCTCGACTGCCGGTCCAGCGTCAGGTAGTCGAGCCCGACGTTCACCAGGTATCGCAGCCGGCTCTCGACTTCGCGGGCGATCAGCGCTACCGCCGGGTTCCCGCCCTCCTCGATCGCCAGCCTCCGGATCACCTCGAGCAGCCTTGCCGCATCCATCGCGTTCAGCTCGGCGATCGAGTAGCCCAGGACTTTCGTCAGAAGCGAATCGGGCTTCAGCCGCGCCCCGCCGCAGGCCGCGCAGGGCCTGTAGCTGCGGTAGCGCGAGAGCAGAACGCGGATGTGCATCTTGTAGGTCTTGGTTTCCAGCCAGTCGAACCAGCCCCGGACGCCGTAGAAATCCCCGTCGCCTTCGAGCACGGCCCGGCGCGCCGGCGGCGGCAATCGCTCGAACGGCGTCTCCATCGATACGCGGCGCTTGCGGCACCACCGGGCCAGGTCGTCCCGGCACTCCTGGGTCGACTCCGTCGTCCACGGCTTGATGGCCCCCTGCGCCAGGGAGAGCCGCGGGTCCGGGATCGCCAGTGTCAGGTCGATCTCGATGGTGCGGCCGAAGCCGCGACAGCTCTCGCAGGCGCCCAGCGGACTGTTGAAGCTGAAGTGGTTGGGCGTCGGTTCTCGGTAGGCGATGCCGCATGGCGCGCACTCGAGCCGGCCGGACACGCGGCATGGCTCACGCCCCTCTGGCCGCACGAGGGCGCGCTCGTCCCCGTAGCGGTACGCGGTCTGGAGCGCCTCCTGGAGCCGGCCGAGCCGTCTGCTCGCCGGGGCCAGCCGCTCCACCACCACCTCGAGCGTTCCCCCCGGTGGCGGCGAGTGCGCACTTTCGAGCTCGTACGGCGCGCCGTCTGCCCCCACCGCCCGCCCGAACCCGAGCGCAAGCAGCGCCTTGCGGGCCTCGGCGAACGGCGTGCTCCCCAGGGGGCGCTCGAACGTGACCCAGAGACGGTCGCCGTCCGAGAACCCAGCGGCCAGCCGCCGTGCGGCCTGCGCCGGGCTTTCGCGCCGCACGGGTTGCTTGCAGGCCCGGCAGTGCAGCACGCCGGCGCGCGCAAACAGGAGCTTGAGGTGATCGGCCAGGTCCGTCATCGTCCCGACCGTGGAGCGCGAGGTACGGACCGGGTCGGACTGGTCGATGGCGATGGCCGGTGGGATGCCCTGGACCGATTCCACGGCCGACTTCGCCATGCGGTCGAGGAACTGCCGGGCGTAAGCGCTGAAGCTCTCGACGTAGCGGCGCTGACCCTCCGCGTAGAGCGTGTCGAAGGCCAGGCTGGACTTGCCCGAGCCGCTCACGCCCGTGACGACGATGAGCTGCCCGAGCGGCAGCTCCAGGTCCAGCTCCTTCAAGTTGTTCTGCGACGCCTTGCGCAGCCGGATTGCGGGTCGCATTCGCCCCGCATGATACGGGACGGCGGGCATCGGCGGCCGGCCGCGGCGATTGGCAGGGGGCTTGCGGCTGCGATAGGCTCGCTTCGTGACACCCCTAGGCGGTCAATATGTCATCTGCACCCGTGCTGGTCCAATCCCCCATGTCCAAGCTCCCCGTCCGTGAATCCCACTGCGAGGGGAGACCGCTCTCGGCGTTGCTCTGCCCTCGCTCCGTGGCCGTGATCGGAGCCTCGCGCTCGCGCGGACAGCTCGGGGGCGAGATCTTCCACAACATGCTCGCCAACGGCTTCACGGGCGCCGTCTATCCGGTCCACCCCGAGGCGCGCTCCATCCAGGGCGTCCGGGCCTACAAGTCGGTCCTGGAGCTCCCCGAGCCGGTCGACCTGGCCGTCGTCGTCGTGCCCAAGGGCGCCGTCGCGCGCGTTGCCGAGGAGTGCGCGGCCGCCGGCGTGAAGGGGATCGTGGTCATCAGCGCCGGCTTCGCAGAAGTCGGCGAGGTCGGCAAGACCCTGCAGGACGAGCTGCTGGCCAAGGTTCGCGCGGCCGGCATGCGGATGATCGGGCCCAACTGCCTGGGCGTGATCAACACGAATCCGGCAGTCGGCCTGAATGCGACCTTCGCCCCGTCCTGGCCGCCGGCCGGAAAGGTAGCGTTCTGCAGCCAATCGGGCGCTGTCGGTGTGGCCATCCTCGACTTCGCCAAGCAGCTCGGGATCGGCATCAGCCAATTCGTCAGTATCGGCAACAAGGCCGACGTGAGCGGCAACGATCTGCTCGAACACTGGGAGGACGATCCGAACACCAGCGTCATCCTCCTCTACCTCGAGAGCTTCGGGAACCCCAGGCGATTCATGAAGGTAGCCCGCCGGGTATCCCGCAAAAAGCCGATCCTGATCGTCAAGAGCGGCCGCACGGCTGCCGGAGCGCGCGCGGCTTCCTCCCACACGGGGGCGCTGGCGGGGCTGGACGTCGCAGTCGACGCCCTGCTCGGGCAGGCCGGGGTTCTCCGCGTGGGCACCATCGAGGAGCTCTTCGACGCCGCGATGCTTCTCTCCAACCAGCCGGCCCCGGCGGGCAATCGCGTCGCCATCCTGACCAACGCGGGTGGCCCAGGGATCATGGCTGCCGACGCCTGCGAGAGCAACGGCCTGGTGCTACCGCCGCTCACCCCGCAGACGGAGCGCGCGCTGCGCGAGTTCCTGCCGAAGGAGGCCTCCACGCGAAACCCGGTCGACATGGTGGCCAGCGCCACGCCCGACTTCTACAACCGGGCGCTCTCGCTGCTCTTGGCCGACGAAAACGTCGACTCCGTCATCAGCCTCTTCGTGCCGCCGCTCATCACGGCTCCCCTGGAAGTCGCCCGGGCGGTGCGGCGCGGGATGGCGGGCACGAACAAGCCGGTCCTTAGCTGCTTCATGGGCGCCAATGGCGTGCCGGAGGCGCTCGAGACGTTGCGTGAGGGTCGAATTCCCTCCTACACGTTTCCCGAGTCCGCGGCGATGGCGCTGGCGCGGGCCGTGCGGTACGGCCAGTGGCTGGCCCGGCCGGAGGGAACCGTACCCGAGCTCGCCAACATCGCCCCGGACCGCGCTCGCAAGGCGATTGCGTTCGGGCCGGGAGCCGAACGCCAGGAACGCTGGCTCAGGCCCGACGAGGTGCGCGAGCTGCTCGCCGCTTACGGCATCCAGGCGCCCAGGACGCTCTTCGCCAGCTCGGAGCAGGGGGCCGTTGACGCGGCGCGTCAGATCGGGTTCCCTGTCGCCCTCAAGCTGGTGAGCGACACCCTCACCCACAAGAGCGACGTCGGCGGTGTGGTCCTCGGACTCGAGGACGCCGACTCGGTCGGCGAGGCCTACCGGGCCATCGGTGAGCGGCTCTCTCGCCGCGGGCTCCAGGACCAGATGGATGGCGTCATGGTGCAAGAGATGGTGCGAGGGGGCGTCGAGGCCTTCGTCGGCGTCACCCAGGACCCGCTCTACGGCCCTCTCATCGGCTTCGGCATCGGCGGCGTCAACGTGGAGGTCTGGAAAGACGTGGTCTTCCGCGTTCACCCGCTCACCGACCGCGACGCCCGCGAAATGCTCGAGCAGATCCGCGGCGTCAAGCTGCTCGACGGCTACCGCGGGGCCGCTCCCGCGGACCGCGAAGCGCTGGCGGATGCCCTGCTGCGCGTCAGCCGAATGGTCGGCGACCTCCCCGAAATCCGGGAGCTCGACATCAACCCCCTCATCGCCCGCCGCCCAGGCAAGGGCGTCATAGCCGTCGACGCCCGGATCCGGGTGGGCTAGCGGAGCCTGCGATTGACTCCCATGGATTTCCGTTCCGCCTGAGCTTCTCGAGGGCCGGGCCCGCCGCCGCCTTGCCCTCCCGCGCCGCCTGCCTCAGCGGCGCTCGCGGGCCAGATACGCGTCGGCGCCATTGGCCTCGATGAAGCCGAGGGCCTCCGAGGCCATCTGGCCGGCGGGGGTTGCGGGCAGGTCCTGGCGCAGGCGCTCCAGGTGAACCATCAGCCGCGACTTGTCGCCGAGCGCCACGCACGCCCGGGCCGAAAGCTCCAGGGCAGCGGCCAGCTCCTCGGAGTCGCCGCGACCCTGGGCAGCGAGGAGGTGTTTCTCCAGGAGATCGAGGGCGGCGCGCGGCCGGCCGGAGGCCAGCTCATCGGCTGCCCACTCGAGCTCCTGGCCTGGAGAGGCAGGTGCTGACTTGGTGTTCGCGACCTCGACCAGGGCGTCCGCGCGCAGCTCGAACACGCGGCTCGAGCGCAGCCACGGCGGCGGCAGGTCCAGGCTGCGCAATGGCGCCGTGATGGCGAACAACCCTGGAGGCTTCGCCGGCTCCAGTCCGGTGCGATCGAACCACTCGCCCACGGTGGTCGTCCGGCCCGCCGGTAGCGAGTAGACCACGGCGTGCCCCTGTCGCCCCGTGCTTGCCTCCAGCCAGAGCACGACGGCGTGGCGCGATCGGTCGGCGCTTTCGACCAGAAGCCCCTTGGCCGGGATCTCGCCTTCGCGGCTGCCCAGGTCGACCTGCTTGCCGTCGACGTTGACGGCCGCCGTCCCCGTGACCCTCGGGCCCTCGCGCTGCGTCGCGAATCGGAACGGTCCTGACGTCGGCTCGGCCGCCAGAACTGTCGGGAGCACGAGCGCGGCAAGCCCGAGCGTCGCCAGGGTCCTCGTGCGGCTACTTCCAGTGCGCATACGCGTGATACGGGTCGGCAAACAGGTAGAAGAGGTTCGATAACGACAGCTTGCGGAACTTTTTCCACCAGTCGATCTCCGAGGCCTCGAGCGGCATTCCGAGGTAGAGCTTCATGCCAATGCCGTAGGCCACGGCGCTCACCTTGCCCTGCTCGCCGTCCTTGGGCGATACGGCTGCCACGAAGTCGAGCCAGGGCCGGCTGTAGTCGGGGTGGAAGGCGCCGTGGTTGTAGCCCGAGAGGCTCTTGACGAGCTGCTCGTCGGGGCTAGAGGTCGCGGGGTACTTGTTGTTGATCGAGTACGAGAGCACCAGCGTCATGGCCACCAGGTTGTGTGCGGGCTTCTGGAAGTCGAGGAGCACCTTCTGTCCACGGAGCTTCGGCGGCACCTCCAGGGCCGCGCCGATGGAGGCCACGGTCCACTTCGGGTCGCCGATGACTTGCTCCATCTCGGCGAGCTTGACCGCCGTCCCGGTGTGGGCGAGGTTATTGATCTGGCCGAAACCGTAGTCGACGCTGGTCTCGGAGTTGGCGTTCCTGGTGATGCTGCCGTTCTCCGTGTGGACGCCGCGGGACTCGTGCATGACGATGGCGCGCAGGATGTCCGGCGGCTCGATGGTCTTGCCCCACTGGTCACGGCACTCCGGGAACCCCCTCCAGAGGCCGCGAGCATAGGCTACGGCAAGGGGGAACCAGACTTCGGCGTACTTCTTGTGGCCGATCGCCACGGAGCGCTTCATGTGCGGATCCTTCTTCTGGACTCGAGCCGGATGCGCAGGCAAGGCCGGCTCGGGCTGCGGCACGGAGATCATCTCCACCGCCAGCGCGCCCGTGAGATCGCGCGCCGTCTGGTGAACGACCGGCACGCCGGTGAGCCGGGACAGATGGTAGCGGGTCTGGAACGCATGGTAGCGGGCTTGCCGCGCCCGGGCGGCCGTCTGAACGGCCGTGGCAGGCAGGCTCAGCAGGTGCGGAACATCCCGTATCATTTCGGTCATCCGGCCTCGCACGATTCGATTCAGCTTTTGACGCGCAGTCTCGAGCCGCGCCGAGAGCGAAGGGTCATTGGCAACCGCCGGGGCTGCCTGCTCCAGCTGCTTGGAGACGGCCGTCACCTGAGTGACCAGCTCTTCCGGGTCCTTTTTGGGGTCCTCCGAGAGTTTCTTCTCGCAGACGTCGACCGCCACGGCCGCGCCGTGGACCTGCCAGAGCCTCTCGATCTCCCGGGTCGCTTCGGCCAGCGACGCCTTGTCTGTTCCGGCGACCTCCTTCTTGAGCAGGGGCAGCACGCCCTGGAGGAGCAGGAACCGGTCGACGCCAGCGTTGGTCAGCTCCCCGGCCTCCAGGTGCCGCCGAAGGTCGGCCATCGTGTCGGTCAGGAGCTGGCGGGCAAGCGTCTGCCGGCCTGCCTTGTCGGAGGGCAGGGCCGGGATCTCCAGGCTGGTTCCCTTCCTCACCATCCGGCCGCCGGGGACCAGCTTCTCCCGGTTGGCTCTGTAGACCAGGGGCCACCACGTTGCCGGGTAGTCAGCGTACCCGTAATGGGCGGCCGCGACCGACTCGAGCTGGGTGTTTGCGTGGGCAACCCACGTGCGGCCCTTGCCCTCGAAGGGAAAGGGGATGACGACTTTCTGGCCCACGCGGAGCTTCGTCGGGTCGACCGCGTTGGCCTTGCGCAAGATGCGGATGCCGTCGGCCGCATCCTCGACATATCCCGCGTACCACCTCTTGGCGATCAGCTCGAAGGTGTCGCCCTTGCGGACCAGGTCGGTGACTTGCTGGGCCGTGGCTGCCGACTCCAGACCTGCGAAGGGATCCGACGAGGGCTCGGCGGCGGCCGTCGCTGCGGCCAGCGCCAGCGCGGCCACCGGCAGCAGCCACGCGCGCACCGCTCCATTCATATCGACTCGCCGCATCCCGGCGCTCCTTTCCTCGAAACCGGCCGCCCGCGCGGCGCGGTCCCCTTCGGCCTCGTGTTGCAGCAGGCCCCGCGGTCCGCAGCTCCGGACCCGCGGCTGGCTCCATCTTACGGTGTCGCGGGCGTTTCCGCGATCTTCTCCTCCAGAGCCGTCACGCGCTCCACCCCTTCCTCCGGCGGCAGCTCGATCCCGCCGGCGCGGACCTGCTCCACGGCTCGCCGGCCGAGCTGGATGTAGCTCTCGTCGATGCGGCGCTCCAGCCGCGTGACGGGATCATCCTGGGCCGGCCCGCCCGCCAGCTTCGCCTTCAGGCTCCCGAAGAATCCCTTCTCGACGCCGCTGCCGTCCGCCTTCACCTTTTCCTGGTGGCGCTTCAACGTCTCCTGGTACTTGAGGATGTCGTAGTAGAGCAAGTTCAACTGGGGGTGGGTGAGCTCGCTGGCGCGCACGCGCTTGAAGACGGAAAGTCCGATGCGCTTGAGCTCCGCCTTCAGCATCTCATCCAGCTCTCCGCGGCCGCGGCCCTCCAGGTTCAGGGCAGCAGTGGCAGGTTTGCGGGCCAGAAGGCTCTCGGCCTGCTTCTGCAGCAGTTCGGCCTGCTGCTTCTTGCTGACGCCGGCGGTCAAGCCGATGGAGCCGTCGATGGCCGAAGGGTCTCGCGGCGGCGTGGCAAAGGCTGCGGCCGCGCGCTTCTCGGCATCGCGCTCGGCCATCAGCTCGATGTCGTACATCTCGCCCGCCATCGTGGCCGGCTGGTCCTTGCGGATGACGCGGATCGCCTTGCGCGCCTCCTCGCAGACGTCGATGTCCAGGTCGTTCAAGAGCGGCCGGATGGCGGGCACGGCGCGCTCGTCGTTGTGCATCTTGAGGCCGCGCACGGCCCTGAGCCGGATGCCCTCGTAGGGATCTCTCAGCGCGCGGATCAACAGGTCGACCATCGCCGGCGCCCGGATATGAGACATCGCATAGACGGCGCTCTCACGCATCGAGACCTTGCTCGACTTGAGCATCTCCTCCAGGTAGAGCGCAATCTTGGGGACGCCGATCCGGCCGAGCGCCTTGGCCACGTTGCCCCGAACACGGTTGTTGTCGTCGGCCAGCAGCGGCGTCAAGAGCTCGGTCACCCGCTTGTCGTCGCCGAGCTTCTCGACCACCTCGACGGCGTTGGCGCGCACGCGCGAGTCCGTGTGGCCGAGGTGTCCGACGGCCATCTCGACGTCGACGGGCTGCGCAACCCGCGCCAGCTGCGACAGCAGCGTCGCCAGCCCGACCGGCTCCTCTTCGACCGCCAGGCTCGCCAGCACGTCGGTGCGGGAGGCCATGCACTCGGCCTTCGGCGGCTCGGCGGGGTCGGGCGCAGCCTGCGACGCCTGGCGTCCCTGAGGCATCCGGGCGAAGAGCTCCTCGATCTTGTTGGCCGCCTTCTTCGCCAGGAAGGCGATGTCGGCGTTGGCCGAGCCCGTGGCGCCCTGGACTGCCGTCCGCAGCGTCACCAGGTCGCTGGGGTCTTCGATGGAAGTCGGAGAGAGCTGACCGATCGTGGTGAGCGCCATCAGCTGGATGTCCTCGTCCTGATGGGCGACGTCTCTGCAGATCTTCTTGAGATTGATGGCCATGGCGCTACGCCTTGCCCTCCTTGAGCTTGCGGACCGAAGTGAAGATCTCCTCGACCTTCGCGTACATCTCGGCGAGGTCGGCGTGTCGCTTGCCTCCGGCCTGCAGTTGCTCCACTGCCAGCTCGCCCAGCTTGCGGTAGGCCTCTGAGGCCTGAAAGTCGATCTGCGCCCGTTTGTGCTCGGTCTCGCGTTTGCTGAAGATCGACTTCAGCAGCCCCATCCGGTTCACCTCGGCAAGGTGCGCTTCCAGGACACCTTCGGCTTTCTGTACCGCCCGCGAGTTCGCCACCAGCTTGACGTCGTTGATGAGGTTGGCCCGGATCAGCTTCCAGATGCGGCGGCCCATCTGCTCGAGCTCGCGGTCGAGCTGGTCGTAGAGGCCGTCGAGCACGTCCTGCATCTCGGGCGCCAGCATCAGCCGCGAAGGAGCGTTCTCGCGCATGTCGGCGTCCATCTCGCGCCCGAAGGCGCCGGGGGCCGGGGGCTCGGCGGAGTCGCGGTCGGGATCGAACTTGCCGAAGTCGAGCGCTCCCGTGGTCGTCGCGGGCGAGGAGTCGCCCGGTGTTGCGGCGCGCGCAGCGGTCTTCAAGGGCGGCAGATCGGGTGCCTCCACGGTGCGCGTGGGCGGCGGGCGCTCGGCCCGTCCGGGTGCCGGGCGGGCAGCCGGCGCCGGGGGCGGCGTGCTGGCGGTCAGCGCGGCCCTTGCCGCCGACGCCACGCCGGGGTCCGAATCGCCCGCGAGCCGCTCCAATAGCGACTCCATTCCCGGCCGGCCCCCGAGCGCAGCCACGGCGCGCTTGCGCAGGCCGGCGTCGTCGTCCACGACGATTCGAGTGAAAAGCTCCGTCGTATCCACCGAGTCCAGCGTCCCGAGGACGAAGAGGCCGGTGGCGCGCGTCTCGACGTCTGCGCTGGAGAGAAGATACTCCACGTGGGGCAGCACGCTTTGAGGGTCGTAGCGGCCCAGCGCCTTGAGGGTGTTGCCGCGGACGCGGTTGTCGCGGTCGTTGGCGAGCGGGGCCAGCAGCGTGAGGACCTGTTCGGAGCTGCCAAGGCGCTCGACGGCCTCGACGGCGTTGGCGCGGACGCGATCGTTCTTGTGGCCCAGGAACCTCCGCACCAGGCCGAGCTCCTCGGAGGTACCGACGACCGAGAGCGCCGAGAGGGCCGCGGAGACGACGATGGGCTCCTTTTCGCCCTCGAGCGCCTCGAGAACTTCGAGCCTGGCGCCGGTGAGTTTTTCAGCCTCGATCTGCTGCAGTCGGAGTACGAGCGGCGAGACCTCGGCCTGGCTGGCGGCGGGGCCGGGAGGCGCGACGCGGGGGGCGGCGGGCGCAGCGGGCGGCGTCCTTGCCGCGGGCGGCTGCGGGGGGCGCCTGCGCGCAGCGGCGCGGGAAGCGGCCTGGGCGATGGCCGGATCGGGGTCTTGCGAGAGGCGGGCTAGCAGGTCGGGGACCTGCGGGTGGCTCTGGTACTCCAGGGCCTGTACGACCTTGGCGCGCACCTGCGCGTTGGCGTCGCGAGCCGCCTTGCGCAAGAGCTCGACCGGCTGGTCGCCGCTCAGTCCGGCCAGCGCCATGACCGCGGCGATGCGCGGAGGGAGCTGGGTGGCGGAGAGCATCTGCTCCAGCAGGCGCACGAGCTGTTCGCGGTCTGCCTTGGCGATGGCCGCCAGCACATTGGCCGAGACGCGCGGGTCGGGGTCGGTCAGCATCGGTGCAAGGCCCGGAA
The DNA here is from genome assembly GCA_016213845.1 of Candidatus Wallbacteria bacterium. Lineage (GTDB taxonomy): Bacteria > Muiribacteriota > UBA6191 > JACPRK01 > JACPRK01 > JACPRK01. The sequence goes on from JACQZN010000132.1 coordinate 53,287, forward strand.
GCAGCGCGGCGCCTGGAGCCAGCCGGCTGTAGGCGGCGACCGCGTTGGCGCGGATCTCGGGCATTGCGTGCGTGAAGAAGGCTTGAACGGTCGGCAGGTCGGTCCCGCTGCCGATGGCGGCCAGTGCCGGCAGCGAGTATCCAATGACACGCGGATCGGTTGCGCGTGCCAGGACGTCGAGCAGGTCGGCGTAGACGGAAGGATCGGGCTGCTGGCAGAGCGCCTTGAGGGATTTCACCAGAGCCTCCGGGTCCCGGGTCCGCAGCGGACTGGGCGGCGGCACCGGCTTGGGCGGCGCGGGCGGCGGCGGGGCGGCCTCGCGGGGGGGGGCCGCGGGCCTGGCCGGTGCCGTGGCGGGCGCCTCCAGGACAAAGCTGGGCTTCAGGTGCTCGTAGGCCTTCTGGGCGAAGAACTGCGCGTCGCCCGATTCGCGGGCCATCCGCTCCTCGAGATCCCGCTTGATGCGCTGCAGGAGCTGCAGGTTCGACAGCGTCGTCGAGGCCATGTCGAGCCGGCATAGCGTCCGCATCGCCAGCAGCCGGATGTCCTCGTCCGGGTGCGTTAGATCTTCCGCGAGCTTCAGCAGGTTGATTCCCATTGCCGACCCTCGCCGCCCGTCCGCCTAGCTTCCCCGGGCGCCCTGGGCCATGGCCTGCATCATCTCGCCGATGGCGGCCTGGAGGCCCACGAAGATGGCCCTGGAGACGATGTGGTGGCCGATGTTGAGCTCCTCGACAGGCCGCACGGCCACGATCGGGCCGACGTTGGCGACGGTCAGCCCGTGCCCGGCCGCCACGCGCATGCCCAGGCGCGCGGCCGTGAGAGCGGCCTCCTCGATGGCGGCCAGCTCCCGGGCCGCATCGGGCCAACGCTTTGCGTACTCGCCCGTGTGGATCTCGATCTCCCGGATGCCGAGCGATGCGGCCTGCTCGATCTGGCGGCTGTCCGGATCGATGAAGACGGCCACGTCCATCCCCAGCTCCCGTCCCAGCTCCGCGAAGCGGCGGATCGCCTCCGGGGAGCGGAAGCAGTCCAGCCCCCCCAGGGTCGTGATCTCGCCGGGCTGCTCGGGGACCAGCGTCACCTTGTGCGGGCGGTGCCGCCGGGCGATCTGCTGCATCTCGTCGGTCGTCGCCATCTCGATGTTGAGCGGCAGCAGCTCCGAAGCGCGAATCCGCGCGATGTCGGACTCCTGGATGTGGCGCCGGTCCATCCGGATGTGCACGGTGATGCCGTCGGCCCCGGCGGCGCGCACGATCTGGGCGGCCTCGAACGGATCGGGCTCCACGCCGCCCCGGGCCTGCCGGACGGTGGCGACGTGATCGATGTTGACGCCCAACCTCATCGGCCGTTCCTCCCTTCGCCGGATGCGGCGCGGCCGATCACGCTGGCCAGCCGCCCGCGCTCGCGCCCGTTGTCGCGCCGATAGCTGAAGTAGAGCTGCGGGTTGCACGCCGTGCACTCCGAGGAGATCTCGATGGAGCGGGAAGGTACGCCGGCTCTTTCGAGTAGCTTGCGCAGCGCGTCCCCCAGCGCCACCGTCGTCCGCCCGCCCTCTCGCCGCACCACGTCCTGTCCGAAGCGTTCTCCGAACGGCTCCGCCACGTCGTCCTTCACCTCGAAACAGCACGGCTGGATGTGCGGCCCCGCTGCGACCACCAGCTCGCCGGCCCCAGCGCCCGAGCCGCGCGCCAGGTCGGCCAGCGTCGCCTCGACCACTCCGGCCGCCATCCCGCGCCAACCCGCGTGCGCAGCGGCGACCGCCCGGCCGTCAGCGGCCGCGACCAGCACCGGCACGCAGTCCGCCGTGACGATCGCCAGCCCCACGCCGGCCTCCCGCGTCCAGAGCGCGTCCCCCTCGCCCAGGACCGCGTAGCCGCTCACCTCGGGGGCCTCCCGCACCGTCACGCCGTGGCACTGGTTCTGGTACCAGACGCCGTGCCACTGGCAGCCCGCCGCCGCCAGGAACCGGTCCCAGTTGGCCGTCACGTTGTCGTTCCAGTCCTGGCTGTAGAAGCCCAGGTTCAGCGTGTCGTGCGGCGCCGGGCTGATGCCACCCTTGCGCGTGGAAAAGGCGTGCTCGATTCCGGGCACCGCACCGAGCAGGGGCGACGTCAGGTAGGCGACACCGTTCTTTTCGTGGAGCTCTAGGGGCATGGCTGCCGGGACGCTACGTCATGCGCGCGTCCCCGGACCCGCACAGTTTACAGCCCGCCCGCGTCCGGGGCGAGGGCCGCAGGGAAATGGAGGGACACACGACTCATTTTCAGATGCGTAGACGAACCGGGCGCCTGGCCGGATTCGAAAAATGAGTCGTGTGTCCCTCCATTTCCGGGGGGGGAGGGGGGCGAGCCCTACTCCAGCGTCGAGAAGCGCTTCATCCGGTCCGACATGTCGGCCGCGTAGCGGGCTACCTCGGAGTCGGTGCCGGCCAGCGACGCGGCCAGGGCGAACGTCTTCTGCGAGCGGTCGAACTGCCGGCGGCGCGCCTCGATGTAACCCCGGATCAGGAGGGCCTCCAGGTAGCGCGGCTCCCGCGCCAGCGCCTTGTCGACGTGGCCCAGGGCCCGCTCCAGGTCTCCGCTGCGGACGTTGAGAAATGCCAGCGCCTTGTTGGCCACCGGGTGCGTCCCGTCGGTCAGGAGCACCTTCTGGTACTGGAGCTTTGCCTCCTCATCGGCCTGCCGGCCGAAGAGCGCCTCGCCCATGCGCAGGTACCCGCCCAGCCTCGCCTCCTGCGTGATCTCCTCGTGCTGAGTCATCTGCGGGAGCAGGTCGCGGGCCTGCCGCGCCTCGTCGCTGGCGGGCTCCAGGTTGATGACCGTCTCGAGCTCGCTGGCGGCGTCCTTGTAGAGCTCGAACTGTGCGTACAGTCGCGCCAGCTCCAGGTGGCGCCTCACAAGGTCCGTCGCCAGCCGGCGCTGGCCGGCGGCCGCGGATTCGCGGTTGTCGCCCGGCCGCGGGTCCGCTTCTCCCGGCTGCTTGCGGAAGTCGATGGGCGGGCCGCGATGCTCCCGGATCGGCGTTGGGGCAGCGCGCGTGCCCCGAAGGCCGTCCCCGCGGCCAGCGGCCGGCGCGGGCGACTCGAGCAAGGTCGAGGTCCTCTGCTGCCCCGCCGTGAGGAAGCGATCGAGCGAGTGGCCCGGGAAGTAGGGTCCCAGCTCGTTCAGCATCCGCACGATTTCCTGGCCCGGCGCCGAAGAGCGGTCGACCAGCTTGAGCGCCCGCGAGAGTGTCTGGCGCGCCAGCTCCTTGTTCCCGAGCCGATCGTAGGCCATCCCGAGCCCCATCAGGCCCTTGACGTGGCGGGGGTCGCGCTCCACCAGCTTGCGCAGGTACATCGCCGAGCGGGCGTAGTCGCCTCGCTTCAGCGTCATCACACCGGCGTGATAGTAGGCCGGCAGGTTGTTCGGGTCTTTTTCGAGCGCAGCGCGGAAGAGCGTCTCGGCCTGTGCGAAATTCTTGCGGTGGTACTCCGCCCAGCCGAGGCTGTCGTGCGCGGCGGAGAAATCGGGGTTGAGCTGCACGGCCTTGCGCAACAGCCGCTCGCCCCGCGGCAGGTCGATCGCCCGGTCGACCAGCAGGAAGCCGAGGTTGTTGAGGGCGCGCACCTCGCCGGGATCGAGCCTGAGCGTCGCCTCGTACTCGGCGATGGCGCCTCGGAAATCGCCCAGCTTCTCGAGCGCGTAGCCCTTCTGGAAACGGGCTTCCGTGGTCCCCGGGAACTCGGAGAGGATCTGGTCGTACTGCCGGACGGCGCCCGCGTAGTCACCGGCGGCCAGCGTCCGCGTCGCGCGCTCCAGACCCGGCACGGCGCCACCGCGCGCCGCCATTGTGGGCGCGGCGCCAGCGGCCGCCAGCGCTAGCAAGAGCGCGACCTGGAGAGTGCGGTGGTGTGCGACTGGGCGGCTCATGCGGGTTCCTCCGGGATGCCGAAGAGCGTGCGGGCGTTTGCCGTCGTGATCCGGCCGATCTCCTCCGGGGTCGAGCCCCGGATGCGCGCAAGCTCCGCGGCGACCAGCGCCACGTGCGCCGGCTCGTTTCGCTTGCCGCGGTGCGGCACGGGCGTGAGGTAGGGACAGTCCGTCTCGAGCAGGATGCGCTCCAGCGGAAGCCGACCCACCAGCTCTCGGAGCGCGTCGTTCTTCTTGAACGTGAGCGGCCCGCCGAAGGAGAGGCTCATCCCCTGGTCCAGGATCGTCACGGCCTGCGTGTAGTCGCCGGCGTAGCAGTGGAAGACGCCCGCGGGAAATCGGGGGAAGTCCTTGCAGAGAATGCCGAGCAGATCGTCCATGGCGTCGCGGCAGTGAATCACGACGGGGCGCTCCTCGCGAAGGGCGAGCTCGACCTGCATCGAGAAGACCTGGCGCTGGCGAGGGCGCGGAGAGTGATCGTAAAAGTAGTCGAGGCCCATCTCGCCCAGCGCGACCACCTTGGCGCTGCGGTGCAGCGCCAGCAGCCGGTGGAGCTCCTCGTCGGTGTGGCGGGCGGCTTCGTGCGGATGGACGCCGACCGTGGCGTAAACGTGCGGAGTGGCGTGGGCCAGCGCGATCGATGCTGCGCTCGTGGCGGCGTCCGTCCCGACGTCGACGATGAAGGCGAGCCCGGCCGCCGAGGCGCGGCGTAAGACTTCGTCGCGGTCCGCTTCGAACTCCGGGCCGTTGATGTGCGCGTGCGTGTCGCAGAGGGGCATCGCGGCGAGTCTCTCAGTTGGCCTCTCGAGGTGCTGCGGCCGCTGGGGACGCGTTGCCCTGGAAGCAGACGAGGCGGTGGTCGCCAATCCGGAGCGATTCCCGCACGGCCTCGTCGCAGGCCTCCATCAGCGCCTCGGGCTCCGAGACGTTTTCGGGGCAGCTGGCGACCCCCATGGCGGCCACGAAGCGCAGCTCCGGGTTCTCGAGCGAGACGCCGAGCGCGTCGACCTTGTCTTTGACCCGGCCGGCAAAGAAAAGAGCGCCCAGCGTATCGGTCTCGGGGAGGAAGACGTAGAAGGAGTCCTTGCGCCGCGTGGCCCCGTCCTGGCTGCGCATGGTCTCTCTCAAGATGGCGCCCACCGAGGCGAGGGCGCCGTTCATCTCCTCGGCGGCGATGCCGGAACGGCCGAAGGCGCACTTGAGCTTGACCAGCGACAGCCGGGTGGGTCTGCGGCGGTAGCGCCTGAGCTCGAGCCCGAGCTGGCCCTTCCAGTACTCGTAGTCGTGGAGGCCGCTGACGGCCTCGCGGAACGCCTCGTCGGGACCGAGCGTCTTCCTGTTGACCTGCGCCAGCAGCGACATCGCCTCCTGGAGGAAGGCCAGCTCCCGGGGGCCGAAGCCCGCGGGCGAATCGATGTTGCAGAAGTTGCCGATGCCCGCCACCTGGCCCTCGAGCGACATCGGAACGCAGGCCAGCGAGCGGATCTTCCTGCCCTGGGCCTGCGTGGCTGGGGTCTGCTTGAAGCGCGGGTCGCGCTCGCCCTTGTTGACGACGACAGGGGCGGCAGCGTCGAGGGCCTCGCCACAGATGCCCTCGCGGGCGGCGAAGGAAACCGGCCTGGGTCCTGCCAGCGCGAGTTCATGACTCAAACTATCCGAGAGACCCGCCGAGGCGATGAGACGGAGGTGCTGCCGGGAGGAGTCGAGGAGGCATAGGGAGGACCACTCGAGCTTCAGGTGGGCGTTGCAGGCCGCCAGCAGGCGGCCGGCTGCCTCGGGGAAATCGTAGGCGGTCTGGAGAGCGCTTGCCTGGGCCAGCAGCAGGCGTAATCCGAGGACGTCGGGGTCCGGCGCCTCGGCGCCGCCGGCTCCGGGCGCGGTGGCGGTCCCAGCCGGGTCAGCCGGGTGGGTGGCTGCCTGTGATCGGCCAGGCGCGCTTCCCGGGGAAGCCGAGCGTGCGAGGCCCTCGTTGTCCCTCATCAGCACGTACCGGTTGACGGCGTCGTAGACAGCGGACAGCTCGTCGCCGGCGCGGTCTTTGAGGACCTGGTTCCATTCGCCGGCCGCCAGGCGGTCCAGCTTCTCCTTGAGCTCCAGGAGCGGGCCGAGGATGGAGCGGGCCGCCATCGACGCTGCCACGAACCCGACGGCGCAGGCGCCTGCTGCCCAGAGCCACGCCTCGGGGCGCCGGCCGGGCTCGACCAGCGGCACGAGGAGCAGGGCGCCGGTTGCGGAGGCGACGAGGAAGAGGGCGATCAGGCGGGTGCGGATGGAGAGTGCGCGGAGCGGCGACATGGATGGGGGCGGGCGGAACGGGGCTTCCCGGGCGGGAAGGTTCAGGAGCCGGCTGCTGCCTTCTCCTTCTCGGCGGCCAGCACCTGGTCGTAGGTGCAGACGCGGTTTCTGCCCGTGTGCTTGGCATGGTAAAGCGCCTGGTCGGCCCGGTCGATGAGATCGGCCTGGTTGTCCGAGTGGTGCGGGAAGTCGGCCAGGCCGATGCTGACGGCGACCTGGACCTTGACGCCGTTCAGGTCCAGGACGGAGCCCTCGACGGCCTTGCGGATGCGCTCGGCGGGGACCAACGCGGCCTCGACGGACTGCTCGGGGCAGACGACTGCGAACTCTTCGCCGCCCAGGCGCGCGACGATGTCGACCTTTCGCATGCAGGACTTCAGAGTGCGGGCGACATGGATGAGAACCTGGTCGCCCTGGGGGTGGCCGTAGGTGTCGTTGAAGCGCTTGAAGTGATCGATGTCGAGGATGATGACGGTGCAGGAACCCTTGTAACGCCTGGCGCGGCGCAGCTCCTCCGAGAGGCGCTGGTAGAAGAACCGGCGGATGTAGATCTTCGTCAGCTCGTCGGTGATGGCCAGGGTGTACAGGCGGGCGTTTTCGATGGCGACCGCGGCCTGGTTGGCCAGGCCCATGAAGAGCTCCTGGTCGCGTTCGTCGAGCGTGTAAGGCGTGGCCTTGCTGACGTTGAGGACTCCAAGGCGCTTGTCCTTGGCGATGAGAGGGACGGAGAGCATCGTGCCGGCGGCGATCTTGCCTTCCTTGAGCTTCGAAAAGTTGGGGCTCTTCAAGGTGTCGGCGATCAGCATCGGGCGGCCCGATTGCAGGACGTGCCCGCTGACGGCCTCCCCCAGCTTCACCTTGGTGGAGGCGACAACGTCGGAGCTGACGCCTCGGGCCACCTCGATCTTGAGCTCGCCCGTGTCGTCGTCGAGCAGCATGATCGAGCCGCGTTCGGCCATCACGATTTTCATGGCTCGGTCGAGGATGACGTCGAGCAGGTCGTTGAAGTTGAGCGTGAGGCTGATGTCCTTGGCCACGCCGTAAAGGGTCTGGACCTCGTCGTACTTCTCCTTGAGGTCCGCCTGCATGCGCTTGAGGTTGGCGCGCATCTTCTCGAAGGCGTCCGCCAGCTCGCCGACTTCGTCCTGGCCCACGAAGGGGACCGGGCGGGAGAGGTCACCCTGGGCAATGTGGTTGGCCGCGTTGACCAGGCGGCCGATCGGGCGGGTGATGAACGTGCGGCCGAAGAAGACGCCGAAGAGCAGCGCGACCAGCCCGGTGAGCAGGCCGACCTGCATCACCTTCTCCTGTAGCCTCACGAGTGTGACGATGGCGCCAGGCTTGGCGATGTTGACGATGCGCCAGGGGGGCGTCTCGTAGCTGTAGCCGGGCAGGTCCTTGAGGGACATCTCGAACCGGTTGACGACCTGAGGGTCGTCCGACCAGGTGGTGAAGAGGTTGCCCTCGATGAAAGGGGCGTCCTGCGTGGCAGCGATGACGTGATAGTCCTGGTCGAGAACGTAGATGTGGAGGTTGGCGTAAGCCTGGGTGAGCAGGCCGAGGATTTCGTTGAGAGTGTTGGCTAGGAGCTGCAGGTTCAAGACAGCCACGACGGCGCCTCGGATCAGGCCGCGTTCGTCGACCAGGAGGCTCTTGAACTGCGCGTCATCGGCCTTGGCGATCGGAGTGCCGCCGTAGCGGTCGAGCGCCGCGCTGGTGAAGAGCCGGTTGGCGTCTTTGAGCGGGAGCTGGCGTCCGGCCTGTGCGACCAGCGACTTGTCGAGGCCGAAGAGGCTCACGCCCTCGAAGATCGGGTTGCTCTGGACGAAGTGGGCCAGGATAGGTTCGATACGATCGCGGTCGATGGTCGCCACGTCGCGCGAGAAAGTCATCGTGTCGAAGACGCCGCGCGCGTTCCGCATCGTGGAGTAGATCTGGAAAGCGATGAGGCGCGAGAAGCCGTAGTTCATCCCGCGCACCTGCGAAGTGACCTGCTGCTCCTGGAGCGTGATCGCCAGGTACCCCAGGATCGACAGGGGCAGGAACGTGATAAGCACCAGCAGGAGGCTGAGCTTCGCCCAGATTCGATTGAAGGGATAAATCTTCACGGTCCGTCGGGGGAGGGGGCCGCGGGCGCCCGGCTGCCGGCCCCGTCCATGGCCAGAGACTACTGCGCGCAGCGCCGGGTGCCGCACTCAGGGTGCAGCATAGACGATCTCCCCCTCGTTTCGGTCACCCACGCCCCTCACTCCTCGAGCCTCAAGCCTCACTCCTCACCAGTGGCACCAGCAAGTCCGGCCTGTCGGTGTAGAGGGAGTCGACGCCGGCCTCGACGAGGCGCTGCATCGTGCGAACATCGTTGGTGATACCGGTGCCGACGCGCAGGCCGGCGGCATGCGCCCGCTCGATGACGCCGCGCGTCACGAACAGGTCCGGGACGTCGAGCATCGAAGCTCCGGCCGAGCGCGCTCGGAAAACTTGACCCAGCGGGAACACGACGATCAGCTCTCGCGCGATCTCAGGCGCCAGCCGAGCGGCCTCCCGGATCAGCCCCGGGGAGAACGAGAGCAGCGAGCATGAGGATTCCATTCCCATTCGCCGGATGACCTCGATCGCCGGCCCGAGCGCCGCGGGCGACTCCTTCTTGAGCTCGATGGCGGCCCGGCACCGACCTTTCAGGAGCTCCAGGGACTCCTCGAGCGTCGGAATGCGCTCCCCAGGGAAGCGGCCGGCGTGCTCGGCAGAGGCCTCCAGCGCGCGCAGCTCGGCCAGGGTCAGGTCCTTCACCCAGCCGCGCCCGTTCGTCGTGCGGCCGACCTGAGGATCGTGGATGACCACCACGTGTCCATCCCTCGACAGGTGGACGTCCATTTCGACGCCGTCGACGTCCAGCTCCAGAGCCAGCCGGAATCCCGCGAGTGTGTTCTCGGGCGCCAGTGCGCGCGCGCCGCGGTGGCCGTAGGCAAGTCTCATGGGGAGTAGTCAGTAGTCAGTAGTCAGTAGTCAGTAGCCAGTAGCCAGTAGTCAGTAGACAGTAGGGGGGCACGACCCGGGTCTCGGCCAGCTCACTCCTGAAGCCTGACTCCTGAGGCCTGACCTCAAGCCTCACTCCTCAAGCCTCAAGCCTCAAGCCTCTCTTCACCAATCCGAGGGGGTGGTCGTGAGGCGCCAGAAGGGGATGAACTCGGGCCAGATGGAGTTGAGTTGCTCGTCGAGGACGCGCGCCTTGGAGAAATGGATCTGGATCATGCGGTAGTTCTTGTCGCCATAGGTACGCTTGGGAAAGCCCATCTTCTAGGCCAGCGCCTGCTTGGCCAGCTCGATGTGCTTGTCCACGATCTGCTGCGGTTGCTGCCAGAATCGTGCCTTGTCCTCAGGAGGCATGACGTTCTTGAACAGGTAGGTGTCGGGGTAGTCGCGCGCCTTCAGCCAGACGATGACTTTCACGGTCTGGTCGAGGATCAGCCGCTCGATCTGTTTCTCGCCCAGCAGCGCCTTGATGCCGTTCACGCCGCCCATCTTGCTCAGCACCAGCGGGCCCACGCTCTTCGGGTCGGCCCTGTACACGTTGGGCACGTTCAGCACGCGCTTCATGCTCCCCGACAGCGGCAGGTGGAATCGCTTCACGCCGAACTGGATCTCGGTGGCATCGACGATGATGTCGTCGCGGGTGAGCTTCATCCTCATCAGGGGGACGCCCGCGCCCAGTCCCCGGAGCTGCGGGGCGTCGACATGGATTCCGGCCAGCTCGATCCAGGCGAACCCATCCATGTAGGGAAAGCGTCCGGCCGCCTGCACCCCGAGCGAGGCCGTGCCGGTGACGATCACGCTCTTCTCCTTCGGTACGAAGGCGTCGACCCACGGCGCCAGTTTCCAGTGGTCCAGAACCAGCGCGCCCTCGGATTTTCGCTCGGCCCAGGGGTCGGTCATCGAGAGCTCCATCCGGATCGGGCTTCCGTTGACCAGGACGGCCGCGCCCAGTAACCGAGCCGACGTCGTTTCGATGTGGAAGCCCCCTTGGCTGGCGACCAGGATCGGCACACCCTTCACCTGCGTCCTGAGCTTCAGCCCCGAGAGGTCCGCGTCGATCGTCGGCTTCTGGCCATCCAGGAGCACGGCGCGCACGGCCGCGCGGCTTCCCGAAAGGTCGATCGGGATCTCCATCCCGCGCGTGGTGACGACGGCCTTGGCGGCCGCCAGCTCCACGGTCTGCTCGAGCAGCTTCCGGCCCTTCTCGGCGGCCAGGTTCAGCACGAGCCGCAGGTCGGCCTCCGGGCGGAAGCGGTCGATCTTATCGCGGAGCTCGGCCGGCAGGATTGCGAGAAGCTCGCCCGTTCGCGCCACGCGCGTCCCCAGGCTGGCCCAGGCGCGGCCGAAGGGCACCACCGGCGCAACCTCGCCGACCACTCGGGTCTCGCCGCCCGGAAAGCGGGCCTGGCCGCCCAGCACCAGTTTCGCGAGGTCGCCCGTGGCCGTCAGCCGCACGTCCACGGAGGACTTGGAGAGGTCGAAAGGCGCCACGCGAGTGGCGACGGTCGAGGGCAGCAGCGCGGCCAGGGAGGCCAGGTTGGGCAGCGCCACGTGCGCCAGCGTGTCGAGCTTGCCCGTGCCGAGCAGGTCTTCGGCCCGCGCCGCGAGCGCCAGCTCGGCGAGCCTGTGGCGCGCGCGGACCTTCACGTGCGCCTGGGCATCCTGCATCGAGGCCTGCGCCGAGACCTCCACACCCAGCCTGCCGCCTGCCAGGTGCGGGCCGACGCGCGCCCGGTGGGCGAGCGGGATGAGCTCGGAAAGAGCGGAAAGATCGAGTCCTGCGGAGTCTGCTGTTCGCACGAGTAGCCGTGCGCCAGCGTCTCTCGTCGCGGCGGCTTCGAAGGCCAGCCCGACCGGTCCCAGCCGAACCTCGGTGCGCGGGACTTCGACGCCGCGCTCGGTGGCGTTCAGCCTGAGCGCCGGGGCCACGACGCGCATCGGGGCGCGGCCGAACGCGATCCGGTCGGCGAAGAGCTCTGCCGTGAAACCCGGCCCGGCTCGGGAGAACCGGGTGGTCACGCCCAGTCCGAGCCGGGCTTCGGGATCGACCTGAAGGTCCTGATAGAGCGATTGCGCCCCGGTCGACGTGACGAGCGCCGCCAGCGCCGCCAGAGGGACCGAGCCGGTCGGCGGAGCCAGCGCCAGCGCCGATCGCAGCGCCGGCGCCGAGAGCGGCCGCTCCAGGGCGAGCTCGAGGCCAACCGGGACGCTTCCGTACGAGAGGCGCAGGTCGCGGGTCGCGAACCCTTTCTCCAGGTCGAGCTCGACGGCGCCGTTCGCCGTGGCCGGGTGAGCGCCGGCCAGCGCTTCGAGCTTCTCCAGTGTGAGTTCCAGATGCAGCCGCGCCGAGAGAAGCTGGCGCGCAGCCGCCAGAGCGCGCGGGAGCTTCTCGAAAGCGAGCGCTTCGAGCCGCGGCAGGTCGAGCTTCTGACGCAGCGCGTCAAGAGCGGCCCAGTCGATTCGCTCGGCCGGCTTTCGGCTGGCTCCCGGCTTGAGGAAGCTCTTCGGCTGCACGCCCGCCAGGGCGGCTTTCAGGCGCGGCCCTTCGGTCTTGAGCTCCGCCAGCGCTGCCTGTAGCGGCTCGAAGCCGGCGAAGGAGCGGCGCCGGGCCAGCTCGCGCAGGTTCGCGGCGTGGTTGGCCGCCGCCAGCCGGGCCGTGGCCAGCCCGGCGCGCAGCGAGAGGCCGACGCGCCCCCCCAGGCCGGCCGGGGCCGGAAGCGGGAACGGCAGCTCCGAGAGCTCCGGCGAACGGGCGTCCAGGGCGAGCGAGATGGATGGAAACCCGCTCAGGCCGTCGACGATGGCCGAAACGCCTGCGCGGGCGCCGAGAGCCTGGAACGTGAGCCCGTGGATGTCGAGCCTGTCGGGGGTGAAATCGAGCCGGTCGAGATTGAGGTCGAGCGTGCACGCGGGCAGCACGACGGCCAGGCCGGTGGCCGAAAGCCGCCCCGTCACCAGCGGGCGGACCGGCGTGCCGACGGCGCGAAGGCTGGCCGTGAGCTTCCCCTGGGGCTCGATGCGCGACAGCGCCGGAATGGCGTCCGGCGGCAGGAGCTCGCGGGGCGTCATCGCCAGCACCGTCTCGATGGGAAGCTCCGGAACATCGAGCTTCAAGTCGAAGCTGGGAGCCGTGAAGCTGTCCAGTGACCCCGCGGCTCGAAGGACGGTCGTTTTCCCCAGTGCCAGCGAGAGCTCTTCCAGGCGTGCGCTGCCGGTCACAACGCGGGCTCGCAGCCGCGCCGAAACGTCTCCGCCCGGGAGCGTTGCCCGCAGTGTCTTCACGTCCAGCTCCCCGCCGTAACGCAAGAGCGAGCGATCGAAGACCGGTTTGCCTCGCTCGACCTTCAGGAACCCCTCCGGGATGTCGAGCCAGCCGGAGACGTCGGCCTCCACCGTGGGCTTCTCCAGCCGGACAGGCAGCTTGGCCGTCGCCGCCGCCAGGTAGGAGTCCAGGCCGCTCAGGCTCAGCCCTCGGGCCGAAAACTCGATCCGGCCCAGGAGAGGCGCCATGTAGAGGTTCGCGTCGAGCTGCACCCGGGCGGTTCCGGGGCGCCCGGTGAGCCGGGCGACGAAGGGACGGTTGGGTCCGGGCATGTCGACTGCCAATCGGAAGTCCTTCATCTGCTGGGTGGCCGTCGGCTTGACAGCGCGATCCTCGAAGACGACGTCGACGCCCTCGAACAGGATGCGGCGCACCGGCATCGCGGGCACTTCGTCCGGCTTGGCGGGGACGCTCACCTTGGGAGGTGGCCCCTTGGGCTTGCGGGTGGCGATCCGGGTCAGGACGTCGGTGAAGTTGAACGTGCCATCCGGGCGTCGAACCAGCCGGAAGGAGGGGCGAACGAACGTGATCGAGTCGATCGAGAGCTGGCCCGTGAAGAGTTTCCAGTAGGAGTAGTCGACGCGGATCTGGCCGAGAAGGAAGAGCGGTGCTTCGCCCTGTTCACCGGCGACGCCCAGGCGGTCCAGGTAGAGTCCGCCCGACCACCCCATCGTCACGGCGCCGACCGAGACATGGCGGCCCAGAACGTCGGTCAGCACCGAGGCAAGCTGTCGCTCGATGAGGCCGTTCTGGATCTGACTCCGCAGCCAGAGGAGGGGCGCTGCGGCCCCGATCAGTGCGAGCAGGGCAAGCGCCGCGAAGAGCCGCCAGATTCGACCGGCCCCTCGAGCGCCGCGGACGACAGGCGGCGGACGCCGCGGGGGCGGCGGGGGCGCGACGAAGGTCGGCCCGCGGGCAGGAACGGGAGGGGCACCTTGGGCCATCGATCCTTTAATAGCCCGCCGCGGAGGGGAGTGTCACGGAAAAGAGTAGCGAGTAGTGAGTAGCGAGTAGTGAGTAGCCGACATTCCCGGATCCGGACAGGTTGCCCAAAAATGGGAACGGGAGTTCTCAATCTGGGGGAAAGCAGCCGGCGGAGAGTGTGCCTCAGGTCACCTCGGCGGAATGGGCATGAGGGCGCTGTGGGAGGGAGTTCTGGCGAAGGCGAGGCAGGTGGAGAGCGGGATGGGGAGATAGTGGCAGTTTAATTGCTAGTTGAACTTCCGTCCGTCTGGGACGTCTAAGAGATTGGATGTCGCGGGAGACGGTAAGGAGAGCCGAACCATGATGCTGAAGAGAGCTCGATTCCGAGACGAGGAGATTCTCTCGGACTATCTTACGGAGATCCGTAAGATTCCGCTCTTGACGCCCGAATCGGAGCGCAAGCTCGCGTACAAGATCCGGGAGGGAGACCGCAAGGCGCTGGAGGCCCTCGTGCTGGCGAACCTGCGGTTCGTGGTCAGCATGGCCAAGCGATACGTGAAGGCCGGCGGGCCGATCATGGACATGATCAACGAGGGCAATCTTGCCCTCATTCGCGCGGCAGAGACGTTCAATCCCGACCTCGGTTTGCGGTTCATCTCCTACGCGGTGTGGTGGATCCGAAAGTACATCTTCCACTTCCTGTCACGCACCGAGAGCCCCGTGGCGATCCCGGAGCGCAAGGCGCACGTGGTCTTCAAGCTCAACCGCATTCGCGAGAGCCTCTACCGCACGTTGAAGCGCGAGCCTCGTCTCCACGAGCTGGCCAAGGAGGTCAACCTTCCCGAGTCGAAGGTGGCGCAGTTCATCCGTGTCATGGAGAACCACGTCAGCCTCGACAACCTGGCCTACGAGTTCAAGATGCGCGACGACGCCATTCCCGGTCAGCTCGCCATCTCGGAGCTCGAGGACCGCAGCACGCGCAACAGCCTCGCCAGCGAGGTCTTCCGCTGCCTCTCCCGCCTCAAGGACAAGGAACGCAGCGCCATTGAGCTCTACTTCGGCTTCAACGGCCAGGACAAGGTCAGCTACGAGAAGATCGGTCGGAAGATCAACCTCTCGCGCGAGGGCGCCCGCCGCACCGTACAACGCGCCATCCAGAAGCTGGCCCGAGACCCCGAGATCCGCCTCCTGAAGCCCTATCTGGAACACGAGTAGTCCCTTCTTTCTCCCCCCCCGAGTCCTCCCTTTCCGGTGTTCCCCCCGGCCCTCGCGCCGGGGGTTTTCTTTGGGGCGCGCTTGAGGCTTGGGGCTTCAGGAGTCAGGCTTCAGGAGTGAGCCGGCAGAGACCCGGGTCGTGTCCGCCCCCCCCTACTGGCTACTGACTACTTTCCCCCCCACAACGCAAAACGGCGGATGGCTCTCGCCATCCGCCGCCTCTTGCGAAGTCGCTCCCGACGCTTACTGCTCGTTGCCGCCCATGTACCCCAGGGCGCCGACGACGGCCCGCAGACCCTCGCCGCCGATGTCCTTGCCGCGCATCCGGTCTCCGCTGATGCCGCGGTTGGCCATCGCGCCTCCGAAGCGGGTCAAGCTGCCCCAGAACAATCCGTTGACGGCCGAGGGCTCCTCGTCGCCCATGTACTTGCCGAAACCGACGATTCCGCCTTCCACGATGCCGCCGGCCACGTGCTCGCCCCGGATCTTGTCGCCGGCGAGGCCGCGATAGGCGATGTTACCCACGCCGTAACCCAGGGCGTTCGAGGCAATTCGCGAGCCCGCGTCGTTACGACGGTCGTAGTTGCCGGCGTAGTCCGCGAAGCGCTCGATGCCGCCGGCGACGAATCCACCGGCAACGCGTCCGCCCGTCAGCGGCTGGCCGCTGATTGCGTCGCGCATCAGGTACCCGCCGCCCTCGGCCATCGTCGGCACCAGCATCCGGCGGCCGAAATCGTAGTCGAAGAAGCCGCGGCGCTCGGGCGCGTAGTAGGGATGGCGTCCCTCGTAGTCGTAGCCCTGGTCCTCCGGGTAGTAGTCCCGGCCGGGCTTGCCGTACTGGTCGTAGCCGTAATCGTACTGATCGTAGCCGACCTGGTCGTACTGGCTGTACTGGTCCGTCTGCCCGTACTGGTCGTACTGGCCGTACTGGTCACTGTCCACGTACTGATCCCAGTTATCGGTGCCGTAGGCGTTGGGGCCGCCCTTGCCGCCCTTGGTGTAGCCCTGGTCGTACTCGAAGCCCTGATCCGGCCTCCAGCTGCCTCCGTCATACGAGATGTCGTCGTATCCGGGGTTGCCTCCGGCCTGGGCCGGCGACGTGCTCATCAAGCCGACTCCCAGTACAGCGACCAGCGCTGTCGCGATCATCGTTCGTCTCAAGACGACATCACCATCCTTATATTCTTGCCCCGCTATGCGGGGTTGCTCACGAGGGTAAAACGCAAGGGCTCAGTTTTCAATACGTAACCGCTTGCTCGAAGGTTGCAAATCCATGATCGTGCGCTCGGCAGATACCGGCGGCCGCTCTGTTCTGGGGGGCCGGGCGTCCAACAGACGGAACGCCACGGGCGCCCGCACGGCTGCTATGATATGGCGTTTCGCCCGAAGGCGAAGCCCATTCTGGCCGGCGGCGCCCTGCCGCCTCTACTCGACAGGTGATCGCCATGGCCGCTGACCGATACGACTTCAAAGCGCTGCAGGACAAGTGGAAGCCCAGGTGGCAGGCCGAGGGCCTCTACCGCACCGGCAACGACCTGTCCAGGCCGAAGTACTACTGCCTCGACTTCTTCCCGTATCCCTCCGGAAGCGGCCTTTCGGTAGGCCACCTGCGCAACTACGTCCCCACGGACGTCATCAGCCGTATGAAGCGCATGCAGGGTTTCAACGTCCTGCACCCGATGGGTTGGGACACCTTCGGTCTGCCGGCCGAAAATTTCGCCCTGCAGAAGGGCGTCCATCCGGCCATCACCACTTCCGAGAACGTCGCCAACTACAAGCGCCAGCTGGCCCTGGCCGAGACCAGCTACGACTGGTCCAAAGAGATCAACAGCAGCGCCCCCGACTACTACCGCTGGACCCAGTGGTTCTTCCTGTTGCTCCACGAACGCGGCCTGGCCTACCAGGCCGAGGGCTACCAGTGGTTCTGCGAGCTCTGCGGCACCGTGCTGGCCAACGAGCAGGTCGAGAACGGAAACTGCTGGCGCCACGAGAAGCCGGTCGGCAAGCGAAAGCTCAAGCAGTGGTACTTCCGGATCACCCAGTACGCCGATCGGCTGCTGGCGGACCTGGACACCGTCGACTGGCCAGACCACATCAAGCTGATGCAGCGCAACTGGATCGGCAAGAGTATCGGTAGCGAGGTGAACTTCCAGGCTGAGGAGCCCGGCACCGGCGCTCGCGTAGACCTGCCAATCTTCACCACCCGCATCGACACCATCTTCGGCGTCACGTACATGGTCGTCGCTCCGGAAAGCCCGCTCGTGGCGCGCCTGACCGCGCCCGCGCAGAAGGCTGCGGTCGACGCCTACGTCGATGCCTCTCGCGCGAAGTCCGAGATCGAGCGCACCTCCACCGACAAGGAGAAGACCGGCGTCTTCCTGGGCAGCTACGCCGTCAACCCGCTCTCGGGCGACCGGGTGCCGATCTGGACGGCGGACTATGTGCTGGCCCACTACGGCACCGGCATCGTGATGGCCGTCCCGGCTCACGATACCCGCGACTACGCCTTCGCGCGTCGCTATGACCTCCCGATCAGCGTCGTCATCATGCCCGCTTCCGGCGCCGCCCCCGAGGGCGAAGCCTACGCGGAGCCCGGCACGATGCACGCCTCCGGCCGGTTCACCGGCCTGCCCAGTCCGGAGGCCATCGGGGCGCTCAACGCAGAGATCGAGTCCCGCGGCATCGGCAAGAAGACGATCAACTTCAAGTTTCGCGACTGGCTGATCTCCCGCCAACGCTACTGGGGCGCGCCCATCCCGGTCGTCCACTGCAACGGCTGCGGCGCCCAGCCGGTGCCGCCAGAGCAGCTGCCCGTGGTGTTGCCCAGAATGTCGGAGTTCCGGCCGTCCGGCACCGGAAAGGGCCCGCTCGCCACCGTCCCCGAGTTCGTGCGGACCAGTTGCCCCAAGTGCAGCGGCCCTGCTGAGCGCGAGACCGACACGATGGACGGGTTCGCCTGCAGCTCCTGGTACTTCTTGCGCTTCCCCGACAGCACCAACGACCGGGCCGCCTTCGACCGCGAGACCGCCCAGTACTGGCTGCCGGTGGACCTCTACGTCGGGGGCGCCGAGCACGCCGTCATGCACCTGCTCTACGCTCGCTTCTGGACCAAGGTCATGTACGACGCCGGTCTTGTCTCCTTCCAGGAGCCCTTCTACCGGCTCCGCAACCAAGGCATGGTCCTCGGCAGCGACGGTCAGAAGATGTCGAAGTCCAAAGGCAACGTCGTCACGCCCGACGAGGTCGTCGAGAAGTACGGCTGCGACACGCTGCGCGCCTTCATGCTCTTCCTGGGCAGCTTCGAGAGCGAGGTGGCCTGGAGCGACGAGGCGATCACCGGCATCAGCCGCTTCCACTACCGCGTCTGGGACCTCATCACCGGCCGGCGCGACTCCGAGGCCAAGCCCGCCGGCAGTCCCGAGGCGCTCGCCGACGCCATGCGTGAGCTGGAGCGCCAGCGCAATGTGGCCATCAAGCGCGTCACCCAGGAGGTCGAGGGTTTCAGCTTCAACACAGCGGTGGCCGCCCTGATGGAGCTGTCGAACGCGATGACCGACACGAGCCTGCTGGCAGGCGTGCGCGGGTCGGAGGGTTGGGAGAAGGCCGTGGAGACACTGCTCCTGCTGCTCGCTCCGATCTCGCCTTTCCTCAGCGAAGAGCTCTGGGAAGCTACCGGCCGCCGGGAGCTCTCCGGGAGCGTGCACGTCCAGAGCTGGCCCACCTGGGAGGAGGCCGCGCTGGCCCGCCAGACGGTCGAGTACCCTGTCCAGATCAACGGCAAGGTGCGCGACCGGGTCAACGTTGCGGCCGACACCGCCGACGACGCGCTGCGCGCTGTCGTACTGGCGCGAGAAAACGTCAAGAAGCACGTCGAGGGAAAGCAGATCGCCAAGTTCATCGTGGTGCCCGGGCGTCTCGTGAGCATCGCGGTGAAGTGACTCGCT
Source organism: Candidatus Wallbacteria bacterium (assembly GCA_016213845.1). Classification (GTDB taxonomy): domain Bacteria; phylum Muiribacteriota; class UBA6191; order JACPRK01; family JACPRK01; genus JACPRK01. The sequence goes on from JACQZN010000132.1 coordinate 71,931, forward strand.
GCAGGAGGCAAGAGATGAATCGACACTGGTTGCTACCGTTGCTCACCCTGGCGTTGACGCTCTCGCCCACCGCCGCCGCCAGCGAGCCAGCTGCTCACGGCCGGCTCCACGAAGACCTGGGCGCAAAACACGATTACTACCACGACCTCAAGGAGCGACAGCGCTTCCTGGCCCGCGCGCGATTCGAGGACGACTACCGCCGCGGCCTGATCGACGCGGCGACCTTGAACCGGCGCCTGCGAAAGCTCTATCCGACGCTCGAGTCCGACCACGAGGGCGAGCACCGTCTCCTCGACACCGACCACGAGGACTGGCATCGCCGGCTCCTGTCCCGTCCCCGCCCCTATCTCCCGCTTTACGGGCCGCCAGTGCCTTCCGGGGAACAGTCGGCTCTCGACGCGCTCTACTTCGAGATCCAGCGCCTCAGGGAACAGATCCAGAGCCGGAGATAGCGCCCCGAGGGCCTGTCTCGAGCTGGGCGGGTCCACGTGAGCCAAGCCCTTGCAGTCTTGTCTAGGCCGGTCCGCGTTGCTGCCAACCGAGTCCAGGGTCCGAGTGCTAAAGTTGAGCGCAGCGTAGTCTGGGAAGCCGTCCACTGGCCGGCGCCCAACCTGGGCAGGGGCGCCGGAAACCAGCACGGCGTGTTGTGGGGCCCGAGGAGAGGTGGTTTCCGATGGAGACGCGGATGCGCTGGTTGCAGGCTCTCTGGTTCATCGGCGCGCTGGCGCTGGCGCCGGGGTTGATGGGAGTGCCGGCTCGGGCTCACGACCTCGTCGGCACCGAGCTGCAGCCGCTGGTGGACGAGCTTTCTGAGTTGAAGGGAGTGTCGTCCGAGATTGAGCGCCGTGCGCGGCAGCGCGTATCGCAGTTGCAGAAGTGGGTCGATTGGTGGACCAAGGTCAAGGAGTTCTTCAGCGAGACGGCGACCCGTTTGGCCAGGGACTTCGAGGAGCGAATCGTCAACATGCAGAAGGCCACGGCGACTCTCAGCGGTCTGACGGATGCGGCTCCTCCGGGCAAGCGCAACCTCCCGCAGCACGGTTGGCACGACACGCTTACGATTGCCAAGGCCGCCGCCGACCTGGAGAAGGAGCGCGCGAAGTCGCTCCAGCTGGCAGCTGAACTGAAGGCGAGCTGGTTCATCGCGGGGGTCGGCTGGATGACGGGTCTGGCCATCCAGCGCGCGATCGACGACACCCAGAAGGAGATCCGCGACATCCAGCAAGCAGTCCGAGACGGCTCCCATGTCGTGAACGTGTCGGGGTATGGCTGGACCAGGGGTTCGACCGTCAGTGCCCGCATCGCGGAGCTGGAGAAGCAGGAGAAGAGCATTCGCGAGCGGGTAGCGTCGGGCGACTATCCTGTGACGATTCCGGGACTCGGTGTCCGCACGAGGAAGCTCCTCGACGCCGAGATCTCTGCGCTCGAAGCGGACATTGCCAGGCGCCGCGCAAAGGCGGCCGCGGGGGAGCTGTCGATCCATCGCCCTGCCTTCGACTGGAAGACGAAGAACCAACTCCAGGCGGAGCTGGCGGCAGCAGACAAGGCCTTCGAGGCCACGAAAAAAGCGGTGTCCGATGGCATCTACTCGTCCTGGCTGGTCGAGAATGGCTGGGCGAAACGAGTCGAACTGGAAGCCCGGGTAAAGAGCCTCGACCAGACGCTTGCCAAGACCCAGGACGCGCTCGCCAAGGGTGAGTATCGCGCGCAGCTCCCCGTAGGATGGTCGACGGCCAAGGAGATCGAGCGGTCCCTGGAGAGCCTCGGCAAGCAGCTCGGAGTACCACATCTGGACGCGAAGGCCCGCGAGCGGATCGCCAAGGAAATGGAAGTGTGCCGCAAGTCGCTGGCCGAGCTGCAGTCCCTCTCGGCCCTTGATCTGGCCCTTCTCGCGTTGGAAAGGGCGAAGGTCTCGAGGTGGATCACCGGCTTCATGGCGCTCGCACGGCCCGACCTGGAGCGACGCGAGCTCGTGCGGAGCGAGGCGAGCGACGGGCTTGACGACTACTCCACGGAAGAGACCCTCTGGATCCGGCCGCTGGAGAATCAGCTGGCACGGCTGAAGGCCGCCAAGGCCTGGATTCCTGGGAGCCAGTGACAGGTCGAAACGAGGAGATCCGGTGCGTGTTCGGGAGCCCGACCTCGGGTCGGCCTGGCCCAGCTCTTTCCTCTCGGGCCTACTGCCCGACCAGGGCCAGCAGCACCAGAAGCGTCAGCGGGCTCAGCATCGTGGAGAGCAGCACGGCCGCCGCCGCAAACCGCGGCTCGCTGCCGAAGTGGACCGCGAAGAGGCCGACCACGATGGCCGTTGGCATCCCGGCCTCGACCAGCACCACGGCCCGGTTGACGCCCTCGAAGCCTGCCAGCGCCACGAACTGAGACGCCACCAGCGGCGCCACGATCAGCCGCAGGCCGGCTGAGAGGCAGAGCGGCTTCAGGTTGCGCTCGAGCTCCAGCTGGGCCAGCTGGGCGCCCAACAGCACCAGCACCAGCGGAATCGCCGCGGTGGAAAGGAAGTCGACGGCGTCGAAGGCCCACTTCGGCTCCGTGACGCCCGTGCCGCGCGCCACGAGCGAGAGGATCAGCCCCCAGAGAATCGGCGATCGCGTTGTCGTCGCGATCGCCTCCCGCGACGACGCCTTGCCGCGCGCCGCCAGGTAGAGCCCCACCGTGTTGCTCAGGATTGCCGTGCAGCACATGTAGAGGACCGCCCGCGTGAAGCCCTCCTTCCCGAACGCCAGGAAGCAAACCGGGATGCCGTAGAATCCGGAGTTTCCGAACACGACCGTCAGCAGGAACGGGTAGGTCAAGCTCTGCGGCAATCTCGCGGCGCGCGCGGTGCCCAGCGCGATCGCGCCCGTCACGAGCAAAAAGGCGGAGATGACGGCGAAGAGAGTCGCGGCTTCCCTCAGCGCTACCGGGGCGTGGTAGAGCCCGGAGAAGACCTGGCAGGGCGAGAGCACATAGAGCGCCAGCCACGACATCCAGCCCAGCTCGGGCGCCCGACCCGAACGGCTCAGCTTGCCTGCGCCGACGGCGTAGCCCAGCGCCAGCGTCGCCACGACCGGCGCCAGGATCTTGGCGGCGCCGAGGAGCAGCGGGAGAAACGCAGCGGAGGTTGCGGAAGTCATCGGCCCTCCTTCGACAAGCTCAGGACAGGCCCTGGACCCCCTGGAGTTTGCGGTCCAGTCGTGGTTGGCCGGGAGCTGGCATTCTGCGGCGCGCTGCAGGGCCGCTGCGGCCTCATCGCAACTCCGATCCCGGGGACAGTCGGACGAAGCCGTCGATCGGGTTGGAGCGCTCCAGCTCCTTCAATGCGGCCTTGCCTTTCGCGGTCCTGGGAATCTCCTCGAGCAGGGTCCATATCTGCTCGCATGCTTTCGCTGGCACGGTCGTCGCGGCAGCCACCACGTCCTTCGGTACCTCCTCGGTTCGCGTCAGCACCCGAAGCTTCGAGCCGTCCAGCCGGCCCTTGTAGGTTGCCACGGCGTTCTCGTAAACGGCCGCCACGTCGAACCTGCCTTCGATCACGCCCTGGAGGCTGACCAGATGATTGTAAGTGAACGCCACCGAGGCCAGGTCGGACAGCGGCGAGATGCCGGACTGCACCAGGGAGCGGTTGGCGGCCAGGTAACCGCTGCCCGAGTCGCGATCGACATAGGCGAAGCGCTTTCCTTTCAGGTCCCCGATGGATCTGATGGCGCTTTCGGTACGGACCATCAGCACGCCCCGGTAGGTCCCCTTACCCTTGAGCACGGCGCGGGCGATCGGGACCACCTTGTACTTGCGTCGGGCTCGCAAGTAGGAAACGCCCGAGAACCAAGCCAGCTCGATCTTCCCCTGTCCAAGCAGGGCGCCGAGAGAATCGTAGTCGGGGCTGACGACCATCTCGGCGGGCCGTTTGAGTCGCTCCCCGAGTAGCTCCACGAGCAGGCGGTAGCGGCGCTGGAGGCCGGGTAGCTCGTCGGTCGGCAGCACGCCCAGCCGGAAGGGCGCTTCCTCGTCGGTGGTCGCGCGGACGTCCAGCCGCGGCACCGGCTCGCAGCCGGCCAGGCTCGGCGCGAGAGCCAGCAGCCCCGCGAGTAGAAGAGTGGAAAGGCCGTTCGAGTCGGTGTCACGCCGGCGCATGTTGTTCCTCCGCTGCCTCCTGCCGGGCCAGCGCTTCCAGCGCGGCGCCGACCGCGGCCTGGCTGAGCGCCGGCTCCATGGTGGCCTCCAGCAGTGGCAGCACCAGGGCAGCGACGGGCGCGGCCAGCCACTGCTCCATCAGCTCGACGGAGAGCGACGCCCGGTAGCGATCGCCGCTCGTCACCGCCCGCATCGCCTCGACGGCGCGCTCGGGGCGCCGCGTCGAAGCGGCAGCGATGGCCAGTACGTGCTCCAGCTCATGGCCGCGCTCGATGCCGCCGCCGGCCTGATGGGCCCGCTCCCAGAGCCTGCGAACTGCAACGGCCAGGTGGCGCCTCACGGCCGGATCGTCCTGTCCCGCAAGCAGCGCGTGAAGCGCGTCGTAGCCGGCCTGCGTCCCCGGCCCGTCTGCCTGAGCCAGGTGCGAAAGCAGCGGCTCTAGCGAAAGCACCCGCTCCTCGCCCGCCGGCCGCAGACACCTGTGCAGGGCGTCCAGGAGTCCGTCGTCGCGCGTCGTGTGGACCAGCTCCACCAGCGCCGAGCGGGTCTCCCTTCGGCCAATCAGCACGGCGTCGCTCAGCAGGGCAAGTTTGCGGTCACCCGGTGTTCGCGACAACAGATCGGCGATCTGGCATCGCTCGGCCCCCGTCAGGTGGCCGGAGAGGTCGAGCACGGCGCGGACGTTCTGGTCGCGCAAGCCCTCGGTGACTTGCGCCATACGAGCGGCGAGCTCCGGGTCGGTCTCTCGGGTGAGCGCCTCGGCGATGAGAGGAAGAGCGACGGCTGCGTGGCTGGCCAGTAGTGCTTCCACCGCCGAGCGTCGCACGGCGGGCTCGCGATCGGCCAGGGCTTCTTCCATGGCCGGTAGCAGGAACGGGTAGCCGAGCTGGCCCAGCGCGAAGACGCCGGAGGCGCGATCGCGCGGGGTTTCGGCCGACTCGAGCAGCCTCGCCAGCGAATCGAGCGCGCGGCCGAGCAGCGCGGCGTCGCTCGTGCCACGGATGGCTGCCAGCACTGCGGCGGCGCGCTCGCGCGCGTCGTCGCTGGCCAGCGCGCTCTCGATTGCCGGCAGCACCGCTCCCGTCGCGCGCCTAACGGAGAGCGCCTCCAGCGCCGTCGCCCGCACACGGGGATCAGAATCGGCCAGAGCCCGTTCGAGCACAGGGTCGAGCCCGGGGGGGCCCAGCTCCGCCAACGACGAGAGCATCGCAGCTCGAACCTTGGAATCGGTTTCGTTCGCCACGTGCCGCATCAGGAGCGCGCCGGCCTCCTCGCTGCTCAAGTCGAGCGCGGCCCGAGTTGCCTGGAACCGGATCTCGGCCTCGGGGGACCCGAGCATGGCCGACACGGCCTCGTGCCTGGCGCCGGCCTCTTCCTCGCCGTAGCCGCCGATCACCTCGGTGCGCTGCCGCTCGTCCAACCCTTTCAGCGTGCTCCAGAGCGTTGTCCGATAGGTCCTCCCGACGGTCGTCGAGAGCAGCAGGAAGGCGACCGCCAGTGCGCAGGTGAACGCCATCACCGTCGAGGGCGAGCCGGCCCTGGCCAGCGGCACCAACAGCGTCGACGCAGCCAGCGAGCCGCTCATCCCCAGAGCCGCCATCAAGACCGGGACGCTGGCCGCGTGCGAGCGGGGCAGCGCGCCGACCATCACCTGGCGCGCGGGCTTGTTGCAGCCGTCGGACGCGACCCAGAAGAGGAACTGACACAAGAGGATGACGGCGAAGCTGTCCCAGAGCGCCGCCGCGCCCGTCGCCGCGATCAAGATCGAGGGCATCAGCAGCGCCACGCCGCCAACTCCCAGCGTCCGCATCAGCGGCCCCGTGAGGGCGAACTGCACGGCGGCCGTGCTCACCTGCAAGGTCGCCTCGAAAACGCCGGCGAAGCCCGCCATGTCGCGCTCCGTGGCAAAATGGCGGCCCAGGGCGCCGGCGTAAACGAACTCCACGAAGTACCGCATCCCGACGACGAACAGGTTCTGCAGGCCGATGACGCGGGCCAGTGGCACCGAGAGTAGACCCGCCAGGGTGGAGCCCAGCGATGGCCTTGGCGCTTCGTCGGCGGCCGGCTCCCGCGCGGCCACTCCCGGCTCGAGCAGCACCAGCATCGCGTAGGCGCCGCCCAGCATCACCCAGAGCGCGACGAACGCTGTGCGGATGCCGACCGCGGCCAGAGTCCACTTGAGCACGATGCCCGCCAGCACGATCCCGGCCGACGCAGCGGCCAGCAGTGCGGGCGTGGCCCGTTTTGCGTCCCTGAGCGGCAGGATCTCGGCCACCATCCCCACAGCGAAAGTGCTCCAGATCAGCTTCCCGAGCCGGGCCACGACGTACATCGCCATCAACACCGGCACACTCGACGAATCTGCGCCCGGCAGCGTCGCCAGAGTCGCCAGCAAGTAGACGCCCATGCTCACGCGCACGGCCCGGAAGCTGGAGCGCGGCGGCCGCGCCAGCACCATCAGCACCACGGGCAGGAAGACGGCGTTCAGCAACAGATACGCCTCAGGAAGCCGCTCGGCGCCCGCCCGTTTCACCAGGAGCGTGCTGGAGAGCACGCCCAACAGATAGGAGGCGGTCTCAGCAAAGAAGAAGAATCCCCAGAGGACCCAGAACTGCGCACGCGGGCTCGCGGCCAGCGCCAGGCGGGCGTTCGGCGGTCTCATGTCAGGGCTTCCGCCCCGGCTGCCAGCGCGCCTGCCAGAGCTCCTCCAGCAGCCGCCCCTTCTCCAGCTGCGTTGCCATCTCGTTGAACGCCTCTGCCGCGCGACCCAGTTCATCCGTTCGCTCAACCGGGATACGGTGGGCGACCTCGCCCCGGGCCACACGCTGGATGCCCTTCACGAGCGAGAGGATCGGGCCGACCAGCCCCTGCGACAGGTAGACGCCCAGAAGCAGGGCCAGCAGAATGCCGGTTGTCACATGGAACGCGATGGAGCGGAGCAACTCCGCCAGCGCCGAACGGACCTCGGCGTAGGGTCGCCCGACCACGACCCGGATGCCGAGCGCGGCCACGGTTGCGGAGGCGATGAGGTCGCGCCGGCCGGCGACGACCGCCGTGCCTGCCAGGATGTCGCCACCGCTCAGTTCGGAGGGCGGCGAGGCGACCGCCAGCGTGCGTAAATGTCCCGGCAATCCGGCGCCCGCCCGCGCCAGAACCCGTCCGTCCGGATCGGTCAAGCACATGTAAGTGCTGCCGCTGATGAAGCTCTCGGGCTCGACGATGTCCGAGACCTCGTGACCGTGCAACCGCAGCGTGGCCGCGACGGCCCCGCAGGGCGGCTGCTCGTCGACGAAGGACGTGACGGGCGCCACCACGTGGATTTCGACGCGACCCGACTCGTTGCGATAGGGCGCCGTCACCGTGGTGCGTGAGGCCTGCAGCGCGTCGGCGATGGCGTCGCGCAGGAACGAGGGCGGCGCGTCGCTGACGTCCGCTTCCTCCACCTGCGCCCCCCGTCGCGCGCGTGCCCGCAGCTTGCCCTCGGGCGAGAAGACGCGCACCAGGTGAAAGAGGGGATGGAAGGCCAGGAACGACTCCAGCTCCGCCTCCATCCGGGCACGTTGCATGCTCTGGACCGGGACCTGTGTGCCGAGCTTCTCGACCTGGCCGCGATACCACGACAGCTCGTTGGCGATCTCGTGCGTCAACTGGCCGATGAGCCGCCGATGATCCTCCACCATCCGCTGGACCAGCTCCGCCTCGAAGTGGTTCCAGGCCGCCAGCCCGCTCAGCAGGATCGGCGTCACGCCACCCAGCAGGAACAGAAGCGCCGTGCGGACCCGCAAGCTCTGGCGCGCGCGCCCCACGAGACGACTCAGCATCGTTGGAACATCTTGCGACAAGTCGAGAGGAAATACAGTAGCGAGTAGCGAGTAGTGAGTAGTGAGTAGTGAGAGGCTGTGAATCTATCCAAAGTCCCCGCAGAACCGCTCAGGCCGAGCTCGTCGAAGCCCAGGATCGAACTGGCTATGGTCCCTCAGTAGGAATCGAGTAGAATCTCCGCGACCCGTACGCTCTCGCGTCACCCCTACTCACTACTCGCTACTCACTACTCACTACTCTCCTCCCCCCCAAGAGCTGATGAAGCCCATGATTCGACATCTGATGATTGCTGCGGCGGGATTGTCCACGGCCCTGGTCTTCGCGGAAACGGCAAGCGCCCAGGCGGGTCTGGAATCACCCGTCGGGAACCGGCTCATCTTCGTGGCGTACGGAGACACGCGGCCGAACTTCTATCCGTTCGGGGGGCAGGCCAAGCACCAGGCCCTCACCGATGCCATCAAGCGCCACGACGCCCACCTCGCCAACGAGGTCGACCTCGTGCTCAATACCGGCGACCTCATCTTCGCCGATGTGCCGCTCACGGATCGTGACTGGAAGCCGGCCTGGAAAGCGCTGGCGAATCTGCGCGCAGGGGCCCATCCGCTTTTCGTCTACCCCGCGCTCGGGAACCACGAGCTCCTGACTCTCTCGGGCGGCTCCGGCGGCAGCGAGGAGGATGAGATGGTCCGCGCCATCTGGCGCTGGGGCGGGGAGGATGATCCCGGGAAGGGCACCTCCGAGCTGCTCGACGTCGGGCTGCTGGCGCAGCTCGGCTGGCTGGGCGAGCTCCCCCCTTCGATGGCGGACGAGCTCGACGTGAAGGCGTCCCCAGAGGACCTTCGCGCGCTCTGGGTGCAGCTAACGGCCGACGTCGCCGAGCGGCTCCCCGAGGCCGATCGGCAGAGCCTTGCGACGGCGGGCCGCTCGACCCGCGTGGCGGTCCGAACGGCCGCCCTCCGCAATGCCGGCTCCGAAGAGCTGGCCGGCCGCATCGCTCAGAGCTCGCCTCGCGAGATCCTGGAGGTCCTGCACACTGTGGACGACCTGGGCGAGCGGGCGAGCGACGCGACGCATGCTCGGCTGGCCCGCGAGGCGCTGGCCCGGCTCGGCGACCCCTCCACGCCCCAGTTCGCCCAGGCACGCGAGAGACTGAAGCCCGCCGTGCGCCACCTGCGCGCCCTGCTCTCGATGCATCGCCAGGTCTCCGGAGCTCAGCACGATCAACGCTGGCTCACCGAGCTCTTCGAGTCCCCGGCCGGCTCCGCGTCGAAGAGCTGGAAGGTCTTCCGGGAAAAGCTGCTCGAGAAGCTGGGGCCGTACCTGAAGACCTCCACCAGCCTCGCGGCGCTCCCGGTGGACGACGACGGCTTCACGGGTCCCTCCTGGTACTACACGGATCGACGTCTGCCCGGCGGCGCGGGCGCCGTCCGGTTCATCGCCTGCAACAGCTCCCTGGCCCCCGTGAAGCGTCTGGCGCCCGGCAAGAGCGCCGTGCTCGACCAGGAGGCCTTCCTCGTCGACGCCATCAAGACCCACGACGGCCCGATCGTGATCTTCGAGCACCATCCCCCTGTCAGCATCGGCAAGCACGGGGGGAAGCTCGAAGCCACCAAGGACCTGATCAGCGGCTTCCGGGACCTCGTCTATGGCCGGGTGTTCTCCAAGCTCTCCGCTGCTGAGCAGAGGCGAGTCTGGGCCCTCATCGGCGGCCACGATCACGACTACCAGCGCATCGTCGACGGCGGGCGCGGCACGGCCATCGTGGTCTCGGGCGGCGGCGGCGTACCGCTTCGGGACCGTGGCCAGACCGGAGCCGAGCTGGGCGCTTACCTGGCGCGCGTCGGCGAACAGATGGGCACGACGCTCGACCCCGACCCGGTCTGGCGGCGCGCCTACAACTTCGTCTCCTGCGAGGCCAGTCCAGGCAAGATGGAGTTCCGCGTCTACGGTCTCTGCGAGAGCGGCCAGACCATGGACGACGCCGAGTTCGAGCGCCGGCTTCCCGCGGCCCTGGACGCCCAGCTCGTCGTCGACTCCCGGCTCGTCGACCACTTCGTCATACGGGAAGCGGCCTCCGGCGCTCGCATTGTCGAGTCGCTTCCCACCGCCGGCTGTCCCTGAGGATCGACAGCGATTGGAGTCTTGAGCCGCGCGCCTCGATCCCTGCTCCCTGAGGCCTGATCCCTGACTCCTGAAGCCTGAAGCCTGCCTCCTCACTCCCACCGTTCGCGCAGCGATGAGCCTCCTGCGCCTCGCGGCTTGGGCACGGCTTCCTTCAGCGAGCTGACCAGCTCCTGGTTCTCGGTGACGACGGTCTTCTTGCCCGGTTCGGCGCGGTCCTCGGCCTGCACGGCGTAGCGCGCCACCAGCACCCGGTTGTCGTCCTTGGAAATGTGTGTCTTGAACCGGCAAAGCCGCGCCCAGAGGGTGACGACCGGCAGCACGACCTTCAGAATGGGCGCCCCGTCTTGAAAGTCGAAAGCAGCCTCGCCCTTCTCCATCTCGAAGGTGAGCGCCGCTCCGACCGGGTTCTTCGCCGCGAGCTGGATCTTCTCGAACATCAGCGAGCTGTTCTCGAACAGCACGATCCGGCTCTTCGGCAGACTCGGCAGCAGCACGACCTTGCCGTTCTTGCCCGTCCGGATATGCGTTCCGGAGCTGATCTTCGCGCCCTTCTTCAGCCCCTCCCACCCGGTTGTCGCCGAGGACGATTCGACCTCGCCCGAAACGCTGGAGACCGTCAGCACGGAGCGCGCCGCAGCCGACATCAGCCCCAGCTGGCCCATGTGCGTGTACGCATAGATCCCGCCGGCCAGGGCCAAGAGGAACACTGTCCCTCCCGCCGAGAGTCCGATCAGCCGCGTGCGATCCACGCCCTTGGAGGCCCCCGTCAATTCGAGCTCGCGGGTCTTTTGACTCCGCCGGCGGACCTGCCGCTCCTTGTAGTCGAGGAACTCTATTTCCTGCCAGTTCTTCGGCACGCAGGCGGTCCCTGGAAGCTCACTTCACTTCGACGCCGGAGTTGGGGTGGGCCTGGACCGTGGAGATCAGCTCTGCCTGGCCTGCCCCGGGCTCCACACAGAAGAGCTGCACCTCGATCGGCACCGGGTTGATCGAGACCGTGCCGGAAGGAAACGAGTCCTTCGGCGTACTGACGCGCACCCGGTTGACGTCGCTCAAGATCAGCGTCTCGCTCCTCGTGCCGCCGGCGAAGTTGAAAGGGACCCCGGAAGTGAATCCAGTCGTCGCCGCCGAGGCCGTCTCCTCCACGATGTAGAGCGTCCGGTTCCACTTACCCTTGGGGCCGAAGACCTTGTTCTTGCCCTTGAGCAGAAACTTCACCATCGTGGCCTCGACCGGCTTGTCTGCGAGGCTTCCGCTGCTGCCGAGGCCCTCGCGGCCCGGCTTCGACTTCACCAGTTGTAACACAACCTCTTCGCCGGAAGGTTCGGCGGCGTCGTCGCCTGGCCCGAACACTCGGACAACCTCGGTGGTGTTGTCGTCGGCCGCGCCGGAGCCCTCCGGGTTGACGATGACGTAGTGGGCGGGGATGTCGGAGATTTGGTTCGCCTGCGGTGTGATCTTCATCGGGTAGGACGCGCCTTCGATGTGCTGCCGGAGCCGCTCTTGGGCCTTGCGGATCTGGCCGTTGGTGAAGCTGCGCCACTGGCCGATGCTGCCGGCCCTGGAGAAGTTCCGCAGGATGGTGAACACGCCCACGGTGAAGAGCACCAGGACGAAGAAGGCGACCAGGATCTCGACCAGCGTGAAGGCGGGGCGGCGGCGGCGGGTCATTTCTGTCTCGATACGGAGTAGAGGCCCGTCGCGATCTCCGTGCGGGCGGTGCTGAGGCGGTTCTGGTAGTCCGACAGCGCCTCGAAGCTCTGCTCGAGCTCGGGGAAGTCGTGCGCGCCAAACTTGGCCGTGGAGGTCGTGCGGCGCCCCTCCGTCAGCTGGCGTGGGTTGCCGGTGGCGCCGAAGCTCTCGTCGGTGACCAGGCTGATCTGATGGATGTTGTTGAAGACCTGGTAGACCTGCCCGCGCGTCGTGAGCAGGATGGAGTCCTTGTCGTAGAGCTTGCCTCCCGTGAGCCCGAGGATCGCCAGCGACTCCACGACGTAGCTGCCGAAGAACGGATCGCGCCAGCCGGCGCCCATCGCGATGTCATTGTGCGGTTCGCTGGTGACCACGACGATGCTGTCGTCCTTGCCGCCACCGGGGTAGTCGGTGGCGATGTCGGCCTCGTAGAACGTGAGCAGGTACTTCATCTGATCTTCCGCGGTTCCGGAGGACGGGAAGCCGCTCACTCCCGAGGGTGGTGCAAAGATGTTGTCTCCCGAGCGGTTGATGATCGGTACTGCGGCGGCGGCGGGGTTCGTGAGCGGGTCCTTGGTGCCGGTGAAGAACATCGGGCCCGGGTTGAGCAGGCTGTCGAGCGCGCCTCCGGCCTTGAGCGGGCGGCCGAAGTCGTAGTACGGGTTCTTCCCGATGGAGTAGGCAACGGCGTCGTAGAGCTCCGTGGGGAGGTAGCGGAACTTCAAGAGAGCATGCTGCTGAGCGCCCTTGGCCAGGTACTCGGCCTGCTTCTTCTCGATGATCAGCTCGGTCTCGTGGCTGCTGCCGCTCTCGATGCTCCAGAGGATGACCGCGAAAACGCTGAGGACAATGGAGACCAGGATGACGATGAAGATGGCAAACCCTCCGCGCCGCCGGCGCGAGAAGGCTGTCCGTGTCCTCAGTGGCTCCATCGAGTCCTCATGTTGTCCGGCTACTTCTGGGCCAGGTCGCCCTTGAAGCTCACGAGCCAGAGCTCCCGCGTATTCTTGGTGTAGCCGACACCCTGGTTGACGTTGGTGTTCGGGTTCCAGCGCAGTCCGAGGACCAGCTTCATCAGGCCGCCATTGGGTCGGCCAAAGTCGCGCTGATCCTGGAAACTGGCAAAGAAGACCGGGTCCTGGCTCTTGGTGTCGAACTCCCCAAAGGCCTTCTTGATGTCGTCCTTGAGCTGCCCTGGGCTGGGCTTGTAACCGGCGGGGGGCTTTGGCCAACCGGGGAAGTAGTCGGTGATGGCCGTAGGTGGGTTGATGCGCGCCTCATGGACCCGGGTGTACGGGAAAAGCTTGTCGATCGGGTTCTTGGTGGCGGGTGACGCGGGCAGGCCGAGGATCTTGTGGTTGGCGGCAACGGGGTCCGGAGGCACGTAGGGGTTCGGGACGTAGCAGAAGGTGAGCTCCTTGGCGATGGCGGGCTTGGTGCCGTCGTCGGCGTAGACGCCGGCGAAGAAGAAGACCTCGAACTCCAGCCCCTCCTCGCTCACCTTCACACGGGTGTCGTTCTTCTTGCGGTCGTTGAGGAGCCCCTCGAGTTTGGCTGCGGGCGGGCCGCCAGTGGTGTTCTTGAATGTCGCCTGCGCGCGTTTGTTGGCAACGGACGGGAGCGTCTTGGGGAGCGCGCCGCCGCTGACGCCGCCGTCGCCGCTGGTGCCCTTGGGGTCGATGGAGCCGAACGGCACGCTGGCCGATAGGAGGCTGTCCATGATGTTGGCTCCGAGCGAGAGCGCGATGGCGGAGTGCTTGCTGATCTCCGTGCGCCGCATGCCGCCGATGATGAAGGTCGCGACGGGGATCACGACGGCGGCGAGGATGGCCGTGGCGATCAGGATCTCGATGAGGGTGACGCCTCGCCGCAGTTCCTTCATGGCCTTTCCTTCGCCACTAGAGGAGGTCCACTGCCAGCCCCGACAGCGGGCTGCGCTCGCTCTCGACGAGCGTCACGTGGCCGAAGATTGACTGGCCCTTGAAGCGCTCGACCAGGAACGCGAGGCCGTTGGAGCTGGCGTCCAGGTAGGGGTTGTCGATCTGGTACGGGTCACCGGTCAGCACGATCTTGGTGCCCTCGCCGGCTCGCGTGATGATGGTCTTCACCTCGTGCGGCGTCAGGTTCTGCGCCTCGTCGATGATCAGGTACTGGTTCGGGATGGAGCGGCCGCGGATGTAGGTGAGCGCCTCGAGCTCGATCTTCTTGCTGTCCATCAGGAACCGCAGCTGCTCGTCGGCCTTCAGCTCGCCCTCGAGGTAGCCGGTGAAGATGTACTCCAGGTTGTCGAAGATCGGCTGCATCCAGTGGGTGAGCTTCTCGTCCTTGGTGCCCGGCAGGTAGCCGATGTCGCGCCCGAGCGGCATGATCGGTCGGCTGACCAGCATCCGGCGGAATACGCGCTCATCGATGGTCTTGTGCAGACCCGCGGCCAGCGCCAGCAGCGTCTTGCCCGTGCCGGCCTGCCCGACAAGGGTGACGAGGTGGATGCTGTTGTCGAGCAGAGCTTCCAGCGCAAAGAGCTGCTGGGCATTGAGTGGCTCGATGCCCCAGGGGCCGATGTTGTCGCCTCGGATACGGACCAGCTTGTTGGAGCGGGCGTCGAAGCGGGCCAGGATGCAGTCCTCGAGATCGGCCTCGCGCTTCAGCACCGCGAACTCGTTGGCCAGGAAGCTCGACTCGGGGCGAGGCGCAACGCCCCCTTCGCGCTCCAGCGTCGCCAGCTCCTCGGGGCTGGCGGTGTACTCCCGCCAGCCTCGCCAGAGCTCTTCGATGTTGACCTTGTTGGTCTCGAAGTCCTCGCTGTAGACGCCGAGGGCGTCGGCCTTGACGCGGGCGTTGAGATCCTTCGTGACGAAGCAGACGTTGGCGTTGTTCTTCTGCTCCTGAAAGGCGACCATCAGGATGCGGTTGTCGCGGTTGCCCTCGTCCAGGCCGCCGGGGAAGCGCATCTCCTTCTCCTGCACGACCTGGATGATGCCGCCGCTCTGCAGCGACACGCCTTCGTGGAGGCTGCCCTCGGCTCTCAGCGAGTCGAGGTAGCGTGCGACGGCCCGGGCGTGACGGCCCTTCTCGTCGGAGAAGCCCTTGAAGCCGTCGAGCTCCTCGATGACCGTCAGCGGGATGATCACCTTGTTTTCCCGGAAGGCGAAGAGGGCCTGGCTGTTGTGCAGCAGAACGCTCGTGTCGAGGACGAACGTCTTCAGCCCTTTTCGGTCTTTCCTGGGCAACCTGGAGGTCTTGGGTGCTGCTGGGTCCTGATTCTCCATGTGGATGCGCTTTGCCCGGTCCCGAGTGCTCCGTAAGCCGGATTCTGTATCGGGCTTTTGGCCCGATCGATGCCCATCTCTCTTGGCCTGGGATTGCTCCTAGGCTCGTGCGACCTACCCGGGGGATCGGCGAGCCGCCTCATCTCCCCCCTATTTGGTCTTGCTCCAGAAGGGGTTTACCGAGCTGGCCCGGTCACCCGGACCACTGGTGGGCTCTTACCCCACCGTTTCACCATCGCCTCCGGTTTCCCGGATCGGCAGTCTGCTCTCTGCTGCACTTTCCGTTGGATTGCTCCACCTGGGCGTTACCCAGCTTCTTGCTCTTCGGAGTCCGGACTTTCCTCAGTCCGCGCCAGGCGCGGGCCGCGGGCACCTCGAGCGCTCGGGACCGGGCATCGCGCGATACTCGCGATGTCCACCAACTTAAACTGTACCACTCCGCCCGGGGTGATGCAATTCGGGGCAACTCGACTTGCCCCCATTCACGAATTGGGGGCAAGTCGAGTTGCCCCTATTTGCGGGAGTTGCCCCTTCTCACGGGCGGATGACCTCATGGACGACGGGGCCGGGCGAGGGGCGAGCGGAGTCGATGCGGAAGGCGCCCGCAAGAGCGGCCGCGGCGGCGTCGCGGCGCCGGGCGTCTGCGTAGTGGAGGCGCACCAGCGGCTCGCCGCGCTCCACGGGGTCGCCCAGGCGCTTGTCCACGAGGAGGCCGACGGCATGGTCGATCGTCGACTCCTTGGTCTCGCGGCCCGCCCCCAGCAGCATGGCGGCGTGGCCGACCGCCAGGCAGTCGATGGCGCCGACGTAGCCCGAATCCGGGCTCGGGAAGGCGTGCTCGTGCGGGGCCCGGGGCATGTCGTCGAGTGCCTTTTCGCTGCCGCCCTGGGCCGTGATGAACTCGACGAACTTGGCGTAGGCCTCGCCGCTTGCCAGCTTCTGCTTCAGCAGCTTCGAAGCGGCTTCGCGGTCCGCGGCCACGCCGCCCATCACGAGGTGCTCGGCGCAGATCGCCACCGCAAGCTCCTCCAGGTCGGAGGGACCCTTTCCCTTCAGACAATCGATCGCTTCCCGAACCTCCATGGCGTTGCCGACGGCGCGCCCCAGCGGCCGGTCCATGTCGGTCAGGAGCGCCGCGGTCGAGAGCCCCATGCCACGGCCGATGTCGACCATCGAGCGCGCCAGCTGGCGCCCCAGCTCGAGCGTCTGCATGAACGCCCCCTTGCCGAACTTGACGTCCAGCACCAGCACGTCGTTCAACACCGCCAGCTTCTTGGACATGATCGAGGCGGCGATGAGCGGGATGCTGTCGACCGTCCCGGTGGCGTCTCGCATCGCGTAGAGCTTCTTGTCGGCCGGCACCAGGTCGCCTGTCTGGCCGATGACCGCGATGCCGTGCTCGTTGACCTGCCGGACGAACTCCTCCTGTGTGAGGTCGATGCGCACGCCCGGAATCGACTCCATCTTGTCCAGCGTCCCGCCCGTGTGGCCCAGCCCTCGCCCCGACATCTTGGCGACCTTCAGCCCGCAAGCGGCCGCCAGCGGTCCCGCGACCAGCGTGGTCTTGTCGCCGACGCCGCCCGTGGAGTGTTTGTCGATCTTGACGCCGCGGATGCCCTCCAGGCGCACGATCTGACCTGAATCGCGCATGGCTCGCGTGAGGTCGGTGGTCTCCTCTTCGTCCATCCCGCGGAAGCAGACAGCCATCAGGAAGGCCGAGATCTGGTAGTCGGGGATCGATCCGCCGACGGTGCCACCGATGAGGAAATCGATTTCCTCCCGAGTCAGTTTCTGGCCGGCCTTCTTCTTCAGGATGAGGTCGACGGTTCGCATCGCTCTACCTCCAGTCGTGGGGGCGCAGGTCCAGCGGCAGTATAGCGAACGTCCGAGCCCAGGGCGGGCGGGCCGGGAGTAGTCAGTCGCCAGCAGCCGGCAGTGAATCCCCGGATGCTACGGACACCGCAAGCGGTCTCGGAACCGGAGAATCAAGGTGCGGGCTGAGGGGGCGGGGCCTCTGCCGGCGGAGTCACCGGCACGGCGGCGGGTTGCGAGGGCTCGGCCGGCGCGGGGGCCGCCTCCTGGGGCAGCGCGGGCGCGGCGGGCAGCGATTCGCTCGCGGGCGCTGGCGGTGGCGCCGCTTCAGCCGGGGCCGTGGGGGCGGCCGGCTGGGCCTCGGTCGCCGGGGACGGTGAAGGGGCCGGTTCAGGCGGCGCGCCGTCCTTGGATGCAGCCGGGGGACTCGAAGGCTCCGGAGGAGCGACCGGCTCCGGCGAGTCCGTTTGCGCGGCCGGCGCCCCGGACGGTGCCGACGGCTCGATCGCCGGCGCCTGGGACTCTGCGGGCTGCGGAGGCGCGCCCTGGGCCGCCGGCACCTCCTCGGGCTGGGCAGGGCTGGCCTTTTCGGGCGCAGGTGACGGTTCCTCGGGCGCGGGCTCTGCCGTCGCGGGCACAGGCTCCGATGGCGCCGCGGGCTCCGCCGCCGGGACCGCCGGAGCGGGAGTGGACGGCTGCGCTGTCGGGTCCGCTGCCGGGCTCTCCTGGGCCGGCGCGGCCGGCTGTGCCACCGGTTCCGCGGCTGCGGGCAGGGCACTTCCTGCCGCCGCGGCGGGCGCAGGCTCGGGCGCGGGCGGCGCCTTACCCTTCTTCTTCTTTCCGCCGAACAGCCCCTTCAGGCCGCCGATCAGCCGCTCCTCGGCCGTCGGCTGCGACGGCTCCTGTGTCGCGGGCGCCTCGGCGGCCGGATCGGCCTCGGCCGCAGGGCTCGCCTGCGGACCGTGGTACTTGACGTCGTCGAACCCGTTCGCCGTCGACACCGGAACCTGCTTGCTCGTGTCGAGCTGCGCGTTGGCGATCTCCAGACGATGCGCGCCGTCGCTCACCAGCACCTGGAACTGACCCACCGCCAGTCCTTGCGCCAGGTCCACGTCGAGCTGTCCGTCGATGCGGCTGGCGCCGCCCTCGCTTGCGACCGGCCCGCTCATGCGGCCTGCGTCGATCTTGTAGTCGTAGCGGACGACGCCGAACGCGTGCTCCTGCATCGCGAACTCCAGCATCGGCGCGTACTTCTCCGTGGCCGCGTTCGCTTGCGCGCCCAGCCGCCCCAGGATCGTGTGCTTGCCCACCAGGCCGCCGGCCAGCGCTCCCAGCTTGCCAATCTTCTGAGCCTTCTTGACGGTCGAGAAGCCCGGAACGAACTTCCCCAGCTCCCGGCCGTTCACCACCAGCTGCCCGATGCGCGCCGCGCCCTGCCCCGAGAGCCCCGAAATGCCTGCTCCGGCCGCCAGGCTCAGCTCCCCCCCGGCGTCGACTCGGCCGGTAAAGGCACCCGGCATGTTGCGGAGATCTGCCATCAGGGCTCCGAAGTCCGCACCGGCGACCTCCGCCTTGCAGGCGATCGGCGCCCCGGTGGTCCCAGAAACCGTCCCGGTCGCCTTGCCGCCGTAGAAGACGGCCTCGAAGGGCGAAACCTGGAAGCTCCCCGGCAACGCGGTCACGCGCGCCGAGACGCGCTCCAGCGCCACGCGCGTCGCGCGGCCTCGCGAGCCGGGCGTCACGATGGAGACCGACGGCAGAGTCGCGCGTCCCTCGAAGGAGGGAGCCGTGAGCGTACCGCGCACTTCGCCCGAGAAGCTCGCCGTTCCGTCGAACTGTGCGGGCATCTGCGGCATCAGCGCTGCCAGCGAGGCCAGCTCGATGCGATCGCCGCGCACCTTGGCGTCGATTCGCGGTGGCGTGGCCAGCGGCGCGATACCGCCTTCGATCGCCAGCCGGCCCCGCGATGCTCCCCTGGTGTCGGAAGCTCCGCTGACTCCAAAAGAGACGATCAGCCCGTCCGTCGTCAGAAGGTCGCCCTCCGGCAGGATGCGCCCCTTCTCGAGCTCGAAGTCGACCCGGCGCCCGCCCTGGTCCACGCTGCCTCGCAGGCCGGTCGCGTCGAGCGAGCCCGACAGCTCGGCTTTCCCCGATTTTCTTTCGAGCCCGACGTCGAAGGCGACGCTTCCGGACAGGTTGTACGGCTCCAGCTTCGCCCGCTGCTCCGGCGGCAACGTCGCGACGGCCTTCTCGACCGGCAGCGCCCGCACGCGCGCGCTGGCGCTCACGTCAGGGTTGCCGCTCAACAGCCTCGTGACCTTGAAGGCGACCTCGGCCGGCGTGCCGGAAACCTCCACCGCCAGGTTCTCGCTGACGACGGACTCTTCCGAAAACCGGATCTTCCCCGAGGCAATCTGCGCTGCCAGCGAAGCCCCGGCGACGGGCAGTCGCGCCGACACTCCCTCCGGGACAAGCTCACCCTTCACCGCGAACGCCGCGCCGGCCCCCCTGGCATCGGCCGTTACCGAGACCTTTCCCTTGGGGGAGTAGGGCGCAGCCGCCTCGCGGACCGCTGGCGGCGCCAGGGCCAGAAGCGCCGCCACGTCGGCCGAGGCCGCTCGCAGCCGTGCCGTCCATTTTCGTGCCGAGGCGTAGTCCTCCACGGCCGCCGCGACCTCGACCGGCTGGCCACCCACGTCCAGCGCCAGCCTCTCAGTCGCTGCGCGAACCGGCGTTACCTTGAGGCTTCCGGCGCGGATCGCGACGGGCACCGCGACGCCGGCGGCGTCCAGCATCCAGACGACTTCCTTCGGCACCAGCTCACCCTCGATCACGGGCGCCGCGGCCGTCCCGCCCAGCTTCACGTGGCCTCGCACCCGTCCGCGAGAACCCGAGGGGACCTTGCCTGCGCTCGCCTCGGCCAGCTGGGCCAGGTCGGCGTCGGGGACGTCCAGCTCCAGCGCCAGCCGTCGTGCCCCTTGCAGCTCGGTGACCTGCCCCGAGGCGTTGAATGGAATGCCGCCGAAGAGCGAACCCTGGAGCTTCTCAAGCTTCAGCGTGTCCCCGCTGACCTGAATCGCGCCTTCGAGTCCGGAGATCGCTACGCCGCCCGGCAGCGCCACTTCGCCATCCTGGAAGGTCGCGGCGATTTTCGCGTCTGCCGGGGAGCCACCGCTGGCGAGCTCGAAGCGCACCTCGACGGGGAGCTTCTTGACGCTCACGGGCAGGGGCACCGCCGCGAGCTTCGAGAGCGCACCCAGGTCGATACTGCTGGCCCGGCCGCTGACGCCGAGAAGTTTCCCGGTTGCGTCTGCGGAGCCGCTCACGGCTGCACTGCCGCCGAACGCGGAGCACTTGACGTCGAAGCTGGCCGCCGCGCCGGCCCTGGGCAGCGTGACATCAGCCGCCAGGCCGCTCACTTCGATGTCAGGGCGGATTCCCGGAGGTGCGTCGGCCAGGACCAGCTTCCCGCCGGTGATTCTCAGCCTGCTCAAGGGCAGCTCCTGCGGCTGTGTGGAGGGGCCCCCGGCCATCCTTGCGGAGGCGGGAACGCCCGTTTCCACCAGCTGGTCCCGGCCCCGCGTGAGCCGGATCGACGGGTTCTCCAGGATCAGGGCGTCGAGCTCCAGCTTGCCCGAGAACAGCGCATCCAGGGAGACGCTGACACGAACCCTGTCGAGGCTCAGCTCCGGTGCTCCGGGAGGGCCCGGATCGAGCTTGAAGCTCGCCATTTCGATCGTCAGCGGTCCGACCACCGAGACCTGACCGAAGGTGAACCCGCGGCCGATCGACTGGCGCAACTTGTCCGCGGCCTGGCGGACCAGCTGGCCGTCCTCGACCATCTGCTTGAGCTTGTAGACGCCGAGCCCGGCGGCTGCCGCCAGGATTGCCACGGCGATGGCGGCCAGCGTGATCATCTTTCGGACCATGGAACACTCCTAACTTTCGCGGCGCGCTCGCCGGGTTCAGCTCAGGTTGGTGTCCGCCGAGCACGCGCGGATACGCTCCCATCGTAAGCGGAACCGCACGGGTTTGGGGACTCGGGACCGGAGCTATTCAGCTCGGGCGGTACTGGGGCCGATGGATCGAGCGAGGCCACCCATGTCCACACATCAAGCTCAACACGTCGCCAATGAAACCGTCCGCCAGGCACTGGAGCTGCCCGGCTACACCATTCTGGAGCCGATCGCCACGGGCGCTTCGGCGACCGTCTACAAGGCGTTCGATGAGCGTCGCGGAGGGCTCGTGGCGCTCAAGGTGCTCGAGCGCAGCCTCTTCGATGGCGACCACGCCATCCGGCGCTTCCTGCGCGAGGTGCGCATGCAGGAGCAGCTCGAGCACCCGTGCATCCTGACCCTGCTCGACGCCGGGTTCCTCGAGACCCTGCCGTACATCGTCACCGAGCTGGCCGCCGGGGGCAGCCTGCGGCAGCGGATGCGGGCCGTTGCGGAACCGCCTCTCCGGTTCGTCTGGGGCACGGCCGGTCGCGTTGCTCGGGGGCTGGAGCACGCGCACGGCAAGCAGATTGTCCATAGGGACCTGAAACCCGAAAACGTCCTCTTCCGCGGGCAGGCGAACGCGGCGCTGGCCGACTTCGGCCTTTCCAAGGCGCTGGCCAGGGAGCATTCGGTGTTGACCGAGGCCGGCACGCTGCTCGGCACGCCCAGCTACATCGCGCCAGAGTCGATCGAGGACTCCGAGGTCACGCCTGCCGTCGACGTCTATGCGCTCGGCGTCCTCTTGTTCGAGCTCTTGACGGGTGGCCCCCCGTTCGCCGCGGCCGACCTGATGGAGCTGCTCCACGAGAAGATGCACGGGGAGATCCCGCCGCTGGCGATGCTGCGACCCGACGTCTCTGCCGCAGGCCGGGCCCTGGTGGAGGCGTGTCTGGAACGCAAGCCCCAACGCCGGCCCACGGCCGCAGAGGCCGCGGGCGCGCTGGAGCGGCTCCTGGCGAGCTGACGCTCGAACGGCCTGGAAGTTGCGGCCGCCTCCTGCTGGGCGAATGCCTGCAGGAGGGCCGCGATGCGAGGCTCTGGATCGTTCCTGGGGATACTGTTGGGGGCGGGGGTAGCGGCCGTTTCGGCCATGGCTGGCCATGATGCGGCCGGGATGGACCCGGACATGGCGCTGCGGGAGCTCCTGGACGGTAATCGCCGTTACGTCGAGTCGCGCCGCGCATTTCCCCACCAGGATTCCGTGCTGCGCCGACGGCTGGCGTCAGGCCAGCATCCGATCGCGATCGTGCTGGGGTGCGCCGACTCGCGCGTGCCGCCCGAAATCGTCTTCGACCAGGGGCTCGGCGACCTGTTCACCGTGCGTGTGGCGGGTGAGCTGCCGGATACGCTGACCCTTGGCAGCATCGAGTACGCCGTGGAGCACCTGGGCGCGCACCTCATCGTCGTCCTCGGGCACGAGAAGTGCGGTGCCGTCGACGCCGCCCTGCACGCGACGACCGCCTCCGGCCACATCGCCGCCCTGCTGGCCGCAATCCGTCCTGTCATCCAGGGTGCCCATGAAGCCGGCCACGATCAGCTCGATTCGGCGGTGCGGGCCAACGTCCGCCACGTCGTCGACGAGCTGAAGGCCGATGCCCCGCTAGCCGCCGGCATCAAGTCGGGGCAGGTCAAGATCGTGGGCGGAGAGTACGACCTCGACTCCGGGCGGGTGGAACTGCTGCCCTAGGAGCGCGTCGGGGAATTCGATCCGGCCCGCGCGTCTGGTCCCAGTCGAACAGGGAACAGGGAGCCGGGAACCGGCAATGAAGAATCGAGCACAGCGAAGGCTCAACCAGGGAAATGGGAGATCTGTTCGCTGGTCTGGGGTTCTGGTAGAGAA
>JACQZN010000031.1 GCA_016213845.1 Candidatus Wallbacteria bacterium
AGGCATTCCACTCAGAGGCTCCGCCTCCGAACCTCCGCCAAGGGGCCGAAGGCCCCCTGGACCCCCATTTTATGCGGCTTTTGGGTGTTTCGGATGCGCTCAGTCCATTCGAATCCGACGGATAGTTCAAGAGATCTGTCCATGCGTGAGAGCCAGTCCCCGCTTTCCGCCTCCGGGCTCGAGACTTTGCCGGGACCCTGCCGGCTTCAAGCACGAAAGGAGCGGCTCTCGGCGACGGCGCGAGTGAAGAGCTCGAGCTGGCGGGAGCGCTCGGCGGCGGACCAGCCCAGCGCGGCGGAGGCGAGGTCTGCGACTCGCGGCGCCAACGAGAGGCCCTGATCGGGCTCCCGGTAGAAGAGCCGGGTGCGGCGAATCATCAGGTCGGGGAGGGTGGCGGCCATCTCGTGAGTGCAGGCGAAGACGATCTCGGCGGCCAGGTACGGAGAGCGCGGCGAGAGCGGGACCGCCAGCGAGCGGTCCTCGCGGGCAAGGGCGGCCAGCAGGTCCTCCTCGCCGGGGAACCGGGCTGCGAAGCGCTGCATCGCCTCGGGAGGTACGCCCGAGGCCCCGCGGAGCAGGCCGTCGCGTCCGCCGCCGGCAGCGAAATGGCGGATTGGCACGCGTGCCGTTCGGCAGCTCTGGCGGGACTGGATACCGTGCTCGCTCCGGAGCTTGGCGGCGACGCGGTCCACGACCTCTTCGGCCATCTTGCGGTAGGTGGTGAGCTTCCCTCCAACGAGAGTCAAAAGCCCCGACGACTCCTCGACGAGCTTGTGTTCCCGGGAGACCGCTGAGGCCGACGAGCTGCCGTCTGCGGCGAGCAGCGGCCTGAGGCCCGCGAAAGTGCCGACCACGTCCGCGGAGGTCGCTGTCAGGTCGGGGAAGTAGCTCCGAAGAGTCTCCAGGAGGTAGGTAACCTCGTCGTTCGTGGCGACGGGGCGGTCGATCTCGCCGTCGAAGTCGGTGTCGGTCGTCCCGACCAAGAGCGTCCCATCCCACGGGATGGCGAACAGCACCCGCCCGTCGATGGGGCTGATCAACACGATCGCGTGCTCCAGGTCCTTCACCCCTGGAGGTAGGACGATGTGAACGCCCTTGGTCAAGCGCAGCAAGTCCTTCGAATCCGCGGCCAGTCGGCGGCGGACGTCGTCGGACCAGGGGCCCGTTGCGTTGACGACGACGCGTCCGGAAACGGTGAGCCGGCCGCCCCCCAGCCGATCCTCGACCTCCACGCCGCAGACTTTTCCTGCGTTCGACAGGAAGCCCGAGACCGTGGCGTGGCTGAGCGCCAGCGCCCCCTCGTGCCAGGCCGCGCGAAGAGTCTCCAGCGTCAGCCGCGAGTCGTCCGTCTGGGCGTCGTAGAAGAGCGCGCCTCCCGCCAGGTCGGAGGATCTCAGCCCCGGGGCCATCCGGGCGAAGTCCGCGGTGCCCAGGCTTTTGTGCATCCGAACGTTTCCGAACATCGCCAGCGCGTCGTAGAGCCAGAGCCCGAGATTGATGAAGAAGGGGCCGTGGCGGCCGCCGCGAAAGACCGGCATCAGGAAGCCGAGCGGCTTCACCAGGTGGGGGGCGATGTCGAGCAGCACGCGGCGCTCGATGCTGGCCTCGTGGACCAGCCCGAACTGGTAATGCTCCAGGTAGCGGACCCCGCCGTGAACCAGCTTGGAAGACTTCGAGGACGTCCCGCTGCCGAAGTCCGACTTCTCGATCACCGCGACCGACATCCCGCGCATCGCCGCGTCGCGCGCGATTCCCGCGCCGTTGATCCCCCCACCGACGACAAGGAGGTCGAACGTCCTCTCGGAGAGCATCTGGAGCGTCGAACCCCGTTCGAGGACCGAGAACTGTTTCACGCCGCCCTAGGCTAAACGGTCGCTCGGTTGATGTCCAGGCGGTAGGGAGTAGCGAGTAGCGAGACTTCTCTGCTCTACCGCCAATCTCTGATCCCTGAAGCCTGACCCCTGAGGCCTCACTCCTCAAGCCTCACTCCTCACTCCTCAAGCCTCGAGCCTCAAGCCTCAAGCCTCACTCCTCGAGCCTCACATCGCCTGTGACCGTAGTTACGGTATTGACGCTCGTGCGGCATGAGTGCTAGGGTGCGAGCGTCCCGGAGCGGTTCGAAGGTTCCGGGCGGCCTGGGGGGGCCGGGACCCCGGCTCCCTCTTCTGCCAAGGAGGAATTGCGATGACCCATCATACGGAGGCCCACGAGGGGCCCTGCTTCCGCAGCCTGGTTGGCCACAAGGCGCCCGAGTTCGAGCTCGAGGGCGTCATCAAGGGTGACTTCAAGAAGTTCAGCCTGACGGAGAACATCAAGGCCAAGAAGTGGACCGTGCTGTTCTGGTATCCGCTGGATTTCACGTTCGTCTGCCCG
This sequence comes from Candidatus Wallbacteria bacterium, assembly GCA_016213845.1. Taxonomy (GTDB): domain Bacteria; phylum Muiribacteriota; class UBA6191; order JACPRK01; family JACPRK01; genus JACPRK01. The sequence continues at coordinate 2,374 of JACQZN010000031.1, forward strand.
ACCGAGATCGAGGGCTTCGGCAAGGAGCTGGAGTCCTTCCACAAGCTCGGCGCCGAGGTCTGGGGCGTCAGCACCGATAGCAAGTTCAGCCACAAGGCCTGGATGGCCAGCGACGATCGCATCAAGGCGATCGGCTACCCCCTGTTGGCCGACTTCACCAAGGACGTCACTCGCCGCTACGGCATCCTCAAGGAAGAGCTGGGCGCCGGCTACCGCGGCACGTTCATCATCGACCCGACCGGCGTCTGCCGCAGCATGGTCGTCAACGACCTGCCCGTCGGCCGCAGCGTCTCGGAGACGCTGAGGACGCTGCAGGCTCTCCAGACCGGCGAGCTCTGCCCGATCGACTGGAAGCCCGGCAGCAAGACTCTCGGCAAGTAGCCGCGATCCAAACTAGCCGACCGGTATCCCGCTTCGCCCCGCTCCGGCGGGGCGAAGTCATTCTCGGCAAGCCGGTGAACCCGGGGGCCGGGTACCGTGCCGGCACCGAGCTTCAGGAGCTGGGAGCCATGGCGGGTGTTTGCTGGCCCCGGGCGCCCTGGCGGGCTGCCTGGTAGAGCGGTTCCAGGTCCGCCCGCAGCTCCGCTGGAAGCGACGAGTAGGTGGCGTCCTGGAGGAGGTCGGCCAGCACCTGCACGTCGACAGGGTTGGCGATTCGGCCCAGGCCTCGAGCGGCCCACTCCCGGACGTAGGGATCCGGGTCGTGAAGCAGTGTCAGGAAGCTGGGGCGGGCTGCCGCGCAGGCCCGCCGCGTGAGGTACCGGCATGCCCACGCCCGGCAGTCGTGAGAGGGGTCCTCGAGGAGCTTGCGGACGCTGGCAGTGAGGTCGGGCTCGGACAGCAGCTCGATGACCTTGAGCGTCTGGAGGCGCACCTCGGGGTGGGAGTCGGTCAGCCCGAGCTCCAGAGCGGGCTGGGCGGCGGCGGCCTGGGGGGTTGCGAGGAGCTCCAGGAGAAAGACCCGGTCGAGCGCGTCGCACTGCTTCCAGGTATCAACCAGCAGTTCGGCCGTGGGTGAGGCCCGGACGGTCGCCAGGACGGCCTCGCGGGAACGGATGCAGCGCTCGATCGGCTCTCTTACGAAGTCCGGCAGGTCGGGCAGGGCCTTCTCCTCGAGCAGGTCGGGGACGTAGCGGGCCAGGTAAGCGCTGCGAAGCCGGGCGAGCGATGCGGTTGCCTCCTGTGCTGCGAAGAGATCCCGGTCGTGGAGCATGGGGAGCACGCGCTCCTCGTAGCTCGGGTCGGCGGCGCTGCCGAAGTAGCGGATGGCCAGCCGCCGGAGAGTCGGGTCCTGGCTGCGGAAGGCGTCCAGCGCCTCTTCCACATAGCGCCAGTCCTTCCAGACCTCCAGGGTTTCGAAGGCGGTGCGGCGAACGTCATCGGAGCCCTCGACCAGGGCCCTGCAGATGAAGAGCGTCCGCGCTGGCGGACGGGGCAGGCGTGCTGCCGCGCGGACGGCGTAAAGCCGCAGGAACTCCAGGGAGTGTCGGGCTCCGTCCGGAGTCGGAGGATGAAAACGCTCCTCGGGCCATCGCTGAGCTGGTGGCAGCGCGTCCGGCTCGCCGCGCGTCAAGGCCAGCACCTCGGCCTCCGCGCGGACCCGGGCGCAATCGTCCGTGCGCCCTCTCAGGAGAGTCGATGCCTCTACCGGAGCCTTCGAGTCTGCCAGCGCCTTCCAGGCCTCGAGTCGGACGGACGCGGACTCGTGGCGGGCAGCCAGCGCCAGACCCGACGCCTGGGGCGCCAGCGCCTCCGGACGGTGCTCCCTGAGCCACGCTATGCCACGGCCAATCACCCACTCGACGGGGTGCGCCAGGAGCGATTCCACGGCCGCCCCGTCACCGTCGTCGACCGCGGCCTGGAACGCCTCCAGGCGAGCGAAGACCTCGCGATGCCAGGCCAGCGCGTGCTGCATCTCGGAGCTGTGGCGCTCGAACTTCTCACGTGAGAGGCGATCTTCCAGGAGATCCATCGTTCGCCCGTCCCTGCGGGAGGCCAGGGCCAGCGCCGCCGCGTACTCCACGTAGCTGACGCCTCGCCGGATCAGCGGCTCGGCCTCCCGCCAGGCCCGGTCCGGGGCCAGCCGCGACAGGTTCAAGAGCGCCTGTCCGGCCACCAGAAACGACGCGTCCCCGAGCGCGGCCGCCATCCGGTCCGCAAGCGCTGCATCCCGGACCCGCGCCAGTCGTACGATCGCATCCTCCCGCACCCAGGCGGTCGGGCTTTCGAGCTTGACCAGGAGCTCCTCGACCACTTCGCCCGTCAGCTCCTCCTCGTCCTCCACGCCGGTCACGCCGATCCCGGCGCCCCTCAGCAACCGGAAGATCTCCCAGAAGCGCTCCTGGCGAGTCGCGGCGTCCATACCGCTCATATCGCGCCAGTCCACATTGACGCTGTAGGGGTTGAACTGTTCGAGCGACTTCGGGTCGACGCCGTAGTACTCCCACTGCTCCGAGAGCGGCGAATGCGGGTAGATCATCGTCATCGCCAGCACGCCGACGTGGTGGATGCAGTCGCGATTTCGCTTCACGAAGTCGAGCGTGGCCCGATGGTCTTCCTCGGACTCGCCCGGAAAGCCGACCATCAGGTTGATGACGTTCTTGATGCCCGCGTCGGCGCCCAAGCGCAGCACCTGATCGGCGTCCTCGACGATGTATCCCTTGCGCATCTTTCGCAGGATCTTCTGCGAGCCGCTCTCGATCCCGTAAACCAGGGCGCCAACGCGCCCAGCCTTGAGCCGCTCGAACAGCGGCCGGTCCATCAGCCGGTGCACGACCGCGTTTCCCCACCAAGTGAGGTCGAGGCCCGCCTGCGCGATGGCGTCGCAGAGCTGGCCGAGAAAGATGAGGTTGCCGTTCAATAGCAGGTCATTGCAGCTGAACTGGTTGATGCCCCAGCGCTCGATGTGGGAGCGCATCTCCGCCAGGATTGCCGAGATGCCACGGTGGCGGAACCCCGGCCAGAGAATCCGCTCGTAGCACATCGCGCACTTGCGCACGCAGCCTCGGCTGGTCAGGAAGGGAAGCATCCGCTTGCCGTAGGCCCCAAGGTCGAACTCCTCGAAGGTCGGCGAGGGGAGGACGTCCAGGTCGGATACGGGCGGCCGCGGCACGTAACTCTCGGGGCGGCCGCGGTTCCAGACGACGGCACCCGCGGTGCCCTCCAGGCCGGCGCCGTCGCGATGCCGGCGGGCCAGCTCGAGCAGCGTCAGTTCACCCTCGCCCTCCACGAACACGTCGACTAGATCGAGGAACGGGCGGAGCTCCCGCACGGCCGAGGACTCGTCGAGCCCTTCGGGTTTGAAGCCGGTCAGTCCCACGGTCCTGGGGTCTCCGGGAGTCTGGAGGCGGACGCTGGGGCCGCCCAGGACGATTGTCTTGGCGCATCCCCGCTCGCGCAGCATGCGCACCAGCTCCAGGGTGAACATGCAGTTGGCGCTCTGCGTCGAGAACCCGATCATGTCACCGTCGCGCTCGATCAGCTCGTCTACGAAGCCGCTCACGAAGGTCTTTGTCTCATCGGAGAAGCTGCCCTTGAAGACCTCGGGGCGCGCCCAGAAGGTGCTGCTGGTCAGCTCCCAGTACTTGCGGAGGGGCTCCTCGATTCGGTTGTGGAGGAGAATGTTGAAGTCGCCCACCCAGGTGTCGATGCCGTTGGCCCGGAGAGCAGCCGACAGGTAAGCCAGCGCCAGGTTGGCGCACTCGGTGCGCCATGGCGGGCAAGCGACAAGCAAGATCGGAAGGCGAGCCACGCGTCTAAGTGTACTGCCAGGACGGCGCAGGGGGGAGGCTTGAGGCTTGAGGGGTGAGGCTTGAGGCTTGAGGGGTGAGGCTTGAGGCTTGAGGGGTGAGGCTTGAGGAGTAAGGCTTGAGGGGGCAGGCTTCAGGAGTCAGGGTTCAGGGATCAGGCCCGAGGATTCTCGATTCACGGTTCTCCCCCAAACAACAAGCCCACCCGGGCGCGGGGCGACCGGGTGGGTGCGGGGGCGCTAGCCAATCACGCGATCGTGACTTCCTTGCAGAGGTAGACGTCCTGGATGGCGTTGAGGAGCTGGATGCCTTCCTTCATCGGGCGCTGGAACGCCTTGCGGCCGCTGATCAGGCCGGTGCCGCCGGCGCGCTTGTTGATCACGGCGGTCTTCACGGCTTCGGCCATGTCGTTGGAGCCGGAAGCTCCGCCGGAGTTGATGAGTCCGATGCGGCCCATGTAGCAGTTGGCGACCTGGTAGCGGGTGAGGTCGATCGGGTTATCCGTCGTCAGGTCGGAGTAGACCTTCTTGTGCGTCTTGCCGTATCCCTTGAAGGCGTTGTAGCCGCCGTTGTTCTCGGGCTGCTTCTGCTTGATGATGTCGGCTTCGAGCGTGACGCCCAGGTGGTTGGCCTGGCCGGTGAGGTCGGCGGAGACGTGATAGTCGGCCTCCGAGGTCTTGAAGCCGCTGTTGCGGAGATAGCACCAGAGGATCGTGGCCATGCCGAGCGAGTGGGCCTCGTGGAAGGCCGCAGCGACCTCCTGGATCTGCCGGGTCGACTCGGGCGAGCCGAAGTAAATGGTGGCTCCGACGGCGGTGGCCCCCATGTCCCAGGCCTGACGCACGGAGCCGAAGAGGACCTGATCGAACTTGTTGGGCAGCGTGAGAAGCTCGTTGTGGTTGATCTTCACGACGAACGGGATCTTGTGGGCGTACTTCCTCGACACTGCTCCGAGCACTCCGAACGTCGAGGCGACGGCATTGCAGCCGCCTTCGACCGCGAGCTCGCAGATCTTGTCGGGGTCGAAGTAGGCCGGGTTCGGCGCGAACGAGGCGCCCGCGGAGTGCTCGATCCCCTGGTCCACCGGCAGGATCGAGAGGTACCCGGAACCGGCCAGCCTTCCCGTCCCGAAAATCGCCTGGAGGCTGCGGAGCACCTGCGGCGAGCGGTCCGAGTGGCTGTAGATCCGGTCCACGAAATCCGGACCCGGAACATGAAGACTCTCCTTCGGAATCCCCTTGCACTGGTACGTCAGTAGCCGGGTGGCGTCGTCTCCCAGGTGCTGCTCGATCTCTCTCAGCTGCATCTCGCTTCTCCTTCGTCGGGCCGAATTGCCGACAGCCGCATCATATCGCGCCTCTCCCCCTCGTGCCAGCGCCGACCCGCCGCCCACCTGCGACGCCCGGAGCTACTCGATCCCGGCGGACTTCTTGACGGCAGCGCACTCTTCGGCCGACGAGGGGTACAGCTGGGCGGCGCTGGTGACGAGGCTGGCGATGTGGCTCTTCTTGCCGGAAGCGCAGAGGTCCCGGGCTTCCGACAGACAGAGCTCCGCCAGGCTTTTGCGAGCCTGCTCGTGGGCAGGGTCCATCCGGAGCATCGTCTCGTAGAGGCTGCGCAACGCCTGGCGGCGCTCCGAGAACCTGGGAGCAGGTCCGCCGGGCACGGGTTCTGGCTCGGAGACAGCTTGCGACGGCGGCTCGGCGGCGGGCCCAGGAGTTGGCAGCGGGGCCGGTTGCTCAGCCGAGGCCGCGCGGCCCGCCGCCCCCGCCGACGGTTGCGAAGTTCCGTGTGCCGCCCCGGCCGGGAGCGCCTGCTGAGCAGGCCGCGCATCGCCGGTCTCTGCCTGCGAGCGATCTGCCAAGGCCGCCCCCCCACCGGTCGATCCGATGGCACCCGGGCCGTCGCTCTCGGTCTGCGAAGGTGCGAACCCCTCCAGCTTGCTCTCCTTCCTGCGTTCCCTACTCGTCGCCTGCCCGACGAGCGGCGCGGCCGGCTTGGACGCGTCAACCTCGCTGGCCGGCTCGTCCTGAGAGTCCGGAGCGATTTCGGCCGATGGCACGGCGCCCAGCGCGTCCTTGGACGCACCGTCGGCCCGTAGGCCGCCCCCATCGGGACTTCCGTCTCGATCCGCCGGGACCCCCTCGGCGGCGGCTCCGGTCTTCTCGAGGGTGCCGGGTTGCCGACGCGCCTCTTCGGCAGCGGCGCCGTCCCGCTTTGGCTGGAGGGTCCCCGTGGACGCGACGCGGTTCACTTGCTTGCCGGTCGTGGCCGCAGGCCCTGCCGGGAGCATCGGCCCTGGGAGGGGAGCTGACCGCGTGCCCCCCGGCTGCTGCGCTGCCGCCGGCGCCGAGCGCGCCACCGGCCTGTCCTGGGGCACGGGCTTCGACCCCGCCAGGGCCTTCTGCTCCTGCTCAGCCTGCGCCATGATCGCCGCCAGGGCGGCCCGCTTGGCCTCGTCGGCTCCCAATCGCCGGTGCTCCGTCAAGAGCTGATGGCCGTAATGGGCTCCGGCTCCCGTCACTGCCGCGGCGAGCCCCAGAAAGATGCCCAGGGCGCGTTCCCGGTGGCGACGCGTCCACCGCAGGAAGCTCTCGAGTGGAGTCGACCTGCGCGCCCCGATCGGTTGATCGCCCAGCCAGGCCTCCAGCTCTTCCCGGAAGGCGTTCACGGATGCGTAGCGGCGGCCCGGCTGCGGGTCCAGCGCCTTCATCGCGATTGCCTCCAGGTCAGGTGGAATGTGGCGCCCCGAGACGCGTCGCGAGGGAGCCACGATCGGTTCCGTGAGAACGGCCTGAAGCGTCAGGAGCGACGTCTCCTTCTGGTGCGGCGGCTGGAGCGTCAGGCACTCGTAGAGGATGGCACCAAGGGCGTAGACGTCGGTCCGCTCCGAAAGCCGCGAGATCTCGCCGCGAGCCTGTTCGGGCGCCATGTAGCCGGGCGTTCCGGCAATGGAGCCTTCCATCGTCCCCAGGCCGGCCGGTGCCCGCCCTCCCGAGCGGATGCCGGAAGTCGCCGGTCGAGCCTCGGCGGGCATCGGCGGGGCCTCCGGGATCTCCTCGCGGGCATCGGCTCGCGCCAGCCCCCAGTCCATGACCAGCACTTCGCCGAAGTCTCCGAGCATGATGTTGTCCGGCTTCAGGTCCCGGTGCAGCACCCCCCTGGAGTGCGCGAACGCCATCGCCTGGCAAACGCTCACCAGGATGCCGACCAGCCTCCGCAGGTCGGGGCCGCCGGGAGTGCCTGCGCGCAGCCCGGCGATCGCCTGGCCCAGCGAGGCACCCTTCACCAGCTTCATCGTGAAGAAGGGATGGCCCTCGTGCGGTGTCAGGTCGTGGACCGGCACGATACCGGGATGCTCCAGCCGCCCGGTGACGCGCGCCTCGTGCATGAAGCGCCGCAGCCGCTCGTCGGAGCGGTCCTCACCCAGCATGCGCTTCAGGGCGATGTCGCGCTCCAGCACGCGATCACGCACGATCAGCACCTCGCCCATCCCGCCCTCGCCCGCCATCCCGCGGACCTCGTAGCGCTCGGCTACGACCTCCGACGGGGCCGCCGACCGACGCGCTGCGGCCGAGTGCTTGGTCGAGCTGACGTAGGTCTTCCCGCCGCTCTCGCTGCGGCGCCCCGGACCGGTGACGGTCGCGCGCCCACCCGACCGGGAAGTGGCGGGATCTCGCTCTGGATCAGCTGCCATGGTGCTCTCCTCCTACTATCACGGAGTCCGGTCGCGAGCAAGTGGCACCGATGCCGCAGCCGTGCACTGTCCTGGTCAACGACGGCCCGAATCGTGCGCCGCGCCGTGGCCTTTCGGACCTCTTTGCTGCCCACGCACGTACGGCCCCGAGCGGCCCCGAGATTGCTTTGTCCCGGTCGCGGCTATCCACTAGACTGTCCTGGAGGCTGCGTCCCAAGGGCGGGGCAGACCCCTGCCGCCGAGAGGTTCCCCCTCGCGGGCGTGCACGATTCGTATCCATGACCGGTACTAGGAAAGCCCTGGAGGCTTCGATGTTCCGTATGTCGTTTCTGGTCGTCCTGACGGCCGCGGCGTTGGCGACCCCGGCCGTTGCCCAGTACGTGAACTGGTCAGGCGCCCCGAGCCTCCCCCAGCCGACCGCCGGCGGGGCGGCCGCCGTCGTGGGCGGGAAGCTCTACTTCGCGGGCGGCTACCACGTGAGCAAGAACGACCCGACCAGCAACGTCTACCGGCTCGATTCGCCCACGTCGACCGCCTGGACGCAGGTCACCTCCCTTCCGTCGCCGCGATGGGGGCTGGCGCTGGTGGCAGCCGAGGGGCGGCTCTGGGCCATTGGCGGCCGCGCTTCGGGCGATATCTCGGCCATCGAATCATGGGACCCGGCCACCGAGTCGGGCTGGCGCACCGAATCCGGCAACCTGGCGGAAGCGCGCCGGTTGCTCTCGGCGGTGGCTTTCCAGGGCCGCCTCTACGCGCTGGGTGGTGCCAAGTTCGGAGGCGAGCTGCGTGTTCCGACGCTCTCCAGCTTCCCCCCGGAGGACTCCACCTCGCAGGTCACCCACGCCCCGATGCCGACGCCGCGCGCCACAGCGCTGGTCACCTTGCAGGACCGGCTCTTTGCACTCGGTGGCAGCTCCGACTTCGGCGGCCTGTCGATGGTCGAGGTCTGGACACCGGACCCGTCGAGCTCCACGGGCTCGGGAACGTGGACAACCGCGGCCACGGCGCCTGTCGACTACCGCTTCCGAGCCGGCGCGCGACTGGGCGACTTTGTCTTCCTGACCGGGGGCAACAACGCCAACCAGTTCCTGTCGCCCGCCGTCGACCGCTACGATCCGGCGGCCAATCGATGGGAGGCTGCGGCCGCGATGCTTGCGGCCCGCGCCGAGCATGCGCTGGTCGCCTACGGCGGCGGCCTCTACGCCATCGGCGGGCTGACCGGGACAACCGTCGAAGGGGCGACGCCCTCCTCGTCGGTGGAGCGCGCGGACCTGGCGCCCGTGGAGACGGGGGTCTACCACACCGAGGCCGCCCCGTCCCTGGCCACACCTCGGACTCGCCACGCGGCCGTCGTGCTGGGAAACGGTTCCGTCCTGGTGGCCGGGGGGCGTCGTGACTTCGCGACCGGGCTGGCGCTGGCGACTGCCGAGGTCCTGACACCGACGGCGACGGGATGGGTCCGCACGGTCAACGACCTGCCGGCCGGGCTGATGGACCCGCGCGCCGTCCGTCTGCGAGACGGCCGAGCGCTCTTTGCGGGCGGCAGGCGAGACCTGGCAATCAGCGACGATCTGTTCGTGTTCGACCCGGCTAGCGGGACCTTCACGACGCCGCAGACGGGCGCGACCGTCCCGCTTCCCGTGACGATGAGGGCGGCGCGCACCCGGCACACGGTAACCCTCCTGGGCGACGGGAGGGTGTTGATCGCCGGAGGGATCTCGCCCGGGCAGTCCGCCGAAAACGCTCTCGGCAGCTACGAGTTCTTCGCGGCGCCGAATCTCTCGACGGCCGGGGCGATGATGCTGCCCGGAACCCTCTCGGATCACACCTCCACGTTGCTCCACGACGGCCGGGTGCTCATCGCGGGCGGCCGGCAGGGGGGGACGACGGCGGCGGCCTGTTTTCTGTTCGACCCGAGACAGCAGAAGTTCGTCGCTCGGGCCTCCATGCTTCAGGCGCGCGAGGGCCACTCGGCCGCATTGTTGGCGGACGGCTCCGTGTTCGTCTCGGGTGGAGTGCCGGCGGATGCGACGGGGACCGAGGCCGAAGTCTACGATCCGGTCACGGACAAGTGGTTCGCGGTCCCGGGGGCGGTGCGCCGCAGCAAGGCGAGCGTATCGGTCCTCCCCTCTGGGCAGGTTTTGATCGCCGGCGGGTTCACTCCTTCGGGAGCGACCTTGCGCTCGATGGAGCTTTTCAGTCCGAAGCTGCGGGCCCTCAACGCGCTGGGAGCGAGCCTCCCTTCCCCGCGGGCCGGCCATCGAGCGGTGGCGGCTCCCGGCGCCGACGCGCTTCTGATCGGCGGAGAGACGGCGCCCGGTAACAGCATGGGGACCACTGAAAAGGTGCTCTACGGCCCTCAGCCGAACAGGCCGCCCGTTGCCGCCGTGCAGCCCCCGTCACAGGCGCTGCGGCGCGAGCGGGTGCAGCTCGACGGGGGCGGCTCCACGGACCCGGACCAGACGAGCTTTGCCTATCTCTGGACACGAGTTTCGGGCCCCAGCGCGGGTGCTCTCACGAAGACCACCTCGGCCGTGGCGGAGTTCACGACGACCCAGAGCGGCGGTTACGGGTTCCGGTTGCTGCTGACCGACCCGGCCGGCGCTACGGCCACCGCCGAGACCACCGTGACGGTGCTGCCGAACCAGCCACCCTCGGCCAGCGCCGGCCCGACGCAAGCGGGCACTGGCGGCCTGTTCCTGCTGGACGGGCGGGCCAGCGGAGATCCGGAGCAGGACCCGATCACGTACGCGTGGTCGCTTCTCAGCGGCCCGGCCGTATCCATCACGAGCGCCAGCTCTTCGGTTGCCTCGGTTGAGCTCAGCACGTCGACGACGACCTATCGGTTCCGGCTGGACGTGACGGATGACGGCGGGTTGTCGGCCACGGCCGTGACGACGGTGGTGGTGACCACGAACCGGCCGCCAGTAGCCAACGCGGGACCGGGCCGGCGGGTGAGGTTGCGGGCGCAGGCTCCGTTCGAGCAAGTGCAGCTGGACGGTCGGAATAGCTCCGACGCGGACGGTGACACGCTTCGGTACTCCTGGCTGCGAACGGCGGGTCCGTCGGTCTCGCTCGATTCGCCGAGCTCGAGCACGGTGCGTTTCACGCCACAGACGGCTGCTATTTACGATTTCCGCTTGACGGTGGACGACGGGAGGGGACTGTCGGGGTCGGCGAGCGTGCGGGTCACTGTCGACCCCTTCAACCGGCCTCCAACGGCGATGGCCGGGGCGGACACGACGGTCACAACCGGAGCGCAGCTCATCCTGGACGGGGGCGATTCGAGCGATCCGGACGGCGATCCTCTGACGTATGCGTGGCGTCTGGAGTCCGGTCCTGCCACGCCCCAGGTCACTGGAACGGCGACGCGGCGGCTGGGCTTCAAGGCCTCGGAGCCAGGGGTGTACACGTTCGAGCTTGCGGTCACCGACGACCGGAGTGCGACAGCGCGGGACCTGGTGAGCGTAACCGTGGTCCGCCCGAACGAGCGGCCGTCCGCCAACGCCGGTCCCGACACGACCGTTGTCGTGGACACGATCCGGATTCTGGACGGGGACGGCTCGAGCGACCCTGAGGGTCAGACGCTGGTGTTCCTGTGGACCCAGCTGTCCGGGGTGCCGACGCTATCGACCGGGCTGGGTACGTCGCGGCTGTCGTTCAGGACCACCGAGCCGGGTTCGTACGTCTTCCGCTTGCTGGTGCGGGATCCGCTGGGGCTGACGGCGACGGATGATGTGCTGGTAACGGCAGTGGCGGCGAATGCAGCGCCGATTTCGGAGCCTGGGCAGGACATCACGAGTGCGCCGCTTGGGCAAGTGGTGACGCTTGACGGCGGCCGCAGCTTCGACCCGGACACCGGGGATCGGATTGCGGGGTACCAGTGGCGATTCACGTCGGTTCCGGCGACGACGCCGCTGTCGGGGGCAGACACGTCCGTCGTGAGGTTCCGCCCCGAGGCAGCGGGCACGTACGTGCTGGAGCTGGCCGTGGCGGACACGCGGGGCGCGATCGGGCGCAAGCGGGTGACGGTGATCGTGAGCGCGGGCAATCGCGCGCCGTTTGCCGACGCGGGGGCGGACCGTACCGTGGCGGTGAGCACGGAGGTCCGGCTGGAGGGCGGCCGCAGCGGCGACCCGGACGGCGATTTGCTCGGATTTCGGTGGCGTCAGCTGACGGGCGAGAAGGTGGAGTTGCGGGACGCGTTGACGCCGTCGGCTCGATTCACTCCGTTGACAAGCGGCGCGAGGCAGTTCGAGCTCACGGTGAGCGACGGCAAGGGCGGAATCTCGACCGACACCGTGGTCGTGACGGCGGTCCCTGCGTCCGAGATCTCCACGGTGGCTGCGCTCGGGTTCTGGTCGCGCGCGGCCGACCTTCCGACTCCGCGGCGGGCCTTCGCCGCGGTGGCCGTCCGGGGCAAGCTCTACACGTTCGGCGGCAGCCGAGGCACGGCGCTGGAGCCCCTTTCGACCGTGGAGATTTTCGACCCGCTGGCCGGGCCCGCGGGCGCCTGGACGGCGGGGCCGCCGATGCCGACGGCGCGGATTGCCCCCTCGGCCGTTGCAGTCGGGGCGCGGATCTTCGTGATCGGCGGCCGGGCGGTGCGGCTGGGCGTGCCCTCCGACACCAGCGTCGTCGAGGTTTTCGACACGGCCTCGCAGACGTGGCTGGCGGCCCCCCCCATCCTGGTCCCTCGCCGTGAAACCGCGGCCGGCGTGATCGACGGCAAGCTCTACGTCGCAGGCGGAGTATCGAGCACCGGCGCCACCACTACCGTGACGCGGTTCGTGGAGCGCTTCGACCCGCTCGACCCGCAGCGCGGCTGGTCGGTCGAGACGCCGCTGACGCAGGCGCGGCGGCCTGCCATGACCGCACTCAATGGAAGGCTCTTCGTCGTCGGCGGGGACACGCCGTCCGGCGCCGATCGCGATCGGCTGGAGATCTTCACCCCCGCCAGCCCGAGCGCATCCAATCCTTTCGCCTCCGGCGGCACCTGGAATGCCTCGGTGGGCGCTCGGAAGCCGACCACGACGGTCGGTCACGCTGTGGCCGCCCTTCGGAGCAGGGTCGTGGCGGCGGGTGGGCGGATCGGGACGATCTTCACCAACGTGGTCGAGCAATACGACCCCTTCGGCAACCGATGGAACCCCGCTCCGGCGCTCCTGGCGCCGCGCGCGGAGCTGGCGCTGGTCAATCTGAACGGCTCGCTCTATGCCATCGGCGGCGTCACGCGGGACAGGAACGGCACCGAGAGGTCCGTCGGAATCGTGGAGCGCTTCGACGCCGGCGACGACCACGCCAGCAACCTCGCGGCGGTCAAACCGGGAGACACGGTCGACTTCGGTGGCTCGCTGGACGCGGCCATCGAGAAGGGCGGCGACATCGACTTTTTCCGCTTCGGTGTGCCGATCGAAAACATGGCGATTCGCGTCGACACCGGTCCCGCGGACAGCTTCGAGGACACCTTCCTCTCCCTCTTCGACTCCAAGGGCCAGTTGATCAGCAGTGTCGACGATCCGCGCCCGGGCGTGCGGCTGGCCAGCGCCACCTTCGTCGCGACCGCTCCCGGCGACTACTTCGCCTCCGTGCGGCTCTTCGACGCGCGCTCGCAGGGGCTCTACTCCATCCGCGTGCGGCCGGCGCCGCCGGCCAGGGACGACTTGCCCAACGCGCCGATAGCCTCGGCGCCCTCCATAGCCTCCACGACCGCCGTGACGGGTGAGCTCGAGGCCCCGGGCGACGTCGACGTCCTGCGGGTCGACCTGGTCGCAGGCAAAGACTACGTCTTCCGAACGGCGCTCGGTACGCTTACCGACACGGTGCTGGCCCTGTTGGGCCCGGGAGAGACGAATCCCAAGCCGCTGCGCGAAAACGATGACGGTCCCGATGGGGGCCTCGCATCCCGAGTCGACTTCAGCGTCACCGAGTCGGGGCGCTATTACCTGCGCATCCGTAGCTTCGATCCTCGGGCCGCCGGCACCTACTCCGTCTTCGTCGCGGAGCTGGCTTCGAAGGTCTTCACCGACGACCACCCCAACCGGCCCGCCGGCCTGCGCTCTTCCGACACGCTGCTCCACACGGGGAACAAGCTCACGGGCGACATTGGCGACGTCGTGGCCGACGGCGAGCGGGACGTCGACTTCTTCCGCATCGTGACGCTGTCGGCGTCCGCCTACGCGTTCGTGCTGACGCCCACCGGGACGAACCGGCCGCAGCTCACGCTCTTCGATCGGGACGGCAACACGGTCCTGGCCGAGGCACGGGACACCAGCACGGGGACGGTGGAGATCCGCGGTTTCAGGCCCAGCTTCCCTGGGACCTACTTCCTGAGGGTCTCCAGCTCACCCCGGATCGACGGCGACACGGCGGCGCGCACGGGCGCCTACACGCTGGCCAGCGAGCTCGAGGGAACGGAGACACCCGCCAGCGTCGTCCTGGCGCGCGAGCTCGACGGCGAGACGCTCTCGGCAACCGTGGTGCTCGATTCGTTACCGACGAACTCGAGCTCCCTCAGGAGCCTGGAGTTCGGTCTGCGCTTCGACCCGGCGTTGCTCGAGCTGAAGAGCGTCGGTGCGGGTACGGCGACAACGGCCGGTCAGATACTCCGGTTCGCAAGCCCCCAGGGGTTCCTTGGCTTCTCCGTCGTCAGCCAGGAGCAGGAGATCTCGACCAAGGGCAGTCTCGTGACCGTGATGTTCCGGTCGCTTGGCTCATCGCCGCTCTTGACGCAGTCCGTGGTGCTGGCGTTCGTGGCTTCGCAAAGTGGACTTTCGCGCTATGTGGACCTGGCGCCGGAGGCGAATCCCGGATTCGGCCAGGTCGTCCGGGCGCGCGTCTCGGGCGGCCGGCTCGCTGCGACCATTCCGGATCCGGTAGCTCCGGCGGGCGACAACCGCAGGGCCTTCGTCCGGCTGGACGGTCGAGGAAGCTTCGACCCGAACCTGCCGCAGCGAGCGCTCTCCTATGCCTGGACGCTGACGACCGCGCCGGTGGCAGTGACGCTCTCGGACCCGGCCAGCCCCATCCCCACGTTTGCTCCAGGCACGCCAGGCGTCTACGAATTCGCGCTCACGGTCTCCAACGGCACGCTGCGCAGCTTGCCGCGGCGCGTGCGGATGCTGGTCGGTGAGGAGAACCGTCCCCCCACGGCGCTGGTCGAGGTCGTGGACTCCGCGCGATCCATGAGGTCGCTGCCCGGTCAGGCGCCGCTGACCTTCGTGGCTGGCGCCTCCACGGTCCAGCTCGACGCGCGTCAGTCGGCCGACCCCGACCCGGGCGATCGCGGACGGCTGACCTACAGTTGGGCCCAGGTGACGGGCCCCTCGGTTGTGCTCTCGCCCAACGCGACCTCTGCCCAGGTGAGCTTCACGCCGACAGAGGCCGCCGTCTACGAGTTCGACCTGGTCGTGCGCGACCGGGCCGCGGCCGCGAGCGCTGCGCAACGGGCCAAGACCATCGTGCTCGCGCCCGGGGATGCGTTGCCGGCGCTGTCCGTGACGGCATCGGCCAGCACGACGCTCTCCACCGGAACCGATACGGGAGACATGCTGGATGAATTGGCTCGAGTGAAGTCCTTGCGCGTGGCTCTCCCGACCCGTGTCACGATCAAGGCCAAGCTGGCCGACGCCGACCTGGGCGTCCTGCCGCTCAAGCAGCAGGCGTCCTTCCGATTCCAGCAGGAGTCCGGCCCGCCCGTCCAGCTCTCGACCGCCGTGCTCAACAACGACATCTCGGGAATCGCCACTACCAGCTTCGACCCGACCACGCAGGGCGTCCACGTCTTCAGCGCCACGGTCTCCTCCTTGACCAGCGACGGCTCGGAGACTGGCGTCGAGGTGCAGCGCGAGATCCGTGTCATCGTGGACGGCGAGTCCAACCGTCTGCCCGAGGCCCGAGTGAAGACTCCGGCCGCGCAGAAGGGAAAGCGTGGGCGGCCGGGCGCTTCCGACACCGCCTTGCAGGAAGGCGACACTGTCATCCTCGACGGCACCGAATCTGCCGACCCCGACGGAGCCGTCACCCTGGCGTATGCCTGGGTGCAGGTCGCCGGGCCCGAGATCGAGCTGTCGGACCCGTTCAGCTCGATCACCACGTTCGTCGCCCCGGACTTTGGGGACGACGAGACCCGGCTCTACGCCTTCCAGTTGGTGGTCGATGACGCCGGGGGCGATTCGGAGCCGTCACTGGTCAGCTTCAAGGTGGGACCGGCTGCCGCCTCGGGCGCCACCACCCGCTCGGCCAGCTACACCGGCGGACTGAACCTGATAGGCGTTCCGCTGGCGGCCGAGACGACGGGCGCCGCGCGAACAGCGCAGGAGCTGATCGACGGGCTCGGCGCGACATTCGTCATCCGGGTGGCCTCCGAGGCCGGGCGCGGCCGCTTCAGCGTCTATCTGCCTGGTGTCGGCATGACCGACCCGGGGGTGGAGGGAAACCAGGGCTACCTCATCTCGCGGCCGGCGCAGTTCAAGACGGAGATCTTCACGGGCCAGCCGTGGCCCTCGAGCGCGCAATCAATGACGCTCTTGACCGGCGTCAACTTCGTCTCCTTTCCTGCGGGCGTTCCCTCGACCTGGACGGCGCAGACGCTGCTGGACCGGGCCAACGCCGCGGGCGCCGCTGCCAGCTACGTCGCGCGGACTGTCCCGGATCCTTCCGATGCCTCCGTGTCGAACCCAGGTACCGGAGCCTTCGAAGTCTATCTCCCGGGTCTCGAAGGCACTTCCTTCCCCCTCCGCTCCGGACGCGGGTACCTGCTCAGCGTACGGCGCTCAGCCGTCCTCAGCTTGCCAAGCTCGGAATGAAAAGACCGGCGGGCCGTCGCCCGCCGGGTAGGACTTGCGAACCGCGGCTGCCCAGGGTCCGGCAGCCGCGGTCGGGGGTGTCGTCTCAGGGGCGCCGCAGGTAACCCGTGTTGACCGTGCCGTTGTCGAAGCACTCGTTGATGCGAGTCACCGCATCGTTCAGGTCCGAGATAGAGGCGCCCGGCGGGAGCCCGCCGTTGTCGCCGGCGACGGCGCGATTGGCTGCGGCCAGCAGCGCGTCGACCGAGAGGCCTGCGAAGGTGCCGGTGGCCACCGTCAGGCTGCCGAGCGGGGTCGAGTCGGCCTGGGCGAGCCTGCCGGAGGCGGAGAACGCCGCGTTGAGCGTGGCGGCCACGAGCTGGCCGGCGAGCACGCCTGCCGCGGTCGATTCCGGGTCGAGCGCGCTTTCGCGGAGCACCGAGGGGGAACCGCCCGCAGGCAGGAAGGCCTCGACGGCCGCCGAAGTGCGGAAGGTGACCAGCAGGTTGCCGCTGCCAATGGTGAGCCCCGCGGGGAAGACCGCTGCGAACCCGCTGTCCCGCAGGGAGCCCGGGTTGTTGCCGTGGGCGCGGCCTCCCCAGCCGCCCTGGGTGAAGGTCTGGAAGTCGCCGGTCGAGAGCGTGGCGCCGGGAGCGGGGGCGTCGTCGTCATCCTCGTCCTCGTCCTCGTCGTCGTCGTCGTCGCCGGCGGGTGGCGGAGTCGTGGAGGTCGTATCGATAGGCGCGTCGGGCGGCGTGGTCGGCGTCGTGTCGGCGGGCGCATCCGGCGGCGCGACCGGGGGCTCGCCGCCCGGGGCCGGGGTCGAGGTCTCGGGAGCGGTCGGCTCTTCGCTCTCGTCGCCGGCGGCCGGTGTGTTGCCGGTCCCGGTGCCGGGCGGCGTGGTCGGAGGTGTGGAACCCGTGCTTCCGTCGCCGGCCGGAGGCGTGGTCGGAGGTGTGCCGCCGGAGGAGCCGCAGCGATGGCCGTGTCCGCGGCGGGGCCGCCGGCCGTTTCCGGCGCGCTCCTCGCAACTCCGCGCCAGGAGCTGCACGGAGGCTACCGCGGCCGAGCGGTTGAACAACCGGACATCGCTCGGGCAGCCGCCCCGGCCAATCAGGAAGGCGACGGTGCCTAGGGTGGTCGAGCCGCACGCCGCCGGGCGGAACCGAACGGGCGCCCACGACTTGAACGTCCAGCGGGTACCGATTCTGCCCGTCGCCTGGATGCGCCGCGAGAACGCTCCGTTCCCGTTTGCCGGGAGGTTGCCGCACCGCTCGCTGGCGCCGCGCGTCTCGCGCTCGATCCGGATGTGGCCGGTTCCCGCGATGTGCCTGTCCGGCCGGGCGAAGGTCCACTGGGTGAGCAGCACCTTGTCGTTGATGCGTCGGAGCTTGGGAGGACGGAACTCGAAGGCGGACTTCGAGTAGTCGATCCACTCGCTCCCGAGCTGCCGGCCGGCGCCGGAGTGTGCGTGCGTGGCCGCGCAGGCAGTCGCCACGGTGACTTCGGCGCGCATCGTTCCGGTGACGTACGCCAGCAGTCGCGCGTCGGCCTCGCCCAGGACCTTGAAGCAGCCGGCCGACTTGCCTGCGAGCACCGGTGGGTTGTCTTCCAGGCGGGTTCCGCGGGCGTCGGTCAGCTGCAGCTTGAGCGCCCCGGGCTCCGGGGCCTTCAGCCCGAAGGCGGCGACGTCGCCGCAGTACGCCCTGGCGAGCGGGGTCCAGCCGCATCGCCCCACGCGCTTGAAGAAGACGACCTGCACAGCCTTGAAGCGGATCGGCGCGGCGCCCCGGACTACGGTCGCCACGTTGACGCGGTAGCTGAGCACCTTTCGCGTCTGCCCCTCGGTCACTGTGAGCTCGAACTCGGCCTTGGGAGCGCTCTCGCGTGAGCAGACGGCGTCCTTGGCTGCGTCGTTCTCGATGTCGAAGGCCGTGGCCTCGAAGGCATCGATGCCGGCCAGGTGCACGCCGATCATGGGGGCGACGTGGCGCGGCTCCACCGCCTTGGGGGGAGCGGGCTTCCGGGCTGCGGGCTTGGCCGCGGGCTTCGGCGGCACCGGCGGGCAAGCAGGCCTGGGGGTGGTGGCCAGGACCGGGGTGGCGGCCAGCGTGAGGGCGAGAGTGGCGGCAAAGAACGAAGTGAGCTTCGTCGGGTTCATCGGTAGGGCCTCCTCGAAGTTGAGCACGGGCCCCCTGAACCAAGACCCGGGCCAACTTCGGCGGTTGCTCGCAGGACCCGCATCCAGAAAGGGAAAACTCACCTGGTGACCGGCACTCCATGGCCGCCCGTGCCGTCATGACTCCGGACACGCTGCCCCGCCTCCAGGACAGCCCACCGGCCCTCGCCTGCGGCCCGGGACGGTCGCGCGGGGAGCGCCTGGCACGCCTGGTCCGTGGGCGGCGCCGGACGGACGAACCTCTTTCGAGGCGACCGTCCGGCTACTTCACGTCGTCGTCGGTGAGGCCGTAGCGCTTCATCTTGTCGCGAAGCGTGATGGTGGCGATGCCGAGGACGGCCGCGGCGCGAGTCTTGTTGCCGCCGTGGGCGCGCAGCGTTTGAAGGATCGCTTCCTTCTCGATGTCTTCGAGCGAGCGGTTGGCCAGCGTCTCTCGCGTCCCGGCGGCGGTCGGCGCCGGCCGGCCGTCCGGGGCGCCTTCGCGCAGCAGCAGGTCGCCCGGGCCGATGACGGGGCCCGAGCAGAGGGCCAGAGCGCGCTCGATCACGTTGCGCAGCTCGCGGACATTGCCTCGCCAGCTGCCTCGCTTGAGGATGGCGAGCGCTTCGGCTGAAATCGTCACGCGAGCGCGGCCGGTGGCGCGGGCCAGCGCGGCCTCCAGGAAGTGCTTCGAGAGCAGCTCGATATCCTCAGGCCGGTCCCTCAGCGGTGGCAGCCGGACTTCGACCTGGGAGAGGCGATAGAACAGGTCTTCGCGAAAGGTTCCCTCGGCGACGCGCTGCTCCAGGTCCCGGTGGGTGGCAGAGACCACTCGCACATTTACCTTCTTGGCCGCCGAGGAGCCCAGTCGCGTGATCTCCCGCTGCTCCAGCACCCGCAACAGGCGCGGCTGCAACTCCAGCGGAAGCTCGCCCAGCTCGTCGAGGAAGAGCGTCCCGCCGTCGGCAGCCTCGAAGGCGCCGATGCGGCGCTGGGCGGCACCGGTGAAGGCCCCCACCTCGTGGCCGAACAGCTCGCTTCCGACCAGGTCCTTGTTGAGGTTACCGCAGTCGATGACTACAAACGGTGCGTTGACTCGTGGACTGGCCCGGTGCAGGGCCTGCGCCACGACCTCCTTGCCCGTGCCGGTCTCGCCGTGGAGCACGACGCTGACGTCCGAGGGTGCCACGCGCTCCAGGATGCCGATGATCTCGCGCATCCGCGAGCTGGTCGCCAGCACCCCGTGAAAATCGCCTGTCCGGCTCGGCGTCACGACCAGGTCCTCGTCGCTCGTCTGGAACTTCAGCACCGTGCGGCCGAGCCGGATTCGGGCGCCCGCGGGCAGGAAGGCGTCGTTGACCCGGATGTCGTTCAGGAAGGTGCCGTTCTTGCTCCCCGTGTCGCGCAGCATCCAGCCCTCGCGGCGCCGCTCCAGCACGGCGTGGTGGCGGGAGACAGCGGCGTCGGTGAGCGGCAGGTCGTTGTCCGGGCCTTTGCCGATCCGGATCTTGGGCGTGTCGACCAGCAGGTCCCGGCCGGTGTCCGGGCCCTCGGCGACCCAGACGCGCACTTTTTTGAGCGTGATGACCGTGATGCCGGAGCGGCCGAGGTCGATGCCCTCGGTCGGTCGGTTTGGGTCGTCGGAGTCGAAGCCTGCGGTCACGCCTGCCCTCCTGGCGGCTCCAGGTTAGCTCATGCCGAGCAGCATCCGTAAGAGGATGCAGTCGGCGAGCCCGAAGTTGGGGTCCAGCACGAGGTAGCGCGTGCGGAAGCGGACCGGGCCGGGCTCGAGCAGCCACGCGGGCAGCGAGTGGACCAGCATCGTGACGCGCGGCGCCGTCGAGAAACCGGGCCGCCAGGCGAACTGGAGCCTCAAGGAGCGCCCTTGCTGCTCCACGTCGACGACGAACACGGCTCCGCGGCGGAAATCGACGGCCTGGAGCGCCAGGTCGACGTACCGCGGCGCGGGCTCCGTGCGGGGAGCAATGACCGCTTCGTAGGTCGCCTCCTGGATGTTTGCGCGGATGTCGGTGTACCGCCGGACGGCCGCGAGCTCGCGTGTGTTGAAGCGATTGCGGTTGCCGAGCGGCACGTCCAGCCAGGCGGCCGTCGGCGGCACTCGTGGCTGGGTGACGATGGCGCAGTCGGGAGTCGACACGGCGTCGACGCGCGTGCGGCTCGCAAGGCCGAGGTACTCGCAGGCGCTGTCGAGCATCCGTAGCTCCTCCAGGCCGCTCAACAGCCGGCAGCGGTCGGCGATCGGGAAGGCATCCGAGCCGAGGGCCGCGACAAGGGCGCCGGCGAGCTCGGGGAGCCTGCGCCCGGGGTCGAGCGCCCCTAGCTGGGCATCGACGCGCGCGCGCGTGGCGGCGGCCGGCAGCCCCTTGGCGCGCATCTGGACCAGCGACAGGCAGAGCGGCTCGACCGCGGCTGCGGCGATGCGCCGCGCCAGACCGTTGGCCTGCGCCAGAGGGCTGACCAGCACCCAGGGACCCGCATGCGCCGCTCCGGCAGCGCTCTGCAGCGCCACCTCGAAGCGATAGTCCGCAGCCGGATCGAGGCTCTCGAGCGCAAACCGGTGGCGGTCCGACGAAGGCCGCACCAGCTCCGCTTCCACCCTCCCGCCCCGCCACAGCCGCCCCGTCGCCGCCGCCGGAATGGGAAGGGTCAACTCGACTTTCCCCGATTTCGGCTCCCTTCGCGCAACCGAGGTCAACGGCGCCAGGGGCCGAGTGGCGAAGGCGAGCGGTGGCGAGGCGGAGCCGTCCGGGAAGCGTACGGCCAGCTCGTGGGCGGAGCCGTGCTCGAGGCCGGAGAGCGTGACCTGGTGGACGCCCTCAGGAGTGTTTGCGTACCCGTACGCTGCGGGAGCCAGCGGGGCGCCGTCCAGGAGGATCGCGGGCTGGTATCGGCGGTTGTCCGTCCAGGTGAGCGTGGCGCTGTCGACCCCGGCGGACACGGACGCGCCGGTCAGCTCGTAGGGAGGCGCGTGGCCGTGCGTCACGAGCCAGGCCAGTCCGCCCGTGGCGAGCAGGGCGCTGGCCGCCGCCGCCAGTGCCAGGCGGCCGGCGGCGCGTGCGGTACGGACGCGCTGCCGTTCTGCCTCGGGCAGGCTGGCGGTGTCGGGAGGGGGGGCGGATTGGGGCTGCTGCCGTGGAGGCGAGGGTCGCCAGGCGGCGGGCGGCTGGCGGGCGGCAGCCAGGTCCAGCTCCCGGCGCAGGGCAGGCAGATCGGCCGAGGGCGTCTCTGCCGCGCCTGGGGAGCGAAACGCTGCGGCGAGCGTGGGGGCGTCCTGGAATCGTTCGGCGGGTTCGCGTCGCAGGCACCGGGCGACCACCTCGCGCACCTGCGGCGGCAGCAACTCGGCGTATGAATCGCGCAACCCCTCCTGCTCGATCCGCCGGATGAGCAGCTCGCGCTCGTCCTCGGCTTCGAAGGGAAACCGGCCGGTCAGTAGGCGGAAGAGGATCATCCCGGCGGCGTAGAGGTCGGCGGGTGGGCCAAGTGAGCGCTTCAGGATCTGCTCGGGAGCCATGAAGGCCGGGGTTCCGACGACGCGTCCGGCTTCGGTGAGCTGCCTCGGATTTTCGAGCGCCACGGCCAGGCCGAAGTCGGCCAGCTTGACGGTGCTCTGAGCGTCGAGGAGAACGTTTTCCGGCTTGAGGTCGCGGTGAATGACGCCGTTTGCGTGCAGATAGGCCAGACCGTCGAGCAGCTGCTCCATGAGGGCCAGCGCCGCCGGTAGCCCCAGGCTGCGGCCTGCGCGGATCTTGTCGTGGAGCGTGCCGCCGGTTACCAACTCCATTGCCAGGTAGAGCGTCTCGCCGGCCCAGCCCGCGTCGTAGAGCGGTACGATGTTGGGATGACGCAGCCTGGAGAGCGTCTCGATTTCGGAGCGGAAGCGATCCGCCACGCGCGGCAAGGGCTCCTTTCGCGTCCGGAGGACCTTGAGGGCGACGGGGCGGGCGAGCGAGAGCTGGACCGCCTCGTAGACTGCGCCCATTCCGCCGGCGCCAATTCGGCGCAAAACCCTGTAGGAATCGAGGATCTCGGCCGGCAGGTCGTCGATTTCACTCCTCGGCGTCATGCTAGAATGAATAGTGGTGATGCCGATCTGAAGTCCAGTGCGGAGTGTGCGGCCCGGCGGCGGCGCGGCATGACACTCGTGGAGGGCGTCATTGCGTCACTGGTGCTGAGCCTGGTGGTCATAATCGCCTGGCGGCTCTTCATGACGGGGGCCAAGAGCGCCGAGCTGGCCGCGTGGCACACCAAGTGCCAGCAGCAGCTCCGCAACGGGCTGAAGCTCCTGCGGGACGACATCGCGCACGCCAGCTATCCGAGCGAGGTCGGGCCGACCGCGGTCAACATCACCCGTCCCGGCTTCGGATTCAAGTTCCATCCGGGCCAGGTCATGCTCTCGGATGGGGCGGCGAGCACGGCGCTGGCGGAGTTCTGGATATGCCGGCCGACGAAGGCGGGCTTCGGGACCGGGGAGGACGACCCGGGCGAGCGGATTCACGCCACGTTGGCGACGGACGGGAACACGGTCCGCTACAAGAAGGAAGGGGCCGTGAACCCGGCGCACAACTGCGATCGAGTCCTCTTCGACGAGGTCGACTACGTGAAGCTGGAGGGGCCCGCGAGTGCTCCGGCCGAGAAGGCTTCGACGTGCGCCATCGAAGTGAAGACGGTCCACAAGATCTGGAAGCAGAGCGGTGTGATCGAGCGTACGGTGGCGAAGGTGGAGGTGGACGTCAGTGCGGGCCTCTGAGCGGCGCGGCTTCACGCTGATCGAGACCGTCCTGGCCGTGCTGATCCTGGGCGCTGCGCTGGCGACGGTGCTCTCGATGATCACCACCAGCGTCCGGCAGGTAGGGCAGCAGAAGATGCAGACGGCAGCCATCGGTTTCGCGGCGGGCCAGATGAATCGGTTCCTGTTCGAGGAGCCGTTCGAGAACCTGGGGACCGTCGGCCCGACCGAAGTGGTGCTGGACGGGATCTGGTTCGAGTACAAGCTGGACGTCACGGCGGTCCCCAATGGCTCCATCTCGTTCAAGTACAAGCACATCCAGTATCACGATCCGCGCCACGGCAGCTCGAGCTCGACAGGTGCGGAGCCGACGGTGCCTGCGATGGCGGAGGAGAACCGGCCGATCACCCAGCTCGACAGCAAGTTCACGGCCGGCGGCCCTGTCCTGAAGGACCTGCTGCTGACCGTTCGCTGGCATGGCCCGGGCGAAGAGTACAACGACGAGTTCTCTCTGAAGCTCATCTCGAGGAAGGCGCGCATTTGAGACAAATCGTCCACCGGCTCCGCGGGATGCGGCGAGGCATGGCCATTCCGATGGTGGTCATCTTCTGCGGGCTGATGACGATCATGGTCTACTACATGACGCGCACTCGCCTCGAAGCCAAGCGCCAGAACATCACGCAGTTCAACGCGCTGCAGGCCCACTACCTGGCGCAGGCCGCCATCCAGCAGGCGCTGCTGAAGTTTCGCGTGCTGCCCACCGAGGCCTACGGAGCCACGGCCCTGGCGCGGGGACTTTGCCCGTTCCACGTGGCCCCGGGAGGTTCCACACCCGCCACCGGCCCGGGCAAGACGCAGGTCGCCCTCGATACCTTTGTGGACGACTGCAACTCCGACTCCGTGCCTCTCTCCTTTGCTCAACCCGACTTCGCGGGCTGGCACTGCGAGATTGCCGAGAGCAAGGCGATCACGTCCTTCACGACCGGCACCGAAACGGTCAACGTCGTGAGTATCGAGGCGGTCGGAATCGTTCCCATGTTCATCAAGGACCCCCTCTCCGGCGAGTGGGAGTCCAAGCAGTACACCGACAAGGTCGGCAAGACCGTGCAGGTACGGCGCACGCGCTGAGGAGCGCCCCAGGGAGTGTGACGACGATGAATCGCTCGACCAGATTGGCGGTCCTGACCGTGGCAGCGCTTCTGGCGGCCGGCCCCGACCCGGCAGGTTCCTGTTCGTTGCCCGCCGACCCCTTCATCGTCGTGAAGGTCTCGCAGAAGGCCGTCGGCGCCATCTCGGACCCGACCGACTTCGTCAAGATGGACAAGCTCGAGGGGCAGAAGGATGCCCTCACGGGAAAGGACTTCCTCCGCGTCCAGATCCCCGAGGACACCGCGCTCCACTTCATCTCGCTCTGGGATCTTTCGCAAGGCGGACAGGACCCCGACCCGCTCGGCAAGCTGCCGGCCGCCTTCAAGAGCGTCGCCCAGGCCGAGATGCTCAAGTTCAGCGACGAGGGCGAGTTCCTGCTGCCCGTCCACTACTACTTCGACGTCATCGCCGGCGGCAAGCTCAGCTTCAAGCTGGGCGAGATGATCTCGCGCTCTGGCCGCAGCTTCGAGGACCCGCTGGCCGCCGTCGACATCGGCGGCTTCGTCAAGGACGGCGAGTACACGTTGAATGGCGGCAACGACGAGTACATCTGGAACGACGCCGAGCTCAAGTTCGACAACGCCCCCTTCGACAACACCCTCAAGAGCCCCCGCTTCCCCAGGACCAAGGAGTTCAACAACGGCGTCGAGATGGCCAAGGACGGCCCCAGGCCCAACACCAAGTGGGTCGTCACCGAGGCCCGCTACAAGCCGCAAGGAGTCTGGAACCTCGAGAGCTACAGCAACGAGTACCACATGGACGTCGACAACATCGGCGCCAACGTCGCCTACGACGAGAACCCGCCCGCCAACGACCAGCGCGTCCGCACGGGCGACTACGTCTTCACCTACAAGGTCCCCTCCGACCCGCTCGCCTACCATGTCATCGTCGGTAGCGCGCTGATCTTCCTTTTGCAGAACATCGTCTGGGACTACAAAGAGGAGCTCTTCGAGGAGATCGACGTCGAGGTCAAGGACGCCAACGGAAACGTCGTGAAAGACGCCCAGGGCAACCCGGTGACGGAGAAGAAGTGGGTCAAGGCCACAGACGATCCGAACGAGCGCGGCGGCTCCATCGCTGTCTTCGGCAGACTGGCTCGCAGCACTCAGGGGCTGTCGGCCGAGAGCCGCGTCGCCTCACTTCTGGTGGCCGTGACCGACAGCACGCCGCCGACCCATGTCCATCTGTCTCCGCGGCGGCTGGTCGGCACCACGGGTGAGACGCTGCAGGAGGCCTCGGCTACTTTGACCGGGCCCACGGCCGTCACAGTCCAGGTGATCGACAACAATCCGTTCGCGGGCCGCGGCATCGGACAAGGGGCCGTGCAGGGCGCGGCCTTCGACCCCGCCAAGCTCGGACTCGACCTCTACTATGCCCTGCAGATCTACGATTTCGGCGCTCGCCCCGAAGGGATGCTGCCGACGGACCTGGCCATCACACCGAAGATGGTCTGGGCCAAGGCCGTCACCGGCGGCATCTTGCCCACGGTCGACACGTACCGCGCCGACGGTTCCAAGGTGACCCTGGCGTCCAACGGCAAGGACGCTGACGCCACCTACTCCGTGGCGACCTACTCGGTGCCGATCTCGGTCTTCGACGAGCCGATGGGATGGCATTTCGCAACGACTTCCCACGACTGGCAGACCGGCAATCGCCTGAAGTTCTTCGCCGCTGTCCGCGACGGCTCGGGTACGAACCAGTCGCCATCCGCCGCGCAGCTCCCCGAAGTGGCGGCGGCCAGCTCAGGCGCGGCGGCCGAGCATCCCGTGGCGGCAAGCGACGTGACGGACCCTGCGCAGCTGGTCCTCGACAAGGACGGCGCGCCCGTCCAGACCGATCGCAAGCAGCCGGCGTTCAACTTCCCGGCGGAGCATCCGCCCGCCACCTGCGCGGTCGACCGGCTGGGACAGTACGGCTTCATCGACGTCTACGACAACGACCGACCGGTGGTCTACCTGCGCGTCACCGACACCAAGTACGACCGCAAGGTGCTGTTCGGAAATGCCTATGCCGGCGACATGCGGTGGCAGAAGGCGCGGGAAGGTCAGCAGACCAACAGCAACAAGGAGACGACCGACGCCGCGCAGAAGCCGTGGTCGGACACCTCGGACTGGGACTTCAGCGAGGTCTACGGCGGCGATTCGGCCGGCTACCAGAAGCAGGTCGACGACCTGGCGGGGGACCCGCCCGTGTTCCGTCCGGAGGAGTACGCGGCCTCGCTGCCGGCCGGACCGCTCTATGGCTACTGGGTGGATGAAGACACTCCTCTTGTCTTCGACGTGTTCGCGCGCGACAACATCAACTGGATGAAGCCGGACGTGGCCAGCGGTGGCTGGGGGATCACGACGGCCAAGCTGGCCGTCACGCCGGCGCGCGACAACGACTCTTCGCGGCCCGAGCTGAATCCAGCGGACACGTGGCGCGTTTTCGACGCGCCCACGAACGGAAACGGAGCGATGGATCCGGCACCGTGGCCGCAACACATCTTCCGCAATCCGAACAAGCCGGACCCGAATTCAGGAGACTGTCACGTGGAGCTGGAGGTTTCGGACAACGCTCCGCCGGAAGGCGGCGGCATACGGCGCCGCAAGCTGATCGTGCGGTTCCACGTCATGGACAACAAGCTCAAGATCCAGTCGCTGGAAGAGACCCGGATTCGCAGCTCGACGATGGATTGACAGGGAGAATCCAGAATCGAGCAGGGGGCGTCAGTCGCGGCGCTCGCTACGCCAGCAGGTGAAGACGTGCGTCCAGACGAAGGCGTAGAGAGGCGATAGCGTGAGGGTCAGCGTGGCGGTTGCGCGCAGCTTGTCGTCCTCGATGAAGCGGCGGAGCCAGGCCTCGACGTGCTCCGGGATGTAGTTGAGACCTTCCCAGAAGATCAGGTAGGCGAAGAGGGCGCAGAGCGGCCGGGCCGCGGTCAGGGTCCAGGAAGCGCGGCAGGCAGCGCCGAAGGAGGCGCGCTCGAAGAGGGCGGCGCAGTCGACGAACGCCGTGGGGACGCAGGAGATTGCCAGGAGCAGCATCACCAGGTGCGTCGCCAGCTCCGGGTTCTCCGGCAGGAAGGGGTTCAGCAGCAGGAACACGAGCGGCGTGTAGCCCCACCAGAGGAAGTTGTTGAGGAACTGGGCCAGGAGGGCGTCCGCGGTCCAGCCGTCGGCCAGGCCCTCGAGAAAGCCTCGCCCCTTCGCGGCGCTGTCCAGGATGGAGTAGACGAGCGAGACCCGGAAGGGATAGATCGCCAGGATGAAGGCCACGGTCCAGGAGAAGCTGATCGGATCGGTCGGGTAGTGGATGAAGAGGTAGAAGAGCGCCCAGTGGATGGCGACGGACACTGGCAGTATGACGTGCGCCGTGCGGCCGAAGAGCGCAAGCGCATCCAGGGTGGTCCGGAGCAGGTTCGACAAGAAGTCCATGTGGCAGCCTCCCGGCCGATCCTACCGCGGCCGGTCCCGCGGGGCAATGGACAGGGTGCCCCGGGTCAGCCGCTGACAATTTCGACGGCGCTACGGCCGTTGCCGCGTGGGACGATGCGGACCTGGGCGCCGATGCGCTCTGCCAGCCCGGGCACGTGGCTGATCAGGCCGACCTGGCGGCCGGAGGCCTGCAGCGAGTCGAGCGTCGAGAGCGCGACCTCCAGGGTCTCCTGGTCCAGACTTCCGAAGCCCTCGTCGATGAAGAGCGACTCGACCGAGACGTCGCGCGCGCTGAGCGACGCCAACCCCAGTGCCAGCGCCAGCGAGACGAGGAAGCTCTCACCCCCGCTCAAGCTGTGGACGCCTCGCACCTCGTCGCCCATCTC
The DNA here is from genome assembly GCA_016213845.1 of Candidatus Wallbacteria bacterium. GTDB lineage: Bacteria > Muiribacteriota > UBA6191 > JACPRK01 > JACPRK01 > JACPRK01. The sequence continues at coordinate 30,465 of JACQZN010000031.1, forward strand.
GAGGTCGACCACCTGGAGGTCCAGATTTCGCTTGGGGACCCGCAGCAGCCGGTAGCGGCGGGCCAGCTCCTCCAGATGGCGGTTCGCATGGGCAACAAGGACGTCGAGCGTCAGGCTCTGGGCGAACGAGCGCAGCAGCGTGCCGTCGGCAGACCCGATGACGTCGTCCAGCGCGGACCAGGTGGCCGCACGCTCCCGCTGCGCGTCCAGGCGAGGAGCGACGGAAGCGGCCGACTCACGGCTGCGATCGTCCCGGGTGAGCTCGCTCATGACGGCGTAGTACGAGTCGCGGGCTGCGGTGACTCTCAGAGCGGCCGCGGCGACAGCCTCCTGGAGCGCCCGGGCGTCGGTGGAGCCAGTCGCGCTCCCGGCGTGGCGTTCCCGGGACTGCCGGCGTTCGTCCAGTACGGCCTGGGCCGCGCTGACGGAGGTCTCGAGCTCGGCTAGCTCTCTTTCACGATCCGCCGTCCACTGCCGGGGGCGCGCCAGCAGCTCCTCGGCCCGGGCGCGGTCCATCCTCGCAACACTCAGTCCGTGACCGAGAGCTTCCTCGCAGCAGGAGAGGGCCCGCATGGAAACTTCGTGGCGGCGGCGTGTTTCGTCGCGAGCGGACTCTGCGACGGCTGCCAAGGTCCTGAGCCGCTCGGCTTCTTGACGCGTCTTGTCGACGGCATCCTGCCGGGCGGTGCGCACAGCGCGGAGCTCGGCCTCGAACTCCTCCGTCGCGCGGCCGGCGAGCAGTGTCGCCCGTTCGGCGGTCAGCTCCTGATGCTCCGCACGCGTCTGCGCGAGCTGGCCCCGCAGCTGCCCGAGCGCGCCCGCGAGGGAGGTCGCCTCTTGCATGTCCGCCTCCAACGCGACCCGGCGGCGCTCACGCTCCGATGCCGCTTCGGTCCTTCGGCGGCACCAGTCAGCCCAGTCGCCCGCGGCACGAGCGGCGCGCTCGAGCAACCGGCGCGCGTCGCCTTCACCCAGGCCCGCGTCGGCCCCCCCCGCGGCGAGCATCGGCTCGAGCAGCGCGCGCGCTGCAGCCTCCCGGGCAGCCGCCCGCTCACACTCCCGCTCCAACTCGAGCAGCTTGGCTGCTGCTTCGTAGGTCCGGGAGCGCGCCGCGTCGAGCTCCTGGCGGCCGATCTCTTCCCGCTGCCGCTCGTCCTCCAGCGCCGCGGCCGCGGCCGCAGCTGAACCTACGGCAGCCTCGGCGGCCTCCTCGCGGCTGCGAAGGGACTCGAAGGAGCTTTCGACTTCCATGGCCAGCTGAGCGAGCGCGGAGGCGATCTCCTCGGAGCCCAGCGTCTCTGGGAGCTCCGCATACCCGCTCAGGCGGCGAGCCTCGGACCAGGCCGACTCGCAGCGCACCCTCTCGGCTCTGGCCGATGCCAACGCTTCGACTTCGCGCGAGGCGGCCTCCCGGCACGAGGCGGAGCGCTGGCGGGCGCCGGCCTCGCGCTTCAGAAGTTCCTCGCGCGCCCTCTCGAGCTCGAGGACCCGGGCAGACACGACCCGGAGCTCCAGCTCGGCAGGCGCTGCCGTCAGGGCCCAGGGATGGTCGAGCGATCCACAGAGCGGGCATGGCTGCCCAGGCTCCAGCTCCGAGCGTCGGGATTGGAGCTTGCGAGCTGCCTTCGCCAGCTCCAAGCGCGCGCGCGCGGAGGCCAGCTCGGGCTCCTGGCGGGCAAGCTCCGCGGAGCAAGTCTCTGCCTCGCTGTCGGCGGCCTCCCTGCCAGCGAGCTCGGCGTCGCGCGCTTGCTCGCGGTCGTCTTCGGACTTCCGCGCGGCGTTCCAGCGGACATGCAGCGCCGCGAGGTCGCCGGCCGTTCGGCGCCGTTGCTCCAGGGCAGAGCGGTCGTCTCTGAGCCGTACGCGGTCGACGGCTGCGGCGAGGGCTTGGGCTCGGTCGCGAGTCGCCTGAGCGGTCTTGCGCCGGGACTGTGCCGAGTCCAGTGTGTGGGCTGCGGCAGCTTCGGCCACGGTGGCGCGGGCATGGGCCGTCTGGAGGTCCGCCAGTCGAAGCCGGCCGGATAGGAGCGCCTGCTGGGAGCGTTCGAACTGCTCGACCTGCACAGACCACTGGGGCAGCTGACGCTCGAATGCCTGGAAGCTAGCGTGCTCGGTGAGCCACGATTCGGTGAGTTGCAGCTCCTGGTCGCAAGCGGCCAGCTCCGCGGTGGCGGCGCCGATAGCTCCCTGCAGCTCGGCGGCCCGGGCTTCACCGGCCTCGAGGCTGGCGGTTCGCTCTCCTAGCTGCCGGTCCAGAAGTGCCAGGCTATGGTCCAGCTCCCGGGCTCGTCCGAGCGCCGGCAACGCGCTCTCGGCGGCTCGCTCCGCGTCCGCTCGAGCTTGGGTCGCCTCGAGATGCTGGCGCTCCGCAGCGCTGGCCAGTGCGGCCGCCGCGGCTGCCTCGGAGCTGGCCGCAGCGGCGTCCGCGGCCAGGCGTGAAGCCTCGGCGCGAGCGGCAAGGGCGGCGTCGAAGAGCGGTCTGAGGGGTTCCGCTGCCGAAGTCAGGAGCAGCTCGGCGCGCAGTGGCGCAGCCGCTTCCAGCCTTCGGGTCGCCTCCAGGAGCTGGGCGCTGCCATCGGCCTCGCGAGCGGCCAACTTCTCCAGCTCACGCAGCCATTGCAGAGCGCTCTCGGCCTGCCTCGCGTCCATCTCGGCATTATCGAGGGCCGCCTTCAGGCGCGCGGCCTCGGTCTCCAGGGCGGCTCGCCGTTCGGGGAGGAGGAGCTCGAGGCGACCCAGATGCTCCGAAAGGTCCGTCAGGACCTTTTGCTCCTCCGAGGCCCGGCGGTGCGCGGCGATGGAGAGCTCGCCGAAGATTGCGGTTCCCGTGATGCGCTCCAGGAGCTCGGCGCGCTGCTTCTGGTCCGCATGCAGGAAGGCGGCGAACTCTCCCTGGGCCAGGAGCACGGACCTGCGAAACTGATCGAAGGAGAGGCCGAGCCGCTCCTCTATGGCGGCGAGAGTGTCCTTCTTCGTGCGGCCGAGGATCGCCCCGCTCTGGGCGTCGGTGAGCGCAAGCTGGGTCTCCTGAAGACGCCCCTCGGCGCGCCCCCGGGCCCGTCGCACGGTCCAGGTGGAGACGTACAGCCTGCCGTCGGAGCCGCGGAAGCGGACCGCAGCCGTTGCCCCAGAGCACCCGCGGCGCAGCAGAGTCCTGGGATCGGAGGTGCGCAACTCGTCGTCGGGCGGAGGTGCCAGCGTGATGCCTACGTGGCTGGCCAGGCGCGGCGTGCGGTCGAAGAGCGCCAGGCAGAGCGCGTCGAGAAGCGAGGACTTGCCGGCGCCGGTCCGGCCCGTGATGGCGAAGAGCCCCGAACCGTTGAGGGGAGGGGCTTCGAGGTCGACCTCGAAGGGACCTGCCAGACTGGCGATGTTCTCCCCCGAGATGGCCAGGATCTTCATTGACCCTCCGACTGCATCGTGGCGTCGACGAGCTCGTGGAACGCGGCCAGCAGCGTGTCGGAGGGGGCCGTGGCGAATCGCCGCTCATGGGCCTTGCGGAAGACCTCTTCGGGCGTGAGCTCTGCCAGCGTCGTGGCGCGGACGGCCTCCGGGAGGGCCAGCCCCGCGCCCTGGTACTCGACACTCAGCTTCAGCAGGCGTGGAAGCCTGGCTTCCAGCGCGCGCTCCACCCGCAGCTTCAGCCCGGGATCGGGCCGATCCAGAAGCACCGTGGCTCCCAGGTAGGGGCGCGCGGATTCGGGGATCGTGTCGTCGCGCGCGGGCAGTGCCTCGAGCGCCGCGAGGAGCGCATCCGGGGGGAGGGCGCCGGTCGCCGGAACTCGCAGGATCTGCACGGCGCGGGGCACCTCGATGGGGCGGATACTGCTCGCGCGATCGCCGTCGAGCTCCACCAGAACGACCTGGTGCCGGTAGCGGGCCTCCGCTAGCGACAGCGGCAGCGGCGAGCCGCTGTAGCGGACGTTCTCCCGGTCGCCGACAGACTGTGCCAGGTGGAGGTGCCCCAGCGCTGCGTACGTGACGTCGGCCGGGAAGATGTCGGAGGGAAGAGCGTGTTGGTTGCCTCCGAGGATCTTGCGCTCGCTCTGCTCGGAGAGGGCGGTGCCGACCATGTAACAGTGGCCGGCGGCCAGGAGTGCCACGCCCTTCGCCAGCCGGGAGCGGGCGCAGTCGAGCACCGAGGCGTAGAGCGCGCGCACGCCGTCGATGAGCGGGTCGGCGTCGGTGGCGGCGTCGGCGACGCGTGGCAGGTCGACCGGCCGCAGGAACGGGACGGCCGCTAGCCACGCGGCCAGGCGGCCGGCTGCGTCGTGGAGCGGGACCAGGAGGCGGCCACAATCGAGCTGGCCGTCAGGGGTGCGGGGCAGCCCGCCGACGACCCGGACGCCGAGCGCGTCGAAGACCGGCCTGGGCGCGTCGAGGCGCGATGCCGAATCGTGGTTGCCGCCGATGAAGACCAGGTTCAGCCCAGGCATGCGGCCGCGCGCCCGCGCGACGAATCTGTACCACTGGGCCTGTGCCGCGGCGGTCGGGTTGGCGGAGTCGAAGAGATCGCCAGCGACCACGAGCGCGTCGACCCGCTCGGAATCCAGGGTGGCGAGGAGCCAGTCGAGGAAGAGCTCGTGCTCGAAGTCCCTGGGGATGTTGTGGAGCGTATGGCCCAGGTGCCAGTCGGACGTATGGAGGAGTCTCAGCATTGCGCGGTTGCCGAGATGATAACGCCTGCGGGCCCGCATGCTATCCTTGCGCTTGCTGGCGGCCCGTTTCCGTTCAGCCTGAGCCGGTCGAGAGATGTTCCAGAAGATCCCGATCCTGTTTGGCCCGTAGCCTGCTGCCTATGAACACAACATATGCCTTCGGCGTCATCGGTCTTGGAGTGATGGGACGCAACCTGGCCCTGAACATCGAGGAGCACGGGTTCAGCGTCGCGGCCTGGAACCTGGAGACGAGCTGGACGGAGAAGTTCGTGCTCGAGAATCCCGGGAAGGCGCTGCGAGGCACATCCACGCTCACCGAATTCGTGGCCGCACTGGAGCGACCGCGCCGCATTCTGGTGATGATCACGGCCGGCGCGCCGGTCGACGCGACTCTGCGCAATCTGATCCCGCTGCTCGATCCGGGGGACTTCGTGATGGACGGCGGGAACTCGTGGTACCTGGACACCCAGCGTCGCGAGAAGGAGTTGCGCGCGGCAAATTTAGGATTCGTCGGATGCGGTGTATCCGGTGGCGAGGAAGGCGCGCGGCACGGCCCGTCGTTGATGCCGGGTTGTACCCCGGAGGCGTGGGAGCGGATGCGGCCGGTGCTGGAGGCGATCGCTGCGCGCACGGATGCCGGCCCGTGCGTGGCGCGGATGGGTTCCGATGGCGCGGGGCACTTCGTCAAGATGGTCCACAACGGCATCGAGTACGCGGACATGCAGCTGCTGGCCGAAGCGTACGACCTGCTCTCGCGCGGCGCGGGTCTCTCTGCCGCCCAGCTTGCCGAGCTCTTCACGACTTGGAATGAAGGTCCGCTGGCGAGCTTTCTGGTCGAATTGACCGCGAAGGTCTTCCGAGTCCAGGACCCCGAGACGAAGCGTCCGCTGGTGGAGCTGGTCCAGGACCGGGCCGGCCAGAAGGGGACCGGCAAGTGGACCGTCCAGGCAGCGCTCGATATGGGGATCTCCGTGCCGAGCATCTCAGCCGCGGTCGACGCGCGCGTGCTCTCCAGCCTCAAGGACGAGCGCGCGGCGGCCTCTGTCGTCCTCCCGGGGCCCGCGCGCCTTGCCGCGCAGGATTCCGCCCGGCTGGTCGAGTCGGTCCGCGACGCGCTCCTTGCGTCGAAGATCTGTTGCTATGCCCAGGGAATGGCACTGATTGCCGCGGGCAGCGCGCGCTACGGCTGGGAGACGCCGCTCGGCGAGACTGCTCGCATCTGGCGGGGGGGATGCATCATCCGCGCCCGCCTGCTGGATGTGCTGATGCGCGCCTTCGAACGCAATCCGCGAATCGCCAATCTGATCGTCGACGAGGAGGTCGCCGCGACCCTCTCGACTGCCTCGGCCGGCTGGCGAAGGGCGCTTGCCGCGGCCACCGACCTTGGCATTCCGGCGCCCGCGATGGCGGCCAGCCTCGCCTACTTCGACAGCTACCGAACGGAGCGGCTCCCGCAAAACCTGACGCAGGCCCAGCGCGATGCCTTCGGAGCCCACACGTATGAGCGGGTCGACAAGCCGGGCGGCGGCTTCGTCCATACCGACTGGCTCGCCTAGCCGAATGGCGCGAGTCGAGCGCGAAGAGGTGCTCTTCCGGGGTAGCCGCTGCACGCTCGTGCGCGCGCATGTCACCTGCCGCGACGGCCAGTTGCGCCCCCACGACTTCCTCAGCGTCGCCGACGCCGTGGGCGTCATCGCCTGGTTGGACGATGGGCAGCTAGTCCTGGTCCGGCAACTCAGGCCGGCCATAGGCCGAGCGCTGATCGAGCTGCCCGCCGGTCACCTGGAACCGGGCGAGTCGGCTTTGGAGACGGCCCGGCGCGAGCTCGTGGAGGAAACCGGCTTCACGGCTTCTGCGTGGCGGCCTCTGACCGTGTTCTATCCCTCCTGCGGCAAACTCTCCGAGCGCATGCACCTCTACGAGGCCCGGGGGTTGATCGCCGGCACGGCCCGGCCCGAGCCGAACGAGGATATCGAGGTCGTCACGGCGAGCTTGCCCGAGGCCCTCCGGCTTGCGCGCGCCGGCGAGATTGCAGACTCGAAAACTCTATTGGCTCTGATGATAGCCTCGGGCGCTCCCTTGGAGGCCGTCGCCGGGGACGCCGCGAGCTGAGCGGGCCGGGCAGCGGCCACGGTCGGGCTCATGGCTAGCGTGTCACTTCGCCCGCAGCTCCTCCACCAGGGCGCCGGCCAGGGCGTCGTAATCCTCGGGCACGTTGTAGAGCTGGCAGGAGATCCGCAGCAGGCGTCTGGGGATGGTCGGCCACGGCACGACGGGAACCTCGATCCCGTGCCGGAAAAGGAGCGCGTCCTGCAGGGGATCGGTATAGAGCGGAGAGGTCGGGAGCTCGCCAGAGCCGTCCGGAATCGGCACGCTGGCAAGAGAGCCAATCATGGAATCGGGGGACGGGATGGGAATTCCTAGCGCCTCGCAGAGCTTCCGGCGGCCTGCCAGCGCTCCCTGGCGGTTCCGTTCCATCAGGGCGGGCCAGCCGCCCGGAAACATGGCGCCGAGCGCGTCGATGGCCACCGGCACGCAGAGGTATGCCGTCGGATCGCACGTGCCGGTCCAGTCGAACTCCAGCCGGTACCGGGTGCGACCTCCGAGCGGCCACGTTGCGCCGTGGCTGATCGCCAGGGGCCGGATGCGCTCGCGGCGGTCGGGCCGGACGCGGAGGATTGCGGCGCCCTTCGGGGCGCAGAGCCACTTGTGGCAGTTGGCGGTGTAGTAGGCCGCTCCGATCTCTGCGATGTTGAGAGGTACCATTCCGGGCGCGTGAGCCCCGTCCACGAGTGTGTCGATACCGCGCCGCTCGAGCTCGGCCACAAGATGCGTGATGGGCCAGATCAGTCCGGTCTGGCTCGTCACGTGGTCCAGCAACGCCAGCCGGGTCCTGGGCGTGACGCGGGCCAGCACGGCCCGGACTATCTCGTCCGGCGAGCCGAGCGGAAACGGCACGTTCGCGACCACCACCGCCGCCCCCGAGCGCTCGGCTACGAAGCCGAGAGCGTTGGCGCAGGCCTTGTACTCGTGGCTCGTTGTCAGCAGCTCGTCTCCCGGCTCGAAGGAAAGCGAGCGCAGCACAGCGTTCACTCCGGTAGTCGCGTTCGGCACGAAGGCCAGCTCCTCGGCCGGAGCGCCGACGAAAGCCGCGACGCGCCGCCTGGCGTCGTCCATCATCTCCTCCAGCTCGCGCACGAAGAACCGGACGGGCTCGGCCTCCATTCGGTCCGCCAGCTCCCGCTGGCGCTCCAGGACGGCGACGGGCGTGGCGCCGAAAGAGCCGTGGTTGAGGAAGCGGATCGCGGGGTCGAGCCGCCAGTGGCGCTTGAAGTCGGAATCGATCTGCATGCCTTCAGGTTGACGCCTTGCGGGTGCGAAATGCGAGCCTCGCACGCCGCGGGTCGGGTTGCGCTATCCTGGCGCTTCGTCATGACCGACGACTTCGAGGCACCGCTCAGGGACGATGTTCGGTTGCTCGGCAGCCTGCTGGGCGAGACGCTTCGCGCTCACGGGGGCGAGCATCTCTACGGCAATGTCGAGCGGGTCCGAGCTCTGGCGAAGGGCGCGCGGGCAGGAAGTCCCGCGGATGCGCAGGCGCTCCTGGCGCTACTGGCCGGCCTGCCGGTCGAAGAGGCCGTGCCGGTTGCGCGGGCGTTCGCCCATTTCCTTGCCCTGGCCAACATCGCGGAGCAGCACCACCGCGTGCGGTCCGAGCGGCAGGCAGTGGACCCCGAGGCTCCGCGCGGAAGCGTGGAAGAAACGATGACGCGGCTGATCCGCCAGGGCGTGGCGCCCGAGCGGCTGCGCGAGGCGATCTGCACGCAGCAGGTCGAGATGGTCTTTACGGCCCACCCAACGGAGGTCGCCCGCCGCACCGTCCTGCAGAAGCACTTCCGGATCGCCCAGGCGCTGGCACGGCGCGACCGGGGGGAGCTGACGGCCCAGGAGACAGCAGAGACGGAAGCTTGCCTGAGGCGCGAGATCGAGGCGATCTGGTTGACCGATGAGATCCGCCGCTTGGCGCCGACGCCCGTGGACGAGGCACGCAGCGGGCTCGTGGTCTTCGAGCAGACCCTCTGGGACGCCGTGCCTGCGTACGCCCGCCAGCTGGACCGGGCGCTAGCGCGTCACACGGGGGAGGGGCTGCCGTTAGATGCCGCCCCGATGCGGTTCGGCAGCTGGATGGGAGGCGACCGGGACGGGAACCCCAACGTGACGCCGGCCGTGACTCGCGAAGTCTGCCTGCTGAATCGCTGGATGGCCGCCGATCTGTACCTGCGCGAGCTCGAGCCGCTGCGCTGGGAGCTGTCGATGACGCGCTGTGACGCGCGTGTGCGCGAGCGGGTGGGCGGTGTCTGGGAGCCGTACCGGGAGCTCTTGCGCCCGCTGACGGAGAAGCTGTCCGCCACGAAGCGGCGGATCGAGGACCTGCTCGCGGGTGGCCAGTCCGAGGGCGCTCTGCCGCTCGAGCGGGCCGAAGAGCTCTGGGAGCCGCTCGAGCTCGCCTACCGTTCGCTCTGCGCCGTGGGGGCCGGACACGTGGCCGGCGGGCGCCTGCTGGATCTGTTGCGGCGGCTGGCCTGTTTCGGCGTGACGCTGGTGCGTGTCGATTTGCGTCAGGAGGCCGACCGCCACTCCCGGACCCTGGACGCCGTCACGCGGTTTCTGGGGCTCGGCTCCTACTGCGAGTGGCCGGAACAGCGTCGGCTGGAGTTCCTGGTGGCGGAGCTCGCCAGCCGCCGCCCGCTCTTGCCGCCGGACTTCGAATGCGACCCGCAGGTCAAGGACGTGCTCGGCACGTTTGCGATGGCCGCCGCTCAGCAGGAGGGGTCGCTCGGCGCCTACGTCATTTCGATGGCGCGCGCGCCGTCGGACGTGCTGGCTGTTGAGCTGTTGCAGAAGGAGCTGCGCGTGCGCCACCGGCTGCGCGTGGTGCCGCTCTTCGAGACGCTCGAGGCGCTGCAGGGTGCCGGCCAGACGATCGACCGGCTACTCGACATCGACTGGTACCGCCAGCACGTCGGCGCCAGGCAGGAAGTGATGATCGGGTATTCGGACTCGGCGAAGGAAGTGGGTCGTCTTGCAGCGACGTGGGCACTCTACCGGGCCCAGGAAGACGTCGTGGCCGCCTGTCGCCGTCATGGTCTGCGCGCCACGCTCTTCCACGGCCGCGGCGGCACCGTGGACCGAGGCGGAGGGCCCGCGCACGCCGCAATCTTGTCGCAGCCGCCCGGCTCGGTCGACGGCACACTGCGGGTGACCGAACAGGGCGAGGTCATCCAGGCCCGCTACGGATTGCCGGAGATCGCCGTCCAGACGATGGAGCTCTACACGGCCGCGGTCGCCGAGGCGTCTCTCGTGCCGCCCAGGGCGGCGCTGCCCGGTTGGCGCGCGCTGATGGATTCGCTCTCCGATACGGCGTCGAAGGCCTTTCGGTCGGTGGTCTGGGAGGGGCGGGATTTCGAGGCGTACTTCGAGGCCGCCACCCCGATTCGCGAGATCCCTGGCTTGCGCATCGGCAGCCGGCCCGCCAAGCGCCGCCCGTCCTCGGGGCTGATGGCGACCCTGAGGGCGATCCCGTTCGTGTTCGCCTGGACGCAGGTGCGGTTGATGCTGCCGGCCTGGCTCGGACTGGGCGAGGCATTCGAGGCTGCCCGCAAGCAGGGGCACGGGCCGGTGCTTGCCGAGATGGTGCGCGAGTGGCCGTTCTTTTCGGCGACGCTCGACCTGGTCGAGATGGTTCTGGCGAAAGCGGATACCGGCATCGCAGCGCGCTATGAAGAGGCGCTGGTGCCACCCGGCCTGCAGCCTTTCGGCGCCGAGTTGCGCGAGCAGTTCGACCGCACGCGCAGGGCGGTGCTGGCGCTTGCCGGCCACGAGCGGCTCCTCGAGGCCAACCCGGGCCTCTGCCGATCCATCGAGGTCCGGAATCCCTACGTCGACCCGCTCAATCTTCTCCAGGCGGAGTTTCTGCGCCGGGTGCGAAAGGCCCCCGATGCCCGGCTGGAAGAGGCGCTGCTCCTGACGATCAACGGAGTCGCAGCCGGCATGCGCAACACCGGCTGAGCGCCCGGATCGCCCACGGCTCACTCGCTACCATTCCCCGGGAGCGACTCTTCGGTTAGCATGCTCCCGACGAGTCGCGCTCCCTCGATCCGGAGCCCTATCCGACGGAGGACATGGTGGTCACGAAGAAAATCGGTCTACTCCCCAGCTTCGAAGTTGGCATGCCGCGCACGCTCAAGAGCTTTTTCGAGTTCTTGAATCTCTCGATCAAGCACAAGGGGGAGACCTTCCGGTTCGAGGTGGACCGGGTCAAGGTCGAGCCCGTGAACATCCGGCACGACATCAAGAAGGACTGGGACCTCTTCATCGACCGGACCACGCACTGGCACAAGTTCATGCGCGCCTACGTGCAGCACGCTCTCTACGACGGAGTCTACGTGCTCAACCATCCGTCGACCTTCGCCGCCATCAACAAGCACGCCTCGTTCGTCTTCCTGGAGCGGCTGGGCTCCAAGGTCCCCGAGACCATCATGATCCCCCAGCACACGTACATCGAGGACGAGGAGTACGTCGCCAACCAGCTCCGGATCTCGCCCCGCATGACGCAGAAGAAGTTCGACGAGCAGATGAAGAGCTGGCGCCACTACCGTGACAAGTCGCTGCCCGAGATGTTCGCCAACCACAACGTCTACTTCGACTTCGAGGAGATCCCGGAGAAGCTCGGCGGCTTTCCGATCTACCTGAAGCCCGGTCAGGACGGCGGCGGCGGCTCAGGGGTTTCGCGCATCGAGAACATGGAGCAGTTCCACGAGAAGTACGCCGACTCCGAGGACCGCATCATGCACGCCCAGAAGGCCATCGACTTCGACGAGTTCGTCCGCTGCATGGGCATCGGACCGCAGGTCTGGCCGATGAAGTTCCTCCCCGAGGAGCCGATCCACCGTCACTACTCCGAGGAGCCGGTCAAGCTCTCCAACTCCGAGCGCCGGCGCGTCATCGGCGAGGTGAAGATCATCAACGCCGTGTTCCGGTGGGAGTACAACTCGTATGAGGCGCTCGTGAAGGACGGCGTCGTCCACCCGATCGACTACGCCAATGCGTGCCCGGATTCGGCCATCTCCTCCCTGCACGTCCATTTCCCGTGGGTCATCAAGGCGCTGGTCAAGTGGACCGTCTACTGCCTGGTGACCAACCGGCGCATGCGATTCGATCTGAACCAGGCGGAGTTCCTGCGAATGGAGCTCTCCGAGAAGCCCGACGAGGCCTTCGAGCGGGCGCTGAAGCTGGCGCGCGAGTACTTCGAGGAGGACCGCTTCGAGGAGTTTGTCGCCAAGCACCTCTCCCACCTGGACGACGCCTTCGCCGAGTTCCACGCCAAGGGCCTGCTCGATCCCATCATCGAGCGCGAGTTCCAGAACAGCCGCTTCCCCGACTGGGAGCAAGAGAAGCTCATCTCCGAGTACAAGGAGAAGCTGGCCCGCTCCGTCGCCAACCGGATGTCCTGAGAAATTGGGGGCAACTCGACCTGACCCAATTTCTCTCGTGGACGAGAGAAAATGGGTCAGGTCGAGTTGCCCCTATTTCCGGTCCTTACCGACGCTCGTAGGTGCCGATCAGCTTGCCGGTGGCGACGACGCGATCGCGAATGGCGGCCAGCAGCTCGTCCTTCGAGAGGCCGGGTGCCATCGGATGCTTGCCTTCGAGCGCGTAGACGGTGAAGTGGTAGTGGTGGACTCCGTGGCCCTTGGGGGGCATCGGTCCGCCCCAGCCCTTCTCGCCGAAATCGTTGCGCCCTTCGAGGACGCCTTTCAGGCCGCCCTCGGGAATGGCCGCGGTGCCGGCGGGAATGTTGTAGACGACCCAGTGGACCCACGGAGTCGGCCGCGGGGCGTCCGGGTCGTCGCAAATGAGCGCGAACTCGCCGGTCTTCGGCGGGGCGCCCTCCCAGGCGATCTCGGGGGACACGTTCTGGCCTTCGCCCTTGTACGCATGCTTGGCCGGTATGGCAGCGCCATCCTTGAACGTAGAGCTCTTTACCTGAATCACGGCCATCGCCTCCTTGGGACCACTGGCCGCCCACGCCACGTGGGCCGCCAGGGCGCAGACAAACAACGAACGCAGCATCTTCTCATCCCTCCGAGCCGCACCGTCCCCGGAGCGGTCGACGCACCAGAATACAACGCCCCCTTCCACCACTGCTGCGCCCCCAGTCACAGGAAAGCAACGGGGACCGGGAACCGGATATCGTAAGCCGAGCTCGGGCAGCCGAGACCGGTGAACCCGGGAGCAGAAACCGTAAGGTGAAACCGGCAGGGAAACTGGGGCCACTCGACTTGCCCCGATTTGCTATCGGGGCAAGTCGAGTGGCCCCAATTTGCGGAGTGGCCCGTACTTTCCGGCATAATGGAGGCGGAAGCGGGCGCGGGTTGCTGTGCAATGGGCTTTCCAGGCCGAGACATAATTCGCCGGGCGGTGAACGCCTATCAGTCGGCGGCGGCCGTGGAGAGGCTGCGGCGGGCGCTGGAGAGCGTGGCGCGGGCCCGGGGCGGAGAGACGGTTCGCGACAACTACACGGACACGTTGCCGCGGGTTCGCATGGTCGACGCCGATCGGGTGAGGTGGCTGTCGCTGAACCGTGGCGCCCGAGGAACTATCCGCGTCGGACTGGTGTCGCGTTCCCGGCTAGAGGAGGAGGAGATGCACGACCTCCCGTCGCTCGAGCTGCACCCGGCCTGGTGCGGACGGGACTGGGCGGTTCCCTGGATGAGACCCGTGGAGGCTGGCGATGCCGTGCTGGATGCGCGCTTCGCTGTCTATAGCGGCGAGGGGCGGCCTGTGGCGCACGTCTTCAATCCGCAGGTTTGCGCGGCGATCCTGGCACTTCATTACGGATTCGACGTGCCGGGAGTCGACGTCACGCTCGGGGGGCGCGCCATCGTCTTGCGCAAGAGCGTTCGCGGTGAACGGCTCACGGCCCGCTTGCTGGAAGAAGTTCTGGACCGGATGGACGTGCTCTGCGGCAGCATCACGGAGATCTTCCGCGTCGACTCGGATGGGATCGTGCACATCGACGTCCGGGACGAAGTGCCTGCCGATTCGCGGTGCCGCGTCTGCGGAGAGCAGCTAGAACGGGCCACGGTCACCTGCGCGGCCTGCGAGACTCCTCATCACGCCGATTGCTGGCAGTACCTGGGCCGCTGCGCCATCTTCGGCTGTGGCTCCCACCGATTCACGCGCCGGGCGGGCGAGGGCGAGAGCGAGGCCCGGGGCGTCCGCCGTCCTGGCCGGCTGCGCCTGCGCTGAACCCCCATCATTGCTCGCGATGCGGAATGAAGAGCGCCACGGGACTCTTGCGAGAACCCGTGGCGCGAAGCTACGAGCGGGGGGGCGCCCAGGCGCCCGGGTGCCTCACTCGATGATGGCGATCGTGCCCGTGTAAGGCTTGCAATTCTGGCCGGTCACCACGATGTTGGCCGTGCCGGTCGTCTCGGAGGGCTTCAGCGTGACCACGCAAAGCCCGGCGGAATCGGCGCACGCGGCGCCCAGCAGCTGACCGTCCTTGGTGACGCCTACACAAGCCTTCGGCGCCGTCTGGACTTCGAGCGTCGTGACGTCCTTCTTGAGCTCGGCGGGGTGCTGGGTGTTCGTGTCGCTGGGGATGCCCCAGTAGACCATCAAGGAGGGGTCGCCAAAGAGGTGGTAGACCTCCCAGTAGTAGAGCTTCCGGGAAGTGTTCGAGGACTCGATTGCCATGTTGCCCGCGACATTGAGGGCCGCGTTGGAGCAGGCGGTGCCGCCCATCACGCCGTCATAGGCGCCGGCCGTCGTGTCCTCGGGCTTCGGAGGCGTGCCCTGCGGATTCGGGTGCACGACCGGATAGTGCCCGTTGCCCCACCAGAGGTCCTCGTCCCAGTAGGTCGAGTTGGAACCGCCGATGTAGCCAATGGCGCCCTTGTCCTTGGCGCGCAGCCAGGCCTCGCCGAAGCAGGTGCTGACCTGGAAGCTGCTGGTCAGACAGCAATTGCCGACGACCAGCGGGTACTTGCCCTTGTTCTTGAGCGCGCCAATCTGCGGGATCGTGAAGGCCGGGTCCGCCCAGCTGGTCTCGCTGCCGTGCGCCGTGTAGTTGACGAAGTTAGCGCCGTTGCTGACCATGCTGCGGATCTCGGTCTCGTACTGGTCGCTGGAGCTGACCAGGAAGCCCTTGCTGGCGCCCATCCCGTGCTCGGCGTTGAAGTAGTACTTGGCGCCGTAGTTGATCTGCGGCCAGCCCCACTCCACGGTGTGGCTGTAGTCCCAGCCTGCAACCAGGACGGCCGACTGCAGGAAGGACGGGTCGGCGAAGGCGTACTTCTCGTACTCGAGGGTCTTCTCGATCTGCGGCACCAGCTCGTCGCTCGATGTGGCGGAGAAGCGGCCCGTGAGGATGTCGGGTAGGATATCGCCCGAGGTGACCGCGACGAAGTAGAGGTCAGTGATGTGACCGCCCGACTTGCCCTTGAAGGCGGGAATCTGCTCGTTGTCGCCGACGAAGAGCACGAAGTCCGGCGCGGCCTGCTCGGCCGTGGCGTTGTTGTAGAGACCGTGGACGTAGGACTTGATGGCGTCCGAGGTGGTCCCGACCGTGTCGGTGTAAGCCGTGATGACCTGGAATCCCTTGGCGGTCTTCCACGCGATGAACGGCTCCAGATCCTTCTCGAACTTGCGATCCGAGATGATCAGGTAAACCGAGGGGCGGCATCCGTTCTTGCCCTCGAGGGCCGAGAGGGAAGCAGGGGTCAGGACGTTCTTGGACACGAAGGAGAAGTGCGGCGAGCCGTAGGTCGCCTTCAGCTTTGCGGTGGCGGCCAGGTCGGCGCCCGGAAGCTCCACGCGAACGCGGATGTCATTTCGAATCTCGAGGTTGCCCGCAGCCGCATCGTAGGCGACGGGGGCAATCTTCAGCAGGACGAGCCGGCGATCGCGCAGGATGCCGAGATCCTCGAAGCTGACCGGCTCCTCGGCCGCGAAGCCCTTGGCGAGGTAGGCGCGCTTCTCGTACGCGAACGGAACGGCCTGGCCGCTCTTGGGCTGCGGGGGCTGGCGGGGCATCAGGGGCGCCGTGATGCCGAGCTCCTTGAGAGACAGGGTCTTGCGGGTGGCGCTGTCGACGGAGACCTCGATCTTGGCGCCGAGCGGCACTTCGATAATGCGGTTCATGACCGGAAGAGCGGGGGCGCCAATGATGCCGGAGTGCTGGAACCCGGGAATCGAGAGCAGCGTGAAAACGCCGCGCTCGGTCTTGACGTCGGTGGCGATCAGGTTCGAGACATGAGCCTCGAAGCGCAACGCCGCGCCCGCCTTGTTTTTCACATCATCGCGCGTGAGCTCGACTCCGTTGGGCTTGCCGCCCTTGGCGTCGATCGATATCTCACGGCCCCACGCCTGCGGCGCGAGCAGTCCCAGGATACAAACAGCGTACAGAAACCTCTTCATCGGATGCCTCCGGCCATACTCCTGGCCTGGTCAACATGGGAACGTGGGGTTTGCACGATTCAGGGGCTGTGGTCCTCCGGCGCCGCCGGAGCTGCAGTTCTCGATCAGTCGGCTCGTGCGCGGCATTGCGAACTTCGTGTCGCACCCGATCCAGAAATGCAGCCCGCTATTTTCACACACTATACAAAAAAAGACACGACATTTTTTTGCTGCGTCCCGAGTTTCTTCGCCATTACGCTCTACTGCCAGCGCCGAAGCGCCCGGTACGTCAGTGCGGCGAGCGCGATTGTCATGACGGGCGGCCAGGCGTCCAGGCCGCAGGCCCCCCAGCCAGAGTCCCCGCTCCCCGCCCACTGCAGGAGCCCGAGCTTGGCCGGTGCCATCGCCTCCCGGCAGAGCACGATCGCGCTCACGACGTCCCAGCCCCACAGCAGGCCAGCCCCGGACCCGGCCGCCAGCCCCAGGAGCGCCGCCCGGAAGGCGAGCGCCAGGAGCGGCGCGTCCGGCCCATGGCACCAGATGGCGTAACACACCGCCATCGGCAGCCAGAACACCGATCGGAACCTCAGGGAGCCCTTGTCCGCAAGCCCGCCGAACAGGGTCAGCTCCGCCCAGGCCCTCGGGAAGGCCAAGAGCATGGCTGCGACAGTCCAGAGCTCGAGCGGTCGCGAGCCGCACCCCTGCGCCGCTCCGCATGCCAGCGCCCCCAAGCTGGCGAGAGCGGCGGCCGCCCCTCCCACGGCCCACCCCGGACCTCGCCCTGCGGCAGTGAGGCCCGAACAAACCGCCGCAACTGATTGCGAGCGAAGTGCGGCGGCCGCCAGGGCCAGGAGCGCGGTATCCAGGACCCAGAGGAGCCGGTGACGCCCGTGAATCGAGACGTGCACGCCGGCGAACTCTCCTCCCGGAGCCGCCAAGTCGAGCCCTATCCCAAAGAATAGACGTCCGCCCGCCAGGCCCGTCAGCAATGCAACCCCTGTCAGCAACGCCCTGCGGCGAGCGGCGACCCGAGCAATCGCCCCGTACGGAGCTCCCCACGCGGCGCATATCGCCAGCACCGCCGCCAGCACGCAGCCCCAGAGTGGCGGAGGCAACCTCGACATTTCCCCGGCCGCCGGCTGTCCATCCATCACGCTCGACGACGCAATCCTGACCGGCGCCGGTTTGGCTTGCCGCGCCGAGACGGCCGCTTCCCGGGCCCGCGGCGCATCCCGCGACCCGGTTCGCCGGGCCAGGAAATCTCGCCTCCAGGCCTCGACCAGGTCGTCGGGCCAGCAGCCGAATCCTCGTCCAAGGGCGGTCCAGGTCGTAGCCCCATGCCGCGAGGCCGCAAGAAACCCCCGCATTCGTGCCCAGCCGTGTGAACGCACCAGGTACTCCACGAGGCACGCGGCTTGAAGATAGTCGTGCTCGAGCCTCACCTGGCGATCCAGACCGTCCAGGTCTGCCCATCGCGAGCGGTCGACAGTCAGCCCGGACAGAGGATCGGTGCCTCGCGCGGCGCCCGCGCATGCCGCCGCCAGCTCCGCCATCCCCTCCTCCAGCCATAGCGGCGAGGTGCCCGGAAACGCAGGGAACGCTAGAAGCGCTTGGTACCAGCTGAAGTGGGCCACCTCGTGAGCAATGACCCGCGGGTCCACCGCCCCGCGCGGTGAGAGGTTCACCGTGGCGTGGTCGTAGGCACCCAGTAGTGCCCCGTTTCGCCACATCGGCAGCCTTACCGGAACGGCCTCGGGGGCGTTTCCGAGCCGGCGCGCGCCCCACTGCGCCGCACGGGCCGCGTGACTAGCCACTCGGATCGCCCCGGCTTCGTCATGGAGACGCGGGTCGTACCGCACGAGGGCCCCATCGACCTCCAGTCGGACCTCCGAGGCTGCGTCCGCAGCGTCCCGCGAGAGCTCCCTGAGTTCCTCATCTTCGAGAAGCCAGGGCGGCGCCTGCCGGAGCCAATCGAGCGCCTGTCCGGGACGCCCCAGCTCCTGGAGCAACCGCCCGACGGCGTACGGATGCAGCCAGGCCGCGAAGAAAGCCAGTGCGCCGATCGCAATCGCCAGCGCCGCACGCAGGCGCGGCAAGCGGCTAGCGCCGCCAGGCTCGACCCAGGCAATCGGGGCAAGTCGAGTGGCCCCCATTTCCATTTCGGGGAAATGGGGGCCACTCGACTTGCCCCGATTTGCAACATCGGAGCGAACCGGAAGAGCCGGTGCAGTCTCTCCTATGATTCCCGCTTGCGGCATGTGATGGGCAGCGGCCCATCGCAACAGACGCCACCGCCCGGCCGGGGGTTCAATCGCGCTCCCGCCGGACGCTCACCTGGCACTCAAACCGGCCGAAATCGGAGTTTTCGCGACCGCCCCCGGTCCAACCCGTCGCGCCAGATCGAGCAGGATCGCTCGCAGGGCCTTCGTGACCGCCTCGTACTGCTCGGGCGAGTTCTCCGCGTCGATACCCCCTCGACCCATCGCCTTCTCACCTCGGCTTCGAGGGAAGTCCGTCACGTTCAGCAGGGCGTAGAGGTTCAGCGGCGGCGAGCAGGCTCGGGCGGCGCGCACCAGGGGATAGAGCTCGCAATCGACGGAGGCGATTCCCGCGGCTTTCGCACGCCACGCCCAGTCCTGGGTCTCGACAAGTGGCGTCGGGACGGTCACATGGAGCGCGTCGGGCACCGCGCCCGACAGCTTCACGGCCGCCGCGCGATTCTCGAAGGCGATCAGCTCACCGGCATCAGGCCCGGTCCGGGTGACGCGGTTGGGCACGATCCACTGGAAGCGGCGCGTCGGCCCGGCCAGCCCCCCGGCGGAACCCACGAAGACGACGGTTTCCAGCCCCCGCTCGGCCAGAAAGGTAGCAATCCTCGCCGGCAGCGACCCGTAGCTGGCGCCGAACCCAGAGAGAGCCAGCGCCATCCGACCGTCCGGAAGCCTCCCGCGCGTGATCGCCAGATCGCCCACGGCCTGCGATCTGGCGCCGCCGAGCATCCGCTTCAGCGGGTTCGTGAAGCCCACGAAGAGCACGCTCGGATTTCGTCCGCCCAGGTCGAGCGCCCGCGCCAGCGCCGCCCGGTCCGGGAAGCCGCCGTCGTCCCTCCCGCGCATTGCCAGCACCCGCCTCGCCGGCACGCCCAGAAACTTGAATCGCGCCTGCTCGTTCAGCAACTGCTCCCCGGAGTGGTAGCCGTAAAAGACGACGCAGAGCCTGTCGTGGCCGGGCGCCGAGGCAATGAGCGTCCGCCGGCGCCTGGAGAGCCCGCAGGCGTTCGCTTCCTGCGCGCGCGTGAAACCGCGCGAGGCCGCGGCCGCCGCCGCTACCGCCCGGGAGCCGGCCACGAAGGCTATCGTCACTCGCGGGTCGAGGAACGCCGGCACCAGCTCCCGGCCCACCTGGAGCTCCAGGTAGGCCTGCAGAGCCCGCATGGAGTGCGGCGAGCTCGGGTCGAGTGCCCGCACTTCCGGCGCGTAGCCCCGTACGACCTCGGCGAAGGCGATGGCTGCCGGCCGCTCCGAGATAGGCCGCAGGACCCGATCGTCAGTCCGTCCCCCGCGGGGAAGGTACGTCTCGAGAAACCAACCCATGCTTCGCTCGATCTTCTGGCGCGGGAGCCGGAAGACGTTGAAGTCCGTGTCGAGGAATCCCAGGATCTCCTCGCCGTACTCGTCTCCCGGGTCGAGGAGCCTGTAGCTCGAGTCCCGCAAGAAGTCGTCGCGGCGCGTCTGGAGGATTGTCGCCTCCCCGCTGCCGGCGGGGAACTCGCTGATGAGCATGTCGAAGAGCGTGCGGTAGTTGTACTTGCGGAGCGTCCGCTCCCAGGTCTCCAGGATCGACCGGCGCGCGGGCTCGGGCGGCAGATGACCGGGGAACTGGAAGGCGGCGAAGAGCGCCTCGCGATCGCGCGCCTTGTCCATCAGCACGTCGGCCTCCGGGCCGAGCCCCGCGGCGCGCAGAAATCGATCGACGCCGACGGTGCGGAACACGGTGCGCATGGCGGTGATGTCGGCGGCCTGGGTGATGCACTTGAAGAGATCGAACAGGAAGACGTCGACCGGAAACGCCGCCGTGTAGCGGTCGTCGAGGCCGTTGTGCAGGTAGCGGACATCCTTGCGGAACGGCTTGATGAGCGCCCGGAAAGTGATGAGCCCGGAGGCCGGGTCGAGCCTCCGGCAGGCGGCCACTGCGGCGCGCGTCCGGCCGCCCTCGGCAGTTGCGTGCCGCTCCAAAGACGAACGGAAGAGCTCCAGGGTGGCGGGGGCGACGCGGAAGCCGGGCAGGCGAACCATGTCGCGCACGAACCTTCCCATGTTGTGGAGATCGATCCACGGCCGCGGGCGGGGGGAGTGAAACCGAAACAGACCGCGAGCAAGGTCCTGGGCCCCGACGCCCGTAGGGTCGAGGACCCTTCCGTCGGACATCACGCCCAGCTTCGTGGCCGTGATCCCCTCGGTGTGGAACTGCTTCTGGCGCTCGGTCTCCTGGACCGCAGGGTCGAGGTTGAAGTGAAAATCGGGGATCGGCATCTTGCCGCGGTTGCGCGCCGCGATGGCGAAGACGGCCTCCCGGAAGGCCGGGAAGCCCTTTTCGGAGGTGTCGAAGATGAGGTCGTAGTCACTGATCACGGTGAACGGCTGGCCGAGAAAGAGGTCACGAACGGTGCCGCCGTAGACACCGAAGGTGACGTTGCTGGCGCGCGCGGCGGCGGCGACTTCCTCGAGGCACGGCTGCCCGGCGATCAGCTTCGGAAAGTCGAGCGTCCGCGGCGCCGCGGCGGCCCAGAGTGACGACGCCAGGGCGAACAGGAGTGGGATCAGCGTCCGAGTCTTCATTCCGAGGGCTCCGATCGGGTAGGGCTGCCGGGCCGCGTTGCGGGCGACGCTCTGCGGGCCAGGTTCCAGGAACGCATCGCGCGGTAGAGGCGCTCGTGGCCGTGCAGCCCGGGGGCGGGCTCGTGGCCGCTGGCGCCAGAGAGGCGGTCCACGGCGGTGGCCAGCTCCGCAGTGGATGCCGGGTCCTCGAGGCCAACAAGCCGGGGCGAGATTGCTGCCTCTTCCTGGCAGAAGGCGTGTGTGGCGGCGCGTAGCTCTTCGGCCTCGGCGGGGCCATGCGCTGCCGCGGCTGCAAACCCATCCGAAAGCCGAGCGGCCAGCCGCAACCGGGCGGCAGCGGCGCGGGCCGCGAATTGCCGCATCGACTCCGGCGAGCGCCGCCGGCTGCCGAACATCTCCAGATCGAGCAGGTCTTCGAGCCGTCCGAGGGGCGTCTCGTAGTCGAAGCGCTCGCCCTGGACCAGGCCGGGCACGCGCTCTGCGAGCAAGGTGAGCGGGGCCCCCGGGAATGGCTTCAGCTCGTTGACGCGGTCCGAGGACGACGAATCGATCATGAAGCCCGGTGCGTCCAGGGCCAGCCGGATCAGGTTGTAGAACGTGCGGATGCGGTCGAGGTCACCCGCGAAAGGATTGTAGACGAGAAGGAAGCAGCGGCTGTCGAGGCCCGCGGATTCGAGCGCCGCGAGCACTGCTGCGATGTCCGAGAAGGTGTAGACGGGGCGGGCGGACTCGCCCTTCTGGAGGAGCTGGTTGAAGTTGGTCTTCAGGGCGCGGATGGAACCGTCGGTGTAGGCGTCGACGCCCATGACCACCTCGCCGACGCCGAGCGTGCGATACGCGGCCACGAGGCGATCGTTGACGACGGGCGGCAGGCCGTCCTCGGAGCGTCTGCGCAGGAAGGCTTGCAGGCCGTTGTGACGGACGAAGAACTGGAACGGCTCGAGCAGCCCTTCGGTCTCGAGGCGCGCAGCGAGCTGGACGATGCGCTCCGGATTGCGATTGAAGTAGGAGTCGAGGAGATAGACGTCGACGTACTCGCCGGACGCGGGCCGATCCATCTCGACGATCTCGCCGAGCATTCCGACGAGCAGGTCGATGTCGAGCGCAGCGAAAGGCTGCATACCGCCGGAGCAGCAGAAGCTGCAGTGGTAGCCGCAGCCGCGGCTCGTCATGAGCAGATGGGAGGCCTTCGGCGCGCCCGGACGCCGGCCCGCGCAGAAGTAGTCTGCGAGGAAGCGGTCGTACTCCTGACTGTAGATGCTCCGGAGCACGGCGGGGTCGTAGCGCAGCGAGTTCAATCCGTGGCCGGTGAGCAGCCGCCGGCGGTCGAGGCGTGAGAGCGCGACGGTGGAGTCGTCCAGTCGGGCGGCGAGGCCGTCGTATCGGAAGAGGTCGTCGGGGCGGAACCGCTCCGCGCAGAGGTCGTCGAGGAGCTGGATGAGCCGTCCGCCCTGCTCGTCGCCCAGCAAGAGAAGATTGGCCGATTCGCCGCCGGCCGCGGAGGGGTCGATGGCCGGACCCAGTCCGCTCGCGATGAGGAAGGTCCCTGGCGGTACGTCCTCGACCGTGCGCGCGGGAAGCGGATACGGCGGGTGAAAGTACGAGTCCGCGCTGGCGTTGGCCGAGCGGTAGATCCAGCAGCGCGCCTCGCCCGCATCCCTAACCGTGAGGCCATTGGCGCGAAATTCGCTGATGGTCGTTGCCGCCATCAGCCCTTCCTCGGGTTCGGCAGAGATGGAGTTCAGCCCCTGGATGTGGAACGAGGAGATCACGGGCCAAGCGTAAGCGCGCGCCTCGGCGGGGGCGAGCGCGACCAGCTCGACCGGCAGCTCCTGCAGGAGCTTGCGGGTGTCGACCGGTTCCAGGGAGCCAGCATGGAAAGCCGATTCGGAGACCTCGAGCCGGGTGTGATGCGTGACCGGGTCGTGCACGAGGGACCAGAGTCCTTCGCGAGCGGTGGCCTTGGACTGCCCGGAGGCGGTCGCGAGTCCCACGGGCAGGGCTGGCGGACGAGCCGTGAGCGCGAGGTCGATGCGGGCGCCGTCTGGCACAACGTCCGCAAGCCCAAAGAGCGAAAGGATGCGTCGGCTCCATCGCACTGCGTCGGGGAGCGACACGGGGCTGCTCGCCGCGGAGAGTACGATGCGGTAGCCGAGCTCGCGGGTGGGTGGGTTGTCGACGACGGTGAGGGAGCTGGCCATTCGCTGCTGGCGCAGGGTTCGCCGCAGCAGCCGGACGAGTGCCTCGGCTGCGAGGGCTCTCCTGGACATGTGGTCGATGAAGTCGCCCCTGTCCGTGACGGAGCGGACGGAGGCGAACTCGGCGCCGAACTCCGCGGCCAGAGAGGCGACGTGGAAGTCCTCCATTTCGATGATGTCGGCCTGGGGACATCCGGCCAGGTGGGCGTCCCGCTCAGCAGAGCTGGAGACGAAGGCGCGCGCCGTGACGGAGCGCCCTGGGCGTATGCGCAGGTCGTGGGGCGCGGCCCGGAGCAGATCGTCCTCCAGCCACGTGCCGAACTGCACGGCGCGGCCACGCTGGTGGGCCCCTCGACTGCAGACCATGTCGCCGATCTCCAGGTCCGAGGCGCAGGCCATGGCCGTGCCGAGGGAGATGACACGGCGAGGGGCGGCGACCGAGAGGAGCTCCCTCATGACGGTCTGGAGCAGCGCCGGGTCGTCGCCGAACGGGATGCGAGTCACGGCGATGGGGAGGCCGTCGAGCGCGCCCTCCGTGAGGGGGAACCGGGAGCGGGGGATCGGTCGCTGGGCCGCTCCGTCCAAGTGAGACAAAAGGGCTTCCAGCTCCTTCGGGTCGTAGCAGACCAGCAGGAGCCGGCGAGGTGAGTTTGTGGGCGGCGTGACCGGCATCCTCTGGCTCACTCGAAGCGCTCGACCCCCAGGGAGGCCGTCAGCCGACCCAGCGCCTGGCGCCCGCCGGCCGTGGCGGACAGGCCCAGCAGGGCTTCGCGCAGGTCGCGCTTGAGCTGCTCGTCGAGCGTTGCAAGCACGACTATGGGATCGTCCGGGATGGGGTCCGTGCGGTCGATCACGGCAATCCGGGATTCGAAGACCTGTGCGCGCCGCGGGTCGTGCTCCAGGGTATCGGAAACCGCCCCTGCGTCCGCTGCACCGGACAAGAGCTGCTCCAGGACGCGGTCGTGATTGCCGGCGAAACCGATCGAGCCGAAGTACCGCAGCGGGTCGATCCCGCGCGCCGAGAACAGCCGGTTCGGGTAGAGGTAGCCGCTGCGAGAGAAGCGGTCGACGTAGAGGAACCGCTTGCCCGCCAGACTGGCCAGGGTCATCGGCCCGTCGGACTTTCGGGCCACGATTACGCCCCGGTGCGGGCGGCCGCCCGGAGAAGCCGGGCGGCAGAGTCGCTGCATCTCTCCGCCGGTGGGGGTGAACCAGCCGACGTCGACGCGCCCCTGCCGGATTGCCCTGTCGAGGTCGTTGTAGCTGGAGGCAACTCGCACCCGCACGGTGCGGCCCAGGGTGCGCGACAGGTGCTCCATCAAAGGTCCGAGCGCCTCCAGGAGTGCCGCTCGCTCCAGGAAAGGATAGGTGCCGAACCAGAGCGGCCGGCGCGCCTCATGGACGATCCGGATCGGGGACTGGGTCGAAGCCGTGCAGCCTGCGGCCAGCGCGGCGATTCCCGCCACTAGCGCGGCTATCAGGCAACGAACGCTCACGAATCGAGATCCTTGCCCTCAGTATGAAGGCTCGGGCCCAGCAGCGCCATCGAGCGCGCCGCCGAGAGGCGGGTGACGTCCAGGAACCGGCCCGCCGCCTGCACGAAACCGCCGTCGATCGCGCCTCGCGCCAGGGGCACCAGCAGCTCGTGGATGCCACGAGGCAGCTCGGAGGCGAGGTACTCCTGCGCCAGAGATGCCGCAAAGCGGTCCTTGCCCGCCAACCGGCCGATCGCTTCGAGCGCACTCGCGGGCCGCGCGCAGGCCAGGGTCGCCACGCCCAGCGCCGTTTCAGTGCGCTCCTCCCAGCGCCGCCGGGCCCGCTCAATCCAGACAGGTTCGATCCCCTCGGCCTCCGAACGCTCCAGGCACGCCCGTTCCACCCAGAGCCGCCCGAGTGCTGCCGTCAGCAGTTGCTCGGCTTCGGCACGCCGGCCATGCCGCAGGAGCTTGGAGCAGAGCGAGGCCCACCCGCTCATCTCCATCCAGGCCCCCGTGGTCAGCTCCGAGGCCAGCTCGCCGACCGCCAGCGGCGAACCGTCGGCCGATTTGGCCGCCGACCGCTCCAGCAGCGTCAACCACCCAGGCTCATCGCACTCGTCCACCAGCTCGCAAAGTGCCCGTCGCAGCCCAGGCTCGGGCCAGGCCAACGCCTTGAGGAACAGACGCGCCTTGGCGTCATCCTGGGCCCGTGTCACGTACCCGGCGGCCTGCAACCGCTCGGCCTCCGTGAGCGCGTCCAGCAGCTGGCGGACGCTGTGGATCGCCAGCTTCGAAACCCGGGCCAGATGCCGTTCGGCGGTCGCGGCGAGCGCGGGCTCGGGGCCGGTCTCGAGGAATCTCCTCAACGCCGGTGCCACGGCCGGATCGTCCAGGCGGGCCACGGCCGAGAGCGCGTGGCCCGTCACCGTTGCGTCTTCATCCCCGAGGGCCGCGGCTAGCTCGGGCAGGAAGATCTCGTTGCGCGATTCGCCGAGCGTGACCAGCGCCGCCGAGCGCGCGTGGGGCGAGCCGCCCTCTCGCAGCATCCCGGCAAGTCGGCCCAGCGCCCGCTCGAGCCACTCGCGCCGAGTCGCCACGCGCAGGAGCAGGCCGCATGCCGCCGCGGCCACTCGGTGGTGCGGATGGTCTACGAGCCCGGCGGCCAGGCCGAGAGCCCCGATGGCCTCGGAGGAGCCGCCGACTGCTTCGAGTAGATTGGCCCGAACGCGAGCGTCGAGCGTTTCGTCGGCCAGCATCTCCCTGACCTTGCGGTGGAGGCCTTCCCCGGGCGCCCCCTCTCCAAGTAGCCGAGCCGCCACGGCCAGCCGCCGCGGGTCCGCCTCCCGTTCTACGAAGCCCGCAAGCAAACGGACCCGTGCGCTCGCTCCGAGCTGCCGACACGCCTCGAGCCCGCGGTCCCGTTCAGTCTCCTGGCTCGCGAGCAATAGCTTGCCGACTTGCCGCTCGCGCTCGGCCGGGTCGAGCAACCCCAGGGAATCGAGAGCCTCGTGCCGCCGCGCGAAAGATGCGGCGTCCAGCGCTTCCACCAGCGCCCGTGACGTGGCCTGTCCCATCCTCGAGATCACGGCCAGCAGGGCGCCGAACAGCACGAGCGCTACTCCGAAAGCGGCTGCCGTGGTCAACCGGCTCTGCACTGCGATGAGGGCAAGGCCGACCAGCAGGCACCCTGCCGAGGACGCCATCCCGGCCAGCGACATCGCCCGCAACCGGACCGCTCGCGGCAGCACGGGCAGGATCAGCGCCGAGGCAGAGTTGTGAACCGTCTTCGAAAGCAGCGTGAACAGGAACTGGGTCGCCAGCACAGCCATGGGCGAGCCGATGGCCAGCGTCACTCCTGAGCCGGCGAGGACCGCCGCCGGCATCAGCGCGAGGCTCGCCGCCAGACTGAGACGCGAGAGCACCCTGCCGGCCACGGTCATCTGTACACCCAGAACCAGCAGGTCGGTGACCGACGTGTAGACGGCGATGAAGCTGGCCAGCTCACGCTCGCCCGGAAAGGCCTGGGTGATCGCGCGCGAGTACTGGTAGTCCAGCCAGTACTTGCCGGCCATCCCCAGGAATCCGGCTGCCACCAGCAACCGGCCCAGCTCGCCGATGTCCGAGCGCGGCCCGGTTTCGCCGTCGCCAGGCTCTGGCGTCGTTACGTCGCCGGGGCCGGGCGCCGCCGGCGGCAGCGATTCGGAGGCTGCGTACTCCCGGCGCACGGCAGCGAAGAGCGCGATGCAGGCCAGGAAAAGCGCCAGCGCCGCCGTCGTGACGCCTGCGAGCCCGACGAAGCTGAGCGAGAGCTTGAGCGCCAGGCCGCTCAGGATGAAGGCGAAGCTGCCGGCGGCCGTGACCACGGGCAGGTTGAGCTTGCCCTCCTGAAGCGGGAAGATCTCGTTCAGGTAGTGGACGAAAAACTGGTTGAAGAAGAGGTCGTAGACCATCACGGCCATGAGAAAGAGCGTCGCACCCGCTGGCCCTCCGCTGGCGCCGGCGGCGACCCGCGCGCAGAGCAGGGCAGCGAAGAGCCAGGAGGCCAGGCTGAGGTAGACCGCCGAATGTGCCTTGAGGCGCTGGACCAGCGCGGCCTGGAGCGCGATGAAGACCACGTTGAGGGCCGTGTAGACGTACGGCAGGCCCCAGACCCCGGCTGCCTGGAAGAAGACCGTCTGCGAGGAGATGAAGAGGACGTTGACGGTCGCCTTCTGGAGGAAGTAGTAGGCGGAAACTAGCCAGAGGCCGCGCCGGGGATTCCGGACGCGCGCGGCGGGGTGCGGAGCGAGGCCCACGTCATCACCGGCCGGTCGTGAGCTTCTGCCAGATCGACGCGATGAGCGTCTTTCGCTGCAGTCCCTCGGCAAGGGCGTTGAATGACCGGGCAGCGGCGCCGAGCTCGTCGGCAGACGAGGCTTCGAGGCGGTGGGAAAGGACCCCGTCCTTGAGGAGGTCGATGGCGCCTGCCAGCGCCAGCACCGGGGCGCTGACCAGCTTGGCCAGCCAGGCGGTGGCACCGAGCGAGGCGATCAACACCAACAGGGCGATGGCGCTGAAGTCGGAGCGCAAGGCGCGCGAGAGGGCGAAGGCCTGTCCTGCCGGCTGACCGACGAGCAGCCAGGCCCCGAGCGGGGGGCTGAAAACGATCGAGGCCAGGTCTTCGCGGCCTGCGTTGTCCACGGCCCGCGTCACGGGCGGGCCGGCGGCCGGGTCGAGCTCCGGCGGCAAGACCATTGCGCGAGCCTCGGCGGCCAAACCAGGGCCGGTGCGCGCGACGAGCTCGCCCTGGCGATCGGCGATGGCAATGTAGTCCTGCTCGGCGAGACGGTACGAATTGAGGATGTCCTGGACGCCGGTGCCGTCGAGCACGGCGACGGCCCGCAGCGCTCCGACGAGGGTGGACGGATCGGCGAAGGAGCGGACCGGGACGGCCCAGACGTCGACGGCACGGCCCGAGCCGCCCGGGTAGGAGCGCAGCTCGAGCCCGGCGCCTGGATTGGGGGCGCCCCTGAGCCAGGACGGGCGGTCTGCAGCCGCTGCCCTGGGGAGCGCGGCGAAGGCGGTCTGGGGCTCTGCCGCGATGACGTTTCCAGCCGAGTCGAGCAGCTGAAGCTCCACGAAAAAGGTGCCGGCAGCGACGAAGTCCCGGAGGGCCTCGCGTGCCTTGCGGGGCGACAGTGACTGCACCGACGGCGACCCGGCCAGCATCTCCAGAGAGTGGGCTCGGTGGTTGGCGTAAAGCTCCAGATTCGCCCGCACGGCATCCAGCAGCGCCTCGCTCTTCCTGACCGCAAGGTGGCGCACATACCCCTGAGAAAGCTGCAAGGCGACGGCGAAAGTCAGCAGTACAGGCAACAGGCTGAGCGCCAGCATCACTGCTGCTAGTCGGAGCCGAAAGGTCCAGCGGATGAAGTGCGTCCGTCCATCCGCGGGATCGGGCGCCTCGCGAACCTGGGTAGCCGAGCTCATGCTCTATCCCCTTGCCCCAGCCCTTGCCCCAGCCCCAGCCCGGCCCCCCCACGCGAAGCGTGGCCAGCCCCCCGACCGATCATGATCGGAGAATGCTCTGTCCGGGGCCCTCGCACGGGCCTCAGTGTATCGCGTCCCCTGGCCTGGAATCCCGTTCGGATGCCTCCTTGCTTCGGGCTGCGGTTGGCGTTCTGCCGTGCTAAACTCGCGCCGCTGGTCGCGTCGGCCGTGTCGAAGGAGGCCCGAGATGACGATGGAGTACCGGAGGTTGGGGAGCGCCGGAGTGCGAGTGAGCGCATTGTCGCTGGGGGCGTGGGTCACCTTTGGCGGCCAGGTCGGCGAGGACGTGGCGCAGGAGTGCATGACACGCGCCTACGACGCGGGCGTGAACTTCTTCGACAACGCCGAGGCCTATGCGGATGGCAACGCGGAGATCGTCATGGGGGCCGCGCTCAAGAAGCTCGGCTGGGCGCGGGATACCTTCCTGGTCTCCAGCAAAGTCTTCTGGGGCGGCTCCGGCCCGAACCAGCAAGGCTTGAGCCGCAAACACGTCTTCGAGGCCTGTCACGCCGCCCTGCGTCGGCTGCGCGTGGAGTATCTCGACTTCTTCTTCTGTCACCGGCCCGACCCATCGACGCCGATCGAGGAGACCACCCGCGTCATGCACGATCTCGTCACCCAGGGGAAGGTACTCTACTGGGGCACCTCGGAATGGAGCGCGCAGCAGATCGCGGAGGCGTGCCAGCTGGCCGATCAACGCAATCTCTACCGGCCTCAGATGGAGCAACCGGAGTACAACATGTTCCACCGCGAGCGTGTCGAGCGGGAGTACCGGGAGCTCTACGCGCGCTACGGTCTAGGCACCACGACCTGGAGCCCCCTGATGTCCGGCCTGCTCTCGGGGAAGTACCTGGACGGGATTCCACACGGCACGCGCGTGACGTTGCCCGGCTATGCCTGGTTGAAGCAGAAGTTCGAAAGCGACGTGACGCGATCCCGGCTCGGATGCGTCCGTAAGCTCAAGGGTCTTGCCGACAGTCTCGAGTGCACGCTTGCTCAGCTCGCGCTGGCCTGGTGCCTGAAGAACCCCCACGTCAGCACGGTCATCACGGGCGCCAGCCGGCCCGAACAGGTGACCGAGAATATGCGCGCGCTAGACGTGCTGCCCAGGCTCACAGACGAGGTCATGGCCCGGATCGAGACCACCCTGAGGGAAGCTGCAAGCTGACGGGCCTCAGGCGCCCCGCCGCTCTGCGCGCTGCTGGTCTTCGACCACCGGAACAACCGCCTCGGCCGGCTCCGGAGAGCGACGCAGCAAATCGCAGGCGATCAGCGCGACCAGTACCGTCAGGGCAAGCAGCATCATCTAGGCCTCCGTCGTGTTGCGTGGAAACATACACCATCCGACGCCACAACGCACGCCCGGGAGCCTGCTACATGAAGCGCGACGCCTGACTCCTAACGCCTGATCCCTGATCCCTGATCCCTGACGCCTGATCCCTGACGCCTGATCCCTGACGCCTGACTCCCCGGACTACGGCTTGACCTGCCACTCCAGCACCTTCTGGGCGAAGAAGACGCCGAAGAAGTTGCCCTGGCGCTGAACGACGCCGATGCCCTTGGCTACCCACATCTCGAAGTCGCAGAGCTTCACGCCCAGCACCGAGTCAGTGACGAGCACCTTGATCCGCACGCAGTTGGTGAACTTGTTCGTGCCGGCAGTCACATCGCCCACGCCGACGACCGTCGAGGCCCAGGTCATCTTGTTACCTGTGCCCGGGTTGGTGTAGGACGGCGTCGTGGAGTACTTGTTGCCGAATTTCGTCTTCAGATCGGTGAACTTCACGGGCGGCGTCCAGTTCGTGGCCAGGATGCTGCCGTCCCGGTTGGTGCGCTGCTGCGCGTGGAGCAGCATGCCGTCGGCGTTGGTGGTGATGGCATCGGTCTCGACCTTGGTGCTGCGCTCGAAGAGAGCTGCCGTGGTGCCGTTGACGGGCACGGTCTTCTTGATCTCGAGCTTGAACTGCACGTTGTTGTCGGCCGTGTCCTGATACTTCCACCAGTTGCCGATGGCGACCGGATAGTAGTTGCGCACGTCGAACTCCTGGCCCGGCTGAATGGCCGGCCCCTCGAAGACCGCCAGCGGCGCTGGCTCGGCGGGCTCGTTGGTCTGGGCCAGAGCGGGCGCCAGCGTCACGAGGGAAAGGGCCAGGGACATCAGGATCGCGTGCTTCGTCATCTCGTCACTCCTTGGGATAAGCCTTTGCCGCCCCGGCGGCGGCCGAATTTCGGGGCGCGAATTCTAACTCCGATCACCCCCCAGGTCAACAGCCGCGACGCAGGAAATGCGGGGACACACGACCTATTCAAAAAGAATAGGTCGTGTGTCCCCACATTTCCCGCATTTCACGGCGTCACGATCCGCACTCGATGTCCCAGCTCTATCCAGAGAGCCACGAACTCAGCGGTGCCGCCGGCGCCGTCGCCTGGGTGGCCGTCCCAGACGGCTATGGGCATCACGCTGCCTCGGCTCTGGATCGCGCGCGCCAGGGACCAGCGGACGATCGCCAGGTTGGCTGTGTCGAAATCTTCGGCCGCGGGCTCCGTGACCCAGGGATTGATGACTTCGATTGAAGCAGCTCGCCCCAGTGCCTCTTCGAAGCGGGCCGCCCACGGCGGGCCCTCCACCCCCTCGACGCTGGTCCGCAGGAAGAGCTCGCGAGAAAAAGGCAACACGACGTGCGACTCGCATCCCCGCCGCGCCAGCGCCTCCAGGAACAGCAGGTCCGCTCCGCTGGCGGCCGAGGAGCATCCCGCCTCGGGCGCGGCATCCTCGAGTAGCCGGTCCAGCAGCCGGGAGACGCTTCCCTCAGAGGAGGGCGGAAATCGCGGCACTTTTCGCCCCGGCCGATCGATCATGTGCCCCGAGAGGCAGGCCACCGGCCCGCCGGCCGCCGCGGCCGGCTGCGGATCGCTCGCCGCCACCATCCGCCTGTTGAGCCGCCGGATCTCCTCCTGCAGCCTCGCCCGATCCACTCTGCACATCCGTCAGCCAGCCTTGCTCGCGCGACGCTCACCCGACGGGCGCCGCCCCGCGAAGATACCGCGAGAGCTGCCCTAGACGCAGATAAATGGGGTCGAAGTAGCGCACTTGCAGCTTCGCCGCCATGGCGAAGAGGAACCCGCCGATGAAGACCGCCGCCCGGCGGATGGCCCAGAGCTGCTGTTTGCCCGCCGAGAGCACCGCGAAGGCGATCACGGCCGTCGTGACGGTCAGGAGAAAGGCCAGGCCCCAGCCGCCCTCGGAAACGTCGAGCCGGTCCACCGCGAGGATCGCGACCGGTCCGACGGCCGCAAGCATGACCGCCCCGACACATCCCTTGACGCGCACCGCCCGGTCCAGGTGCCAAGCCTTGAATGGCAGCCGACTGGCGACCTGCAGGTACTCCAGAAGTTCCCGGCGCATGGGGGCACCGTCCCGCCAGGCTTCCTCGA
Source organism: Candidatus Wallbacteria bacterium (assembly GCA_016213845.1). GTDB lineage: Bacteria > Muiribacteriota > UBA6191 > JACPRK01 > JACPRK01 > JACPRK01. Next base: position 62,564 of record JACQZN010000031.1, read on the forward strand.
CTTGCAGGAACTGCCACGGCTTCTCGAGTGATCGGATGTCCTCTACCTCCATGACCTGAAGCATCAGCTGCCGCAGGAAGGGGTCAGCCTCGGTCATGCGATAGCCGCTGGTCATCAGTCCGTACGCCTCGACCTCCCCGAAGCAGTCCAGGTCCGTGCGGATGGCCGACAGCGCCTTCTGCATGTCGCGCGGAATGCCGTAACTGGTCGGCCTCGCGTCGAGCGGAATCCCCGTTTCGCCCCCGCCCGGGTCGTTGCAGTCGATCCAGTCGACGGCCGGCTCCTGGAGCTCGCGCTTGAGGTGGACGTACATGAGCCCCCGAGCCAGCTTGGCCTCGACCCGAAGCTCTAGCGATTCGATGGCGTCGACCCGCACGCGCGCCTGCAGGATGTCGCTCGAGCGCATCAGCGGTGTCAGGAAGCCGCCCGCGGGATCGTCCTGGCTCTCGGTCTGGCCGGACGCGTCCGACAGCAGCATCACCGTACAGTCCTGCTCTAGGAGCCCGAACACCCCCTGGTTGTCGTGCACGCCGCCGTCGACTAGCCGCACGGTCTTGTTCGGGAACAGCCCCTCGAGCACGACCGGTTCGAAGAGAGCTGGCACGCTGGCCGAGGCGCCCACCGCTCGGCGCAGCGGGAATCGACGGTACGACTCCGGCACGTCCTCGAAGTGTGCGCGCCGCAGCTGGTAGTTGCAATCGATGTCGTTGCGGACGCAGGGGGGCTCGCCAAGCCACCTGGGTGTGAACTGCCAGTTGTGTCCTGTGTTGAGGGTCGTGCAGTTGAGGATCAGCTCAGGCACCCGGGCGCGACGCCTCCAGTTGTCGAACCGTCTGTCGAAGTCGGGGGAGCCGCCCTTCGGCCGGATACGGAGCTCGTCGAGGGTGATGGGGCCGTTGCGGCCGCTCTGGCGCGAGATGCCGCGGCTCACCCTCGAGAAGAGCTCACGGTCGAAGAGCTCGGCCGCGCGCTCCGTCCTCGAGTAGGACGGGTCGAGCCCCATCCGAAGGTTGGCCCGGAAGTCGGCGAACGCCTGCATCCGCACATTGAACCGGGTGCCCTCCAGGAACGCTCGCATCACGCTCTCGACGACGTCGATGTAATCCTGGCGTGTGATCTCGTCGTCCGACTTGCGCTCGAGCAGGCTCTGCACTTCCAGGTAGTACTGCGCGCCGACGATCGAGCCGCCCGAGACGCAGGAGACCACCTCGACGTAGCGCAGCAGATCGCACTCGGCCAGCTTGGCCAGGACACCGATGTGATAGAGCGACGCCCGGTACCCGCCGCCCGAAAGCCCCAGGCCCACTCGGCCGATCAGCGCCTCCTTCACACCCGCCACGGAGTCCGCCATCAAGAGCTCGATGGCCTGGTCGGCGTGCGAGCCGCGCAGCTCCCGGAGCGTGCTGCCGCTGCCGCCCTGCAGCTGCCAGAGCCGGATCATCTGCTGCGCCGTCGCGTCCTGTTGCCAGCGAGCTACTCCCTGCAGCCCCATGGCCCGCGCCAGCCACTTCGTCGCCGCCGGGTAATCCTTCGCCCCGAAGTGAGCCTCGGCCAGCGTCACCAGAAGCCACCAGTCCGCTGCCTCCGCTGCGCACTCCGCTTCGGCCAGCGGAGTCAGTTGAGCAATCAACTCCTCCCGTATGCGCGCCGCCTTCGCGCGCAAGGCGGTCCCGGACAGGAGCTCGCCCAGCATGCCCCCGGAATCGCTCGCGGTGAGCGCTTCGCACAGAAAGGCCGCGTTGATGCCAGTGTAGCCGCGGTCGCCCAGGCATCCGAGCTCGTGACCCTTCAGGTAGTAGCCTAGCGCCGACTCGAGGTGGACCTTGCGCGCGGTCGCCTCCCAGAGCAGCTTGTAGACGGAGCCGGCTATCCCCAGGGTCTCCTGATCCCGACACCCGGCGAGATCGAAGCTCGCTTCGAGCAACGCAAGCGCGTTGCTTGCCCTGACGGCCAGGGGGACATTCTGGTTCTTGTAGGTCGCCTGGACATGCTGCTGCGCCAGCCAGCTCTCGCTCTTCGTCCCGGCCAGCAATCGGGCTTGTCGAAAGTGCGCAATCAGCCGTGCCGCCAACTCGAAGTTGCGGCTGGCCTTCAGCTCGCCGACAATCGCCCGGACCTCGGGTTCCGTCTGCGGCAGAGGCTCCTCGCCGCGAAGCAGACGCATGCCCCTCTCGACTGGCCCGTGGTGCCCTTCCATCGTGCCCTCCCCGTTGCGCCCAGTGGTGGGGCCTGGCCGCTTTGTTGTCGCCGCTTTCGTGCCCCAAGGCACGGAAAGTCTACCAGGCCCCGGTTCACTTCGCAGCTGGAAGGGCGGGGAAAGTCGCCCGGTAAGTCACCGTCGGCATGTAGTGGCGCCACTCCTCGAGGGTGAAGTTCCGGTGGGCCACCCGCGCGGCGTCGGCCAGGAGCGCGCTCGACTGAAGTGTCCAGAGCCTTGCCGTGTGGTCGGCAGAGCCGGTCAGAAGTCGCATGCCGGCCGCGTCGAAGCACAGACAGGTCACGGGGCCGTCGTGCCCTCTCAAGAGGGTCGGCGTCGGTGTCTCCGACAGCAGCGATGTGCTCCAGACTCGGGCGATGCCGTCGGCGCCGGCCAGGCCAAGCCAGAGGTCCTTGGCGCAGAAATCCATCCCGTAAGCGTCCGCCCGACGCCTCAGGAGAACCTCGCGCTGCGGCTGGAACCCCGCGCTGAGCTTCCAGAGGTGGTGCTGCTGTTCGTCGGTCGAGCCGGCCAACCACGTGCCCGCTGCGCCGAACGCCAGCCCGACCGTGAAGCCACCCTTTCTCGGCAAGCTGCCAGCCAGCCGCGGCTGCAGCGGTCGCGACGTGTCCCAGAGCTGCACGTCCCCCGATTCTCCGCTGGCTGCCAGCCGTGCCCCATCGCGCGAAAAGTCGGCCGCGCCCATCCCCTCCAGGGCCAGCACCAGGCGCGGCGCGCCCAGGGAGTGCGAGCCTGGGCGCGCCCCCGAGGTCACGGCCGACGACGGTTCGCCGGAAGTCGCCTCCGGCCGGGTGTCGAGCCCCCAAAGCTTGAGCACGCGATCCCGGCTCCGCGTGGCCAGCAGCCCGCCGCGATTGGAAAACTTGACGGCGATCGCCGCTTCGTCGTGCGCCTCCCAGTGCCGCTCCACCAACGGGTGGCCACCCCCGAGCGAGAGCACCGCCACCGTTCCGTCCTGGAACCCGACAGCCGCACGCGTCCCGTCGTCGCTGAAGGCCAGGCACCCGCCCGCCCCGGCCGCGCCTTCGAACACGGTCGAAGGAGTCGACGGCTCTCTCGAGGACAGATCGAGCAGGTGCGCCGCGCGATCGCTAGCGCTGGCCAGTAGCCACCGCCCGTCGTCGCTCAGCGCTACAGCCCGCACGGGCGAACCGTTTGCCGAATAGACGACGGTACAGCGTGGGTCCTGGCCGGGCTCGAGCTGCCAGATCCTCACCGTCGCGTCGTCGGAGCCCGTCGCCGCCACGCGTCCGTCCCCCGAGAGCTCCACGCCGGTCAGCCGCGCCGTGTGTCCCCGCAGCACCTCCCGACGCGACCGGCGGCGCACCTCGTCCAGATCCCACTTGCGGGCCTGACCATCCATCCCGCAGGTGACGGCGCTCTGCTTGCCCGGGCAGAAGCGGGCCGAGGTAACGGCTTGCGTATGGCCTCGCAGCGCCGTGCTCGACAGCGCCACGTTCGACGCCTCCAGGTCCCAGAGCCGGGCGGTCGTGTCCTCGCTCGAGGTCAAGAGCCAGCGTCCGTCGGCGCTGAACTCGGCGGAAAGCACCCAGGCCTCGTGCGCCGCGAGCGCCACCGGCGCCCCTGCGAGGAACGCCCCGGTCAGCGGAAAGAGCCTCGCAACCGGGTCGAGCCCCGCCGCCACCAGCCAACGCGAGTCGGGCCCGAACTGGAGCAGTCGCACCGCGGCCCCCTGGCCGACCAGGGTCGTGACCGGCGACGTCGGCACCGCGGCGACCACGCTCCAGAGGGCCAGCTTGCGGTCCAGCCCCCCGGTGGCCAGCGTGCGCCCGTCCGGCGAGAATGCGATCGCCGTGACACCCTCGCTGTGGTAGGAGAGCTGCCAGGACGGCTGACCGTGGTCGTCCGCCAGGCACCAGAGCGTGCACGAGCCGGTGGAGCTGCCGCCCGCGGCGTGCCTGCCGTCGGCGGCAATGGCGATCGAAAGCAGCGAAGGCATCCGGCCCGGAAGCTCGCGGGAGCTGCCGGTTTCGAGGTCCCAGAGCCGCGCCACGCCGTCGTCGGCTCCGGTCAGCAACCGTCGCGAATCTGGGCCGAAGGCCATCGATGTCACGCGGGCCGGATGGCGAAAGGCGAAGCCGGCGGAGGTACGTCCGCCAGGTGCCCAGACCCGCGCAGTTTCGCTCTGTCCGATCGAGGCGACCCACTTGCCATCCGGACTCCAGGCCACACCGGTCACCGCGTCGTCGTGGCCCGCCAGTATGCGGACGCAGTCGGGCTGGCTCCAGTCTGCCAGGTTCCAGATGCGAACTGTGCCGTCGTTGCCTCCTGTCGCCAGGAAGCGGCCCGTGGGGTCTACTGCGCAGGTCCAGATCGCCCCCTGGCGGCACGGGCGGGCGGATGCGGCCGACTGCTCGAGCGCATCGCGCAAGGCCTGCTGCGCATGCGTCACGTTGTGCTGGGTCGGCAACTGGATGCTGTTGGCCTCGACCGCCAGCGCCAGCGCAAGGCCGAGCTCGCCATTGGTGAGCGCCAGGGACGATTGCGACGCCAGCCGCGTGGCGTGCGCGATCTGGTAGTTGAGGACTGCCTCCTGCCGCTCCTTCTCGGCCAGAGCGGTTGCCGCCACGGCGCGCTGCGTCTGGTCCTGGGCCTGGTGGTAGAACTCCAGCGTCCTCTTGCGGCTCACCCCCAGCGCCACGCTCAGCACGGCCAGCGCCAGCGCAGCCCACCGGAACCGTCGCGCCAGTCGTGCCTGCGACAAGGCCAGCTCGAGCTCGCGGCGTCGCTGCGCCTCTGCCAGAGCCGACAGGTCGTCGGCTCTCTTCTGGCTGGCGCAGATGTAACGCACTTCGGTCTCGGTGAGCGCACTCCGGTACGACTCGAAGTAGCGGTTGGCGATGGCCAGCGCAGACCCGGCCAACAGCGAGTCGGGGTCCTCTGCAGCCTGGGCCCACTCCTCGACGTTGGACTCCAGGTGCCGCTTCCAGAGCAGGAAACCGCGATTGTCCAGGAGCCAACCCTGCAGCCGGCGCCAGTGTCGCAACAGCGCCTCATGCGCGACACCGACCACCGGCGTCCCGGCCTCCGAGGTCTCCGTCACCAGCAGCCGCGCGGCGACGAACGCCTCGACGAAGGCCGCCGCCGCCGGCGTCGAGCAGACCAGCTCGCGCGCGACGCGGTCACCCGTCGCAGCCCCGGAGACGTCGAGCCGCACCAGGCGTCTCAGTACCGGGTCCATCGCCGCTTGCACCTCCGAGGCTAGGCCTGAGAAGACGTCGTCGGCGCGCCGCGCCAGCGCGCCCTCGAGCCCGCCAAGCTCGCTGAAGGCGTCGAGCGTGAGAGCCCCGCTCTCGTCGCGGTGCTCGTAGAGCTGTTCCAGGACGAACTCCAGGAGCGGTAGGGACTCGCGACTCCGCAACGCGGCGTTCAACAGGACGTCGTCCAGCCCCGTGAGCCCCGAGGGATCGCGCTCGAAAGTGAGGCCGGCCATCTGCGCCGGAAGCGTGATCATCTGCCGGATCTCGTCGGCCGAGGGTTGCGTCAGATCGTACTGGCCGCGCCCTTCCTTGAGCTCGAGCAGCCTGGGGTCAGACTGGAAGCGAGGATAGAAGTCGCTGCGCAGGGTGGTCACGACCCAGACGACCCCGCTCCTGGCCAGGAAAGCGATGCAGCCGATGAACGCGGCGCGCTGCTCGGGGGTGATCCACTCGCGGGTGTAGAGCTCCTCGAACTGGTCGACCAGCAGGGCCAGGCGCGCGGCGGGCGGCTCGGAGCCGGCGGGCTCCAGACCAGTTTCCCGTGCCAGCGCCGTTCGCAGTCGGGCGGTCAGCGCGTCTCGTGCGGCCGTCGCGGGGTCCGTGGCCGCGGCCTGGAGCTCCTCGCGTAACTGCTCGAGCGCCGTCACGTCGGCCGCCAGCGAGGGGAACGCCGTCGGCTGCACGAGAGCGCCGGCCAGGGCTGCCATCGGACCCGTGGAATCGTCTCCCGGCCGCAGCACCGCCCGCCGCCAGGCCGTGACGCCGGCGATCACGTCCGACTCGCAGAGCGCCGGCATGAGCCCCGCGCGCGCCAGCGACGACTTGCCCGAGCCGCTCATCCCGAGCAAGAGCAGAAACGCCCGGCCGGTCGCCGCCTGGTGCCGGAGCGCGTCCACGGCCTGCGAGATGGCCTGCGCTCGTCCGAAGAAGATGCGCGAGTGCTCGTATTCGAAGGCGGAAAGGCCGCGAAACGGTGACCCGCTCCAGGTCGACGCGCGCCGGACCGCGCCCGTTGCCCGCTCCGAGTACCAGCCCGTCAGCAGCGCGCGAACATGCGCCTCGACCGTACGGCCGAAATCGGCCGGATTCTCGAACTGGTGGAAGGCGCGCTTGAGCGTGCCATCGGCGTTGAAGAACCACTCCTTGAAGAAGTTGTCGAGCGAGGCCTTCTGCGCCAGCTTGTCCTGCAGGCCGGGGTCGTCCAGGTCTATGGAGAGCGGCGCGGTCTTCTTGTAGACCAGGAGCGCGGGCCTGTCGCCGCCTCGATCGCGCTGGCCGTCGAGGGCGCTCAGGAACTCGAACTCCGTACCCGATGCGTACGCCGAGCCGTCCGGCTTCTGGAAGCGATCGGGAGGCAACCGCGTCCCCAACCGCTTCCAGAGGATGCAGATCACGATGTCGCATGCCGCCGGCTCCAGGATCTGGTCCTGGAAGCTCGCACCCGCGTGAAGCGGCAGGTGCTCCCAGACGATCGGCACCACTTCGACGCGGTCTGCAAACTCCTCGGCAAGCCGCCTCAAGGCCTCCGAGGCCGCCGCACGTTCGTCCGGCACGTCGCCCGGCGACGACACGAAGACCTTCACCACGTCCATCGGATGGGACCGACTCTACCAGACGATCGGTGACCCCGGGCACGAATCGGCAAATGGAAAGACACACCGATACGGGCGTTGCGCCGGGGGACGCGCGCGTAGTACACTCGGCGGCTTTTTTCGTCGTGGCCCGGTGGGTCGCGAGAAGGAGGGGTCCGCATGGCCCGAAATCGGATCGCGTTGCTCGTCTGTCTACTGTCGTGGGACTTGGCTCAGGGAGCCGAGGATTTGCGCGCGCAGACGCGCTGTGCAGTGCCCCTGGTGATGCAGTCGCTCGGCAAGCTCGGGCTGGAGCGCCCGGTGCGCGCAACGCGAGCTGCCCGTCAGGCGCCGGCGCCGGTGACGCGGGAGTTCTGGGCCTGGGATCTGACGGTGATGCCGCCCGGCTTCCGGCGCGTGCCGACGACCCTGCGCGCCGAAGGGCCCCGCGGATTGGTCTACGTGGAGGACGCGGAGTGGGGCAAGACTATCGACCAGGCCGCGGTCGATACCATTCTCGCTACCTTCGAGACCCGCACGCCGCGACATCCGGAGCTGGGGATTGCCGACGTCGACACGGCGGCCTTCGGGGAGATTCCGGCGGGTCTCGACGGCGACTCCCGCGTGGTGCTGCTCTTCGCCAAGCTCGGGCGCTTTCAGGGCCAGGGCTTCGACGGCTTCTTCAACGCCTTCGACACCATGACCGAGGCCGAGGCCTGGTCGAGGTACGAGCAACATTCGAATGAGTGCAACGTGCTCTACCTGAACACCGACGGTAGCCCGCCGGCTTCGGACTACATGCTGGCGGTCGTCGCCCACGAGCTGGTTCATCTGCAGGCGCACCCCTACGACCCCGAGGAGATGGCCTGGGTAGGCGAGACGCTGGGTGAGGCGGGCATGCTGCTCTGCGGCTACGACACGGACCAGGCGCATGCCCGGCGCTACGCCTCCAAGCCGTCGACGCCGCTGGTTACGGAGCCCTACGTGAGCTACGGTGCCTGCCTGTTCCTGGCGGCGGCCATGGCCGATCAGCAGCCCGCCGGATTCTTGAAGCGGTTGACTGCCGAGCCCTTGCAGGGCATGGCCGGCGTGGAGAGGACGCTCGAGAGCTTCGGCCCATCCGACGGATTCGAGGGGCTCTACGAGCGCTGGGTGGCCAGCAACTACGTGACCGGCGCGGGCGGCACCGCCCCCGACTACACGTACAGCAGCGTTCACGTCCCGCAGATGGCGGCGACGGCCGTGCCGGCTTCGGGACTGGCTCCGCTGGAAGGCCGGATGCAAGCCACGGGCGTCGTGTACCTGAGGTTCGAATCTGGCGGCGAGTACACGCTGCGGCTGGAGAGCGACGGCCCCGCCGGGATGCGGGCGCTGCACCTCTCGTCGCCCGCCACGGCCGCCGCGGCCGCTGCTCCGCTGGCCTTCCAGCGCGCCCAACAGGCCAGCTTGAGCGTCGGCACCGGCGATGTCGTGGCCTTCTACGGGCTTGCGCCAGGCGTCTACAGGTATCGAGTCTCCGTGGCTCCGGCCGGGCACTGACGGCCGGGACGGAAGCGCCGGCTTGCCTGGGTCAGTCGACCGGCTCGCCGGCGGCCGGATCTTCCTGCGGGTTCCCGGGAAGGGGCGGGAGCGTCGTGCCGAACATCCAGTCGGCGAGCGGGAAGGAGACGTTGAAGTTGCCGCGCGTCATGCGTCTGGGCTCGTGGTGGCGGGTGTGGTGCTCCCGGATCAGCCGGGCGAAGGCAGAGCGGCCCAGCCACGTCTCCCTGGGCCAGTGGTGGACCGTGTGAAACCACTCGTAGACCAGATAGTAGGCGACAGCCGAGAAGAGATAGAGCCAGCCCAGGTTGGGGGAGACCGCTATCGTCAGCGTCACCGGCACGGGCGACGTCAAGAGCAGCAGGAACGGAAAGAAGAGGGGCGGAAACAGGATGTGCCAGAGCTCCCGCGGCTCCCGGAACGCCATCTCGCGGTCCGTGTAGATGATGTGGTGCTGTGCGGCGTGACGCAGGTAGAGCTGCATCACGATGGGCGTCGGATGGTGCATCCAGCCGCCGTGAATCCACCACTCCACGCAATTGGCGAAGACGAAGACGCCCGGCACGAAGAGCCACTGCCACCCGGGTGCCTCCCGGACCATCGAGAAGCTCAGCACCAGCAAGGCCACGCCGCAGAGGTTGATGAGCGTGAAGTGGACGTACCCGTTGTACCAGCCCGGAATCAGCTCCAGGAACGCCTGCCGCTTCTCCTCGATTCGCATCGCACCGGGTTCCTCGCGGTCAGGGCCGTGCGAAGCGGAAGACGGTCCGTCTCGGCTTGCCGTCCGCCGTCTTCTCCAGGACGATCTCTATCGCCCGGCGCCCCAGGCGCCTGTATGTCAATCGCTCCGGCGGGTCCGATGAGTCCTCGAACCGCGCGATGCCTGGGCGCAGGCTGACCAGCCGGAAAGCGAGCGGCCGCTCCTTCTCCTCCCAGGCGACGAGGCCGTCGCCGAAATGGCGGATGCGCAAGGTGACACTGGCCCCTTCCGGCTCGAGGGCGCAAAGCTCGTAGAAAGCCGGCTTGCCGCCCTCGATGGCGCGGAAGGTCCCAACAAGCCCGCCACCCATCGCGGGCAGCCAGCTCTCCTCGACATCCATCCCGTTCCATCGGCCGACCCAGCGCCCCGCCAGCCAACCGAGCTCCGACACGGCGGCCGGCACGCCTGGTTGCTGCACAGGCGTCAGCTTCTTCAGCAACTCCGTGTCGTGCTCGTCTCGGTAGGGCTGCAGGTCCAGGTCCTTCGGCACCCGGTCCGTCTTCGATGCCGCCTGGGCGATCCACTTCTGCATGAAGGCGTCGTACTCGCGCCAGTCGACTCCGGCAGCCTCCACGGCCGCGCGTTCGGCGCGCAGCGCTATCTGGTGGGCGTGCTGGTAGGCCAGGCCCGGCAGGTTCTCCAGCGCTTTCTCGACGATCTCATGGAGCGCCAGGAACCGGTCGGACTCGACCCGCCCGCGCGAACCAGCGAAGGAGCGCGGAAGTTCCCGGTGGATGTAAATGGTCCGCCCGTCGACGCTGTAGCCGGCCAGGTACGGCACGTCGTGCTCGCGGTCCAGCCGGACCTTCCCGAGCGCCGACTCCATCGCGTCGAGCAGCATCGGGTCCGATTGCAAGTGGTCGCCCTCGAACGGCAGCGGCCGTGCTGCCGCCATCGTCATCCCTGCGGCGAGCGCGCCCAGGGCCAGGCTCAGTACTACCGCGCGCATCCTCGACCTCCTCATGGTCGCCAGCAGGCTACCACGGGAGGGGCGGGGCGCCCCTCACGGGGACGTCTATCGCGGCAGAAGCCTCGAGGGCGCTGCGAGCGCTGCCCGTGGGGTCAGTCGGTCCCGGACTCTCCGCAGGCTGCCCGCGAAGGTGTCGCGGGCGCCGCCCCAATCCGCGTCGACATCGACGCTGGCGCGCAGGAACGGGTCCCAGCCCTCGCACTCGAGCGCGCGGATCAGGGCGTCCAGCGCGGCGAGCGCACCGGGCAAGTCCCTGCCGAAGAATCGAGTCAAGACGGTCTCCAGCTCTGCGAGGTCGCCTCCGGCCTGGAGCATTGCGTTGGCAAGAGCCGCCATCCCGCCCAGGCCCAGCCGGGTCACGAATGGCGTCCCTGCGAATCCTCGCACCAGGCCGCAAAGCGCCTCGATCGGGGAGCACTCCAGACCGCCAGTGCCCGTAAGTCTGCGTCGTTCCATCTCCAGCTCCTTTCGTCGTCGGTCGGTCCGCTGCCAAAGCAGTTTGAGTGCCAGTGCTCGCGAACCCGCCTCCCTGGTAGAGCGGAGTTGGGTGACGCCTGGCCGGGAGTAACATCGCGTTACGGTCCGCGACCACCTCTTTACATTGGGAACGGCTGAAGCTAAAACATTCCTCGCATCGCAAGTTGGCCCAGCGAGTTCGCCGCGACAGCTATCCCCCCTTGGATCGCCTTCTGGAACATCTCGCGCCCCAGCTCAGGAGCTGGCTGGAGCCGGCTCCCGAGGACGCGTCACTCGGGCCGGAGCTCAAGTCGGCGCTCCAGATGGTCATCCAGCAGCCGGAGCTGGGACGGGCGCTGGAGCTGGCCCGGTACGCGGTCGTCAGCAAGCAGCCCGCCGTGCTGGGCTGGGCCGCGCTGTTGACGGCCTGCTTCGACGACCCGAAGGCCCACAGTCTGCTCGACCGGCTGCTGCGGCACTCCGACGCCCGCATCCGACGAGCGGCCCTGGAGGCCTCGCAGATTGCCGAGACGCCGCTCGGCCTGCGGAGAGCCATCGCCGCGACGGCCGACCCGGAGCCGGAGATCGCGGAGTCAGCCCGTGCGATCCTCCGGAAGGCCGGCCAGACGCGCCTTGGCCCGCTGATCGGCGCGCTGCTCGACAAGGGAGACACCGCCTCGATCGATGACGCGGCGCGAGCCTTGACCTCGGTGGAGGATGCCGCGTACCTGGAACTGATGCGGCGCTGCTACGAGCGCGCCGATGTGGCGCTGAGGCGCAAGCTCGCCGCCGCGATGGGGCGGCTGGGCACGCAGGACGCGGCCGAGGAACTGCAGCTGCTGGCCCAGCACGACCCCGAGATCTCGGGCGAGCTCCGCATCGCGCGGGCCGCGGTGGTGGAGCGGTTGCGAGGGGAGGGCGGTGGCGCCCTGCCGCCCACTGCCGGGCCCGTGCCGGCCGCCACTGCGGCGGCCGCGATCCGGATCCACGCCCCGGAGCCGACGACTCCCGCGCCGCCCAAGTCCACGCGCACGCGGCTGGAGGCGCTGCTCAGAAAGCTGGTCAGCCTGGGCGGGTCCGACCTCCATCTGAAGGCGGGCTTGGCACCGTACCTGAGGCGCGAGGGGCGGTTGATCCCGCTGAAGGAGCCGCCCCCGGACCGTGAGGAGTTGCTCGACTGCATGCGTGGTGCCTGCAGCCCGGAGCAGATGGAGCGCTTCATGAGGCTCGGCGATCTCGACCTGGCGCTCGGGCTGGCGGGCGTGGCGCGCTTTCGGTTGAACTTCATGATGGCGCGCGGGCAGCCCTCGCTCGTGGCCCGGGTCATCCCGACCGAAGTGCCGGGCATGGCCGCTCTGGGACTGCCGCAGTCGCTGCACGACCTGGCGCTCTCCCCCAAAGGACTGCTTCTGGTCACTGGACCCACCGGCTCCGGCAAGTCCACGACGCTGGCGGCGATGCTGGACCTGATCAACTCCGTGCGGCGGGGCCACATCATCACCATCGAGGACCCGATCGAGTTCATCCACCGCGACAAGCTTTCATCGGTCACCCAGCGGGAGGTCGGAGTCGACGTGGCCAGCTTCGCTGACGGTGTGCGGTTCGCCCTGAGACAGGACCCGGACGTGCTGCTGGTCGGCGAGCTGCGTGATCTCCTGACCGTGAGGGCTGCCTTCCAGGCCGCGGGGGCCGGCCGGCTGGTGCTGGGCACGCTCCACACCAACAGCGCCGCCAAGACCATCGAACGGCTCGTGAACATTTTTCCGCCGGAGGAGCAGCCCCAGGCCCGGATGTCACTCTCGCTGACGCTGTCCGGCGTGGTGAGCCAGACTCTGGCGGCGAAGGCCGGTGGCGGCCGGGTCGCGATCCACGAGATCCTGGTCGCCACGGGCGCGGTGCGCAAGGCGATCCGCGAGAAGCAGACCCAGGCGATTTACGGCCTCATGGAGTCTGGCGCCGCGGCCGGTATGACGACGCTCGAGCAGGGGTTGGCCCGGCTGGTCCGATCCCAGGCCGTCACGAAGGAAGAGGCGCTGGCGCTGGCCAACGAGCCGGCGCTGCTGGGGATGTTCTGATGGCACTGCCGCTCGAGAAGCTGCTCGACGACCTCATCCGCAGAGGGGCGTCGGACCTGCACCTCAAGGCCCGCACGCCGGTCTACCTGCGGGTTCGCGGAGAGCTCGTGGCAACGGAGCACCCGGTGCCCGAGCCGGCCGATCTCGAAGCGCTTGCGGCGCGGATCTTTTCGGCTCCGCAGATGGCCCAGCTCGAAACAGACCGCCAGGTCGACGCGCCCTTCGTGCCGCCGGACGATCGCTCCCGGTATCGCGCCAGCGCTTGCTACCAGCGCGGAACGATCAGCCTGGTCCTCCGGCACATTCCTCGGATCGTGCCGAGCCTCGCGGCGCTGGGCGTGCCGAATGAGGCCGCCGCGCTGATGGACGCCCGGCGCGGGATGCTCCTGGTGACCGGCCCGGCCTCCAGCGGCAAGACCACGACGGTCGCGGCGCTCATCGAAGCGTACAACCAGGCGCGCGAGGGGCACGTCGTCACGCTCGAAGACCCGATCGAGTTCGTCCTGGAGAGCAAGCACTGTCTCATCAACCAGCGCCAGATCGGGACCGACACGCCTAGCTTCGACGCCGGCCTGCGCCACGTGCTGCGCCAGGACCCCGACGTCATCTTCGTCGGCGAGCTCAGGGACCTGGAGACCGTCACCATCGCTCTGGCCGCTGCCGAAACAGGCCACCTCGTGCTCTCGACCCTGCAGACCCCCAACGCGGCCACGACGCTCGAGCAAGTGATCGGAATGTTTCCCGCCCAGCAGCAGGCCCAGTCGCGCCTGCAGATTTCGCTTGCGCTGGCGGGCGTGCTCTCCCAGCAGCTCGTCCTGACGCGTGACCAGAAGCGACGGGTCGCCGCCTTCGAAGTGCTCGCTCCCACCGAGGCGCTGCGAAATCTGGTCCGCGCCAACCAGACCTTCCGGATCACCGACGCGCTCGAGACCACCCCCGGCTGCCGCTCGATGCGCCGCGCCCTGGCCGAGCTCGCCGCAGCCGGCCAGATCGCGCAAGAAGACGTCGCGCGCTATTCGACGGAGTAGCGAGTAGTGAGTAGTGAGCAGGCTGCGGCTCACTCCACTCGTCCTGAGCTCGTCGAAGGACGCCCCCCCATGGATACCGGGCCAGCCGGCTACTACCTACTGTCTACTGACTACTGTCTACTCTCTCGAAGAGCGGCGGCTGACCGAGCGGCGCCTCCACCTGGTGCGTCCCGGGACCCTGGTAGAGCTTGCCGCTCCACCAGTGGCGCCAGGACGAGCCGGCGGGGAAGTAGACGGCCCGCTTCCGGGCTCCCCGCGCAAAGACGGGCGCGCACATCACCGACGGGCCCAGCAGGTACTGATCCGTGACCTTCAGTGTCGCGGGGTCTTTCGGGTAGGAAAGGTACAGATGCCGCATCAACGGCATCCCGCTCGAAACGGCCTCGCGCGCGGCCTCGACAATCCGAGGCTGCAACTGCCGGTGCAGCTTGGCCATCGCCGCGAAGTGGCCCAACACCCGAGGATTGGAATCCAGCTGCCGGTTGAGCTGTCTCCAGTAGCCTTCATGCGTTCGCAAGAGCGGGCTCAGCGCGCCCGACTCGACCCATCGCATCAAGAGCTCGTCTCCTCGGGGCAGCGAGACCAGCGACGTGAACCCACCGGCGTCGAAGTGGTAGAACGGCACGCCCGAGAGCCCCAGGTTCAGTCCGGCCAGCGTCGCAGAGGGCAGCCCGTCGTCCGCGCTCCAGCTCGTGTTCTGGTCACCCCCCCAGACGATGTCCGATACCGGCGTCGAGCCGATGTGACCCGAGCGGTTGAACACGACGAAGTCTCCGTCCGGCCGGGCGGCCTGGAACACTTCGCGGTTGAGCCTCGCCCACTCGACCGGGTAGCGGTTGTGGAAGAGCGGCGCTCCCTCGGGCGCTGCGATGCGGCCGTCCCACGGAAGCCACTCCCCGAAGTCGGCCATCCAGCCGTCCATCCCGAGTGCGATCGCCTTGCGGATGTAGCCAGCCATGAACTCGCGGGCCGCCGGGTTCGAAATGTCCAGCAGTCCGCAGCGGAAGGTCGAGATGAGTTGCACGTAGGGCGTGCCGTCCTGCTTGCGGACCAGGAATCCCCGGCGCGCGGCCTCCTCGAATTCGGGAAATCCCGGTTCCAGGAAGGTGTTGAAGTAGCCCATGAACCGGACTCCCCGCCCGTGGAGCTCGTTGATGAAGTTGCCCAGCGACGGGTAGAGCTTCTCGTCGGCAGTCCAGTGGTAGCGCACGTCGTAGCCGTAGAGCTTGCTTCGCGCTCCCAGCCAGTCCTGCGCCCAGACGGCGTCGATCGGTGCCCCCGCGGCCCGCAGCCGATCGAGAAACTGGCGCAGCCGCGCCGGACCGCCCTGGCAGGCCACCCAGACGCCGAAGCCCCATTCGGGGAGCATGCGCGGCCGGCCCGTGACGCTCGTCAGTCGCCGGAGGACGTCGGCCGGTGAAGGCCCATCGAAGAGTCGCAGGGCCCCCTGACCCTCCCAGAACTCGATGCCGATCTGGTCTTGCCTCGGCGCCACGGCGCAGTCGAAGACTGCGCGCGCCGCGGTCTCTGCGAGAACGCCGTACCCGCGGGTCGAAAGGAAGTACGGGAGCGGGAAGTAGCTGTCCGTCGTGCTCCCCGTGAACGGAAACCGGATGCCGCCATCGCGCCTCCCGATGCCCTGCTCCGAAACCCAGACGGGGACGCGCCTGCCGGCGTGCAACGTCCGGTTGAACTGTTCCCCGAAGCCAAGGAACTCTTCCCCGGGATGCGCGCGGAATACGAACCGGCAGCGGTTGAAGCGACTGTCAGGAGTGCCCGCCAGGATCCGGAGGATGCCCTCCCCGTCGGCCGAGACAGTGACCTGGCACGGGCCGGCGGTCGACCCGGCTGTCACGCGCAACGTGCCATCTTGAAGCTCCGCGGCCGTGACGGCGCCAAGAGCCACGCTCTCCTGAATCTCCTGGTCGAACCGGAAGCTGCCCAGACTGGAATCCACCCGTTCGACCGCCCGTGAGAGGACGACAAACGGCACGCCGGGCTTGGTGGCCAAGAGGGGCTCGGCCCCGCCCACCCCCCGAACTTCCAGCCCGAACGGATTCTCGAGCACGCGCACATCGAAGCCTCCGACCGCGAAGCGATTCTCCGCCCGCGCCGCGCCGCCCGGCACCGCAAGCGCCAGGAACGCCGCCGCCGCCAGAAGCCAGAATCCGGGCAATTGTCGAACCAAATCCGGTAGTCGAATCATCGCCAGTCCCTACTACGAGTGCCCGGCCCAAAAGATGCAACCCGGCCCCCAGGTAACCCGGTACGAAATCCCGGTACAGGTAGACGCCACGGCTTTCCGGCTTTCCTCCCGGACAGGTCGTCCCCGTTCGGGTCCACGGCCGCGGCTGCCCGGGCAGCCTTCCGCCATCAGCGACATCGACGTGGGGGCCTGGCCATGCCAAACTGATCGCTGGCACGGATTGTGCGGATGCTGATGCTTCGTCCCATCGGACCGCATGGCTGATTTAAGGAGGATTCATGTCCGGTAAGAGCTCGACCATCATCTGGACGCAGATCGATGAGGCACCCGCCCTGGCAACGGTGTCGCTGCTGCCCATCCTGCAGGCGTTCTTCAAGGGAACCGGTATCTCCGTGGAGACGCGAGACATCTCGCTTGCGGGGCGCATCATCGCTCATTTCCCCGAGAAGCTCTCCCCGGAGCAGCGTATTCCCGACTATCTGGCCCAACTGGGCGCGCTGACCCAGAAGCCGGAGGCGAACATCGTCAAGCTGCCCAACATCTCCGCCTCGATTCCTCAGCTCAAGGCGGCCATCAAGGAGCTGCAGTCCCAGGGCTACAACCTGCCCGATTATCCCGAAGAGCCGAAGACGGCCGAGGAGCGCGAGATTCATGGCCGCTACTCGAAGGTCCTGGGCAGTGCCGTGAATCCGGTGCTGCGCGAGGGGAACTCGGACCGCCGCTCACCGCTCTCGGTGAAGCTCTTTTCCAAGAAGCACCCGCACAAGCTCGGCGCCTGGAAGCCCGAGTCCAAGACGCACATTGCCCACATGACGCATGGCGATTTCTACGCCAGCGAGCGCTCGATCACGCTGCGACGTTCGACCACCGCCCGCATCGAGTTCGTCGGGGCCGACGGCACTGTCACTGCGCTCAAGGAGAAGCTGCCCCTGCAAGAGGCCGAGATCCTCGATAGCTCCAAGATGAGCGTCCAGGCGCTGCGCGAGTTCTACGCGGCCCAGATCGAGGACGCGCGCAAGTCCGGGCTGCTGCTGGCGCTGCACCTGAAGGCGACGATGATGAAGATCTCGGACCCGGTGATGTTCGGCCACGCCGTCACCGTCTACTTCAAGGACGTCTTCGACAAGCACGCCGAGACGTTCGCGAAGCTCGGCGTCAATCCGAACAACGGCCTGGGCGACCTCTACAACCGGTTGCCGCAGCTGTCGCCCGAGAAGCGGGCCGAGATCGAGGCCGACATCAAGGCCGTCTACGCCAAGGGGCCGGAGCTCGCAATGGTCGACTCCGACAAGGGGATCACCAACCTGCACGCGCCCAACGACATCATCGTCGACGCCTCGATGCCGGTCGTCATCCGCGAGTCGGGCCAGATGTGGGGCCCGGACGGCAAGCTGCACGAGACCAAGGCGATGATCCCCGATCGCTGCTACGCCACGACGTACCAGGCGATGATCGAGGACTGCAAGATGCACGGCGCGTTCGATCCGGCCACGATGGGCAGCGTCCCCAACGTCGGCCTGATGGCGATCCAGGCCGAGGAGTACGGCTCGCACGACAAGACGTTCATAGCCTCGGGGCCCGGCACGATCCGCGTCGTCGACGCAGGCAGCGGCGAGACTCTCCTGGAGCAGAAGGTCGAAAAGGGCGACATCTACCGGTCCTGCCAGACGAAGGACGTCGCGGTGGCCGACTGGGTCAAGCTGGCCGTCAAGCGGGCCCGCGCGACCGGCGCGCCGGCGGTCTTCTGGCTCGACAAGAACCGGGCGCACGACGCCCAGGTGATCCAGAAGGTCGAGACCTACCTGAAGGGCATCGACACGACGGGACTCGAGATCAGCATTCGGCCGCCGGTGGAGGCCATGAAGTACTCGCTCGAGCGCATCCGCAAGGGGCTCGACACGATCTCGGTGACCGGGAACGTGCTCAGGGACTACCTGACCGACCTGTTCCCCATCCTGGAGATCGGCACATCGGCCAAGATGCTCTCCATAGTCCCGTTGCTGGCGGGCGGCGGTCTCTTCGAAACCGGCGCTGGCGGCTCGGCCCCCAAGCACGTGCAGCAGTTCCAGAAGGAGGGCTACCTGCGCTGGGACTCGCTGGGTGAGTTCTCCGCGCTTGCCGCCTCGCTCGAACACATCGCCACCAGCGGCGAAAACCCCAAGGCGGCTCTGCTAGCCGAGACCCTCGACTGGGCGATCGGGAAGTTCCTCGACAACAACAAGTCGCCCGCGCGCAAGGTCGGGCAGATCGACAACCGTGGCAGCCACTTCTACCTCGCCATGTACTGGGCCGAGGCGCTGGCCGGGCAGTCGAAGGACCCGGAGCTCAAGCAGCGCTTTGCCGGCCTGGCAAGCCAGCTTGTCGAGAACGAGGCGAAGATCAACGGCGAGCTCCTCGGCGCGCAGGGTAGGCCGGTCGACATGGGCGGCTACTACCACCCGGATATCGCCAAGCTTCAGAAGGGCATGCGCCCGAGCGCCACGCTGAACGCGATCATCGAGTCGATTTCGTAGGGTGTTCTCAGGGCCCGCCCGCACAAGTAGCGGGCCGGGCCCTGATGGTCATGGGGCAATCCCGCAAGGGTTGTACGAAATCTCTCCCAGGGCTTCGCCCCGAACCCCACCCTAGAGTCACTGACCCCATGTAACCCCGGTGTCAAATGGGTGTCCAGAGGGCCTCTGGCCCTTTGGCGGGGGGTCGGGGGCAGAGCCCATGAGTGGATTCAGTACAACTCAAGGACGATTGCCCCCCCTTGCCGGGCTAGCCGAGCACCTTCTTGGCGCGAGTCACCAGGGAGGCGACGTCGAGGCCGTGAGGGCAGGCCCGGGCTGCGGCTTCTAGCTCGGAGGCGTGGAATTCGCGCAAGGGTGCGGGCAGCTCGCGGAAGAGCCTTCGGGCCCTCTCGAGCTCCCCGTACTCATCGTGGTACATCAGGAAGCGCAGCGTGTCGGCGACGGCCACGGGCCTGGGCAATCCGGCCGTGCAGACGTGGTTGCAGCCTCGGCAGTAGCTCGCGGAGGTCTCCTGAGCGTAGCGGCGCAGCTCGTCGAGCTCCAGCGCCCCCAGCTTCGTCAGGTCCTTGGCGGCGCCGACGTTTTGATCCAGCTGCTGGACGTTCTTCATCTCGCTGACGGCGGCATCGATGCGCTGGTCCTCCCAGACTGCCTTGAGCACGGCCGGGTGCTTCTGGAAGCCCTTCACCTGGAAGGCGTCGACCTTGTTCTGGAAGGAAAAGGCGCTGCCCTGCGTCTTCATCGCGATCAGCCCGATGCTGGCGCGCTTGGCGGCGTCCATCGCCCGGTTGAGCTCCGAGTCGCCGTAGGCCCGGAAGTTGTACTTGAACATGATGGCCTCGATCCAGCCGAGCTTCGAGGCGTGCTCGAGCGCCTCGGCCACGTTCGGCGAGTGCGTCGAGAATCCGAAAAAGCGGATGCGCCCCTCGCGCTTGAGGCGGTCGACGGTCTGCCGCATCTCGCCATCCAGCGCCTCCATCCGGCTCAGGTTGTGGAGAAAGAAGAGATCGACATAGTCGGTCTTCAGGCGCCCCAGGCTGGTCTTCAGCGAGTTCTCCATCGCCCGCGGGTCCTGGGGACAGGACTTGGTCGTCAGCCAGATGTTCTTCCGAAGGCCTGTCTTCTCGAGGAAGTTGCCGATGGTCAGCTCGCTTCTGCCGCCGCCGTAGCAATCGGCGGTGTCGAAGTAGGTGACGCCCTGTTCGTAGGCCGTCTTGAGCAGCCGCATGTCGAAGTCCATCGCCGTTCCCAACAGCAGCCGAGGAACGCGCTGGCCCGTCTTGCCGAGGATGTTGGCCGGCAGCCCGGCGGCCGGGGCAGGCGCCGATCCCAGGCCGGCCTCCAGCGCCGGTTTGGCCGGGAAGGCGAATGCGTCGCGCGCGGCGGCACCCAGCGCCGCGGCGGTTGTCCCAGCAACGGCGGTCTTCAGGAACTTGCGGCGTCCAATCGAGTGGTGAGACACGGGGGCCTCCTTCGGCGGGTCAACAATGACTCTTGGGCGGGGGGACCATCGGCAGGCGGCTCTTCAAGAGCAGCGAGCGGCCTTTGGAGCGAGTCTCTCCGACGGCAGTCACGTAGATGGCGCGGCTGTCGGACACCGGACATTCATGTTCGCAGATACCGCATCCAATGCAAAGCTCCGGGCGCACGAACGGCTTGCGCAAGAGCACCTTCTTGCCGTCCCAGCGCACGATCTCCTCGTCGTAGGCGCCGATCGCCTTGGGGGAGGTCGGGCAGACCTCCTCGCAGACCACGCACGGCGTCTCCATCGCCCACGGCAGGCAGCGGCTCTTGTCGACGAAGGCCGTGCCCACCTTCACGGGGCCGGCCTCCTGGTGCGGCGGCAGACCCAGCTTCTTCTCGATGGGGATCGGTAGGATGGCTCCCGTCGGGCAGACCTGGCCGCAGAGTGTGCAGTTGAGCTCGCAGTACCCGCTGCGCATGTCCATGATGGGGGTCCAGAATCCCTCGAAGCCGGCCTGGAAGAGCGCCGGCTGCAGCACGTTCGTGGGACAGACGCGGATGCACTGCTCGCACTTGATGCAGCGGTCGAGGAACTCGCGCTCGTCGGGCGAGCCCGGCGGCCGGATCACCTTCGGGTCGAAGTGGCGGTCCCGCGTGGCACCCGAGACCCGGGCGAACGCGGCGGTGAACGCGGCGGCGACGGCGCCGAAGACCAGCCGGCGCCGGGACGTGTCGACGTGCTCGACGCCGCTCTCCTTGGGCGGCATGAAGCGGAAAGCCAGCGCGTCTTCCGGACAGTCCTCGATGCAGTTCATGCAGGCGAAGCACTCGCTCTGGCGGAGCAGCATGTGCGGGTCGCTCGCCCCCTCGCAGTGCATCAGGCAGAGGTCGCAATTCGTGCACTTCTGCGGGTTACGGTCGATGCGCCAGAGGGCGAAGCGGCCGAACACTCCCAGCAGCGCCCCGAGCGGGCAGAGCGTGCGGCAGAAGAACCGGGGGATGATCAGGTTCGCCGCCAGGAGCGCCAGCATCATCCATCCCACCAGCACCGCCGACGTGAAGAGCC
Source organism: Candidatus Wallbacteria bacterium (assembly GCA_016213845.1). Classification (GTDB taxonomy): domain Bacteria; phylum Muiribacteriota; class UBA6191; order JACPRK01; family JACPRK01; genus JACPRK01. The sequence goes on from JACQZN010000031.1 coordinate 83,651, forward strand.
GCGGCTCCTTGGTGCCGGGCGAGGCCAACAGCCACCCAGGTAGCCAGGGAGCCACCTGTCTCACGCGTTCGGCCGCGACGTCCCAGCTCGGGGCGAAAGCCGTCGTGAACGAGCGATACATCAGGCAGATCGGGTCGAGCAGTCCGATCTGCAGGGAGCCGAAGAGCGCCATCACCAGAAACCACGCCAGCAGCACGTACTTCGTCCGGAAGAGCGGCCGGTACCGGTTGGCGTCCAGCCGGTCCTTCCCCGTGATCTTGGCGAAGAGCCAGCCGATCGACTGGTGCAGCGTTCCGTACGGACACATCCAGTTGCAGAACCACCGCCCGAGCACCAGTGTCGGCACCAGCACCCAGAGCGACCAGATCAGGTTGCGGTAGATCGTCCCGGTGGAGAGGCCGGTCGCCAGCGCTACCAGCGGATCGACCTCCAGGAAGAGCGAGACAGGGTAGCCGCCGAGCCTGCTGAACCAGGTCACGCCGGCCAGGTAGATGAAGAGCGCGAAGAAGAATGCCTGAGAGAGGATGCGAACGTCGGTGATGCGCATCGACAGGCGACGCGTGTAGGGCTTGGGAGGGCGCGTCGGTCTGGGGACGTCCGCGGCCGGCGAGGGAGCGCTCATACGGTCAGCTCCCGCATCGGCACCGAGCGCCAGTTCCTGTTGCCGGCGCCGCGCTTCTCGGCCAGCTCGAGGTACGGCAATTTCTGGGGATCGCGCCCCAGCAGCGTCTCGTAGCCGTAGGCGTCGGCCGCGCACTGGTCCGTCGCTAGCACCAGCGTGTCCATCCGCTTCACATCGGACAGACTTCCTCCGGTGGGTCCATTGCGCATCATCACGCGCGTCGCGTCGAGAACGACCAGCGTCGGCCGGATCATCATCGCAAGCTCGCTGACGATGTCGTGAATCCGCTGGTGGAACTGGTTGCGCCGTCCGCCCAGCAGCCCGTACCAGTTCTTCATCGTCATGGAGGCGCTGCAGAGGTTGTGGTCCTTGAGGGGCGAGATCCCGACCACGCGGGTCGCGTCCGCGAACGGTCGATAGAACATCGGCCAGCGAGCGATCAGCTCGGCCCCGGGCACCTCCAGCGTCCGGAAGTGGACCGGGTCCGGCAGGATCAGCCGCGCGCCGGCCTCGCCCGCGGCCCGGGCAATCCCGCTGCGGTGGAAGCACCCTTCCGGCGAGTTGATCGGGTTGTCGAGCACGCGAACCTCTGAAGCGCCCTCGGCACGGAACAGCCGCACCGCGGCAGCGAGCACGTCCGGGCTGGTGGTCGCCCCGAGCGCCGGCGAGCGGTCGAAGGCGACGTTCGGCTTGACGATGACACGGTCGCCCGCCGAGACGAAGCGCCCGATGCCGCCCAGCGCGTCGAGCCCGGCCCTCAACATCGCCAGCGCGTCGGTGCCGTGCACGACGACCAGCTTCGGAAGGCCAGCTTTCTCGGCCACCGCGAATCCGCCCTCCGGCAGCCGGACGACTTCGGGACGCTCCAGGGCACCCTCGCCCAGCGGGTCACGCATCGCGGCCCAGGCAGCCCCGAATCCCGCCGCTGCCAGGCCCAGCTTCGCTGCGCGCGCCAGCACCTCGCGGCGACTGGCCAGGCGCGGCACGCCCGGAGGGTACGCCAACCGCTGAGCCGCGTCGCCCACGTGGCCCTGGCGTGGGGTCTCCAGCGGGGCCAACGGGTCCTGCCAGCGTCGGCTCACGGTCGCCCAGTCTCCCGGTAACGCGTCGAAACGTTCACGGTGCCAGTCCTTTCTCCAGACGCGAGACGACCCTTGCAGCCGCCGCCGAATCTGCCGCTTCGGTGGCACCGCCCACGAATCGTCCCTTCAAGAATGCCCACTCCCAAGTATTCAGCAGCCGGTCGCGCACCGCAACCGCGCCGGGTGGCGAGCCCGGAAAGGCCGCCTGGCCAGCTGCGTCCCCCTGGGAACGCAGATAGGCCGAGTACTTCGTGAAGACTTCGCGAGCCGCGGCCTCGTCCTTCGCCGGGAAGAGGAAGACTCGGACCTGGGCCTGCCCCTCGCGCACATCGCCCGAGTAGAGCCCGGCGAAGTACTCCATCCCCAGGCCGTTCTCCGCCTGGTAGCGAAGCGTAGCGGGGTCAGCGCCCAGATCGATCAGCGGGTTATCGGACGCGGTCCAGGCCTCGGGGGAACGAGACTCGCGGGCAGGTGAGGCGGGCACAGTCGGGGGGCGGGCACCGACAAGCTCAGCCTGAGCGGAACCGGGTGCGACGGGGGTGGGCTGAGCGGGGCCGGGGCGGGCCAGCGCGTCGAGCCGCGTGAGCACGCCGCGCGCGGCGGCCGTCACCCGGGCCGAGGACTCGCTGCCCAGCACCCGGACGTAGTAGGCCTCGCGGACGGCGTAGAGACCGTTCGGCAGTTCGGCCAGGCCCGCAGCGGAGCCGCCCGCAGCCGCGCCCTGTCGCTCCGTCGAGAACACGCCGAAGGCATCGCGCGGGGTCGCCTGCAGGAAGATCTCGACGTCCACCGTCGCCTCGGGAGAAGTCGTGGAAACGTAGGTCGCAGTCCAGAGCTTGCGGAACCCGTAGGACTTGTAGAGCCCCTCGCGGCCGTCGATCTTCTCGTAAAGGTTTTCAGGGCCGAAGGACGAGACCGCGCCGTCGCGCCGGAAGGCGGCTCCCAGCAGGTCGTCGGAGAGCAGGGCAGCAGCCGGTTCGCCCTCCGCCACGCCCGCGATGCTGGCCACCGGGCGGCGGTAGAGCGTCTGCTCGCGGTTGGTCGCGGCCAGCGCGGACTCCTTGAGGCGGAAGAGATCCTCGTCGACCTGGCCTCCCCGGTGCCTCACCCAGAGCGCGATTGCGCCCAGGGCGGCAAGAAGCGCGACACAGAGGGTCCTCTCGACGGGACCGACCCGAACGCGGACGCTGCGCCGGTAGAAGAGCATCGGCTCAGTTGGGAGCCCAGCGCAAGGCGGCGATCGTCTGCTGGAGCAAGCGGGGCTCGAGGGCCTTGGGCGTCGCTGCGTCGAGCCGGGTCGCCAGCGCGGCGCGCGCCTCGAGCCCGGCAGTCGAGCCGAGCAGGGCCTGAGCCGACCAGGCGCGCGAGTCGGGGGACTCGTGGGTGAGCAGCCTGCCGGTCAAGAAATCGGAGTCGGAGGGCCCGCTGAATCCTAGGGCAAGGTGAAGCGCCCGCCGGACGTCGGGAGCGAGGCTCGGGTCATCGAGGCGGTTCCGGATTGTCTCGAGACAGCCGGCCGGGAGCGCGCCGGTCACGGCTAGAGCCACCAGCCGCTCGAGCGCGGCGCGGTCCGGAGCGCCGGAGGCAGGGATGCAGCCCCCGGGTCCGCCCGCCAGTACGAGCCGGGCGGCCGTCTGCTTGAGACGCTGGTCGGCCGCGGTGATCGGCTGCCGCGTGGCACAGTCGGCGGCCAGGTCCAGCTCGGGAAGCGCCGCCGCCAGATCCAGCGGCTGGCCCGCCGCGGCGCGCGCAGTCAGCGCCTGGTAGGCTTCCTCGGAGCCTTCCTGCATCAGCAGCCATAGCACGGCCACCCCGCGGTCCTTCGGCAGCGTCGAGGCGCGCCGCACGAGCTCAGGCCTGTCTACCGGGGGGACGTCGGGCAACGCAGGGAGCGCCGAGGAAACCCCCTTGGGGCCCGTCGCCTGGCTCCACCACTGGCTTCCCGACACGGGCTTGTGCCTGGGCCGAAACGCCCAGAGCGCCACCGACGCCACGCGCCAGCGGCCGATCCAGATCCCCGCCACCAGGGCCAGCCCGATTCCCCAGATCGCCAGCCGCCGCTTCGTCAGAAATGTCCTCATCGCGCCTCACCGCCACTCTACGCGCCTGGGGTCTCGCAGGCAACCGGCGCGAGGAATTCCCTCGACCGGCTGGAGCCGACGTCTCGCAGGGCTTAAGCTGGCGGCGTCACGCCAGTCCCGGAAGGAAGGTGCTCCTCGATGGACATGTCCGCAGAATTTCGACTGCCCGGCTCGCGATGGAAGTGCGCGGGACTCCTTGCGCTGACCGTGCTCTACGTGCCGGCGGGGATCGCTCACTTCGTGAGGCCGGAATTCTACCTGGCGATAATGCCGCCCTATCTGCCGTGGCCGCTGGCGCTGGTCTACGTGAGCGGCGTGGCCGAGATCGCGGGCGGACTGGGGGTGCTTGCAATCCGCACGCGCCGCTGGGCAGGGCTGGGACTGGCCGCGCTGCTGCTGGCCGTGATGCCCGCCAACATTCATATGGCGACCCACCCCGAAGCGTACGCAACGCTCGCCCCCGGTTGGGCGCTCTACGTGAGGCTGCCGATTCAGCTCGTGCTGATCGGCTGGGCGCTCTGGGCGACGAATCCCGACCCGCCGTCCGCTCCCGGGCGATGAGCCGGACCCAATCCCCGTGACCCGAGCGCCTCGCACGCTGCCGTTTCCGGAGTCGATCTGCCACGCCTGCGCGGCGCCCCCGCGCTACGTCGCGACGCCCACGAGCGTCTTCATCCTCTGTCCGCTGATGGCCGAGAAGTACCCGCGGCAGCCGGTCCTCTCGTGTCCGAAGTTCCGACCAGCGGAACCCCGTCCCCGTGGCGGCGAGACCGGGTGAGTGTATAATGCGTGTATGCCCGCCAAGCTCGAGGCGATCTTCCACCCGCTGACCGCATCCTGGTTCCTCGAGCGTTTCGGCGCGCCGACGGCGCCCCAGGCAGAGGCCTGGCCGCTCATCGCCCGTCGCCAGGACACCCTGGTCTGCGCGCCGACCGGGTCGGGCAAGACGCTGGCAGCCTTTCTGGCCGCAATCGACGAGCTGCTCCGCGAGTCTCTCGGCGGAACTCTGGGCGAGGAGACGCGCGTCGTTTACGTCTCCCCGCTCAAGGCGCTCTCCAACGACGTTCAACGAAATCTCGAGGAGCCGCTGGAGGGCATCTCGGAGCTTGCCGCCGCGTCCGGGTTCGACAGACCGCAGCTGCGCGCCCTGGTCCGCACGGGCGACACCCCCGCACGCGAGCGGCAGGCGATGTCGCACCGCCCCCCTCACATTCTGGTGACCACGCCCGAGTCGCTCTACCTCCTTCTGACTTCGGCTCGCGGCCGCGAGAGTCTGCGGACCGTTCGAACGGTCATCGTCGACGAGATCCACGCGCTGGTCCGTGACAAGCGAGGGGCGCATCTGGCGCTCTCGCTGGAGCGGCTGGAATCGCTCTGTGCCTCGCCGCCAGCTCGTATCGGGCTGTCGGCGACCGTGCGTCCGGCCGAGGAAGTCGCCCGCTTCTTGATCGGAGCCGGCCGCCAGGAGTGCGCCGTTGTCGACCGCGGCCACGGCCGCGACCTGGACCTGGGAGTGGAGGTCCCGCCGAGCGAGCTCGCCGCCGTCTGCACGCACGAGCAGTGGGGCGAGGTGTACGCGATGCTGGCCGAGACCATCCGCCAGCACCGCAGCACGCTCGTCTTCGTCAACACACGCCGCATGGCCGAGCGCGTGGGGCACCAGCTCCAGGCTCTGCTGGGCGCCGACGCCGTGGCCAGCCACCACGGCAGCCTCTCGCGTGATCGCCGGCTGGACGCCGAGGAGCGGCTGAAGCGCGGCGCGCTGAAGGCGATCGTCGCCACGGCTTCGCTGGAGCTGGGGATCGACATCGGCTACATCGACCTCGTCTGCCAGATCGGCGCCCCCAGGTCGATCTCAGGCCTTCTGCAGCGAGTGGGCCGCTCGGGTCACTCGCTCGGAAAGGTGCCGAAGGGTCGATTGTATCCGTTGACTCGGGATGAGCTGATGGACTGCCTGGCGGCGATACGGGCCGTGCGGCGAGGCGTGCTCGATCGGATCGAGATCCCCGAGGGCCCGCTCGACATCCTGGCCCAGCAAGCCGTCGCCGAGCTCGCCGGCGGCGACCGCTCCGAGGATGAGCTCTACACGCTCTTCCGGCGCGCGTTCCCTTACCGGCAGCTGGCCCGCGCGGACTTCGACGCCGTGATCCGGATGATGAGCGACGGCATCGCCCCAGGCAAGCGGTCCGGCGCGCTGCTGCACCGTGATGCCGTGAACGGCCGGCTGCGCGCCCGGCGGGCCGCCCGAATCGTGGCGCTCACCTCCGGAGGCGCCATCCCGGAGAACGCCGACTATCGCGTCGTCACTGCCGGCGACGGCACGTTCGTCGGAACCGTCAACGAGGACTTCGCCGTCGAAAGCCTCGCAGGCGACGTCTTTCTTCTGGGCAACGCGTCATGGAGAATCCGTCACGTCCGCGCTGGGCAGGTCGTTGTGGACGATGCCCAGGGAGCTCCGGCCACCGTCCCTTTCTGGCTGGGCGAGGCCCCGGCCCGCACCAGGGAGCTCTCCGCCGAGCTGGCCGGCTTGCGCGAGGAGCTGGCAGCCCGGCTCGCCGAAGCAGAGGAGGACGCCTCGGCGGTGCGTTGGCTTGGCGCCGAGTGCGGAGCCGGCGAGAGCCCGGCGCGCCAGGCGGCGCGCTATGCGCGCGCACAGCTCGTCGCTACAGGATTTCTTCCCAGCGCGCGACAGCTCCTCTTCGAGCGGTTCTTCGACGAGTCGGGCGGCATGCAGCTCGTGGTCCATTCGCCCTTGGGAGGCCGCGTCAACCGGGCCTGGGGTCTGGCGATGCGCAAGCGCTTCTGCAGGAGCTATGACTTCGAGCTCCAGGCGGCCGCTACGGACAACGGCGTTCTGCTCTCGATGGGGCCGCAGCACTCCGCAAACCCCGCGGAGCTCACCCGGCTGGTGGCCTCGCACCACGCGCGAGAGACACTCGTCCAGGCGCTGTTGGCCGCCCCGATGTTCCAGACCCGCTGGCGCTGGAACGCCACCCGGGCTCTGGCCGTCCTCCGGCAGGAGCGAGGCAAGAAGGTGCCTCCGCCGCTGCAGCGATTTCGCTCCGACGATCTCCTGACGGCCGTCTTCCCCTTGCAGACCGCTTGCTTCGAAAACCGTCCGCCCGACGTCCCGGTCCCGGCTCACCCGCTGGTGCGCCAGACAGTCGCCGACTGCCTCCATGAGGCGATGGATGTCGATGGCTGGGTCGAGCTGCTGCGCGCCGTCGAGTCGGGCGCAGTCGAGCTCGTCGCCCGCGACACGACCGAGCCCTCGCCCTTTGCCCACGAGATTCTCAACTCGATGCCATACACTTTCCTCGACGATGCGCCGCTCGAGGAGCGCCGCGCCCGCGCCGTCGCCGTGCGCCGCACGCTCACGGTCGAGACCGCCCGCGACCTGGGAGAGCTCGATCCCAGGGCCATCGAACGAGTCGTCTCCGAGGCCTGGCCGCTGGTGCGCGATGCCGACGAGCTTCACGACGCGTTGCTTTCGGCCGGCGCTCTCCCGGAAGTGGAGTGCTCGGACTGGAGACAGTGGCTGGATGAATTGACTCGGCAGCGGCGCGCCGCCCGGGTCGAGACCGCGGGGGGCTGGCTCTGGGTATCAGCCGAGAAGTGGTCCGCCCTCGAGCCGGCCTTCCCCGGCTCGCGGCCTCTGACGCCCCTGGGGGAGGTTCCGGTCGAAGGCGACGGCTCCCGGTCCGCCGCGGTTCTGACCCTGGCGCGGGGCCGGCTGGAGTTGAAGGGGCCGCAGCGTCCCGCCGAGATTGGCGGCGCGTTCGGACTACCCGAGCAACTGATCAAGACGGCGCTCGAGGCACTCGAAGGGGAGGGGTTTGCCCTCCAAGGCCGCTTCCGGCCCGGCGCCGCCGAGGGCAGCGAGTGGTGCGAGCGACGGCTGCTGGCCCGGGTGCACCGGCTCACCCTGGACGACCTGCGGCGACAGATCCAGCCCGCGACGCCTCGGGATTTCTGGCGCTTTCTGACCCAGCACCAGCACGCCGCGCCCAACTGCCGGCTGCGCGGGGCGCGTGGGGCGAGGGCCGTCGTCGAGCAGTTGCAGGGATTCGAAGTCCCCGCCGGGGCCTGGGAGCCCGACCTCCTCGCCGGACGCGTCGAGGGCTATGGGCCGGCGATGCTGGACGAGCTCTGCATGTCCGGCGAAGTCGCCTGGGGGCGGCTCGCTCCGCCCAGGAAGGACGAGGGTGCTCGAAGCGGGTCGGGCCCGCTGACGCGCGTCGTCCCGGTCGCGCTCGCGCTGCGAGAGGCGCTCGCCTGGCTTCTGCCCGCCGACCGGCCGGATGTCACCGCTCAGGCCAGCGTGGCCGCGCGACGGGTGCTCGAAAGGCTGCGCGCCCGGGGAGCGCTCTTCTACCAGGAGCTGCTGGCTGCGACCGGTATTCTGCCCGCGCAGCTGGACGACGCCTTGAGCGAGCTGGCCGCGCTGGGTCTTGTGTCCGCGGATGGCTTTGCAGCCATTCGAGAGCTGGTTTCGGTGCGGAGAGCAAAGGTGGACGCCGCGCGCCGGAGGCGGGCCAGAAGTCGCGCCGCGCTGCCGCCGGGCCTGTCTCGAGGCGGCCGGTGGGCAAGCTTCCCCGGGCTCACGGAACCGGGCGACTCCGCCAGCGGCACCGCCGCGCGCCGGATCCGTCAGGAGCCGTGGTGCCGTCAGCTCTTGCTCCGCTACGGCGTCCTCTTCCGGGACCTCTTGCAGCAGGAGCCAGCGGCTCCCGCCTGGAGCGAGATGCTTCCCGAGCTGCGTCGCCTGGAGGCTCGCGGCGAGATTCGGGGCGGCCGCTTCGTCGCCGGAGTCGGGGGCGAGCAGTTCGCCGCCACAGGCGCGGTGGAGCGGCTGCGTGAGCTTCGCGACGCAAAAGAGTGTCCGACGTCAGTGGCGTCTGCCGTGGCGGATCGCCGCTACCTCGCACTCTCCGCCGCCGACCCGCTCAATCTGACGGGCATCTTGACCGCAGGCCCCCGCGTCCCCGCCACGCGGTCCAACCGCCTGCTCTTCAGCGCTGGAAAGCTCGTCGCCTCGCTCTGGTCCGGCAACCTCGTCCGTCACGACGAATCCTGCTCGGAGCCCGACGAGTTTCTGCGCCTGAAGCTGCGTGGTTGAGGCCAGCTCCTTGCTACGACGCGGGCGCGGCAGTCGACTCGAAGAACTGCGCGAAGTAGCGCAGGATGTCCTTCACCGAAATGATGGCGATCTGGCCTGGCCCGTCGACCACCGGAAGGTGCCGGTAACCGCCGATGTACATGCGGTTGAGCGCCAGCGCGATCGTGTCGGTGGAGCGAACGGTCGCCGGGTTGGCCGTCATGACGGACTCGAGCGAGGTCGTCGCCGGATCGGCGGGCAATCCTGCCAGCTTCTTCAAGACGTCCCGCTCGGTGAAGATGCCTGCGAGCGAGCCGTCCCGCGTGACGAGCAATGCGCCCTTCTTGATCTCGTAGAGCCGCCGGATCGCCTCGCCGGCCGTGGCCCCGACGTCGATGGTCAGCGCCTGTGGCGGAGAGAGCCGGCTGACCGGGTCCTGCATCAGAGAGTGCTCGACCTCATTGGTGGGGGCCGGCAGGTCGAAGCCGCCCAGGTCCTGTCCGCACTCCTGGCAGACATCCTCGCCCTGCAAGTTATCGTGGCCGCAGCTGCCGCAGATCACTCACTTCACCTCCCAGGTCTCGGGGCCTTTGAGTAGCTTCTGGAGGTCGCCGGCGCCCAGCTTGGCGGTGGCCTGGTTCTCCTGATCCAGGAGCATGCCGTCGTAGGTCGGGCGCTCGATTGCACGGAAGACACCGAACGGCACCGGGTAGTCGGGGTTGCGCATCCGGCTGAGCATGTAGGCGAGAGTCGGTTCGGCGGCCCGCTCGTCGTGGACGCAGAGTCCGTCCGTCTTGCCGCCGGCCGTCTGGACGACCTCCGGGTGCACTCCGTCGAGCCGGATGCCGCGCGTTCCGTCCTTTCCGAAGAGCATCGGCCTTCCGTGCTCCAGGAAAAGCGCGTGCTCCGGGCGGACAGACTTCTCGGTGATTCCCTTGAAGGCGCCGTCGTTGAAGATGACGCAGTTCTGGTAGATCTCGACGAAGGCGGTCCCCTTGTGGCGCGCGGCGCGCTCCAGGACCATCGCCATGTGCTTCAGGTCGGTGTCGGTGGTCCGGGCGACGAAGGTCCCTTCGACGCCCAGCGCCACGCAGAGCGGGCTGATCGGGTAGTCGATGGTCCCGAAAGGCGTGGACTTGGTCTTCTTGCCCTGCTCCGACGTCGGTGAGTACTGGCCCTTGGTGAGACCGTAGATCTGGTTGTTGAACAGGAGGATCTTCAGGTCGACGTTTCGCCGGATGGTGTGGACGAGGTGATTACCGCCGATCGAGAGCCCGTCGCCGTCGCCTGTGACGACCCAGACAGACAGCTCAGGGCGGGCAATCTTCAGACCCGTCGCCAGGGTCGGGGCGCGGCCGTGGATGGAGTGGAATCCGTAGGTGTTCATGTAGTACGGGAAGCGGCTGGAGCAGCCGATGCCGCTGATGAACACGACGTTCTCCCGGGGGAACTGCAGGTCCGCCATCGTCTTCTGGACCTGGGCGAGGATGGCGTAGTCGCCGCAGCCCGGGCACCATCGAACGTCCTGGCCGCTGACAAAGTCGGCTTTGCTGACAGGTTTGGCCGCCGGCGGGGCCATGGTGGAAGTGGTGGTGGTGACGCTCATCGCATGGCCTCCTCGATGCCTCGCAGGACTTCGACGACCTGGAACGGCTTACCCTTGACCTTGTTGAGGCCCTTGGCGTCGATCAGGTACTTCGCCCGTATCATGCTCAACAGCTGGCCGCAGTTGAGCTCCGCGACCAGTACGCGCTTGTAGTTGGTCAAGACGTCGCCCAGGTTGGCGGGGAACGGATTCAGGTGCCGCAGGTGCAGGTGCGCCACCGACTTGCCTTTGGCCCGGGCCTCTTCGGCTGCGGCGCGCAGGGCGCCGTAGGTGCCGCCCCAGCCGACCAACAAGAGCTCTCCGTGGTCGGGGCCTGCCACCTTGGCGGGCGGGATGTCCTTGGCCGCCCCGGCGACTTTGGCCGCGCGGGTGTGAATCATATGCTGGTGGTTCTCGGCGTCGTAGCTGACGTTGCCGGAGCCGTCCTCCTTCTCGAGCCCGCCGATGCGGTGCTCCAGTCCCGGAGTGCCTGGCAGCGCCCAGGGGCGGGCCAGAGTCTCCGGGTTCCGCAGGTACGGCTGGAAATGGCCCTCGACGGTGGGGTGGTGAACGTCGATGCGCGGAAGATCCTCGACTCGCGGGACCTGCCACGGCTCGGCCGAGTTGGCCAGGAAGCCGTCGGAGAGGAACATCACGGGGCCCATGTACTTGACCGCCAGACGCGCAGCCTCGATGGCCATGTGGAAGCACTCGCCAGGGGTCGCGGGCGCGACGATGATCATCGGGCACTCGCCGTTGCGGCCGTACATTGCCTGGAGGAGGTCGGCCTGCTCGGTCTTGGTGGGGAGGCCCGTCGAGGGACCGCCGCGCTGCACGTTGACGATCACCAGCGGCAGCTCCGTCATCACGGCCAGGCCGATAGCTTCGGACTTCAACGCAACTCCCGGACCGCTGGTGCCTGTCAGCGCCAGGGCCCCGCCGAACGCGGCGCCGATGGTAGCGCCGATGGCGGCGATCTCGTCCTCGGCCTGGAAAGTCCGCACACCCAGGTTCTTGTGGATGGCCAGCTCGTGGAGGATGTCGCTGGCGGGCGTGATCGGGTAGCTGCCGTAGAAGAGCTGCTTGCCGGCCAGCTGGGCTGCCGCCACGAATCCGAGCGCCGCGGCCTCGTTGCCCGAGATCTTGCGGTAGAGCCCCGGGGCGACGCGCGCCTGCGGAATCTCGTAGTGCTCGGGGATCAGTTCGGTCGTCTCGCCGTAGAAGTAACCTGCCTTGAGCGCGGCCTCGTTGGCGTCGGCGATGCCGGGGACCTTCTTGAACTTGTCCTTGATCCAGCCGATCGTCGAATCGAGCGGCCGGTCGAACATCCAGTAGATCAAGCCCAGCGCGAAGAAGTTCTTGCAGCGCTCCGCGTCCTTCTTTGGTAGGCCCAGCTTCGAGAGCGCCTCTGCGTTGAGCCGCCCGACGGGGACCGGGTAGACGCGGAACCTCTTGAGCGAGCCGTCCTCGAGCGGGTTTGAGGTGTACCCGGCCTTCTTGAGGTTGGTGTCGCTGAAGGCGTCCTGATTGAGGACGATGATGCCGTTCTCGGGCAGGTCCTTGAGATTGACCTTGAGGGCGGCGGGGTTCATGGCGATCAACACATCGGGCGCGTCGCCGGGCGTGTAGATATCGTGCGAGGAGAAGTGAATCTGAAAACCGCTGACGCCCGGCAGCGAGCCGGTGGGTGCCCGGATCTCGGCAGGAAAGTCGGGGAGTGTGGCGAAATCGTTGCCGCAAATCGCGGTCGTCTCCGTGAACTTCCCGCCGACCAGCTGCATGCCGTCGCCGGAATCGCCCGCGAAGCGGACTGCTACCTTTTCTAGCTTGTGCAACTTCTTGCCGGAATGGGTCTGGGTTACGTTGGACATCTAGACTGCCTCCAGGCCGTCTCGACCGGAACGGAAAGCCGGCGGCTCAGGCGCCGTCGGGGCGTGTGCTGACGTTCTCGGGGTCGGGCGGCAGGTTGTAGATTTCGACCGGGTAATGCTCCACGACGAAGTCCGTCACGTCCTTGACGGACAGGATTCCGACCGGCCGGCCGGACCGGTCGACCACAGGGATGTGGCGATAGCCTCCGCGGTTCATCGCCACGATGGCCTCCGAGATGGAGGCCGTTCGCTCCAGAGCAACAGGGTCGCGCGTCATGACGTCGCCGACCCGCTTCGAGAGCTTCATGCCGGGCCCCAGCACCCGCTGGAGCACGTCTCGCTCGGTGAAGATGCCGACCAGCTTGCGTTTCTGCGTGATGAGGACGCAGCCAATGCCGGCCTCGCGCATCAACGCAATGGCTTCCGTGAGGCGCGTCGCCGGCGAGACCGACGCCGGCTCGTGCCGGACGACCAGACTGATCGGTTGGGTCCTCAAGTTCTGCTCGATCGACATGCGTCCTCCTGGCGACCGCCGCAACCGCGGGCGGTGGGTCGACTTCCGCAAGCCATGTGCCACCCCCCATCGCCGCCGCTCGGCCGCGCCCGTGGCCCGTCTTGCCGCGGACAACTTGTCCGCTTCCGGCCACGCCCGAGCGTGCAGCCTTTCTATCACAAATCCCCCCGCGACTGAAGGCTCCCCGGAAATTGGGGCCAGTCGACTTGCCCCGATCTCCCCGTATTCGGGGAAAGTCGAGTTGACCCAATTTTCAGGGGCTGGCGCTGGTGCCAGACAATTGGGGCCAGTCGACTTGCCCCAATTGCCCCGTATTCGGGGCAAGTCGAGTTGACCCGATTTTCGGTACAATGGCGGTAATGAACCAGGGATTGATGCGCGATTTCGGGCCGTTGAGGTGTTACTTCGAGCGCGGGCAGGAGGGCGGCACCGTCTTTATGCCGCTGCACGGGCGGGGAGGGACGTCGCGAGACATCTACGTGCTGGGGCACGCGGTGGCGCGCGGGGCCCACATCGTGGCGCCGGATGCTCCGCTGCCGTGGCCGCCCGAGGGGCCGGTGACGGGCAGGGCGTGGTACACGCAGAACGAGGGAAGGCGCCGCGAGGAGCTGCTGAAGGCCCGGGAGCAGCTCGGCAAGTGCATCGCGGCCGTCAAGCGCGAGCTCGGCGACGGCCCGCTGGTCCTCCTGGGATTCAGCCAGGGAGCCGTGATGACCCTGGACACGGGGCTTCGCAATCCGAGCCCGGCCTCCGTGTTGATCGCGCTCTCCGGGTTCCTGTACGAGGACCTGGGAGGGCCCGAGAGCCCGCCGACCCTGGTGGCCCACGGCTCCATGGACGACGTCATCCGGGTCGATGCCGGTCGCAGCGCGCACGAGCGGCTGCGCAAGCGCGGGGTGCCGGTCGAGTACCGGGAAACTCCGACGGATCACAGCATCCGCCATCCCGTCATCTCCGCCATCAAGGCGTTCTTGCGAGAAAGGCTGCCCGCGGCCCGCTGAGCCCGCGGCCCTACCGAAGCCCACCCGACTGTGCTACAGCTTCAGGGGCGCTTCCGCTCGCCATTCGGTGAGCGGCCTCTTGCCCCGCACTCGAGACGATGAGCCACGACCCTCACGCAGAGCACGGAAAGCCAGGCCACAAGGCCGGATTCTTCCAGCTCACGTTCATGATCTACGGAGCGGCGTGCGGCGGTGCCTTCGGCGCGGAGGACATGGTGAGCGGGGCGGGCCCGGGGATGGCCCTTCTGACCTTGGCTCTGATTCCCTTCCTTTTCAGTATCCCGATCTCTCTGGCCGTCGCCGAGCTGACCACGACCTTCCCTGTGGAGGGCGGCGCCTACAAGTGGGCGCAGTACTCCTTCGGGGATTTTTGGGGGTTCCAGGCGGGCTGGTGGGCCTGGATGTCGGGGGTGGTGACCAACAGCCTTTACGCCGTGCTGTTCGCCGACTACTTGAAGGCGTGGTTTCCGGCGATGGGTCCGTGGCAGCACTGGATGGCCTGCCTGGCGCTCATCTGGTTCCTCCACTACTTGAACGTGAGGGGCATCGACGTCGTGGGGGCCGCGGCCATCGCGCTCAGCGTTCTCCTGCTCTTGCCCTTCGTGGCCATGACGGTGATGGGGTTCCTGCAGTGGAAACACAATCCTCTCAGCCCCTTCGTCGCCCCAGGCCTCGACCTCGGAAGCGGGTTCGGCAGTGCGCTGGCCCTGGGCATCTTCCTCTACTCCGGCTACGAGCGCCTATCGACCGTCGCCGAGGAGGTCGAGAACCCGCAGAAGATCTTCCCGCCGGCGCTCTTCTGCGCAGCGACCTTGGCGCTATTCAGCTACGTGCTCCCGACGCTGGCCGCGTTGGCGGCCCAGGGCAAGTGGCATGACTGGTCGCGCGCCTACTACCCTGTCGTGGCCGAGCAGATCGGCGGCCCCTGGCTGGGGACCGCGATGACCGTGGCCGGCTTGATGAGCTGCACCTTGCTCCTCAATTGCACGATTCTGTCTGTTTCGCGCGTGCCGCTGGCCCTGGCCGAGGATGGCTTTCTGCCCCCCTTCCTCAAGAAGCTGCACCCACTCTACGGAACGCCGACTCGCTCGCTCTTCTGGGGCAGCGTCACCTACAGCCTGCTCGCGCTGGTCGACTTCAGCCAGCTCCTGGTCGTCAACTGCTGGTTCCAGATGGCCTGCAACATCATGGTGTACGCGACGCTCTGGGCGCTGCGACGCTCTCGTCCCGACGCTCCGCGCCCCTTTTCGGTGCCGTTCGGAATGCCCGGCCTGGTGCTGGCGACCGTCTGCACCTGCGGTCTGGCCGCTGCAGCCATCGGCAGCACCGTCTGGCAAGAAGACAACGCCCTGGCCCGTTACAGTCTGACCTTTTCTCTGGAGCTCGCCACGGACGGCAAGGACGCGCCCGCGCCCTCCCTTCCGATTCCGATCCCCTTCCTGGGGGGCCCCGGAGTGATGCGCCTCTCCCTCGCCGGACTGAAGCTCTCACCCAGCGTCTCGCAGCTGGTGATCGGCCTGGCCGCGATGTTCTCAGGCGCGATCGTGTTCTGGATGTGCCGCGTTGCCCGGCGCTGGGGAAAGTGGGATGAGGACGCTTAGAGCCCGATCCCGACCAGCTTGGTCTCCATGTACTCGGCCAGGCCCTCGGGGCCGGATTCGTGGCCAAAGCCGCTGGCCTTGCGACCGCCGAAGGGGGCCTCGGTGGAGTGCGGCGACCATTCGTTGACTCCGACCATACCGAACTCGAGGCCTTCATAGGCGCGGATGGCCCAGCGCAGATCGCGGGTCCAGACGTAGGCCGCCAGTCCATACGGCGTGTCGTTGGCGAGCCGGATCGCCTCGTCCAAATCTCCGAATCGAGTCACGGGCAGCACCGGACCGAAAATTTCGTCGGTGAACAGCGGGGTTCCCGGCTGCACGGCGTCGACCACCGTCGGCTCGTAGAAGTAGCCGCGAGCCTGGTGCCCTGGGCGCTGCCCGCCGGTCAGAACGTTTCCGCCCGCGTCGCGGGCCAGCGCGACCATCTCGGCGACGCGGTCCCGCTGCCGGGCGTTGATGAGCGGGCCGACCTGGGAGGAGGAATCCAACCCAGGGCCGACCCGCAACTTCTTCACGAGTGGAACGAGCGATTGGGTGAACTGGTCCGCCACCTTCTCGTGCACCAGAAACCTCTGCGGGGCGATACAGACCTGACCGCAGTTTCGGAAGCGTGCCGCCGCCGCCTGCCGGGCAACCTCCGCGGGGTCGACGTCCGGAAGCACCAGCACCGGCGCATTGCCGCCCAGCTCCAGCCCCAGCTTGGTGAACGTCCGTGAAGCCCCGTCCATCAGGATGCGCCCGACCCGGACGCTTCCCGTGAAGCTGATCTTCCGGCACGCCGGATGGTCCAGCATCGCCTGTCCCATCGGTCCCGGGTCTCCGTTCACGAGGTTGAGCACGCCGCCGGGCAGGCCGGCCTCCGCCAGGATGTTGACCATCTCCATCGCCGTCATTGGCGTGAACTCCGACGGCCGCGCCACTACCGTGCAACCCGCCGCCAGCGCCGCAGCCCACGCGCGTGCCGGGTTGTAGACCGGGAAGTTCCAGGCCGTGATGACGCCGACCACGCCGATCGGCTGCTTCAGCACCAGCATCCGCTTGTTCGCCCGACGCGACGGGATGGTCCGTCCATAGGCCCGCTTGCCCTCCTCGGCGAACCACTCGAAGAGGTCCGCCCCGACTGTCCACTCGCCCCGGGCTTCGACGAACGGCTTGCCCGCCTCACGGACGGTGACTTGCGCAAGCTGCTCGGCCCGGGCGCGCATGGCCTCCGCCGCGCGTTTCAAGACTTCGGCCCGCTCGTAGGGCGTCTTCGCCGACCATTCCGGAAGCGCGCGTTCCGCCGCATCGATCGCGCGCTTGCAGTCCGACTCGCCGCCAAAGGGAACGGTCTTTACGACCTCTTCCGTGGCGGGATCGACGACGTCCCAGGTCCCGCCGTCGTCTGCCGGGCACCAGCTGCCGTCGATCCATTGCTCGTATCTGCTCTCCACGTCCACCTCACCTCTCGTGGGCCACGCGGCCCGCGACGATCGTCATGTCGACCCCGACAGATCCCACTCGCTCGGCCGGAGTTGCCAGCAGGTCTCCGCCGAGGACCGCCAGGTCGGCCCA
Organism: Candidatus Wallbacteria bacterium; assembly: GCA_016213845.1. GTDB lineage: Bacteria > Muiribacteriota > UBA6191 > JACPRK01 > JACPRK01 > JACPRK01. The sequence goes on from JACQZN010000031.1 coordinate 100,660, forward strand.
GAGCCCGGGCGCGAGCATGCCTCGATTCCGCTCGTCGCCGCTCGCCAGCGCCCCGCCGCGCGTGTAGGCGTACAGGGCCTGCTCCAGAGTCACGGCCTGCTCCCTGGCGATCGCGACTCCCTCGGAGTCGAGACGCGTCACAGCCGCCTCGATTCCCATCAGCGGCGCGTCGTTCTGCACCACAGGGGCATCCGAGCTCAGCGCCACCAGCAGCCCCGACTCGAGCATCTCGCGGACGGGGTAGGAGCGCCCGAGCAAGGAATCGGGCAGGTATCGCCGGAAGTTGACGCCGAGCGCCTGAAGGAAGATCGTCTGCGGAACGGCAATCACCCCGAGCCTGGCGGCGCGCGCCAGCTGTCCCGGGTGCGGCAAACCGAAGTGCTCGATGCGATGACGCATCCCCGCAGTCGACGGGCCCAGCGCGTCAAACGCGCCCAGGACCGCGTCAATTGCGGCGTCGCCGATCGCGTGGACGCCGATGCGCAGCCCCGCTGCGTGCGGCTCCCGGCAGAGCTCCACCAGCTCCGCCTCGTCCAGCCTCAGTAGCCCGTGGCTTTCGCAATGGCGGTACGGCACCGAAAGCGCCGCGGTCGCACCGCTCAGGCCGCCGTCGGCCAGCAGCTTGATCGAGTCGATCCGGAGGAAGTCGCTCTCGTGACGCTCGGGTAGCGGAAAGGTGGTGGTCCCGCCGATAGGCCGGCGCAGCGCCATCGCGTTCACGCGCACGGGGAGCTTCCGTTCGCGGTCCATCCTCCGGTAGACAGCCAGCTGCCCCGGGGTCAGCCCGGCCTCCGAGGAGCTGGTCACGCCATGACGCAATTGATGCCGCATCGCGGCAAGAACCATCGCCTCGAGCTCCGCGTCCGTCGGCTCGGGAACCAGTCGCGTCACCAGCCCCATCGCGGTCTCGTGCAATTCGCCCGTCGCGGCCCCGGTCGCGTCGCGCACGATCTCGCCGCCCGGCGGATTCGGAGTGTCCGCGCCGATTCCCGCCAGCGTGAGCGCCCGGGAGCTGGCCACGCCTATGTGTCCGCAGGTCCGCGTCAGGAAGCACGGCCGGTGTCCGATCGCTTCATCCAGGTCCGTCGCCAGCGGCCTTCTGCCCTCGGCCATCACGGCCTCGTTGTAGCCGCGCCCGACGATCCAGCCGTCGCCGGGCAAGCCGGCCGCGAAACTCTGCAGCTTCTCTCTCAGCTGGGGCAGGCTCTCCACCTCGCGGAGATCGACCAGCCCTGTCATCAGGTGGCCCATCTTCCAGAGGTGCGCGTGCGCGTCGTTGAAGCCGGGGACGACCGTTCGCCCTGCCAGCTCGATCCGGCGAGCGCGGGGACCCGCCATCGCCAGCACGGCGTCGTCGTCCCCGACGGCCAGCACCCGCCCTGCCGACACGGCCACGGCAGTGGCGCGCGGACACGCCGGGTCCTGCGTCAGCACCGCTCCGCCCGTCAGGACGAGATCGGCCGTCGCCCGGGAGCTTGCGGTGCCGCGCATCGGCGTCAGCTCGGCCGGACCTGGGCCGCCACGTGGCGGATGGAGCTCCTCAGCACCTGCAACCCCTCATCCAACTCGCTTTCAGAGATGACCAGCGGCGGCAGCAGCCGCACGCAGTTGCTGTAGAGCCCGGCCCGGATGAGGATCGTCCCGCCCGCCACGGAGCGCTTGATGACCTCCAGCGTCTCCTGCACAGCAGGAGTCTTCTTCTCGCGGTCCAGCACCAGCTCCACCAGCATCATCGCCCCCAGGCCGCGGACGTCACCGACCAGGGAGCACTCCTTCCCGAGCTCCTCGAGCGAGCTGCGCATCTGCTGGCCCAGCCGTTCCGCGTGCGCCAGGAAGGCCGGCTGGCGGATCATCTCGATGGCGGCGATCGCCGCCGCGCACGTCAAGGGCGCGCCGCCGAAGGTGCCGCCGACTCCGCCCAGGTGAGTCGCGTCCACAACGCTCGCGCGCCCCGTCACCGCGCTGATCGGCATCCCGGCCGCGATCGACTTCGCCGTCGTCACCAGATCCGGCACGACGCCCGGGTAGTGCTCGATGGCGAACATCTTCCCGGTGCGTCCGAAGCCCGACTGCACCTCGTCGGCGATCATCACGATCCCGTGGCGGTCGCAAAGCTCGCGAATCTTCGCCAGGAAGGTGTGGGGGAGGGGAATGAAGCCGGCCTCCCCCTGCACCGGCTCTACCAGGATCGCCGCCACGGCCGAGGGGTCGACGTGGGACACGAAGGCGTTTTCGAGCTGGGAGCAGCACCAGGCGACGTACTGCTCGGAAGTCATCCCGGCGGGCGTCCGGTAGACGTTAGGCGCCGGCAGCCGGTAGATCTCCGGGGCAAAGGGGCCGAACCCCTTCTTGAAGAGGCTGTACTTGCTGGTCAGCGTCATCGTGAGGAGCGTTCGCCCGTGGTAGGCGCCCTCGAAGCAGATGACGGCGGGCCGGCCGGTGTAAGCCCGGGCCACCTTGACCGCGTTCTCGACGGCCTCGGCGCCGGTGTTGGCCAGGAGCGACTTCTTGGGGAAGTCTCCGGGGACCAGCTCGTTCAAGAGCTCGCAGACGCGGATGTAGGACTCGTAGGTTGCCACCAGCGCGCACGGGTGGATCATCTCCTGCGCTTGCGCGTGGATCGCCTCGACGACCTCCGGGGGGCTGTGCCCGACGGCCAACATGCCGATGCCGCCCGCCAGGTCGAGCAGCGTGTTGCCGTCGACGTCCTCCACGACGGCGCCCCGGCCGCGCTTGAGCACGACGTCGGTCGCCTTGCCCAGGCCGGCGCAGACGGCGGCGGCGCGCCGGGCGAGAATCTCGCGGCTCTTGGGTCCCGGAATCTCGGTCTTGAGGTGAATGACTCCCACGGTCAGGATCAGCTCCTCGAGCAGCGTGTCAGTCCGGCCGGACGTCGCGGGCGGCCTCCAGGACGAGGCAGACACCGTAGTCGTCGCAGACCGGGTCGTGCAGGTAGCCCGGGATCAGTCCCCGGATCGAAAATCCGATGTGCATCTGGGCCGTGATCGTCGGATCGGTGACGCGACCCGCGCAGAGCTCGGCGAAGTAGTCGCGCGCCGACATCTCGTGCTTGCGGGCGCCGTAGCCGCTCATCATCCCGACGGTCACCTGCCCCTCGAGCCCCAGCCGGCGCACGGTCTCATGACGCGCCGCGTAGAGGCCGCGCGCCAGGCCGCGCTTGCGGTAGTCGGGCCGGGTGCCGACGTCGGCGCCGTACAACCACTTCCCCTCGGGTTGGTGGGAGGTCATCCAGCCCCCCTGGATGATGTCGTCGAAGCTGTGGTCGAAGTGCTCGAAGTCGAAGTCGAGCCGGATGGTGCTGGTCATCGCCACGACCGACTCGCCGTCCAGCCCGACGAACTGCCCGTCGGCGAAGAGCTCGATGTGCTTCAGGTAGTGCGGCGCGCGAAAGCGCTGCTCTGCTGCCAGCGTCGGGAAGACCACCTCCTGCAGCCGTTCGAGCTGCTCGGCGTGCTCGGGAGCCGTGGAGGCAATGACAAGGCCCGACTTGAGGATGCGGCGGTAGGTCATCGAGGTCGGCCGACAGCGTACGGAGTAGCCCCGCTCGATTACAAGAGCCGCGTGGCGTCTAGGCCGTCCGCGCCTTGCCTGCCCGCCGCCCGAAGTGAAACATCGCGCCGCCGAAGGCGAGCAGCGCCAGTCCCCATCCGAAGTTCACATTGAGCCCGAGCGACCGCTGGTAGATCGCGGGGTCGGCGACGAGGCCGTAGGCGACCAGCATCGCTCCCAGAACTCCGAACATCAGGCCGATCGGCAGACGGATATCGAGTCCCATCGCGACTCCTCCTCACCAGAAGACGACGTTGAGCACGAGCGTCAGCGCCAGCACGATCCCGCCGAGCGGCGCAGGTCGCTCGAACCAGGGCAGGTCGTCTTCAGCAGGGCGCTGGGTCAGCGAGTAGACCAGTCCGACCAATTCAGATTCGGCTCGCGGCGCCGTGATCAGGCTGACGGCGATCGTGACGGCGAAGCAAACCGACCACGCCAGAATGGCCGTCCAGAAGTTCTGCGCCATCTCGCTCGGGTAGCTCTCCACCATTCCCAGCCAGCCGCCCTTCACGCCGGCCTCGGCCCCCGACGGCAGCGTCAGCCCGTGGTGCAGCGCTGCGGCGACCGTGCCTGCGACCAGGCCCGTGAACGCTCCGTGGCCCGTTGCCCGCTTCCAGAACATCCCCAGCAGAAAGGTGGCAAAGACGGGCGCGTTCACGAAGGCGAACACGAGCTGGAGCATGTCCATGATGTTGTTGAAGCGGGTCGCAACGTAGGCCGCGAGCACCGACAATCCGATGCCGAAAACCGTCGCCATCCGCCCCATCCAGAGGTAGTGCTCGTCGGAGGCCTGCGGGCGGATATAGGACTGGTAGATGTCGTAAGTCCAGACGGTGTTGAAGGCAGTGACGTTTCCGGCCATCCCCGACATGAAGCTGGCCAGGAGCGCCGTCAGGCCCAGTCCGAGCAGCCCAGGGGGCAGGTAGTGCAGGAGCATCTGCGGGATCGCCAGGTCGTAGTCGAGCTGGACCTTGCCGTTCTTGTCGACGACGGGCCGCCCGCTCTCGTCGAGCTTGGGCGGTACGATGCCGCTCTGGACGCGCGGAGTGGCGACATCGCCCGCCTGGAGCGTGGGCGGCGCCGAGGGCGCCGGCAGCGCGACGGCGATCAGTCCGGGCAGGATGACGAGGAACGGGAAGACCATCTTCGGTAGAGCCGCGATGAGGGGCGTGCGCCGCGCGGCGCTGATGGAGTGCGCGGCCATCGCGCGCTGCACCACCAGGAAGTCGGTGCACCAGTAGCCGAAGGACAGGACGAAGCCCAACCCCATCACCATCCCGAACCACTCGACGCCCATCGGATTGGTCGAGGCGCTCCCCATCCCTTGCCACGAATGCGCGAACCCGTCGGGTAGCCGGGCCTTCAACCCGGACCAGCCGCCGACATCGGCCAGCCCGAGCAGCACCAGCGGCAGGAACCCGGCGACGATCAGGAAGAACTGGAGCACCTCGTTGTAAATCGCGGAGGTGAGGCCGCCGAGGAACGTGTACGCGAGCACGATGCAGGCCGAGGCGAGGATCGAAAGGTGGAACGCCCAGGCGGCGGGCAATCCCAGCGCCGCGAGTGGCGCGTCGAGGAGCTTGAGCGTCTGGAGCAGCTTCGCCATCGCGTACATCGAGACTCCGCTCGAGAAGACGGTCATCACCGCGAACGACACGGCGTTCAGCGCGCGAGTCTTCTCGTCGAACCGCAGCCTCAGGTACTCCGGGACCGAGCGCGCGCGGGAACCGTAGTAGAAGGGCATCATGAATACGCCGACGAAGACCATCGCGGGGATGGCGCCCACCCAGTAGAAGTGGCTGGTGGCGATGCCGTACTTGGCGCCGCTGGCGGCCATCCCGATGACCTCCTGCGCGCCCAGGTTGGCGCTGATGAAGGCCAGTCCGCAGACCCAGGCCGGCAGCGCACGCCCAGCCAGGAAGAAGTCCTCGCTGGAGCGGGTGTGGCGCTTGACGACGACGCCGATCCCCAGGACGAAGACGAGGTAGACGAGCATGATGGCCCAGTCGATGGCGGAAAGAGTCATGGGGTCGGGGCCTCCGGGGCGCTAGCGAGCAGGTCGATCGCTCTGGGGACGAGGTCAGAGACGTCCCCCTCCAGTCGCAGCGTGGCGATGGCGTCGTGCTCGGTCTCGCCACGGTTGACGACGGCGTAGGGGTGGCCGCCTTCGGCTACGATGGCAGGGATGCCGGCTGCTGGGTAGACGGAGAGCGTGGAGCCGAGCGAGAGCGCCATGTCGGCCTTGCGGGCCTCGGTCGCCGCACGGTCGAGGAGCTCGGAGTCCAGGGCCTGTCCGAAGCTGATGGTGGCGAACTTGAGCCAGCCGCCGCAGGGGCAGAGCGGGGTCGAGCGGCCCTTGCGGAACGTCTCGACGCTCGGTGCCGGCTCGGAGCGTCGCTTGCAGGCGACGCACTCGACAGAGCGGTTGGTGCCGTGCAGCTCGAGCAGCTTCCCGGGGGACGTGCCCGCGAGCTGGTGGAGTCCGTCGATGTTTTGAGTCACCAGCGCCCCCAGCTTGCCGAGGCGCTCCAGACGGACGAGTGCCTCGTGCGCAGCATTCGGGCGGGCCGCGACGAAGGACTCCCAGCCTTCGGACTTGTAGTCCCAGTATTCGACCCGCTTCTCCTCGCTGGCGAGGAACTCCTGGTAGTAGACCGGCTGGCGCTTCTTCCAGACGCCCTGCGGGCCGCGGAAGTCGGGGATGCCGCTGCCGGTCGAGATGCCGGCGCCGGTGAAGACCAGGATGCGCCGGGCCGACCGCATCAGGCTCGCGAGCCTCTCCACCTCGTGCACGCCCGCCAGCCTACCACGGGGCGGTTCAGGGCTTGCGCCCGTTCCACCAGTCGGCAAGCGCCGTCCACTTCTGGCTGCACCAGCTCTTCGTTCTCGTCCAGAGCGACCCGGCGTTCGCAGCCACCTGGTCGGTCGAGGGGATGTTCTGCGCGATCGACTGGCCGGCGTTGCCCATGGCCTGGCCGACGAGCGACTTGGATTGGCCCATGATGCCGGGCCGCTCCTTGGTCTGGTCCTGGGCGAGCTTCTCGAGCGAGTCCTTCTGCCCGTCGAGCCGGGCGTTGGAGTAGCTCTGGGCGCCGGCGGGGAGAGCCAGGGCCATTGCCAGAAGCAACACAAGGGCGGGTCGTGGGGCGGGCATGGGGACCTCCTCTGAGTTCAAGGGGTGGCCGGAGCGGGCCGGCGCAAGAAGAGGCTGCCCGTGCGCAACGCGCATGGACGCCATCCCTGGGCGGCCTCGGAGTCCATGGTCTGGATGAGTTTCTGGGTCGTGGACGAGAGCATCGCGATCGACGAGAAGCGAATGCTCTTGTGTTGCCAGGCGGCTGGGCCGTCGGAGGGCTCGAGGGTGCGCTCGAAGAAGGCGAAGTTCTTGCCCATCCCGGTCAGCCCCCAGCGCGCGGCTCCGCGCGAGTCGAGCAGTCCGTCGATCTCGCCGACGGTCTTGAGCGTGATCGAGTCCATCGCGAACTCGCGCGGCTTGTGCGGGCGGTTTCGGGCGCGCTTGAAGAAGGCGAAGTTGGGGCCGACGCCGCCGAGCTTGCGGCCTTCGCCGCCGCTGGAGTTCAAGAGAGCGTGAATCTGGTGGGGCAGCCGCAGGGTGATCGACCGGATGTCGTAGGTGGTGTCAATCCGCTCGCCAGCGGCATCTCGCTGGAAGACGGCGATGTTGGAGCCCAGCGCCAGGAGCTCCCACCCGTGTCCGGCGTGAGTCTCGAGCGCCTGCTTGATCTGGTAGGGCGTCAGGAGCCGGATAGAGAGGATGGCGGTTTCCCAGACCGGCCTGGGCGCCGCTACGGGCGCCTGGACGAGCCCGCGGGAGGCCCGCGGTTGGGGCTGCGGGAACTCGAGGCCTAGCGGCTCGCCCAGGGCGGCCAGGACGAAGGCGCGAAGGCCGGTGTCGAGCTCGCCGCTCTGCCGTTCGAACTCGCGGAGCGCCGCCGTGAGCGTGCGGGAATCCGGGGAGGCCTTCAGCACGTAGGTCCGGGCGCCCTTCGGCGCACCCTCGTCGCCGTCATGGAGCAACCCCAGGCGCACCCCGCGCTGCGAGTCCCACTCGACCATGTCGCGCCCGTGGAGCACGAACTGGAAGTGGGCAATTGAACCGTCTTCTTCCTGCCAGACGGTCAGGTCCACCTCGTCGTCGGCAAACCAGCGCTTCTGCAGGCCAGGATCGGCCTGCTGCACGAACCGCGCGTTGACTTCTGACAGCGACATCTATCCCCGGCGCGCGGACCCGGCCGGCGCCTGGCCGCAATTGTAACATCCGGCACCGAAAGCCGCTCTAGGGGGCGCCCGGCCGGCCCGCCGCGCGGGGAACCAGCGGCTCCAGGAAGCGCTCGCGGATGAGCGGACGGATGAGCGCGAGCACTCCTCGCGTGGCCCGCGCAGCACGCCCGAGCGCCCGCCGGGCGCAGTCCGCCAGTCTTTCGGCGTCCGCGGCGGGTTCTAGCTGGGCAAGATCGGACAACCCTGGCGATTCGAGCTCCGCCTTCTTGAACCGGCGATCGAAAAAACGGACCGACGCCCCGAAGAGGGGCAGCCCCAGCTCCCGCGACCGCTCGGCCACCCGCTCGACCCCTTCGTCGGCATGCCGGAAAGCATCCGCCGCCGTCCCTCGCAATGGCCGAGCGAGCTCGAAGGCCGAATCGTCCATCCTCCGATGAACCCATCCCTGGAAGAGCGCGTGGTAGTTCGCCATCACGATCGCGGCGGCCGGCGGCTGGTCGCCCGGCAAGAGGAAGACCGGCGCGGAAGCGCTCGCGTGGTAGGGCTGGGCGGCGTCCTGGGCGTAGTGCATGAGGGAGGCGACATGTCGAAACCCCCAGTAGGGATCGCCCCGGTCGAAGGCGCGCCTGGCCGCGTGAAAGTGGAGCGAGGCCCGTTCCGCAGCAGCCCCCATCGCCACGTGGGTCAGCGGAAAGTGGACCGAGCAGTCGGGCATCGACGACTGGTGGTAGCGGCGCGAGGCATGCCCTGCGAGCGGCACCAGGTAGAGCTGCTGCCAGGAGACCAGCATGTCATCGTCGGGTCCGCGGTCGGGCTCGTCTGCGTACCGCTCCAGCACGGCGCGGGCGGCGATGGTCTCTCCCGGCGTCTCGCCGAGCGAAGGGAAGGCGTACCGTGGGTTCAACGCCTCGAGCGAGTCGGTGCGCGTGGTCACCGCCAGGGGCGGCACCGCGTCGAGCCAGTCGACGTCGCGAAGCGCCTCGCGCGTGATCCAGTCGTGCCCTTCCCAGGCCGCGGCGTCGCCGCAAAGAGTCACCGCTGCGAAGAGCGCGAGGACGATCGATCTCACGACGGCAACCGTCCCCAGAACAGCAGCCGCTTGAACGGGTAGAAGTACGGCACCTCGTCGGGCAGCTCCTCCAGCAGCGCCGCGCGGTAGCGCTCGAGGAACGCCTCGAAGAGCCCCTCAGGCAAGCGCGCCCGGTAGTAATTCAGCAGCGTCCCCTTCACCCACTCCACGACCTCCGAGCGGGAGCCGAGCAGATGGCCGTAGACCTGCACCCGAACGTGCTGCTCGGCGAAGCCGCACCTGTGGAGCAGCGTCGCGTACTCCTCGGGGGCAAGCAGGGAGCTCTCGCGAGGCTTGCCTCCCAGCGCTTCGGCGAAGGGCGGGAGGGCTGCGATGCGCGCGGCAACGGCGTGCGACGGGTGGTCGAAGTTGACCGGCACCTGGACCGCCAGCTGCCCCCCGGGCCCCAGAGCCCGGCGAAGCCTGGGCACGAGCTCGAGGTGGCCGGGAACCCACTGCAGCGCGGCGTTCGAGAAGATGAGGTCGAAAGAGCCGGGCGGCGCGCTCCACTGGGTGATGTCTCCCGGCGCGAAGGTGAGCCCCCGCAGCGTCAGCCCCGAAGCCTTCGAGATCATCGCCCCGGAGCTGTCGACTCCGACGGTCTCGGTGGCCTGCAGCATGGCGTGCAGCCAGGCGGTGAGCTCTCCCGTCCCGCACCCCAGATCGAGGACGCGCATGCCGGGAGCCGGACGGACCAGCGCCGCGAGGTCCCGGAACGGCTGGCTACGCTCGTCCTTGAATCGCTCGTACTGCTCCGGGTCCCAGCAATCTTCGGCCATTTGAGCCAACGGAGCCTTTCAATCCTTCGATGGCGCCACCGCGGCGAACCCCTCCGGCGGCTCCAGGGTAGGACGCGCCAGGATGTAGTAGAGCCCGCCCGATACGACGAGACCCACAATCCACGCGGCGTCCGAGAAGGTCGAGAACAGCTTCGGGTAGATCGGCCCTAGCCACCAGATGAGCGCGAGACCCCCTACCAGACCCGTCGGCACCGTCTTCACCTGGATGAGCAGGAACGCCTCCATGTAGATGAGCACGATGGCGATGAAGATGAGCGCGCGTGAGTTCTGCACCGAGGCAGCGGCGATGTAACCCGACCAGCTCACCAGGCAACCCCAGACCGTCGCCTGCACGGCAGCCCAGTTCCAGCCCCGGTCATAGGTGTAGACGCCCTGTTCGAGGTAGAGATCCGCCAGGTAGAGCCGCGTCTTTCGGATGACCCAGTAGTCCACGATCATCACGCCGGCGATCGCGGCCAGCCCACCCGAGTAGCCGCCGAGCCAGCTGAAGACATAGCCCTCCGGGTCGGCCAGCAGCTTCCACGGCATGATGGCGATGCCGAGGATGCCGGTGATGAGACCGCCGGTCTTGAAGTCGATCAGCTTCGGAAAGGCGTTGGAGAAGTCATTGGCGGGGCTGACGACGTTGGCCGCGATGTTGACCGCCAGCGTCGCGACTACCACGGTGAACATCGAGATGGCGACGGCCCAGAAGTTGTCGAACTGAAGCGCCAGCTTCATCGGGTCCCAGAGCTCCTTGAGCTTCTCGGGCGGCAGCTTGGCGGCGAAGATGACGTTGGCGCCGGAGGTGATGAAGATGCCCATCGCGGCGAAGACCACCATCGTGCTCGGCAGCGCCACCACCTGCCCGAAGGCCTGCTCCTTCTGGCTGTGGCCGAAGCGCGTGAAGTCCGGCATGTTCAGCGAAAGTGTTGCCCAGTAGCCGATCATGCCGGTCAGCGCCGGCAGGAAAACGGCCCAGAACTTCCCCGTCTCCAACCCCGAGGCGTTTCGGGCGATTGGCTCGAGTCCGCCGGCATTCTGGTAGACCCAGACGCAGAGGAGCCCCGTCATGATGAGGACGAACGGAGCGGCCCAGTCCTCGACGTGGCGAACCATCTCCATCCCTCGGAAGATGACCCAGATGTTCAGCCCCCAGAAGCCGAGGAAGCAGCTCCATGCGAGCACGGAGTGGCCGCCGACGATCAGCGTCGGATCGGCCCATGCCTGGTTTCCGGAGAGCGCTCGGCCCAGGGCGATGCAGAGGCTGTGCAGCGCCTCGCCGCCCAGCCACGACTGGATTCCGAACCAGCCGCAGGCTACCAACGCCCGCATCAGCGCGGCCAGGTTGCTTCCGAAGACTCCGTACGAGGCACGCGCGAAGATCGGGAACGGGATGCCGTACTTGGTGCCCGGGTGCGAGTTGAGCAGGATCGGCACCAGCACGATCGTATTGCCCAGGAGGATCGTGAAGAGGGCTTGAGTCCAGTTCATCCCCATGCCCATCAGCGACGACGCCAGCATGTAGGTCGGGATGCAGTGCGCCATCGAGATCCAGAGCGCCGCGAAGTTGTACGTGCGCCAGGTTCGGTTGGCCACCCGCACGGGCGCCAGATCGTGGTTGAACAGAGGACTCTGGCTGATGATTGTCTCGTCGGCCAGCTCCGCCCTGCCGTCCGGGTGATGGATCTCGTTCTTTTCCGTGCCCACGTGCCACCTCCGAACCCTCGGTCCGCCCTCTAGCCCGGCCCCGAAGTGTGACGGCCAGCACCGGCGAAGTCAAGCGGGGCAGGCTGCAGGCTGCAGGGGGGAAATCCCGTGGCGTCTACCCGTACCGGGTTTTCGATGAGCGGGGGGCTGGGGCTTGGGCAGGGGCTGGGGCTGGGGCAAGGGTGAGGCGTTGCGACGCCGATCTGGTGTCCGGCTCGCAATTGCGATAGGGTGGAGCCTCGAGCGGGGGATGCCGCATGCACCAGTTCGACTGCCCCGGTTGCTCCACTCCGATCTACAGCAAGAGGCCGCAGGAGGCCGGCGGCTTCCGGTGTCTGATGTGCGGCTTCTCAGCGCCGGCGGTGGAGGCTGAGCCCTCCTCCGGCACGAAGGCGGAAGCACCGGCGGCGCCGCCGGGACCGCCTGCGGCGCCGGCGCTCCCGGAAGAATGGGAGCTGATGGACCTTCTCGGTAAGGGGGGAATGGGGCAGGTCTGGCGGGCGCGTCATCGGCTCACCGACGAGGAAGTGGCCATCAAGTGCCTCATCGGCGAGCATGTGGAGGAGCCGCAGTACGCGAAGCGCTTCGCTCGCGAAGTACAGGTCCTCCATCGACTCCGCCACCCGAATGTCACCGGCCTGAAGGGCTCGGGAATCTTCCAGAAGCGGCCGTGGCTGGCGATGGAGCTGGTGCGCGGCTCGATGCTTCGCGCCCGGATGACCGGGCAACCGATGCCGCCGGCCGACGCTCTGCGACTAGCGCTCGAAATCACCCGGGCCCTGGAGTACACGCATGAAAACGGCGTCATCCACAGGGATCTGAAGCCCGAAAACGTCCTCATCGATCACGAGGGGACCGCCAAGGTGACCGACTTCGGGCTTGCCGGGCTCGAGGGTCCGGTCTCCGGCCAGCGGCTGACCAGCGTCGGGATGGTGATGGGCACTTTCGACTACATGGCTCCCGAACAGTCGCTTGACTCCTCGGCCGTTGGCCCGCCGGCCGATCTCTACTCGCTGGGCGTGATGCTGTTCGAGATGCTGACGGGCCGCAAACCCTTCGGCCAGGAGATGCCCTCAATCGTTGTCTCGGGGCTGCCGCGCCAGCTCGATGCTCTCGTCGTGGGGTTGCTGGAGCGGGACCCCGCGCGCCGGCCCAGTGCCGCGCAGGCTGCCGAGCTTCTGGATGGAGTGCTGAGCCAGTTGACCGGCCGGACCGGGCCGCGCCCGTCAGTGGCTGCTGGCTCGCCAGGCCCCGGTGCCGGCCGCCCCTTGCCGGTTTCGGACCGCCAGGAGACCGTCCGCCCCTCGGGCTCCCCGCTGGGGCCGCTGCCCATCATGTTCGCGGAGCCCTCGGTGATCCGGGCGGCTCCCGATGAGGCGGTTGCGGCCCAACCGTCCCAGGCGAGCCTCGAGGCGTCCGCGCCGACCGCCCCGCCGCGCGTGACGGATGCCGTGTCGAGCGCCCAGCCCATCGCAGGAAGCGCTCCTGCGCCGGGGGCTCCCGGAGCCGCCCCGCCGACCGCACTGTCCAAGCAGCCGCGGGTGGGTAACGAGCGACGAGCTCTCCCCCGGTCCGCCGTGGTCGCCGCATCGGTGGTGACGCTGCTGGCCGTCGTCATCATGGTGGTGTTCCACAAGCCGGCCTTGGAGCCGGTGCCACCACCCGTCGCTCCCCCGGTAACTGCTCTTCCCCCCGCCGCACAGCCTCGAGGCTTCCTGCTCGATAGCGTCCCCTCCAACGCCCGCATCTTCAAACCCGACGGCACCGATACCGGCAAGCGCACCCCGCACCAGTTCGAGGACCTGCCCGAAGGGGAAGTGAAGTTCATCCTGAAGCTGGAGGGCTTCGATGACGGGCCTGTGACTGTTGGCCGCTCCTCGGGCAAGGGGGCCGTCGTTCAGCTCAATCGAGTGGCGCGCTGATTTGCGCCACCCCCTCGTGCTCTGTTAATCTGGGGGGCCGCTCGAGCGATGGACAACGCAGCCGAAACGAGACGATCGGGGCCCTGGTGGCCGTGGGCCCTGGTGGGCCTGGCTGCCGCGTTGCTCTACTTCGCCAGGCTCGGCGCCCACGATCTCTGGGAGCCCGACGAGCCCAACTTCGCGCTCACCTCCCGCGAGATGATGGAGCGCTCACAGTACGTGCTGCCCACGCTCAATGGAACTCCGGAGGGCGAGAAACCCCCGATGTTCTACTGGGCCATCATCGCCGCCACTCGGCTGGTCGGCGGTGAAGTCTCGGAGCTGACAACGCGCATCCCGTCGGCCGCCGGCATGCTGGTGACCGTTTTAGCAATCGGACTGGCCGGAGCTTCCGTGTTCGGTTTGCGGGCGGGTCTTCTGGCCGCAATCGTCATGGCGACCACGCACCTGGGCGTGTGGGAAGCCCGCACGGGGCAGGTCGACGCGCTCAACTGCGCCTTCATCACGCTGGCCTTCACCTGGTTCCTGCGCGCTTCCATGGCCGAGCCGCCGCTGCCCGCCAGTCTCGCCGCGGCCTACGGATTCGCAGGCATCGCCGTCCTCACCAAGGGGCAGCCCGGCTTCCTGTTGCCGGTGGCGACGCTGTTTCTCCACGGGTGGATCATGAGACGCGCCCGTCCCATTGCCCGGATGGGCCTCCACGTGGGCGTGCCGGTCGTGGCGGCCTTCGGGCTTGTCTGGTTCCTGCCCCTGCTGAAGATTGCTTCAGCCGACTTCCTCTCGACAATCCTCTACCGCCAGACCGTCGTCCGCTACTTCAATCCGTGGCATCACCACCAGCCGTTCTGGTACTACCTGACGACCCTGCCGCTGGAGTTTTTGCCATGGACCATCCTGCTCCCGGGAGCGCTCGTCTTCGCCTGGCGGGAAGGCTGGAAGAAGCGCGACCCGGCCATCGTCTACGCCATGCTCTGGGCAGCAGTCGTGTTCCTCTACTTCTCGGTTTCGCCGGGCAAGCGCAGCATCTACGTCCTGCCGATGTTCCCGGCGCTGGCGCTCTTGGTCGGGCGGTTCCTAGACTCGGCCCTCACGCCGGGTTCGCCCTGGGCCATCTGGGTCCGGGGGCCCGTCTGGGCCTGGGCGGGGGTGCTGGCGTTGGTGGGGCTGGGGGCGCCCGTCGTCATCCAGCAGAAGTACCCGCCGATGGCCTGGCCCGCCGCCGGCCTCACGCCCCTGCTCCTGCTCGGCGTGATCGTCATCGTGAACCGTCTGCGCGAATCGACCCTCCTGGCAGCAACGGGAGCGCTCGCCGCGGTCACCTTCGCCTTCAACTTTTATCTGCACACGGTGATGTTGCCGGCGTTCAACCCGTACAACAGCGCCCGCGAGTTTTGCAGCCGGATTGTCTCCCTTCTGGAGCCGGGCGAGAGGCCCGTTTCGTACCGATTTTTCCGAGGCACCTACGGCTTCTACACCCGCCGCCAATTCGCAGTCCCCGAAACGCCGGACGCCCTTGCGGAGCTGCTCCAGGCCGATCCGGACCTGGTCGTGATGGCCCACAAGGAGCATCTCTCCGAGCTGGCCCAGGACGGCCGTTTCGGTCTGGAGCTGGTGGACGACCGCAAGATCGGCACCCGCCATGTCGCTCTGGTACGAGTGAGGCCGGGGAAGCGTGCTCCGGCTGGCGAGCGGGGCGTGACGAGGTGAGGACCATGAAGACGATTTCGGAAGCTGCTCTGGAGCGCGTGCCGGCCGGTGCCACGATCGGGCTGGGTTCGGGGCGGGCGGCGATGGCCTTTGTCAAGGCGCTGGGCGAGCGCGTGCGCGCCGGGCTGGCCGTGAGGGGCGTGCCGACCTCCCGGGCCACGCAGGAGGCGGCGCTCCTGGAGGGGATTCCGCTGACGACGCCCGACGAGGCCGGCGAGCTGGCCGTCACCTTCGACGGCGCCGACGAGGTCGACCCGAATCTGGATATGATCAAGGGCTGGGGTGCCGCGTTGGTGCGGGAGAAGATCGTCGCCGCGATGAGTCGTGAGCTGGTGATCCTGGTGGGCGCCGAGAAGCTCGTCACGACGCTGGGAGAGCGCGGCAAGCTGCCGGTAGAAGTGGTCCCCTTCGGCCTGACCCTGGTCGCCCGCCGGCTCGACGCGATGGGCATCCAGGGTGTGGTTCGCACCGACGGCGAGGCGTTGCTGGTGACCGACAACGGCAACCACATCCTCGACTGCGCCGTCCCGCTCTTGCAGCAGCCGGCCGAGCTGGAGCGCCGACTGCTCGACATCCCGGGCGTCGTCGGCACGGGGCTCTTCCTGGGGATGGCGCATACCGTGCTCATCCAGCGCGACGGCGAAGTCGAGGTGCGCAGCCGTCAGGCGAAATCGCCCGGGGGGCGGTAAGTTGCTGGCGAGCGCGGAACCGACGCAGGTCGAGGCCGCACCGAAGATGACGGGCATCCAGGAGTTCGTGCTGCTCGGGCACGACGAGGCGTCACACGACGCGCTCGCTCGCGGCGCCGACGTTGCCGGCTTTTCGGAGACGCTCCTTTCGCTCTTTCGCTTCCAGCAGACCGGCCGTGCCTATCGGCTTTTGCTGCCTGTGCGGCAGCGCGGGCTGGGATCGATCCACCGCACTTTCAATCTGGCGCAGAAGGTCGCCGGCGCGCGGCGCTTCGACCCGCTACCGCCCTTCGAGCCTCGCCCCGTGGCGCGGCTGGCGGCCAACCTCGAAGCCTATCTGGCCCGCATGGGCGAGCTGGCTCGAGGGACGCCCATCCGCATCCAGCCGGACGACCCGGCTCTTCCGGCGCTGGCCCAGCACCTCCAGGGCCATGCCTCGCCCGAAAACGACGCGGAGCTCCTGCGGCTCTTCGGCCTGCTCACCGAAGGGGTCTACATCGGGCCTAGGACCTTCCACATGGACCTGGCCAACAGCTGCAACGAGAACTGTGCCTACTGCTGGTTCCACTCCCCCCACAGCAAAAGCCGCGAGGACGCGGACCGGTTCGGGCCCGAGTGGAAGCGCACGCACATCGACTACGACACCGCGCGAAAGCTGGTCGACGACCTCGCCCGCCTGGGCACGCGCGAAGACATCCTCCTGACCGGCAAGGGTGAGCCGCTGACTCACCCCCGCTGTCTCGATATCGTCGACTACATCAAGTCGAAGGGCATGCACACCACGCTCTTCACCAACGGCATCCTGCTGGAGCCGTCCAACCTCGAGCGGCTGCATCGGGCCGGTCTGGACCTGCTCTACGTGTCGCTCTCGGCCGCGAGCCACCCGGTCTACGAGGCGCTGCACCCCGGCCACGCGGGCTCCGAGCTCGAGGTCGTGCGCGAGAATCTCCTGGCCCTGCAGCGGATGAAGCAGAGCTCCGGCCGCCCCTGCCCGCGCGTGGTGATGGTCGACGTCGTCAACCACGACAACGCCCACGAGCTGGCCGATTTCGCGCGCTGGTCCGCGGACATCGGCGCCGACTACGTGCGCTACCAGCTCATCCACGTGCAGTACTACAACGAATCGCTCAAGCTCACCCCCCAGGACCTCGTGCGCGTGCGTGCAGGACTGGCCGAGGCCAAGGAGGTCGCAGCCGCCGCCGGGATGCGCGTCATGGAGAACATCGACTTCCAGCTCTCGACGCTGGTCGAAGACTCCGGCGCCTGGGGCAGAAACGAGCTGCCGGCCGAGGGCTGCTTTGCCGGCTGGTACTTCTCGCGTTCCTGGGCCGACGGGACGGTCAGTTTCTGCTGTAGCCCCAAGCCGATCGCCAACCTGGACCAGACGAGCTTCGCATCACTCTGGGAGGGGCCGCGTTACGGCTACTACCGCAACGCGGGCAAACACCTGCAGGCCAACGGGCGCGTCCGTTTCACCGACGGCACGCCGCTGGTGAACGGCCACTGCTTCAGCTGCCCCAACTACGAGGGCTTGGGCGACGCCCGGCGCGGGCTCAGGAACTTCGGTCTGGAGCGCTGGCTGGGTCGCACCGTCGGATAACGGCGCCGGTCAGGCCTTCGCGGCCGCCTGTTCGATCGCCTTCCAGATGACGCGGTGCTCCTCCGGGTCGACGCGCAGGGCGCGGGAGACCTTCTCGAGGATCAGCTTCTCGGCGTCGGAGATCTGTCCGTCGGCACAGGCGCGGGCGGCGACGCGACGGAAGACGTCCTCCGGAATCAGTTCGTACTCTGCCTGCCGGCCCCGGGCCTTGAGCGAGCCTACCGCCGCCTGCCAGGCGCGCTGGTGCTGCTCGGAGGTGACGCCCAAGGCCTGTTTCACCTCGTTGAGGGTGGAACGCTCGATTTCGGAGATGTCGCCGTCGCGCATGATCTCCTCGAGAAGGAGTTGGAAGACCTTTTCACTCGTAAGCTCGCTCGATTCCACGGAAACCTCCTGACGGCCGCTGCCGGCCCTGACGGGCCGTGGGGAGTCTGCCACCTGGGTCAGTGGCAGAGCAAGAGCGGCCGCTTCCAGCGGGCCACGACCTGCTGGGTGGTGCTTCCGAGGAGCATCTCGCGGACGATCCAGTGGCCGTAGGCGCCCATGCAGAGCAGTCCGGCGTTCTCGCGCTCGGCGACCCGCGTGATGGCGTCGGCCGGACGCCCCTCGACGTCGAGCTTGCGGAACCGGATGCCGTAGGCGTCCAGGTAGGCCGGCGCGGCGAGGGGATCGTCGGCGGGCGGGAGCTGGCCCGGGTTGATCGTGAGCAGGATGAGCTCCAGCGGTTCTGGCTTCCACTGGCAAGCCAGGTCCGCCGCGGCCGCCAGCGCCTTCTGGGCGCCGGAGCTGCCGTCGTAGGCGACCACGATCGGCCCCAGGGCCTCGACGGTCTCTCCGACGAGCAGGAACGGCCGTGCGACGCTGCGGACCAGCGAGGCCGCTACCGAGCCCAGCAGCGATTCCGACTCTCCGGTGCCGCGCCCCATGACGGTCAGGTCCGCAGCTCTCGCGGCCAGCGCGATCTCCGCGACGATCTCGCCGGAGCGAATCTCGGCGTGGGCGCGAACGCCGGCGACGCGAGCGCGCTCCATGAAGGGGCGGAGCGCCAGGTCCTCCATCGTCGACTGCCGCTCCTCGAACTCGCGGATGCGCGCCTGGAGCTGGGCCTCGGGCTCCGGATAGACCATGAACGGCTCGCCCGGAAACGCGACGGACGCCGGGTACGCGGGCCCGGCCGCCAGGGATGCGGGCAACTCCCGGACGAAAAGTCCGAGCAGTGTGGCACCGTAGCCGCCGGCCAGCGCTAGCGCGGTTGTCTGGCAGGGCCTGTTTTCAGGACTGGAGTCGAGACAGACCAGTACGCTTCGCAACACGGGGCACCTCCTGGTCTCGTTGACAGGCAAGACCGCCGTCCCTGGAGGCCGCAAGAGCCGTGCCGCCAAGGACCGGTCGAGGGTGTAGAATTCGATGGGATGAGGGCCAGGCGAGCTGAGCGGAGGATGGGAGGCCGGCAGACGGAACCGGCGCGGGACACGTGTTCGCCATGACCGATCCGGCGACGCTCGATGCGGTGCGCCTCAGGCAGCTCAGGGAGCTGGCAGAGCTTTCGGGCCCCGGCATCGTGCGCGAGCTCTTCGAGGTGTTCCTGCGCGAGGCGCCGCAGCTGGTGGAGCGGCTCGGCCAGGCCGCGCTCGCAAGCGACGCCCGCGGGCTGGAGGATACGGCTCATCGACTCAAAGGAGCCAGTCTATCCGCTGGAGCCGGGTCGATGGCGGATACCTGCCGGCGGCTCGAGGCGCTCGGGCGCGCCTCGCGGGTGGAGGGAGCGCTCGAGCTCTGCCAGCGGCTGCAGGGAGAGCTGGCCCGGACCACCTCGGAGATGCGGGAGCTGATCCTCCGGGACGAGCTCTGAGGCGCCCGGGTCACTCCGATGGCCCGATCACCCGGGAGCAGCCGGGCCGCAGCTTGGGCATTGACGGGCGCGTTCGCGGAGCGCCCGAACCTCTTGCCGGAGCTCCTCCAGCCGGCCCGCAAGCCGCAGACGCAGCTGCAGCTGGGACATCTCCACGGGCTTCGCGAGAGCGTCGTCGGCACCGGCGCGGAGGGCCTCTTCCAGCTCGGCGTGGCCGGCGTCTGCCGACAGCAGAAGGACGAACGCCGGGCGGATCTCCGGCCTGCTGGCCAGCGCGGCGCAGAGCTCCGGGCCATTCAGACGCGGCATCCGCCAGTCGCAGATCAGCATCGTAGGCGAAGCCCCGGCGGCCAGTGTGTCGAGCGCGTGCTGGCCGTCCGTGCTCGAGATCGTCTCGTGTCCCAGCCGGCGCACCTGCACTTCCAGGACGCGCAAGCTGACGGGGTCGTCTTCAGCCAGCAGCACTTTCATGAGGGGCTTCCTTTCAACAAACGCTTCATCTCGGCGGTCACGCGCAGAAATTCCTGCGCAACACGCTCGGAGGCCCCGTCGGCGGCTTTGGCCGCATAGGCCGATTCGCAAAGCGAGGCCAGACGCAGAGCGCCGACCTGCAGCGCCATCCCCTTGAGCGCGTGCGCCGCGTCGCGAGCCCCTGCGGCGTCTCCGCGCGTGACCGAAGCGCCGAGCTGGTCGATCAACTCCGGCGCCTGCGAGGCGAAGGTGGCCAGCAAACCGCTCCGGAACTCGCTCGAGTTGGCGGCCTCCAGCTCACCCAGGTCCTGCCAGCGTTGCGGGTCGATGGGAGGGCCCGGCGGCGAGGGCGCGAAGACCGGCGTGGCGGACAGTGGCGAGGGTGATTGCCCGGCAGCGGCTCTCGGGCCCCAGCGCCTCAGCACGCGCTCCAGCTCCGCCACATCGATCGGTTTGGCGATGTAATCGTCCATGCCGGCGATGAGGCAGCGCTCGCGATCGCCCTGCATCGCGTTTGCGGTCAGGCCCACGACGGGCAGTCGCGCGCCCGCAGCCGCAAGTTTGCGAATCTCGGCGGTGGTCTGGTAGCCGTCCATACCAGGCATCTGGCAATCCATGAAGACGATGTCGAACCGCATCAATCGCAGCATCTCGATGGCTTCCCGGCCCTCGGCGGCGACCTCGACCTGGCAGCCCAGCCGCTGCAGCATGCGCGAGGCGACCATCTGGTTGGTGGAGTTGTCGTCGACGACCAGGACACGCGCGCTCTTGGCCTCGGGCGGGCGCGCCTCGCCGGGTGCTGCCGCAGGTGGCGTGTGGGTCCTGTCGGTGATGGCCGAACGCAGGTCCGGCACCGCGACGCCGCAGACCGTGGCGAGCGTGTCGATCATGTGTTGCTGGCGAATGGGCTTGACCAGGAACGCGCTGAAGCCGGCGTCCCGGTGCTGGGCGGCGTCGCGGTAGGCCAAGGAGGTGAGCATCACCATCACCGTGGAGGCCAGCTCGGGCGTGTCGCGCACGTAGCGAGCCAGCGCCACGCCGTCCATCTCGGGCATCTGCTGGTCGACCAGCATCAGCGTGTAAGGAGCGCCCGCCTTGCGAGCCTTCCAGAGCATCACGATGGCCTGGGAGGCTGATTCGGCCAGGTCGTGCCTCAGTCCCCAGAAAGAGAGGTAGCCGCTGATCACCCGCCGATTGACCGCGTTGTCGTCGACCGCAAGCAGGCGAGCGCCGGCGAGCGCGGCAGGCGTGAGCTGAACCGCCGGCTGGCGGGTGTCGAGCTCGAGCGGGAGGTCGAACCAGAACCGGGAGCCCTCGCCCGGGCGGCTCTCCACACCGACCGTGCCGCCCAACAGCTCGACGAGCTGCTTGCAGATTGCCAGGCCCAGCCCCGTGCCGCCGTACCGGCGGGTGACGGAGTTGTCCGCCTGCGTGAACTTGGTGAAGAGCAGCGGGAGCTTGTCCGGGGCGATGCCGATGCCGCTGTCCTCCACGGTGGTGCGCAGGGTCACGTGGCCAGCGGAGCTCTCGAGCTGCTCCACGGAGATGAGGACGTGACCGTGCTGGGTGAACTTCACGGCGTTTCCCGCCAGGTTTATGAGGATCTGTCGGAGCCGCCCCTCGTCGGCCACGAAGCGGCTGGGGATCTCGGGTTTGTAGTCGACGATCAGCTCCAGGCCCGCCTCTTGGGCCCGGTAGGCCAGCATCTCGGCAACGGATTCCACCGTCGTCCTCAGGTCGAACGGCATCGATTCGAGCGAGAGCTTGCCGGCCTCGATCTTCGAGAAGTCGAGGATGTCGTTGACGATGGAGAGCAGCTGCTCGCCGCCTGAGCGAACCGAATCGGCGTAGTCGCGTTGCTCGGAGTTGAGCGAGGTGCCCAGGAGCAGGCCCGTCATGCCGATGCCGGCGTTCATTGGCGTGCGGATCTCGTGGCTCATGTTGGCCAGGAACTCCGACTTCAGTCGCGCAGCGGCCAGCGCGGCATCGCGCGCCTGGGCAAGCTGTTGCTCGTATCGGCGGCGTTGCTCGTCCATCTCGTCAAGCCGGGCCGCAAGCCAGGACAGCAGAGCGCTCGTGACGATGATGTTGGCTACTGCCGCCGCGGCCATCGCAAAGCCGGGGTCGTAGAGGTCGGCGCGCAGCCCGGGCAGGATGGCGGCTCCGAGCGTGACCTGCAAAATGGCAAGTGGAAGGAGCGCGTCTCTGAGCAGGATACCTCCCGTGGAGGCGCGCAAGAGGGTGGAGATTGGCGCGTGGGAGGGGCGGGCGGTAGCCAGGCCCGTAGAGAGCAGCAGGATCCCGAACGCGGTGTGCAGCGCTGCGGGTGTGTAGGTGACCCGCCCCTCGAAGAAGGTGATGCCATACGCGTAGGTGAAGAGAACCAGCAGCGACAGAAGCGTGGCCGGGAGCGCCAGGTATCCGGAGGGCCGAGCCCCGCGGGCGGTCGAGGAGTCGAGCAGACAGAGGGCTGTCCCGATGAGGGCAAAGCAGAGCGACGTCACGGGCGCCAGCCGTCCCGGGTGGATGGTGTGGGGGGTGCCGGGCGGCTCGTAGACGAACAGGAGATCGATTCCGAGGTTCAACCCGGTCAGATCCTGCAGCAGGCATGCGGGGCCGATTGCGATGAGATAGCAGGCCAGCCCCCGCGCGAGCGCTCGCCCGGCGGGGTCGGCGCCCGGGTCGCGCAACAGCCACAGCGCCAATCCGCCGCAGACGAACCCGAGGGCCGTGTTCGCCTTCATGGATATGAAAGACGGGTGGACGCTCTTGAGGACTGCGATGTCGAACGCCCAGCCGGCCAGCACCGCCAGCCCCAGCGCGACGCTTCCCAGGGCGCAGAGCCTCGTGAGAGTTGCCAGAACCGGCCCTTGCTCGGTCTGGCCGGCAGGGGCGGTCATGGCGGGGCCTGCTTCTGGGTAGCGATGGGTCCCGTGTGACCCGAGACCGCGCGCAGGTAGTCGGCCGGCGTGACGAGGAGCTGCGTGCCTCGAACCCCCGCGGAGATGGAGATCACGTCGAAAAGCTCGAGAGTCTCGTCGACGAAGACCGGATAGGCCTTCTTGCAGGCCAGCGCCGTCACACCGCCACGCACGTAGCCCGTTAGCGGCTGCACATCCTTGAGGGGGACTGTCTCCACGCGACGGTCCCCCGAGAGCTTCGCCAGCGCCTTGAGGTCGAGCGTGCAATCGCCAGGGACGACCGCGAGCAAGACGCCCGTCACGTCCCCGCGGGCCACGAGTGTCTTGAAGACCTGCTCGGGGGGAAAGCCGATCTTGGCGGCCACCGATTCGGCGCTCAGATCCTCCGGGTCGACCTGGTAGGGGCGCAACTCATAGGGAATGCCCAGCCGGTCCAGCAACCGCGCGGCGTTGGTCTTTGCGGTCATCGAGGGCATTTTAGCGGGTCCGGCTCGAGTTCGGCAGGAACGGCTACGGACAGTTGCAGCCGAGTGTGAGCGATCGTGGTATTGTTTTGTCGAGGTCGATCGGGAAACGGGTCGACGCGGGAGAGGAGGAATCGATGCAGCGGAGCAAGTTCCATTTCCTGGCAGTGCTCGGTGGCGTGGCCATGCGGCTGATGCGGAGTTCCCTATCGGTGGCTGGGGTCCGCGCGGCGGTCTACACGGTCGCGATTGCGGCCCTCCTGACCACCCTCCTCGAACTGCCGGCCGCGATCGGCATGGATGGGTCGGCCTACAACCAGAGGGGACTTGCCAGGCTCAGGGCCGAACGCTACCAGGGCGGCCTTGCGGACCTGGAGCGAGCCGCAAGAATCGAGCCGGCGAACCTGTCATTCCAGCAGCACTATGCCGAGGCGCTGCTGGTGATGGGGCAGCCCGAGAAGGCCCTGGATGTGCTGCGCCAGGCGTGGTCGATCGAGCCCTCGCGATGGACGCTCATCCTGATGGGGAGCGCCTACCGGGACCTGAAGTTGCACGAGGCCGCGATTGGTTGCTTCACCGACGCCCGGGCACTCGACAAGCGCGGCGGGCGCTGGGACCGGGAGAGCTGGGAGCACGTCGCGCGGGTCTCGGATTCGCGAGTCGCCCAGTGCTACATCCGGATGGAGCAGCCTGGCCGGGCCATCGCGCTGCTGGAGCCCGCGCTGGGGTCGGGTCGCCGGGCCGGCCAGCTCCAGAGCTCGGAACCCCACTTCTGGCTGGGAGTCGCCTACTGGATGGACGGCCAGAAGGAGCTGGCGTTGGCCCAGTGGCAAGACGCGGTCCGGATCGACCCCAGTGATACCGGAAGCACGTACAACATCGCGTGCTACCACGCAGTGCGAGGCAACCCCCTCAAGGCGCTGGCCTACCTGGAGCAGGCGGTCGACCGCGGGTTCTTCGAACCCGAGTACTTCGACTGGGATACCGACATGGCGAGCCTGCGGAATCTGCCGCAGTTCCAGCGGCTGGCGCAGCGCGTCCGCGATCGCGCGGCGCGGATGGAGCCGGTTGCCTCCCGGTCGCCGGCGGCCGTTCGGGAGCTGATCGACGATCTCAAGAGCCGCCGCGAATCGCGCGCGGACTGAGAGCCGCCGGCCTTTTCGGATGCCCGCCCGAGAGGGCGGGCTTTTCATTCCGGGGACGGGCGTGCCAAAGTAGTGGCGACGAGCAGGGGCAGCGGCGGGCGGCGCGAACCGGCAGCCGGCTCCGGATGCGGAGGAGACGCATGGCAAAGAGTTCGAAGG
This sequence comes from Candidatus Wallbacteria bacterium, assembly GCA_016213845.1. Taxonomy (GTDB): domain Bacteria; phylum Muiribacteriota; class UBA6191; order JACPRK01; family JACPRK01; genus JACPRK01. Next base: position 124,960 of record JACQZN010000031.1, read on the forward strand.
GCGAGGAGAAGGACTGGACACAGTGGCTCTTTTACATCGTGATCGTCTCGCTGCTGGTCGGCGTGGCGCTCGGGCCGGTGGCCGGCTGGCTCAATCGCGCCCGCAAGCATTCCCTCAGGGCGGGGTTGAAAAACATCCGGGACGCCTACACGGCCTACTACTCCACGAAGAGCGCCTACCCGGGCCCCGAGCTCAAGGAGCTGCTGGTTCCCAACGGAGGAACCATCGCCGAGTGGCCGGTGGACCCAGTGAGCGGAACCGGAACCGTCGTGACCAGCCTCACGGGTAGCGGCGGCTGGCTCCACGACATGGAGAAGCACGAAGTGAAGGTCAACATCGCCGGCGAAGACCCGTTCGGACAGAAGTACTCGGAGTACTGACGTGTCGACCCGAGGGCCCGGAGAAGACGGCCAGGCGACCCAGTGAGCAAGAAGCGACGAGGAAAGGTCCCGCCGGCCGGACCCAAGGTCTGGATCACGCTCGGGCTGATCCTGCTCGGCGTGGTGCTGATCGTCATCGTGAATGCCGACTTCGCCCGGCAGAGCGCGGAGCGCGATTCGTGTTTCCAAATGCAGGAGCGGGTGACCCAGGCGGTGCGCCAGGCGGCCGCAAATCCTGCTGCGCGGCTCGACGATCCGGCGAAGATACCCGCGCAGCTCGCAGAGTTCGGCGGGCTGCAGCAGCTTCCGCCGCATCCGGGCTCAGCCGCCGGCGCCCCGTCCCCCCTGGTCTTCTCGAGCGGCGGGGGCGTCTACTGCTCCATCCACGGCGCCGTCGGGGGCAAGCGACCGTAGGCTGCCGGCTTCAGGCTGGAGGCGGCCCTTCGGCACGGTCCTTCGACACGGTCCTTCGACACGGCCGCTTCGCGGCCTGCTCAGGATGAGCGGGGGGGGGCTTCCACCTACTCGCTACTCGCTACTCGCTACTCGCTACTCACTACTCACTACTCACTACTCTCACGGCGCCAGAGGGTCGCAGATGAGATCGTCGAACAGGGCGACGGTATCAGCCCGGGTGAAGAGGCCGGCCTGACCGTAGCCGCCGAGAGTGTCGTCCTCGCATTCGAAGAGAGACTGGTTGTCGAGGATCGCCTCGAAGCTGCTTCGGCGGACATCCAGTCGCAGCTCGCGCCAGCCGCTCTGGCCGGGCTCGATCGCCTTGGAGGCCACGACCCGGACCGCGCCTTCCTTGACGGCCAGGAGCGCCACGCGGCCGCGCACGTCGTCGAGCTCGAGAGCGTAATGATTGGATTCGTCCTTGTAGCGCACAACCAGCCCGCACGCCCGCGTCTTGCCCCCGGAAGAGAACTCCAGCGAGACGTCGGCGGTCAGGTCGCCAAAGCTCTGCTCCCTGGGAAATGCGAATCGCCAGAGAGCCTTCTGGCCCGTGGCGTCTTGCTGGGCGAGGACCTTGCTGCCGCTGGGGGCCCCCTTGACGCTCTGCACGCGCCAACGGCCCGGTCCCCCGGCGCCCCGGTGCGCGAAGGCGAAGTCGTCGGGCGGCTCGCCGCTTCGGCCGTCGTGGAACTTCCAGGTCCACCGGTGTGGGCCGATGTCGCCCGGGTCCTGTGCGGTGGCGTAACCGGCGGCCAAGACGCAGAGCAGGGGAGCAATCCACTTGCGAGAGAACACCCGTCACCTCACGATCGTGCGAAACCGGGACCTGGGCCATCGGCTATACTGAGGCGTCGCCCAGGGAAGGAGCAAGCCCGGAGCATGGCCGAGAAGATTCTGCTGGTCGAGGACAGCCAGACGCAGGCGGCGTTCGTGGCCGCAGCGCTCGCGGCGGACGGCTACGAAGTCGAAGTGGTCCACACGGGGGAGGATGCCCTGGAGCGAGTGCGCCGGCAGCGGCCGGACCTGGTGCTGCTGGACGTCGAGCTCCCGGGGATGAACGGGTTGGACGTCTGTCGCGCACTTCGGCGGGAGCGTGAGACGCACGCCTTGCCGGTGCTGATGTTCACCGACCTCGAGGGGAGCCCCGATGAGCTCCTGGGCCTCCAGTACGGCGCAGACGATTACGTCGGCAAGTCTGAACCGATCCAGACGCTCCTTGGACGGGTGCGCCGGCTGCTGGACCGGGCGCGCGATCACCAGCGCATGAGCGACCACGAGCGGCTCGAGCTGCTGAAGGCGGCCTCCGACGTTCTCAGCCATGGCGTCAATAATCCTCTGCAAGTGATCCTCATGAGCCTCGACTTGCTCGACGGCCGTACAGAGCAGGACGAGCGCGGCCGTCGCGCGCTGGCCAACATCCGCCGCTACGTGAACCGCGTGGCCAAGCTGGTGCGAAACATCGAAGCAGTCGCCCGGATCGCCCAGAGCACGCTGGTGGAACGGCGGATGCTCCTGGATCTGCGGCAGGCCCTGGAAGAGGCCGAGCTGAGCGCCAAGGCCGATCAGGACTGGAAGCTCTGAGCTTTCGGCCGCGCGCGCGGCCCGGAAACTCCCGGTTGCCACCGGGCCCGGCCGGTGCGCTATGCTCGGATCGATGTCGGGACGCTCCAGAGTTTCGCTGCTGGCAACCGCGTTGCTACTGGCGGCCTGCGCGCCCGCACCCGCCCAGTGCCCAGGAGTCGACCTGGTCTTCCTCGATCTCCAGCTCGACATCGAGCAGCCGCTACCTCCCGGGGGCTGGACGCGTGTCACGGCCTTGGTCGGCAACCAGGGCGAATCCGCTTTTCCGGGCGGCGTCCCCCTGGCCGTCTTCCTGACACCCGATGGCCAGGTGCGGCCCGGTGAGCCGGCCCTGGCCGTACTCACCGTCGGCCCAATCGCCTCCGGTGACACCACGCGAATCGAGACCGTCGCCTATCTCTCGCCGGACGCCCAGGACGGCCAGTACTACGTACGCGCCGCAGTCGACCCGAACGACACCCTCACCCAGTGCAGCACTGCCAACGACGTCGTCGGAAGCTCCGGTCCCGTCTTCGTCGTCCTGACACCGGACGCCGACGACCATCCGCCCGCAGCCTCCGGCGTCCGTGATCCGTTCGATCGCCTGTCGTCGACAGTGCCTGGACTCGATGGCGCCATCGAGTCCAATCAGGACGTCGACGTCTTCCGGCTGGACGTGACTGCAGGCGCCGCCTTCGAGTTCACGGTGTCGCTCGGCTCACTGTCCGACAGCTTCCTCGAGCTGCTCGGGCCCGACGGGACCACCGTCATCGCCCAGAACGACGACGATCCCTCGGGAGGCCTTGGCTCCCGCATCGCCGGGCAGGCGCCGGCGGCGCCGCTCTTTGCGCGTGTGCGGCATCTCTCCCCGAGCGGCACGGGCACCTACCGCGTGACCCTGCGGCTGCCCGCGGCTGACGACCATCCCGGGAGCGCCCAGCAGACCCAGTCGCCCAGGGACCTCCTGTCAGCCGCGGCGCCGCGGCGCGACGGGACCATCGAGATCCCGGGCGACGTCGACTTCTTCCGCGTCGAGCTCACGACCGGGGTCCGCTACGCCGTCGAGACTTCGGTGGCCTCCGAGGGCGACACCGTTCTGGAGCTGTTCGCGGAGTCTGGCGGGTCGCTCGGGGCCTCCGACGATCTCCCACACTCGCGTGCCTCCTACCTGGAGACGACCGGTCCGGCTGGAGGCGTGGTCTTTGCGGCCGTACGGGCGCCGGCGGGCCAATCCGGCGGCTACCAGCTGGCCCTGCGCGCGGTGGATGATCATCCCGACGGGCCGGAGTTCGCATCCGCGCCCAGGGACCGGCTCTCGAGCGGAGCTCCCGAGCTGACGGGCACCATCGAGCGCGGCGGGGACTCCGACTACTTCCGGGTCGACGTGGAGCGTGGCGGTTCCTACGAGCTGGCCGTGACCCTGCAAGGGCTCGCGGACAGCGCCTTGACGGTGTACGGCTCGGACCAGCGCTCTACGATCGCCGACAACGACGACGACGGCGAGCTGCGCTCCTCGCGCGTGGTCTTCGCGGCGGCAGAGCCCGCCACGCTCTACGCACGGGTGCGGGGCGCCGCATCCAGTCACACCGGCGGATACCGGGTCAGGCTTTCTCGACTGCCGCCCGACGACCATCCGGACGAGCCGGGTTCCCTGGCCGCACCGAGGGACACGCTGAGCGCCACGACGCCCGAGCTGATTGCGTCGCTGGAGCGACCGGGGGATACGGACTTCTTCCGCGCCGAAGTCGAGGTGGGGGCGCCGTACCGGGTGAGCGTGGAGCTGGCGGGTGCCCCGGACGCGGAGCTCGTGCTGGCCACGCCCGAAGGGACTTCGCTCGGCGGCAGCCAGGATGCTGGTCCGTCGGCAGCCTCATCGGTAGAGCTCCAGGGCCCGGCCGGCGGTGCGGTCGTCGCGCGGGTGCGTGGGGTTTCGAGCTCCGGCACGGGACGATACCGCATCCGGCTGGTGCGCCTGAGGCCGGGTGGCGACGACCACCCGGAAGCGCCCGCAGAGACGCGGTTCCCCGAAGATGCCTTGACGGATACGTTGACTCGCAATTCCGGAAGCCTGGGCGGTGGGCAGGATGCGGACCTGTTCCGCCTCGTCCTCACCCAGGGCGCGCGCTACCGTCTGGCCGTGGGTGTCCTGGGGCTCGCCTCGGTGGAGGCAACGGTGCTGGCCAGCGACGGTGTGACGGTGCTGGCTTCGAGCTCGACGCTCGTCATGGGCTCTGGCGGAACTCCGGGACTGCTCCTGGAGCTCGCCGGCCCGGCCGGTCGAGTGGCGTACTTGCGGCTGCGATCGCCGGCCGGGGAAGCCGGCTTCTACGCTATCGAGCTCGTTCGCGCCGACGATCATCCAGACACCGCCGATCGGGTAACGGAGTCCGACGCGCTCGGAATCATCGGAGTCCCCGTGGGCGGAGTGCTGGACCCCGCTTCGGACCAGGATGTCTTCGTCATGCGCTTGACGGCTGGAAGGCCGTACCGCGTCGAGGTGAAGCCGTTGGCGGGACAGGTCGTGTCGGCCGAGCTGCTCGACCTGGACGGGACGACGGTGGCTCAGACGGCGAGGTCACCAGCGGCCGGGCAGGCCGCCACGCTCCGCGATTTCGCCGTGCTCTCTTCCGCCACCTACTACGTTCGTGTCTCCTCCGGCGGCTCCGGGGGCGGCGGTCCCTACTTCGTACGGCTGCTCTTGCCGCAGCCGCAGGTGTCGCTGGCCTCAACAGGCGCATCGGGCCGCCTGACCGCCACCTTGGCGGTGAGCGGGCTCCCCGGACCGCTGACCGCAGCGATCGCGCTTCTGCAGTTCGACAAGTCGGCGCTGACGGCCCGCTCGAGCTTTTCCGGCGTCGTGAACGGCATCAAGCACGCCGGGGGCAGTCCGTTTTCTCCGCTGATCCTCGTCGCTGCTGCTCCCGAGGGCGCGGACGGGGCCGGCACGGCAACGACCGCAACACTGGGGGTGCTCGAGTTCGACTCGACTCTTGGCGGCGCGGGGCACGTCGGGCGACTGACCGCAATGCTGACGCTGCTGGTCTGCGACACGGATACCTTCGCCGTCTTTGCGCCCGCGACCGACGCAGGCCTGCCCCGGGTGCTGGAGGCGTTCGACGGGGCCGGCATCCTGAGAGCCGTGATTCCTGAGCTGCCGCCTCGCCAGGAGACTCTGGGAAAGCGAGTGCGGCTGGATGGCTCTCTCAGCGCCGATCCGAACGTGATCAGCACCGCGTTGACGTACGACTGGAAGGTCCTCAAGTCTCCCGGCCCGGTCACGCTGCTGGAGCCTGCGAGTGCCTCGCCGGCCTTCGAGCCGTCGCGGCCGGGAGAGTACGCTTTCGCTCTGGTGGTCGGCAACGGCCGGCTGACCGGAATGCGGCAGACCGTCAACGTAATCGTGAACCGCATCGGCGAGACGCCAACGGCCGTGGCGCGCGGGGGGCCCGCGCAGAGTCCCTCGGCGGCTGCCACCGCGTACGTGACAGTCGAGGCAGGCAGCGGCGACGTCAGACTGGACGGGTCGCTCTCGTCGTCCCCGGTGGCGACGAGAGCGGCGGCGCTGACCTATCGCTGGGAGCAGCTGGAAGGTCCGCCCGCCGTACTTGCGCCGTCGGCGCAGGTCGTTTCGCCGACCTTCACGCCGGCGGGGCCCGGCTTGCACGTCTTCCAGCTCTCGGTTGCGGACGCGGAAGGGTCGGTGAGTCCGTTTGCACCGATGGACGTGCTGGTGCTCGAGCCTAAGACCAGGGCTCCGACGCTCACGCTGGCGGCGGTGTCGAGCACGACAGGCGTCATCGGTGTCTCGTCGGATCTGGTAGGTTCGCCAGGTGCGCGGTCATTGCGCGTGACGCTGCCGACGACGGTGACGCTGGAGGCGACGGTCTCCGACCCGGATGTCGGCGCGGGGTCGCAGGGATTGCTCTACGGCTTTCAGCAGACATCGGGGCCGCGCGTGTCGCTTTCGAAGTCGGTCGAGGACACGCAGGAGCTCCGGGTGCGAACCAGCTTCTCGCCGGACCGGGCAGGCGTGCACGAGTTCGAATGCCGGGTTCGCGAGGTGCGAGGGGGCAAGCCCACGGACGTCGCCGTGCGGCGGCGCATCCGCGTCGTGGTGGATAGCGCGACGAGGGCAGTGCCGACGGCCCGCGCGGGGCTGCGAGCGCTCGGCAAGGGCGGACTGTCTGCCGCGATCCTCGAGACCACGACGGTGGCGTTGCCGGCGGGCGTCACGGCGGCGCTCGACGGGAGGGCGTCCAGCGTGTCGGTCACAGGTCCGCCTGCGACATTGCGTTACCTCTGGCGGCAGGTGGCCGGACCTCAGGCGGTGCTCTCCAATCCTTTCGGATCGATCTCCACCTTCGTGGTTCCCGACGTTCCGGCCGGTGCGCCGCGCACCATCCGCTACGAGGTGGTGGTCGACGACGGCCTGACTCGCAGTGAGCCGGCCCAGGTCGACGTCCTCGTCCTGGCCTCGGCGTTGCCGAGAGGCGATCTGCTGCTCCACGCGGGGCCCAATCTGGTGGGACTGGACGTGTTGCCCAGGGCCCCGGGAGGCAGATACTCGCTGGGCGATCTGATGCGTGACGCGGGAGCACCTGCGCTGGCGTACCTCGACTACGCTCAGACTCCGCCCAGGTTCCGCACCTTGCTCGTCGGTAGTCCGGAGGCCGCAGCGAAGGCCGTGGACGGCAGCGATGGCTATGTCCTGCTCTCCACCGGCACCTCCCGGCGCGTGCCGCTCGCGGGCGATCGCTGGAGTCCTGAATCGCTCCATCGACTCCTGGTCCCAGGCCTCAACCTGGTCCACATGCCGAGAGGAGTGCCGGACGGCTTCACGTCGGGTTCACTCTTGGCGTCGACGGGTGCGTCCTGGGCGCTGGCGTTCGAACCGGCTGCCTCCGGGCTCGCTCGGGCGCGCATCCACTTGCCGGGTTCGGGCACCACGGCCTTCGAGCTGGGGGCTGGGCAAGCCGTGCTTCTCCACCTGCCCGGGACCCAGTCGCGACAAATCGACCTGCCCGAACGGTGAATGTACCAGGCCCCGAGCCGACTGTGCCCGGGGCCTGGCGTGGAACCGACGAGGCGTCGAGCCTCGCAGCGCGAGATTCTAGTGGCTCGGTTCGTACCGGTAAGGCAGGTACTCCGGATACCAGATGACGCTATCGATGAGCCTGTTCAGCTCCCTGGGCTTCGCGACGCCCCCCAGGCCCTCGTGGAAGACCTCCTTGGCGACCTCCAGTGCGACTTTGCGCGCCACCTCGCGGATGCGCGACGCGGGTGGGTAGAGGCTGCCCTCGGCGATGTCCTTCTCGGTGACCGTCTCCGCCAGGGCGGCGGCGGCTGCGCGGAACATGCCCTGCGTCACTCGCTTGGCGCGGGTGGCGACGCAGGCCAGGCCGACGCCCGGGAAGATGAAGGCGTTGTTCGCCTGACCGATGCGGACCTTCCGGCCGTTCAAGTCAACAGCCGGGAAGGGGCTGCCGGTGGCGACCAAGGCGCGGCCATCGCTCCACTCCAGGGCGTGTGCGGGCGCGCACTCGGTCTTGGACGTGGGGTTCGAAAGCGGGAGGATCACCGGCTGGGCGCAGTGGCGGGCCATCGAGTGGATGATCGGCTCGGTGAAGGTGCCCGGCGTGCCCGACGTGCCGATGAGGACCGTCGGGTGGACGTGCTGCACGGTCTCCAGAAGGGAGATGGCCGTGGGGTTCACGACCTTCCAGCTGGCAACCTCGCCGGCGTCTCGCGCATACGGCTTCTTGTGCTCGGGAAGAGGGCGAACTCCTGAGATGACCAGTCCCTTGCTGTCGACGAACCAGATCTTGCGGCGGGCGTCGTCGTCGCTGGTGCCCTCGCTCTTCATCAGGACGACGCACTGCTCGGCGATACCACTGGCGGCCTCGCCGGCCCCGAAGAAGACGAGCTTCTGATCGCTCATGCGCTCCTTCTTCGAGCGGATGGCTGCGATCATGCCGCTCAGTGCGACCGCGCCGGTGCCCTGGATGTCGTCGTTGAACGTGCAGAGCTGATCCTTGTATTTCTCGAGCAGGCGGAAGGCGTTGGTGTTGGCGAAGTCCTCCCACTGCAAGAGCACGCCCGGCCAGCGCTTCTCGACGGCGCGGACGAATTTTTCGATCAGCTCGTCGTACGCCGCTCCGCGGAGCCGCGGCTTGCGGTAGCCCAGGTAGAGCGGGTCCGCAAGCAGCGCGGGGTTGTCCGTGCCGACGTCGAGACTGACTGGCAGGCACTGGCTCGGGTGGATGCCGGCCGCGCCCGTGTAGATGGTGAGCTTGCCGACCGGGATGCCCATGCCGCCAGCGCCGAGGTCGCCCAGGCCCAGGATGCGCTCGTTGTCCGTGACGACGATGACTCGGACGTCCTCCTGGGCGACATTGCCGAGGATGACGTCGATCTTGTCCGCGTGTTCCGGTGTGATCCAGATGCCGCGGGCCCGGCGATAGATGTGGCTGTACTTCTGGCAGGCCTCGCCGACGACGGGCGTGTAGACGATGGGCAGAAGCTCGTCCATGTTCTCGGAAAGGAACCGGTAGAAGAGGGTCTCGTTGCGGTCCTGGAGAGCGGCCAGGTAAACAAACCGCTCCAGGTTGGTGCCCTTTTGCTGGTAGTGCTCGCGCACTCGGGCCAGCTGCTCCTCCATCGTGCTCACCTTGGGCGGCAGCACGCCCAGCAGGCCCAGGTTCTCTCTTTCATCGTCGGTGAAGGCGGAACCCTTGTTGAGAATCGGGTGCTCCTTCAAATGAACGCCCTTGGCCGACACGGCCATGTAGCGTTGGTGGGTCCGACTGTCCGTTTGGATTCGGAACTCATTCATCGAGCTCATCTCCTTCGAGCGGCCCGGAGGCCGGCTGAGCGCGCCTGCGCAAGAGAGCGCGAAGTGGGGCGCGCCGCAGTTCCCCCCGGGCACCGAGTGTACCGCAACCTCCCTGCCACGTCCGGCCGGCGATTGGCCTCCAGTCACAATAGCGCCTGGGGGGTGGGTGCGATACTCTGCCGGAAGCTCGAAAGGTGGTGGCCATGGTCGAGTACGATCCTCATAGCTGGTGGGCGCATTTCTGGGACATCCGGGGCTCGATGGTCCGGGCGATCGGGATGCGCGTGCTGGTCTGCACGCTCTGGGCATGTCTGGTCGTGGAGGCCTGCGATGCGGGGTTGCCTCTGGCGGTGCCGCCGACGGGTCACGGGCTGGTAGGCGTGGCGCTGGGGCTCCTGCTGGTGTTCCGGACGAACGCGTCCTACGACCGGTTCTGGGAGGGGCGCAAGATGTGGGGCGGCATCGTGAACGAGACTCGCAACCTGGCGCGGGGCGTCTCGGCGATGTTGACGCGAGACCCTGCGCTCGCAGGGGCACTCATCCGGTGGACGGCGTGCTTTCCGACGGCGGTGATGAACTCGCTCAGGGGAGGGAAGGGGCTCGGGTCGCTGGCCCTGGAGCTGCCGCCCGACGAGGTCCAGTCAGTGATGTCGGCCGAGCACACGCCGCTGGCGGTCTCGACGCGGATGACCGCGCTGCTCTGCTCGGCGCAACAACGCGGCCTCCTGACGCCGCACCAGCTGGTCTGGCTCGATGGCAACATCCAGTCACTGGTGGACTACATGGGCGCCTGCGAGCGCATCCAGAAGACTCCGCTGCCGTTTGCCTACGTCGTCCACCTCAGGCGCGCCCTCTTGCTCTACTGCTACACGCTGCCATTCGCGACGGTGAAGGACTTCGGAATGGGAGCCGCCCTCTGCACGCTGCTCATCGCCTACACCTTCTTCGGAATCGAAGAGATCGGCGTCGAGATCGAAAACCCCTTCGGCGCCGACGACAACGACCTCCCCCTCGAGCGCATCTGCTCCACCATCGACACCAACCTTCGCGCCATGCTGCCTCGCCCGGAGTGAGGCCCGCGGCGACTGCCCCCAGTGGGGCGTGCCGTGCTCGAACTCCCGCCCTCAGCTCACGAGCGTCATCAGCTCGGCAGCGCTGGCGTTGCGAAGGCCCAGATGGGCTCAGATGCCTCGAAACTGAGCGCTCCAGGCCCCGGCCGTCCCGGTCGGCTGGCGCTGACTGGGAAGACAATCCCGTGGGCTAGGACGACAGCAACAGGCCCGCCCTCTCGGCCCGGCGAACGGCTTCCATCCGTGTGCGGCTGCCCAGCTTGCGACTGACCCGCTGGACATGGTTGTTCACCGTCGCAGGGCTGATGTGGAGCAGGCGGGCGATGGCGGAAGTCGTCAGACCCTGGGCGACCAGGGCCAGCACCGAGAGCTCTCGCCTGGTCAGCTCCACGTCGCGCGCCGGTACTCGCGTCGAGGCCATCAGCGAGGCGGCCTGCTCGTGCGTCAGGCCGATCCCGCAGATGATGAAGTCTCGCAGCAGCACCTCCAGCTTCTTCCTCAGGTCGATCGACCGCAGCACGTGCAACGAGTACACGGGGCCAGCCTTGTCCTGGGCAATCAGCACTGACACGTTGCACCAGCGTCGCCCGTCCAGAGTAGTGACCTGCATGTCGAAGTTGCGCACCGGGCGCTGCTTCTGCGCGTTTTGCAGGACCGTGCATCCCGGTTGGCAGACCGGGCCGCACTCGTCGGTGCCCCTCAGCAGATCGCAGCAAGCGCGCCCAGACGCCTCGGTCCTGGAGACTCCGAAGAGCGCTGCCGCTGCGTCATTCCATACGACGATTCTTCCCTGCGGATCGATCGCGAATGCGGCGTCCATCGTGCTGTCCACGAGGCGGCGCAGCTCACTGGGCGTCAAACCCGACTCCTATCGGAAACATGAAGACGTCTCATCGTGGTGGCATCTTACCGGCGGCCGCGAGGATCCCGGAAGTAAGGAAATCCGGCACCGGCCATTCCGGCGACGATTCTCCGCACGCTTGGCGTTGAGACTGGAGAGGTGGCGCGGGCTTCCAGCCCGCGCTGGGCGGGCAAGATGCCCGCCCACCCAGGAAGGTCGCCGAGGCAAAGTGTGCGAGAAACTCCCTCTGTTCTGGTCGGTGCCGGAAATCCGTAGAAGCGGTAGCTCCAGCGGGCAAGCGATCGGGCACCCGCTGATGCAGCGCTGGGCGCGGAAATGGATTCCGCAGTCTGAGCTTCCCACTTCCATTGTATCCAGCAGCACCAAATCAGGCGGCCAGGCCCAGGCTGGCCCTCGATTCCCTGCCGGTACTCAGCCTCCACGATGTAACATACCCGACCCATGAACACCCCCGCCGTCTGCAGCCGGCAATCCGAGTGTGGGACCGGCTTGTTCCCCTCGCTGCGATAGCTCACGGACGACGAGGGCGATTCTCGACGATGAAACCGATCTTCCTTTGGTACGGCCAACTGCTCGTCGGGTCCTACGAGCTCTTCGTTTGTCTCGGGTTCCTCGCGGCCTTCTCTTACTCCTTCTGGCAGGCCCGCCGTCGCGATCTCGATCTCGTGCACGTGACGAACATCCAACTCTTGATCCTCTTGGGCGGTCTCGGGGGAAGCCACCTGCTTGCGGGTCTCGTCCACTGGAAATCCTTCTCCAATGCGCCGCTCCAAGTCTTCGCCTTCTGGGCCCCGGGAGGCCGCATCTGGTACGGCGGCTTCCTGGGTGCCTTGGCGCTCGCGCTCACGTACGCTCGCTACCAAGGGTTGCCAGGAAGGCTGCTGGCGGACATCGCCGCCCCAACCGTCGCTCTCGGACACGGCATCGGCCGCCTGGGCTGTTTCCTGGCCGGTTGCTGCTACGGGAGGCCGAGCAACCATCCGTGGGCCGTCACCTACCGGTTCGCGGACGCGGCGACCGTATCGCGGCATCCGACCCAGCTCTACGAGTCTTTTGCCATGCTGGCGCTGTTCGCTGCGCTGCACCGCTACCTCCAGCGTTCGGATCGACCCGAGGGCGCCGTGATGGCAATCTATCTGATCGCCTACGGAGCCATTCGCTTTGCCGTCGAAGCTCTGCGAGGCGACGACCGAGGAAGCTTGATTTTCGGCGTTTTCTCGACCTCTCAGTGGTTGAGCCTGGTTGCGCTGGTGGCTGGAGGACTGCTCTTGCGTCGCCTCACTTCGAGTCGGGAGGGAACCGCCGCGTGATGCCAGGAGCTCCCGGCTGTCGAGCGACCTCCGGGAGCTCCGTTCTCCTGCCTCGGACGGACTAGCGAGCGCGGTCTGGTGGCCGTGATCTGCGCTGCCCGCGGGAGCAGAACCGCAGCAGCAAGGCGTACAAACCCGGCAGCAACAGAATCACCGAGCTCGTCGCGCGCCACGGTGTCTTCGGGTTTGTCCAGCAGCCGCCGCTACGACCGCTGCCACCACCCAGGAGCACGGCCGCCGAGAGCGGTGTGATGCTCGCCATCCCGCCCGAAAAGGCGGCCAGTTGTTGCGTCGTGGGCACGAACCAGGCTCGCGTCACGGACCCTCGGCTCATGTCGCTGACAACCAGCTCTCCGTCTTCCAGCGACTCGAACTTGGTGGGGCCGTCGGCTGCGAACTTCAGCCTGTTTCGCCGCAGCGTAATGGCAGGCCGCACGGGGGTCCCTGCGGAGTCGGTCGCCAGCAAGACCAGCTCCTGGCCATCCAGTACGAACGAGGGAAGCGCCAGCGAGTGGAATTCGGCAAGAAGAGCCGGACTGGTGAGCACCTCCGAGACCGGCAAGCTGCCGTCCAGAAACAGCCGGACCCCTCCGACCTCGGGCGGCATCGTGGACGGATCGGTCCCCTCGAGTTCCAGGCCCGTGCTCACCGACTCGCTTCTGTCCCCCGGCTTGAGCACATCGATGTAGAAGTTGAAGATGAGATGCTGCTTCTTGGGCCCGCACCGGAAGCAGTACGCCTCCGTGACGAGGTCGTTCGGGCGACTCATCGAGACATTGTCGTTGAAGGTGACCTCGACCCAGCGGTAGCGAAGCCGTTCGTTCAAAGGCCGATTCGTGAGGTACCTGGAGCCCGAACCGTCTAGCTTGATGTAGGAAGGATTGCAGCCCGTCTCGACGACATCCACTTCTACGGTGGAGGCCGGCGTACCGAACAGCTGTACCGGAAGATTCGGATCGCTGTTGCGTTTCGCGCCTCGAAGCTTGCGGGCGAGCTTGCCAAGCCCACTGATGAGGCTGAGCCTCTCGACCTTGGGTACCGGTTGTGGGATGGGCGCATCCGGCTGGCTAACGATGACGCGAATCTTCCGTACCGCTGGAGGGCCGTCTGGCAGAAGTGTCGCCGTGGCCAGTGGCGTGGCCGATACTTCGAAGAGGTGCAGCCGCGACGTCGTCGGTGTGAACTGGGTGACGGAGCCTTCGGAACCGGCCCTCCTCTCGGTCAGTCGGGAGAGCAAGGCCGGCGGCCCATCGAGTTGACGCCAGGCAAAGTCGAAGATCCTGCCTCGATCGGCCTGGCCCACCAGGGCTGTCAATGTCACCGTGGTCGGGAGAGTGACCCGCAGCGAACCCGTGGGCATCGTCGGAGTCTCGCTGCGCATCTCGTGTCCGGTCTCCTCGGTGGTCGATGCCGAGGAGACGACCGAAACAGCTGGCGGCGAGGCGCTGCGCACCCGTACCTGGGCGGCTGCCGAGGAGACGATGCTTCCGGCGCCGGTCACGAGCTTGACGCTGAACAAGTAGGTTCCCGGTTCCACGGGCGTGAAGGTCTCTCTGGATTCGATGCCGCCCTTTTCCAGGTCAACGGTCGGACCGCCAAGCTGGCCAAACCGAAACGAAAGGCCCTTCGTGGTGCGCGAGCTGATGGCGTCCAAGAGCACTCGGTGCCCCGTTAGAGTCTCCAGCACGGGGACCGAAGCACTGGTCCGAACAGCATTCGTCAGGTCCTGGAGCTCGAGCTGGGCCCTCGTGTCCCACCAAGGTTCCCCCGTCTCCGGATTGACTCCCCGGACGTCGATGCGCACTACGGCTGGCGCACTGCCGAAGATGCCGTTGTTGACCACGAGCCGCAAGACATAGACGCCCAGCTTGTCGGGCACGAACCACGCCAGCGGAGTGTCCGCGTCCTGCAGCTCGGCGAGCGTAGAGCCGGGCGGCCTGGTCGCGACCGTCCAGCGGTACGTCAATGACCTGCGCTTCGGATCTGCGCTGTTTCTGCCATCCAAACGCACGAATCCGACCTTCGCGGTGCGCTCGAGAGGATCGTCGGTCGCCAGACTCGTGATCGGACCTCCTGGCACAGAGACTCCTGCGTAGACGATTCGGTCGATTTCAGCGTCTGCCGTGGGCAAGAGCGACGCAGGGTCCAGGGCCACCACGGCGATCGTCGAGGTCGTGACGTTCGTGCCGTCGGAAACAGACAGCCGGAATCGATACTGTCCTGCCGCGGCCATCACCGGAGTCGAATCCGCGAGGCGGCTCGCTGGCGAAAAGACAGCCAGAGTCCTGGCTTCCGAGGCCGCCTGAATGCTGACCAGCGTGGTCGTCGCCGCATGCGCGACACTGCGGTCAGGCGCCTCGACGACGTCCCATCTGTAGGTCAGAGCCTGTCCATTCCGGTCGGCCGAACCGGCGGCGTCCAACGCGAAGGTCGACGTCGCCTCGGGATGCGGCGCCAGGCTATCCGGCCGCTTCAGGTAGATCGTCCTGTCGAGGAACACCGGCGCCGAGGGCGGCACGTCGACGACCGCCACGGCCACCTGCGACGTGCTCGCCAGCGAGTTGCTCGAGTCGGTCACCGTCAACGTGAACGTGTATCTCCCGATCGCTGTCAGCACGTAGTTCGGCTTGGTGACTGTCGACTGGAACGTCGTAGCTCCACGCGGAGCGCCATCCAGAGTCCACTGGAAGAGTGGGCTGCCGCTGCTGCCAGCACCAACGTGCGAGTCGCCCGGGTCGAGGTGGATTCTCCTGGGTCCTCCGCTCGACGGCTTCGTCAGAATCTCGACAAACGGTGCGGCCGTGGCCGCCACATCGACCTGCACGGCGTCAACCTCCTGCCCGAGCTTGCGCAGCGTGATGGTCTGGATGCCGGGCTCGATCTCGATCGTGGCCGAACCCGTCCCGTCTCCATCACCGATGCCCCCGGCCGAGGAGCCAGCAGCGGCCACCGACCAGGCGCCGGCGTCGGCCTCGTCGAACCCGGCGAAGCGAACACGGTACAGCCGCTTCGCGCCGAAGCTCGCGGCCACGTTCGAGCGACGGATCGTCTGACCCGGCAGCGGATCGAGGATGAACGCCTGCTTGCCTGCGATCGCCTCCACTTCCGCGGTCACGGGTTCGGATTCGGAACTCGCCGTCTCGACCCGGAGCTGAACGGCGTAGGTACCCGGAACAATCGCATCAAGGGAGGTCTCAGCCGCGGCCGGGGAGTCATTGTGAGAGAAGCTAAGATCGCTCGTGCCGGCCGGCGAGTCAAGCAGGCGCCAGTGGTAGACGAGCGGGCCGAAGGCCGGATCGAAGGAACTGCGTCCGTCGAGAGCGATCCGGATCGTCCCGCCGGTCCCTGCCCGCTGTCGGCGGCGCGGTCCACCCGCGATGCGTGCCACCGGTGTCGAGACGACTTCGACGGCGACCGTGTCAGCCGCGGAGCTGTCTCCGTCAGCTGTTAACACCAATGAGAGAACGTAGGTGCCATAGCGATCGGGAGTGAAGGCCACCACCTGGGCCCCGGTTGTTGCGTTCGGCGAGATGTCGCTCGAGCGGAGCGAGCTGCCCTCGGGACGTTGGACAAAGTCCCAGGTGTAGGTCGGCCGGGCGAGATTGCCGGCGATGGTCGAGTCCCTGCCGTCGAGCGTCACCCTGCCCAGGCCTGAAACTCGCCCATCGCTTCCGGCGTTTGCATTGGCCGCCACGACGCTCCAGCTGGCCCAGGCTTCGTTGTCGACAGAGGCAGCCCTGCCCGAATTGGCGTCCACGGCTGCGAGCACGACAGCGCTGAGCGTGGTCGGGCCGGCCGGGGCCGTGGCGAGCAGATCGACGGTGAACGTGAGCCACGCGCCAGCGCCTGCCGCCAGCGTCGTGACGTTGCCCGTCGCGGGTGTCACGGAGAAGCCTTCAGCTCCGGCACTGAAGGCGAGCCGCAGCGACAGGTTGCGCAGGGCGGCGCCGTGACCTGCGTTGCCTGGATTCGACACGCGCGTCCGCACGGTGAGGCCCGTCCGGCCTCTCCAGACACGAGCGCTCGGCAGTTCGACGGCATCGATCAGAAGCGTTGCCGAAGTTTGCACGCTCAGCGGGCCGGGCAGCTCGCTGGCGAGCAGGCTCACGTCCTCGCCGGTATCTGCGTCGTTCGCTTGCACATCGAGCCTTGCCGTACGCGTCCCCGGAAGCGCGCTGCCGGCTACGGCTACGTCGAAGCGCAACGTTGCGGTGGCCGAAGCTCCTATGCTCGTCACGGAGTCGGTCCGGACGGCAGAAAGTCCGGAGGGGGCGAAGGCAA
The DNA here is from genome assembly GCA_016213845.1 of Candidatus Wallbacteria bacterium. Classification (GTDB taxonomy): domain Bacteria; phylum Muiribacteriota; class UBA6191; order JACPRK01; family JACPRK01; genus JACPRK01. The sequence continues at coordinate 141,711 of JACQZN010000031.1, forward strand.
GCTCGCACGACGTGATGTCGGCGCTTGTTCCGCCGGTGTTCCTGAGGTCCGCCGCGGCGCTGAAGGCCTGTCCGGCCGACACGTTCGCAGGCAGAGCTGCCCCGGTAACTACCAATGACGCAGCAGGGGCTCGGATTCTCACCGTGGCTCCGGTGGCAGCAACCTGCGAACCGTCTCTCGTGACGATCAGCCCGTAGGAGCCGGGTGCTATTCCAGCCGGGACCGTCGCTCGCAGCGTCGCATCATCTATCACTAGAAGCTGCGTCATTTGCGTTTGAAGTGCGTCATCGAAGCGCAGCGCCGTGACGCCAGCGAAACCGTTTCCGGTCAGTGTGATTTCAACCGGTGCGTCGTTTACGAGCAGCGAAGGCGAGGCCTGGGAGATGTGCGGCGGCTGCACGACGAAGGCCAGTACGCGGTTGTTGCTGTAGTCTCCGACGAACAGACGACCGCCCGCGACGGCAACACCCACCGGGTTTCTCATCGTGCTGGCGCTGATGCCGCCGTTGTTGGCCGTGTTCGACGCGAAATCCGGCTGGCCTAGCACCAGGTCGGCCGATCGCCCGTGCTGCGCTGGCAGGACGTTCCAGACGAGCACCCGGTGGTTGTTGCAGTCCGCGACGAAGAGCCGCGTTCCATCGGAGCAGACGCCCTCCGGGGAGAATAGCGTGCCGGCGCCGATACCGGCGTTGTTGACGCTTGCCGACGTCAGGTCGGGCTGTCCGAGCACCAGATCCGCCGGCTGCCGGTGCTGGGTCGGCAGCTTGTTCCAGACGAGCACCCGGTTGTTGTCCGAATCCGAGATGTAGAGGCGCACGCCGTCTGACGCGATACCTTGGGGGTGATTGAGCGACACCGCGCTGACGCCTCCGTTGTTGGGCGTGCTCGACGCGAAGTCCGGCTGACCCAGCACCAAGTCGGCGGGCTGCATGCTTTCCGTCGGTATGCTGTTCCAGATGAGCACCCGATTGTTGCCATCCGTCACGAACAGGCGCGTGCCGTCCGAGAAGACACTCTCTGGATTCGAGAGCGAGCTGGCGCTGATGCCGCCGTTGTTGGGCGTGTTCGACGTGAAATCCGGCTGGCCCAGCACCAGGTCGGCGGGCTGTTGGCTGGTCGACGGGAGGCTGTTCCATATCAGCACCCGGTGGTTCTGCGAGTCGGCGACGAACACGCGGGTGCCGTCCGTGCAGAGACCCTGGGCGTAAGCTAGCGACCCGGCACGAAGGCCGCCGCTGTTGGCAGCGTTGGACGTGAAACCGGGCTGGCCCAGCACGATGTCGGCGTCTTTCTGGATCGTGGTAGGAATCGCATTCCAGATCAGCACGCGCCTGTTTGCTCCATCCGTGAGGAACAGCCGGCCACCGCTGGAGGAGATACCTTCCGGCCCCTGGAGCGTGCTGGCCCCGATGCCACCCGTGTTTGCAGTGCCCTGTGCGAAACCCGGCTGGCCCAGTACGCAGGTCGCAGGCTCGTTAGTCTGCAAGGCCCAGCCGGTGCCTGGCAGTAGTGTTGAAAGGACGACAGTCAGTAGCCCTAAGCGGGAGCCCGACCGATGGCTCATCCACGCGCTCATTCCGAAGCGTTGCTGCAACACTCCGACCTCCTTCATCTCGAAGCTGTTTCCAGCCTCGATCTTCCGGACTGCAGGAGCGCCGTCTCAATGAGCAGAGTTCATCAATTTGCTGATGAAGTCTGCGGGTGGCGCTTCCAGTCCGTCCCTGCGAGGAAGGCCTGTCGTCGTGAAGGCCGGGCGCACGCCGCCAACCCGTAGGGCGACTTCCCGGCCCATCCGGTTCCCTTTCACCCCTTCAGCAGGCCAATCTCTCGCAGGCGTTGCTCGAGGAACTGCTGGGCCGTGAGGGGAGGGTAGCGGCGGGGATTGTCGGGAGTGTCGCAGCACGGCAGGCAGTCGAGAACGACGTCCGGCGCGGGGTGAACGAAGAAGGGGAGCGAGAAGCGTGACGCGTTGGCACCGTCCGTCGGGTTCACGACGCGGTGCGTCGTGGACGGGATGAGCTCATTGGTGACGCGCGCCAGCATGTCGCCCGCGTCGGTGACGATCTGTCCTTCGAGGCTCTCGACGGCCAGCCACTCTCCCTCGCGGGTGAGGAGCTCCAGCCCCGAGGCGGTCGCCTCGCACAGAAGCGTGATCAGGTTGATGTCCTCGTGAGCGGCTGCGCGGACGGCGCGTGGGTCTTGGTGTGCCGAAAGCGGCGGATAGTGGATGGCCCGCAGGATGCTGTTTCCGTCCTTCGTCATGTGGCGGAAAGCGCCTGGCTCCAGCTGAAAGTAGGCGGCCAGTGCCTCCAGCAGCACGTTGGCGCAGCGCTCGAGCGCGTCGAAGAGGCCGAGCGCCACGGATTTGAGCTCCGGCAGCTCCGCAGGCCAAACGTTTGCGGGGTAGACCGAGGCCAGCCCATGAGAGGGCGGCAACTCGCGGCCGACGTGCCAGAACTCCTTGAGGTCGCCGACGGCCTGGTTCTTGGCGTGCTCCTTCCCGAAGCTGACATAGCCCCGCTGTCCGGCGCGGTCGACCTCGTATCGCTTTTTGGTCTCCAGCCCCAAGGCGAAGAACTCCTGGAAGAGCTCAAACGACCTACGGACGAGCCCGCTCTCCACCCCATGCCCCTCGACGCGAACGAAACCGAACCAGCGAAGAGATTCCCCGTACGTCGCCACGAACCGCGCCCGCTCAGCCGGCGTGCCGCGCACGAAGTGTTCGAGATTGACCAGCGGAACTTTCTTGAGAGTGTCGGACACCGGCTTCCTCCTTCGCTGCCCCCTGTCAGGGCAGCGTCGAAGCGCATGATAACCGGAGGGGAGTAGCGAGTAGTGAGTAGCGAGTAGGGGAGACGGGCGGCTACAGGAAATGGCAAACGGGGGGCTAGCCCTTGCCCAAGCCCTTGCCCTTGCCCAAGCCCGCCCCCGAGAAAACGCGGTACAGGTAGACGCCGCGGGATTTCCCGGTACGGGTCGCCGCCACTGCCACGCCCTCAGGGGCGGCGAAGGGCGCGGGCGTAGAAGGTTTCGCCGGCGTGTTCGACACGCACGAGCAGATGACGGGCGAGCAGGCTGGCGAGCAGGTCGGGCTTCTCGCCTGCGCGGGCGAGCAGCTCCAGCACCGACTGTTCCCTCATCGGGTGAACGGCAACGACGCCCAGGATGTCGCGCTCCGCGTCGCCGGTGCAGCCGAAGGGCTCGCGCTCGTAGGCCATCAGACAGACGACTTCGGGTACATGGCGCATCAGAGTCTCCACGTAGGAGGTGACGACAGCCTCGGAGGGCGCCTTTATCGCAGCCTCGGCGGGGGGGCGGATCGGGATGCTGACATACGCAGTGCGGGGAGCGAGCCGGGCCAGGAATCGCCCGAGCTCGTCGGCGTCGTCGGGCGAGTCGTTGGCCCCTCCGACCAGCATGGTTTCCGTGACGAGCGTCCCCTTGAACTCGTGGCCGAACGCGAGCATGCCCTGGAGAATTGCGCCCAGGTCAAGCTGGCGGTGGGGGCGATCGACGCGGTGCCAGGCGAGCTCGCTGGCCGCGTCGAGCTTCAGCGAAACCCAGTTGGCGCGGGCCAGCTCCTGTCGGACGTCGTGGCGCCAGAGGAGGCTCGAGTTGGTGATGACGGCAATCGGCACGCCCAGGTCGCCAAGCAGGTCGATCTCGCGGCCCAGGTTCACGTCCAGCGTCGGCTCGCCGTCGGGGGCGAAGGTGAGGTGATCGACCCGCTCAGCTTCCTCTCGCAGCGCCTCGATCCGGGCGCTGACCTCCTCGTGGATCAGTGCTGGAAGGTAGAACTCGCGCCGGTTCGTGCCCAGTTGCTCGGTGCGGCCCGCCTGGCAGTAAGGACAGGCGAACGAGCAGACCTTGGGCGGGATGTTGTTGATGCCCAGGCTCTGTCCCAGGCGCCTCGAAGGAACCGGACCGAATGCGATGGGGTGCATGAGCGACCTCCCCTTTTTCGTCCGAACGCCGCAAGACTGCGGCCAGATTCAGGGAGCGGAGGGCTTCTTGGGCTGGCTTCCCTCACGGGCTGCGATGGCTATGTGGCGCAGCGCCATCGAGCACTCTCCGAGCGACTTGGCCGACTCCTGGGATGCGGTCACCAGCTCTCGGGAAACCTGGACGGCCTCACGAAAGGCGTTGGTTGCCTCGACGGCGGCCGCTGCCGCGTCGCGCGCGGCCTTCGCCGCGTGCATCACCGAGAGGACCAAGGGGATGGCGGCCAAACCGAAGAGGCCCAGGACGATGGCTGTATAGAGGTTCACAACGTACCCTCCAAGCTCCGGGAGAGAATCGGGCCAGGACAGTATAGCCGCGGGGGCCCCCGATCGGGCGGACTAGATCGGACGAAAGTGGCGACAGTGGCCGGGACACCGATGCGCCTAAGGGGCGGCGCTCGGTGGCACCAGCGCCAGGATGACCGCCAGACCGAGCGCCGCGGTGCCGAGCATCAAGGCTCCGGCGGCCAGGTAGAGCGCCGTTTCGGCGTGGTCGAAGTTGGCATTGCGCGAAGCCTCCTCGGCGCGCGCCCGCTCCAGGTTGGTTGTGCGGTCGAGCACGAGCAGCTTGAGGGCGCGCAAGTGGTGGTAGAGGCAATCGGAAGCGTAGAAGCCGTGGGCCATCGACGCCGCCACTGCCACGCCCAGGGCAAGCACGCTCACCACACCCAGCCCCTGCACGACCTCCGAGCGCAGGGCGTTGGCGAATAGGCTCGACTTGACGGCGCCCACGTTGGCCAGCAGGAATCCCAGGCCGCCCAGCTCCGCCAGGGCCAGCCGCATCAGCTCCCGGGCGAAGGTCTGGTAGCGGTCGTGCAGCTCCAGGTCGGCCCTGTACTGGGTATCCCGCAGCTCTACCGCTACCAGCGACAGCTCCGGGAGCGCCTCTTTTCTGAACGGAAGGAATCGCATCTTATCCGCCGCGATCCTATCAGCGCACGCTGAGCAGGGGAAGATGCAAGAGGGCAACACGGAACGCGCGCCGAGAAAAAGACGTGGCGTCTACCTGGTCCGAGTTCTCCGTCCTTCGACACGACCGCCCCCAAACTCGGTGCTGGGTTCCTAGCGCCTCACCCCGATCTTCTTGTCGTCGAAGTTGGTCTGATAGAAGCGGGCGAACTGCTCGAGGATCTCGGAGGCGCCCTTGTTGCCTGTGGAGGCGAGCTTCTGGAGCTCGAGCTCGGCGGCCTTGCGGCGGTCGGCAGAGGGGTCGTAAAGCGCTTTCTCGAGGTTGGCGAGATCGGCCTGGCCGCGCTGGGCGTCGACCATCTTGGCGCTGTCGGTGGCGCGCGCCATGGCCACGCGCGGGGCGATGCGGCCGGCCTCGGCGAGCTGGCGCAGGTGCTCGTCCATCGCGATCATGCCGAGGGCGCCGCCCTGGGCAACGACGTTGGGGATGAGATGCGTCTTGCCCTCCTGGATGAGGCTGACGATCGGCGGTGCGGCGATGAGGACCTCGCGCGCGGCGACTCGCTGGGCATCGGAGACGCCCGGCAGGAGCTGCTGGGCTATGACCCCGCGCAGGGTCATCGCGAGCTGGGTGCGGATCTGTTGCTGCTGGTACGGCGGGAAGAGGTTGATGAGGCGGTCAACCGCCTGCCCCGAGGTCCGGGCGGGGACGGTCGTGATGACGAGGTGACCGGTTTCGGCCAGCTTGAGGACCCCGACGATGGTCTCCAGATCGGGCATCTCGTCGATGAAGACGACGTCGGGGGCCTGTTTGAGAATGACCTTCAGAGCAGATGCGTAGGAGGCCGTGTCGCGCCCCAGCTCGCGCTGGCTGATGAGGCTCTTGCGCGTGGTGTGGATGAACTCGACGGGGTCCTCGACCGTGACGATGTGGCACTCGCGCGTGTTGTTCACGTGGTCGAGCATGCTGGCCACGGTGGTCGTGCGCCCCGAGTCGCTCGGGCCAGCCACCAGGATGAGGCCGTCCGGGAAGTCGAGCAGCCGCCGGACCGATTCGGGGAGCTCCAGCTCGGTCAGCGAGGGGATGCGGCTCATGATGGTTCGGAACGCGACCGCGAGCTCGCCGCGCTGCCGGTACACATTGGCCCGGAACCGGCCGACGCCTGCGAGGTTGACGGTGAGATCCATCTCGCCGGTCATCTCGAAGCGCGTGCGCTGCTCCTCGTTCATCATCACGTCGAAGACCATCTTGTTGAGCAGCTCGGCAGGGAACTTGTCCTGGTTGTAGGGCAGCAAACGCCCACCGAAGCGGCCCGCCGGCGCTGAACCGGTGGAGAAGATGATGTCGGTCGCCCCCTTGCTGACCATGTCCTGGAGCATGTCTTTGACGCTCATAGCGGCTCCCGTCAGTGTCCCATCAGGCGCGCCCAGAAACCGCGTTCGGCGGGGGCGGATGCGGCGGCGCCAGCGGAGCCGCTGGTAGCCGCTGCGAGCTTCGACGACACGGCGGCGAGCCGATCGGCCAGGATGCCGGCGATGTTGTACATCAGTGAGCCCCAGAGGGCGGGGTCCTTGCGGCGCAGTGTGTCGAGCTTGTCGCGGCTGATCGTCCAGAGCGACGTGTGCCCGCGCGCAATGGCGGAGCTGAAGCGGGTGGTCTCGCGGATGACAGCCATCTCGCCGAAGATGTCGCCTTCGCCGAGCGTGTTGAGCACCACCGGGCTCGCCCCGGACTCCTTGACGATCTCGATCTCGCCGTCGCGGATGATGAAGAGCGAGCGGGCCGCGGCGCCCTCCTTGAAGAGGTGGTGCTTGTTGGGGATGGTCACGTCGTCGACGATGAAGCTGATCGTCTCGAACTCCTCGGCCTTGATCCCCTTGAAGATGGGCGAGGTCTGAAGAAACGTCGAATCGAGCATCCGCGTGCCTCCTGGCCGCGCGCGCGGCCGGTCGAGGAGAAGTCTAACAGGCGAGCGGGCCCTGGCGCGAAAGCTTGGTTTTGCCGCCCGTGCGACGTACCATCGCTGCCAAGGGGGCTAAGGAGGCGCGAGGACGATGAGAGGGCTCGAGGGAAGGGTAGCTGCGCATCTTTTTCTGGGTGTGCTGACCGCGGCGCTCACGGGTTGCGGCGGCGAACCGGCGAAGCTGGAGGTGCCCAAGCGGACGGCAACGCCGATCGACGCTGCGACGGTCGCAACGATCACGGGCGAGGTGTCGCTCAAGGGCACGCCACCTTCGCCGAAGAAGATGAAGATGTCCGGCTCGGAGTGCACCGCACACCACAAGGAGCCGCCGATGGACGAGAGCGTCATCGTGAAGGATGGCAAGCTCCAGAACGTCTTCGTCCACGTGAAGTCGGGCCTGGAGAAACACGTCTTCGCCGTTCCCGAGACCCCCAAGGTGATCGACCAGAAGGGCTGCATCTTCGCCCCACACGTCATCGGCGTGCAGGTCCATCAACCCCTCGAGCTGAGGAACAGTGACAGCACGCTTCACAACTTCCACTCCCTGCCCCGAAACTCGACCGGCTGGAACATCGGCTTCCCGATGTCGGGAGTGAAGGAGCTGCGGTCCGTCGAAAAGGCCGAGGTGATGATCGAGTTCAAGTGCGACATCCACGGCTGGATGAAGGGATTCATCGGCGCCGTCGACCATCCTTTCTTCGCCGTCACCGGACCCGACGGCAAGTACGAGCTCAAGGGGCTTCCCCCGGGCGACTACGAGGTGGAGGCCTGGCACGAAACGTTCGGCACGTCCAGCCAGAAGGTGAAGCTGGCCGCCAAGCAGACGCACCAGCTCCCGTTCGTTTTCGATTCCGGGAAGTAGCCGGCAGAAACGGAAACCGGGCCGCCCGAGGTGGCGAGTGGCCCGGTCCGTTCTGCGGTTGCGAAACTACTTGGCGGCGGGGGCGGCGGCGGGGGACTCCCACTTGCCTGCGCCGGCCGAGAAGTCCAGGAAGAACTTGGCGATACCCCAGCCAAGCCCGAGCGAGATCGCGTAGACCCACCAGTAGTCCTGGAACTTGAGCGGCAGGTGGCTGGCGGCGCCCATCGCGAAGAGCAGCGGCACGGAGTTGAACGTGTTCTCACGCGAGAGCGCTCCTGCCCTGGCCACCAGGTCCGCGGGCGGAGCCTCGCCCTTGTCGACAGCCGCCAGGATGATCTGCTGGTTGGGCCAGATCACGAACCAGACGTTGTACCACATGCGAGTCCCGAGGATGGCGCCGATCAAGATCCACTGTCCCCAGGACTGGTTCACGAAGGTCTCGGTGAACCCCTGCACGCCCGCCTTGTGCCCCAGGTAGAGCCATCCGGTCAGGAACGTGAACATCGCCCCCCAGCGGAACCAGAAGAGCGAACGCCACATCAAGCGCGGGTTGACGACCTTCTTGACGGGTCCCTCGATCTCCTTCTGGAAGTTGGCGTTGACCAGGTTGAAGAACCAGAGGTGTCCTATCCAGACCACTCCGGCCAGGAAGTGAATCCAGCGCAGACCGAACTGCACGAGTGTGTTGGCGTCCATCGAAGTCCTCCTACGGAGACTGAATCAGTTTTGTTGGAAGCGGCGACCCGGGAATCTATACGCTTTGGTCCGGGTTGCCCGCGCGCCCTAACCTACGCCATGCATTTCGCCCGGTCAAGAGTATCGACGCTCCGTGCAGGGTCCCGGCGAAGTCTCGAGCCCGGAGGCGGAAAACGGGGACTGGTTCCGGAAGCCGCTTGAAGCCTGGCAGTCGTCCAGTCGGCCAGCCGGGTTTCCGGTGCCTGTGCCCGATGTCCGACGAACTTGCCGTTGTCCTGCACTCCGTCGCCTTGGAGCGCCGCGCCAGGCTCTGGCGCACCGCGTCAGGCGTCTGATAGAGTGTGGGCCCCAACGGACTGCTGGCGACGAGGACGGGCTGCAAAGATGATCGATTTGAAGGCGCTGCGGGAGAATCCCGAGGAGTTTCGACGGCTGCTGGGACGAAAGCGTTACGATCCGCAGGCCTTCGAGCGGGTGCTGGCGATCGACCTGGCCCATCGGGAGCTTTTGGTGACCGCCGAGGAGATGCGCGCCAAGAAGAACGCGACGTCCAAGCAGGTGCCGAAGGCTCCGCCGGACCAGAAGGCGGCCCTGATCGCCGAGATGAAGGCGCTGGGCGACCGGCTCGCCGAATCGGAGACTGCCCTCAAGGCCCGCGAGGAGGAGCTCCAGGAAGCGCTGGTGCAGATCCCGAACCCGCCCCACGAAACGGTGCCAGACGGCGCCGCCGACGAGCAGAACGAGATCGTGCGCGTGCACGGCGCCAAGCCCGTCTTCGACTTCCAGCCGAAGGACCATCTGGACCTTGCGGAGCGCCACGGCACCCTCGAGATGGCGCGCGCCGCGCGGCTGTCGGGCGCCCGGTTCGCCTACTTGACCGGAGAGCTGGCGCTGATGGAGCTGGCGCTGGTCCAGTACGCAATGCACAAGCTGGCAGCGCGGGGCTTCACACCGGTCATCCCTCCCATCATGGTCCGTGAGCGCGGCATGTACGGGACGGGCTTCTTCCCGGCCGATCGCTTCGAGATCTTCAAGATCGAGGGCGAGGACCGCTTTCTGGTCGGCACCTCGGAGGTGCCCCTGGCGGCCCTGCACATGGACGAGACGCTGCCCGAAGCCGATCTACCTCGCCGCTATGTGGGCTTCAGCACCTGCCTGCGCCGGGAAGCCGGCACCTACGGCAAGGACACTCGAGGCATCTTCCGAGTCCACCAGTTCGACAAGGTCGAGATGTTCTCGTTCACCACGCCCGACCGCTCCTGGGAGGAACACGAGCTGCTCTTGGCCGTGGAGGAGGAGATTGCCCGCGAGCTCGGTTTCCACTACCAGGTCGTCAACATCTGCGCCGGCACGCTGGGGGCGCCGGCAGCGAAAAAGTACGATCTGGAAGTCTGGCTCCCCGGCCAGAACGCCTTCCGCGAGCTGACCAGCTGCTCCAACTGCACGGACTTCCAGGCGCGGCGATTGAACTGCCGCTACAAGACCGAGAAGGGAAACCGCTTCGTCCACACGCTGAACGGCACCGCAACGGCCATCGGCCGGACGTTGATCGCGATCCTGGAAAACCACCAGCAGCCCGACGGCAGCGTCCGAGTCCCGGAAGTGCTTCGCCCCTTCTTGCCCGGCGGCCTCGAGCTGCTCGGCAAGCGCTGAGCGCGCGCTATTGCCCCAGGTCTGCGCAGCCGGGCGGAGGCTCGTCCAGGAGCCGATTGCCCAGTGAGCGGGGGAGGACCTCGAAGCCGGCGGCAGTGAAATTGGCGTCCGAGGTGAGCGCGACCTGGATGCCGCGCTTGCGCATCACGGCCCAGCTCACGAAGTCGGTGTAGCTGGCCGTGCTCTGCGGCTGGTGTTCGAAGAAACGCCAGGCCTCGTCCTCCATCGCCGGGCTCACGATCAGCACGGCCACGAGGCTGCTGGCGCGGACCTTCTCGCCGAACCTGACCGCCGCGGCGTGACCGATGCGGAACTTCAGGACGGTGTAGACCTCGTCCAGGACGAAGTTGGTCGTGACGTAGTGAAACCCCTCCTGCAAGAGCCGGCGGCTCTCCTGAGTCGTCATGGAGTTGGCGGGGTCCGACGCGTCCTCCAGGGCTAGCCAGCCGGACGTGTCGATGAAGATCTCCTTGTGGGCGTCGATCATCGCTTGGGGCTTCCGTACAGGTAGTGATCGTGCTGGGTCGAGAGGTCCGACATCCCGGAGCCGTACGCCGGCGCCAGGCGGAACATGGGGTCCCTGGCCAGGCGCGACTCCTCGTCGCGCCCCTCCATTGCGAGCCGATGGACGAACTGGCTCAGATAAGCCTCGATCGTCGTGTCCTCCCGGCGAGCTTTGCGCTCGAGGTAGTTGATCTGATCCTGGGACAGCTCGACGTTGACGAACGGCATGCAGACTCTCCGGCGGAAGCGTACCACAGATCGGACGTGCGCCGGCCGTCTCGATTCCGCTCGCGCGGGCCGGCGTGCCTCGTGTACAGTCGCGTCCGATGCACGCGCTCGCCAAGCTCGCCCGCCAGAAGTCTCGCCGCATCGTCGGCCTGATGTCGGGGACCTCGGCCGACGGCGTGGACGCCTGCCTGGTGGAGGTGACCGGCAGCGGGCTGGAGCTGGGCTGGAAGGTGCTCTCGGTGCAGAGCGTCGCCTATCCCGCCGAAGTCCGGCAGGCCGTGCTCGAGGTCAGCGAAGGCGAGACCGGCCGCACCGACGCCATCTGCACGCTCAACTTCATCCTGGGCGAGATCTTCGCCGAGGCTGCCCTGAAGGCGATCCGCTCTGCCAAGCTGCGACCCCAGCAGATCGACCTGGTCGCCTCGCACGGGCAGACGATCCACCACCTCCCCGAGAGCCGCTCCATCGACGGCTACGCCTCGCGATCCACCTTCCAGATCGGTGAGACCGCGGTGATTGCCGAGCGCGTCGGGGTTCCCGTGGTCGGCGATTTCCGCGTGCGCGACGTGGCCGCCGGGGGCGTCGGCGCGCCGCTGGTGCCCTACGCCGACCGCATCCTCTTCCAGCAACCGACCCGGGCAGTCGCGCTGCAGAACATCGGCGGCATCGCCAACGTCACGCTCCTGCCCCCGGCTCAGAGCGGAAAGCCGCTCTTGGCCTTCGACACGGGCCCCGGCAACATGATCATCGACGCCGTGGTCCACGATGTCACTCTCGGGAAGCAGACCTTCGACCAGGGCGGCGAGATGGCGCGGGCGGGCGCGATCGACCACGCGCTGGTCGAGCGGCTGATGGACGACCCGTTCGTCAACCGCGTCCCGCCAAAAACGGCGGGCCGCGAGAATTTCGGTCGCGAGTTCTTCCGCACGTTGACGACCCTTTCGCTCTTTGGACGCGTCAAGGGCAACGATCTGGTGGCTACCGTCACTCAGTTCACGGCCCGTTCCATCGCGGAGAACTACCGCCGTCACGTGCTGCCGTACTGGCGCCCCGAGGAGATCATCGTCTGCGGGGGCGGAAGCCAGAACCCCTTCATGATGGAGAGACTCCGCGAGGAGCTGCCGGGAATCCCCGTGGTCCCGATCGACGAGCGCGGCGTGCCGTGGCAGGCCAAGGAAGCGCTCTCCTTCGCCATCCTCGGAAACGAGTCCGTCTGCGGAGTACCGTCCAACGTGCCGGCCGTGACGGGCGCAAGCCACCCTGTGCTGCTCGGCAAGTTCGTGCTCTGATAGTGCTAGAGTGAGGGGGCCGGCGCTTGCGACGCCGCCGGTCCCCGAGCCGTCGCACGACCTGGGGCGGGTCGTGGCCGACCGCTACTGGCAGACGACTGGAGAGCGCACATGGATCGCTATCTTTTGAGTCGAGGGTCATGCCGAGCCGCCATGGGGCTACTGCTGCCACTCGTTCTCGCCGTCACAGGCTGCGGAGTGGGCTCCAGCCCAGGGACAGCCTCGCCCCCGAGCTCGCAGACAACCAGCGTCCGCGGGCGAGCGCAAGCCGGCGGGCCGGTGCAGGCTGGCTCCGCCAAGGCCGGTAAGACCGGAGGTCTTTCGGCAGCCAAGGCCGGAACCGTGAAGGCCTTCAAGGTCACGGCCGCTGGCCAGAAGGACACCGGCGCCACGGGTCTCCTCGGCACGGCTTCGACCGATGCCCGAGGCAACTTCGACCTCAGAATCGCCGACAGAAATTACCGAGGTCCGGTCCTGCTCGAGGTCACCGGCAGCTACCTCAACCCGGCTTCGACCGCGGCCGGCACGCCGTGCGCGACCGACGAGTTCACCGAGGCCAAGCCGCTCATCAGCATCCTCCCGTCGTTCACGCCCGGGACACCGCTCACGCGCTCCAACGTGACGCCATTGACCCACCTGGCCGCCCGACGCGCGCAGAAGCTCGGCGTCGACGCCGGCCAGCTGACCGGGAGCCTGGTGAACGATTCGCTGAAAGTAGCGGCGGCGGCGCTCTCGCTCGGGGCGCTGGGCGCCTCCGGTGGCGAGGCCGTCCTGCAGGCCGATCCGTTCGACGCCGGCATCGGTGCCGGCGGAGGCTCCAGCACCCTGGAGAAGCAGTACGGCTTGCTGCTGGCCGGCCTGGCCGAAAAGGCGTGCGCGCTGGGCGTAGGGCTGGGGGAGTTGCTCGACACGATGGGCCGGGACCTTGCCGAGGACGGGCGGCTCGACGGCGCAGCGTCGTCGCAGGCGCTGACCATCGCCGACAGGTCAGGCGGCACGGTCGCCTACACCCGCGAGCTCGTCACCATCGAGCTTGCAGACGCGATCAACACGTTCGTGAGCAGCTCGGCGAACCGATCCGGCATCCGGTTGGCCGACTCGCTGAAGCAGACCCTGACGGACGATCTGGCGAACCTGACGCCACCGACGGCCGTGATCCTGCCCTCGGCGACGGCGCTGGCCGTCGGGTCCATTGTGACCTTGAACGGCACTGCCAGTGTCAACGCGCGCACGGGTGGCCTGCTCACCTACGCGTGGACCGTCACTCGCAACGGGCAGCCGGTCTCGGTGACGGGTGCGGCTTCGGCGGTGGCGTCATTCCTGGCCGACGTCGCCGGGGCGTACCGGGTGGCGCTTATCGTGAACGATGGCCGCACTTCCAGCCCCGAGTCGAGCCTCACCGTCACGGCAGGCGTCGTCACCGAGACGACGCTGGCGTTTGCCCAGTCGGGGCTCGATCCGATCGCGACGGTTCCAGGCGGCACGGTGACAGCCACGTTCGTCGTGAGCAACTCGGGGACGATTGCGGCGACCGGTGTTTCACTATCGGTCGGAGTATCACCGGCCGGCAGCTTCCAGGCGGGGACCGTCGCGCCCGCGAGCGTGACCATCGCTGCCGGACTGACCGAGACCTTTCAGGTGGCCATCCGCGTCGGCGACGCGCAGGCGCCCGGGACGTTTTTCGTGAAGGGCACCGTGGGGGCAAACAACGCCAACACGGTGGAGAGCGGCCAGCTGCGGCTGGACGTGTCGGCTGCACCCGTGACGACGACGACACTCTCGGCGAGGCGTGTTGCGCTCGGAGCGGCCACGGTGACGCCGGGCGGTTCAATTGTCGCCACGCTCGAGGTCCGCAATTCCGGCACGCTACAGGCGCTGGGCGTAACGCCGACCTTCGCGATCTCGCGGGCGGTGCCGGTGGCAGCCGGGGATTTCACGTTTGGAACCACAAGCCCGGCCTCGACCGACATCGATCCGGAAGCCGTGAGAACCTTCACCGTGACCCTCACCGTCGGGTCGCAGGCCGCGCTCGGGCCGGTAACTCTCACGGCCAGAGCCAGCGGTTCCAATGCCGGCCTGGCGCCGGCGACTTCGATCGGATTCGAGATCGTGGCGCCGCCGCAGGCCGCGCTCGCGGTGCGATCGGTCTCGTTCAGTCCGTCCACGACCGGCGCCGGCGGCGCCGTGCAAGCCAGCGTCACGATCACGAACACGAGCGCCGTGACAGCCTCAGGGGTGGCGGTTGCGCTCACGTTTTCCCGCTCGGGCGCATCGGCGGCCGGCAGCATCGGGGCCGGGAGCTTCACGCCGGCCTCCAGTCCGATCTCCCCCGGGGCGCAGGTCACCTTCACGGCGCCCGTGTCCGTCACGCCCACGGCGGTGGCCGGCAGCTACGACGTGACCGCCACGGTCACGGCGACAAACGCGCCAGGGGCCGCGTTGGGCGGAGTGTCGTTTTCCGTGGCGACCCCAGCGCGCTTCTCGCTGCGAACGCTTTCGGCCTCGCGTGCGGTGCTGACCACGGGGCAAAGCTACGACCTCACGGCGACGATCGTGAACGAGGGCGAGGGCACCGGCCGCATCACCGCGGTCGGGTTTCCGCAAGGCTTCAGCGGGACTGGCTTCAGCGGCGTTCGCGACGTGGCCTCCGGCGGCACCGCAACGTTCACGCTGCCCGGTGCGGCATTCACCTCGACGGGGCGATTCAGTCTTACGACTTTGACGGCGTCCGCGACGGATGTCCTGAGCGGCCGCAGCGTGGGGCTGGCCGAGGTCGAGGCCGCGACCGTCACCTTCAGCGTGCTGGCCAGGCCGGCGCTGAGCATTGCAGGGGCGAACCTGTCGACAGCCACGACCTTCCCGGGCTCCACCTTCGTGGCGACGATCCCGCTGGTCAACGCAGGCCCCGGGGATCTGACGATCACGAGCGGGGACTTCGTCTACTCGGCCGGCATCACGCCAACCATTCGCCCACCGGGGCCGTCGGCGCTGCCCTCGGGGCAGACCACTCAAGGCGTCTTCGACGTCGAGGTCGCCTCGGCCGTCCTGACGGGGACCTACCCGGCGAGCGTGTCGATCACGGCCGTGACGACAACCGGCTTCGAGTTCGGCGCGGCGCGCTCCGGGTACGCCAGCATCGTGGTGACAAGCCCGCCGCTCGTCAAACAGCGCTTCCTGACGCCGACGCAGTCGTCGGACATCGTCGTCTCGAAGGACGGTACACAGCTCTGGGCCGTGAATCCCCACCGCGATTCGGTGACGAAGTTCAGCGTGAACGGAAGCAGCATCGCCACGGTGGGAGAAGTGCCGGTAGACCGCGAGCCGTCGTTCCTGGCCATCTCCCCGGATGGGGCCAGCGTCTACGTCACCAACCGCGTGAGCGGCACGGTGAGCGTGATCGACTCGCAGTCGATGACGGTTCGCGCGACGGTTTCGGTCGGCACGGAACCCTGCGGCATCGCAGTGAGCCCGAACGGCACGCGGGCCTTCGTCGCCAACTCGATGTCGAACTCGGTGAGTGTGCTCGACCTGACGGAGGCACCCGAGCGAGTCACGGCGACCGTGCCGCTGCCCGGTAGCGACTTCTTCCCGTTCGCCGTTGCTGTGACCAACGACGGGGACACGGACGATACGGACGAGAAGTACTACGTCACTCAGTTTTTCGCGCAGCTTCCGGCATCGGCGCGCACGACGGACACGGGCGACGGCGACACGGGCCGGGTCGGGAAGGTAAGCGTCTTCCGCAGCTCGGACAACAGCCTGAAGACGACGATCGAGCTCTCGCCCCACGCCACCGACTTCACCTCCGACCGCTCCAAGTTCGGCGGCTCCACCAAGACGCCAACGACGGCGTTCCCCAACTTCCTCTCCTCCGTGGTCATCCGCGGCGACCGAGGCTATGTGACGGCGACGGCGATGTCTCCGGATGGGCCCGTCAACTTTGCGACGAACACGCAGGCCTTCGTCAGTGTCTTCGATCGCGTCAACGACTCCGAGGTCGTGACCCAGACCTTCAATCTGAACGCGGCGATCGAGAAGACGTCGCCCAAGAAGCTGTTCATGAACACGCCATGGGCGGTGGCCTTCTCGCCGGTGACAACCAGCGGCTACGTGCTTTCGGCTGCCAGCGACGTGGCCCTCAAGGTGGTGTTGTCGGCCGACGGCACGCCCCTGGTGACGGGTTACCCGGGATTGCCGACGTCGACCTCGGTAGTGCAGGTGGACGTGCAGGGGAAGAACCCGCGCGGCATCGCGTTCAGCCCGGACGGGACGCGCGCCTTCGTCCACAACTACATCTCGCGGACGATCAGCGTGATAGACGTGTCCACCGACGCAGTGACCTCCACGACGGCGGCCGCTCCGCTGCCGGTGGACCCGCAGGAGCTCTCGACCCTTCGAGGCGAGGAGCTCTTCAACACGTCGCGCGGCGTCTCGAGCACGCCCGGACAATCGGTCAACCGCATGTCGACGAACGGCTGGGGCAGCTGCTTCAGTTGCCACGCCTTCGGCTGGACCGACACGGTGGTCTGGAGCTTCGCGGCAGGGCCCCGCAAGGCTACTCCGCTGAATGGAAGCTTCAGCAAGGCCGATCCGGCCCACCAGCGCGTCTTCAACTGGTCGGCCATTTTCGACGAGGTCGAGGACTTCGAGCTCAACATCCGAACGGTCTCTAGCAACCCGGCGTCGGCGACAGAGACAGCTCCGCCGACCGGCCTCATTGTCGGCGTCCCGAGGTCGCAGGTGACGCCTTTCATTCCGCTGAAGAACGCCGATCGCAGCGCCGACTGGACGGCCATCAAGGACTACTTCAAGTTCGGGATCCGAAATCCGATCTCGCCGGCGCGCGGGCAGGACGTGAGCGCGGGACGGGCGCTCTTCGCGCAGGCCGGGTGCGCTCGGTGCCACGGAGGGGCGCAGTGGACGTCCAGCAGGCTGCTCTATGGGCCGCCGCCGCCCACGTCGGTCGGCCAGACGGGTAGAGTCACAGAAGTCCTGCGCACGGTAGGCACGTTCGCGCAGTCGGAGAAGCGAGCGGATGCGACCACTGCGCTGGGGACGGACGGATTCAACCCGCCCGCGCTCATCGGATTCTGGGCGTTTCCACCCTTCCTGCACCATGGCCGGGCCAAGACGGTCGAGGAGGTCCTGACTCTGCCCATCAGCGGCACCGCGCACGTCAACGCGGGTGTGGCCAGCGTGGTGAACACCGCCGAACAGACCGCGGCGCTCGTGGGTTTCCTGAAGTCTATCGACGATTCCACCGAGCCATTCCCCAACATCGCCCAGCTCAGGTCGAGCTCGTTCACGAGCGCGACGACGATCTCGCACTCCGGGACGCGCCTGGTCACGATCACGGTCACGGCGGACAGCGACGGGAGCATGGCCCTGGTAACGTCGGCGCGGCTCCTCTTCACGGCCGCCTCCAAGCTGACCGCCACCACGCAGCCGGGGAATCCGACCGCGATCACTCCTGGCGCCTCGGTCGACTTCACATTCTCGGTCACGGCCGCAGCGGATGCGCCGCTGGGGACGGCTAACACCTCGGCCACATTCTCGCTCGACATCACGGACACGTACGCCTTCCGGCGGATCTTCCGATCCTCTGGCAGCATCACCGTGCAGACGCCACCCGTGCGGCTGACGATCGGGAGCCTGGAGCTGCCAAGGTCCTCCTTCTCGCGCGGGCAGACGTTCACCGCTACGCTGCCGTTGACCAACGCGGCTTCCGGGTCGACGACCGCGCAGGTGGTCGATATCGTCGTGGTCGATAGCTCCGGCGACGTCACCTACACGATCTCAGGCCCAGCGCCGGAGAGCTTGCCGCCCGACGGAACGACGACGCGAGTGGAGCTCTTTGCGGTCGTGGGGGCCGACGCCACGTTGGGCGGTCACACGGCGATCGCTAGGGTGACGTATCGGAGCGTCCTGAGCGCGTCTTCTTTTGCGCCGGTGACCGACACGAGGTCGGGTGCCGGGAGTTACACCGTGGAGGCGGCGGCTTCGCCGGCGGCTGGAGTAGCCGGGCTGGATGGCCGGCCAAGCGCCGATGCGGATGCCGTCGTGGAGCGGAGCGCGGCGGGAACTCTCATCTCCACGTTCACATGGGAGATTTCGAATCCGAGTGGAGCGGCGTCCGCGGTGCTGACCGACGTGACCAGCACGCTCGCGCTTCCGACCGGGGTCACGGTGACCCGAGTGGACGCTGTGTCCGGGATCGCCGGGGGGCTGACCGCGACGCTCAGCTTCGAGCTCACGGCCGCGGCAGCCGGCCCGGTCGGTTCGAACAGCCTTGCGGTGACGGCCAGCTTCCGCGACGGGAACCGGGAAGCCGGCGATTCGGAGGGCCGGACCACGCTGGCGACCGCGTTCACGTTCTTCGTGCTGAACCCGCCGCAACTGAGCGCCGCGCCCCCGACCTATCCGACGACTGTCGGCAGGGGGCAGACGGGGATAGGCCTGACGGTGACAATCTCAAACGAGCCGGACACCGTGACGGCAACGATCTCCTCCGTGAGCTTCACGTTCACGGCCTCGGGCGGTTTCGACGTGACCGGGTTCTACACACCGACGGCGGCACAGACCCTGCCGGTCACCCTCGGGGCAGGCGTGACCCAGAGCTTCGCATTCCTCGTGGATGTGGACGCATCGGCTCCACTCACTCCGACGACTCTGACTCCCGTCGTGACGGCGTCCAGCTTCCGCTCGGGGCTGTCGACGTCAGTCACGGTGGCGACGACCCAGTTCGACGTGTCAGCGCCGCGGCCGAACCTTTCGATCTCGGGCGGCGCCCGGGATCGATCCGAGATCTCGGAGGGGCAGCAAGTCAACATCACGGTGTCGGTGCTGAACACGGGGGCGGAGACGGCCGTGACGGACCCCCTTTCGTCGATGACGCTGCGGCAGGGGCTGAGCGATGTCACGAGCGAGTACACGATCACGGCGCCGACCGCCGGGCAGCCGCTGGCCGCACAGGCGACGACGCCGGTGACGTACGTCGTCACGCACATGCGGGCGGGGACCACGGTGGGGGTGGTCACGGCCGACGTGACGGTGACCGGCGAGGGACAGGTGTCGATCCTGCCGGCGAGCGCTTCGAGGAGCGCCGTGGCCACCTTCGAGCTGCAGCGGGCGGCCACATCGGAGAACGTGTCGATGGTGCTGACCGGACCACCGGCCGTGGATGCGCTGCCAGAGCTCCCGCAGGCGGCGCCCGTGGCGGCCGTCTTCTCGAGTCCTGCGGGGACGGCGCGGTTGCAGGTCAACGACATCACGCTGACCTTCGAGATCGGGGAGACACCGGTGGGGCAGCAGTACAGCTCAGCGCTGCCGACGCTGCCGGCGACAGTGGCGACGGGGCTCACCGCGACGCTGCTCTTCTCCGTGACGCCACTCGAGATCGCGACGCGCGCTCAGACGGTCACGGTGACGGCCGTCGCGGAGGGCGAGGACATGAACACGGGGCTGACCTCGACGTTCAGCTCGACCATCGCATGGGTGGTCCGGGACGCAGCCGGTTCGCTGCCCGACACGCACCAGGCGACTAGCGTGGCGGGGACCTCGGCCACGTCGTTGACGAGTCCGAGCGCGTCTGTTCACGATGGGACCCGGAAGTTCGTCTCGGACACGTTCAACAACCGCATTCTGGTCTACACGCCGATCTCGGCGACGACTCCGACGACGTGCATCGGCCAGCCCGATCTCGTGACGCAAACGGCGAACAACGGCTCGGCTGGGGCAGCCGGCGGGCTGAGTGCGCCGCTGGGGTTGCTCTACGTCCCTTCGACGCAGGCTGCATTCGGCGACACGTTGTTCGTGGCGGATTCGGGCAACCACCGCGTGCTCGTCTACAAGAACGCCAGCAAGCTTCCCCCCTTCACCACGGCGCCGGCCGACATCGTCTACGGCCACCCGACGATGACCGAAACGAGCGCCTCGGCGACTCCCACTGCGACCTCTCTCTCCCTGCCCTCCGGCGTGGCGGTGATGACGAATGTGAGCACAGGCGCCGTCGGATTCACCCTCTTCGTGACAGCGGTAACGCGCGTCTTCGTCGCGGATACGGGCAACAACCGGGTGGTCTGCTTCGAGGAGTCGGTGACCACCTCGCGGACGCTTGGCATCCCGGATACGCCGACTCCGACGCTGCCTCCCTCGGGCGACACCGCCTCCTTTGCAATCGGTCAGCCGGACCTGACCACTTCGGCCGTGGTCAGCCCGCCGACTGCGGCATCCTTGCGTGGCCCGGCGGGCGTGTTCGTGGACACGTCCACGGGCAAGCTGGTCGTGGCCGACACTCTGGCCGCACGGGTGCTCATCTACGCCGACAACAAGACCATAACCGGATCGGGAGCCTCGGCGCTCGTTGCGCTGGGGGAGCCGAGCCTGGTCACAGACTCGGCCAACGCGACGGTGACCGCGACATCTCTCTCTCAACCGCAAGGCATCTGGATCACGACGGACACCCTGTTCGTCGCGGACGCGTTCGACCACCGGGTGCTGCGGTACACGGGGTTCTCTACCCTGACGACCGGGCAAGCCGCCGATTTCGTGCTGGGTCAGCCGTTCTTCGGAACGTCCAGCCGCAACAATGCGTCGTTTGGCGCAATCGATCCGTTCAGTCTCAGCGGACCTTTTGGAGTGTTCGGGGCGTTTGTGCCGGCCGACGCCCAGAACGGTCCCAGCTTCAACGTCCTCGTGGGCGATCGGTCGAACAACCGGGTGCAGAACTACCGGATCCCGTTCGGGCCGTAGGTAGCTAGATCGAGCCGGTGCGCAGCCGCTCGACGATGGGATCGTCTGCGGGCGGAAAACGGAGGCCGCCCATCTCGTCGGGGGTGAGCCAGCGGAGCTCGGTGGCGTGCAGGGGCTGCGGTTCCGCTCCGCCGTCGCTGGCGCGGTAGACCAGCATCAGCAAGTCGAACTCCGGATAGGCGTGGAAGACGTTCATGAAGACGGTGCCCACGGTGACGGGCAGCGCCAGCTCTTCCATCAGCTCGCGGGCCAGGCACTGCTCGGGCGATTCGCCGGCTTCCAGCTTCCCCCCGGGAAACTCCCAGTGCCCGGCCAGGTGGGTGCCAGGCGGCCGGCAAGCGACCAGGAACCGCCCCTGGCGCTCGATCAGCCCCGCCACCACTATTTTGAGCGATCTCAATGGGGATTTTTCGCGTTCGTAGCGCCGTTGTTGCTGGCGAGGGCTCGTGTTACCATAGCTTCGGCCCGGTGCCGCGCGAGGTCGGCGATTCGGGCATTCGGTATGGCTGTCACGCTCAATCAGATTGCGCTGTTCACGGACCTGGACGAGGCCGAGATCAAGAGACTGGAAGAGATCGTCCGCGAGGACATGGTCCTGGGGGATTATCGCATCTTCCGGGACGGCGATCCCTCCGACGCGTTCTACGTGATCAAATCGGGCTCGGTCAAGATCGTGAAGGAGGCTGCCGGACATCCGCAGAAGGTCCTGGCCTATCTGCGCGAGGGGGACTTCTTCGGCGAGATGGGTGTCATGAAGGATTCGCCGCGCTCGGCGTCGGCGTACACGATGGAGCGCAGCTGCTTGTGGAAAATCCGCAAGCCGGCCTTCCTGGCCTTCCTGGAAGCCAACCCCATCATCGCGATGAAGGTCCGCTCCGCGATGGTGCGCCGCTACAGCGACAACGTCTTCACGATCTCCAAGAAGTGAAGGGCGCCGTCAGCTGCCCAGCGCTTCGAACTCGTAGCGGCAGAAGCGGCAGATCTTGGCCTTGGCGCGCACGGTCTCGGCGCACATCGGGCACTCCTTGGTGTCCGCAGCTGCGTCCAGATCCAGGACGATGGGGCCGCGGTCGACGGGCCGGGGCGCGGCCGTTGCGGGCGGGGCGTGGCCGGATGCCGGGGCGGCGGCCGGGTGCTCGCCGCGGGCCATGACGCGCTGGGCCGCCTCGCGCGAAGCATGCGCATGGGCAGCGGCAGAGCCCTCGTGAGGACGGACGCCGGCCTCTTCGAGCGCCAGCTGCTGAAATCGTCGCTGGAGCTTGCCTTGGCGGCGTTCGGACTCCTCTAGCCGCACGATCGTCGTGGTCCTTTCCCGGGCCACTATGACCACGACGTAGACGACCAAGCTCATGATGATCGTCCAGAACACGAGCTCGAACCACGCCTTCGGATTTGCGTCCGGCGACTTGATCACCTCGAAGGTGTTCATGCAGGCCAGGTAGCCCACGCCGGCCAGGGCCACCACGAACGGCAGCAGCATGAGGAAGAGCTGCAGCCGCCGTCGCGCAAGCCGCGCAATCGACGCCTTCAAGTCAGACATCTCCTGCTCCAGGCCGGCTCGGGATTCGCGCGAGTGCTGCTCTTCGTTCATCGACTTGCCTCCGTCGCAGGCGGCGCCCCCGCCCAGGGTGCCGCCACCAGCGTACCATCCGTCGCCAGCCCTATGCCTGCCCCGAGCGACTGCAGGTGTTCGGAGCGTGAGGATTCGTGGCGTCTACCCGTACCGGGTTTTTCTAAAAACCCGGTACGGGTAGACGCCACGGATTTCCCGGGCGGAACAGCGGGCGCCTTCCCGGCCGCCCGGAGAGCGTCGGCGAGGCCGCGAGCAATGGCGATCGCAGTGCCGGATGGGTTGGCGGCGTCGGCCGCAGAGAGGTTCAAGAGCACGGCGGTTCCGCCGGTATTGCTCAGGACGTACTCGCCGGACTCGACCGGCTTGGCGCCGGAGGAGAGCAGCCCGGCGACGGCCACCGCAAGCGCCTTCCCCCTGGGACTCGCTGCATAGTGCTGGAGCGACGACACAGGCTCCTTCGATGACCTGACCGCCAGGTAGAGGTCGTCGGCTTGCGCGTTGGAAGCGCGCACGCGCTCCGTGACGTCCGGATCGGAGCGCGGTCGGACCCGGCAGCCCGCAGCCGTCAGCGCCGTTGCGAGCGCAGGCTCCAGGCCTGCGGACGCCCCTGCCGCCGAGAAGTCGAGCCCGACCGAGAGGCCCCTGAGCGCGCCACCCAGAACGGGCGTGAGCGCCAGGGTCAGCGGGGACGAGGCCGGGAGGCTGACGCGCTGCGTCACATATCCCGGCGCTTCCGCCAGGAGCCCCCCTGTGCCGGCGCGGGCGGCGTAGAGTCCGTCGTCCGTCGAGTAGATCGTGGCGGTCGCGCCGTGAAGGCTCAGCGAGGGGAGCGGGCGGCCCGTCGTCAGATCGAGGGCGGCGCCCCAGAGCCAGCGCGGGTCAGCCTTCGCTCCAGCCTGCAGGGGCGGCGACACGGCGCGCCCGCTCTCGAAGCGAGCACCCTGCGCCAGGGCGGCGGGTAACGCAAAGGCGACCCAGCCGGCGGTCGTCTGCCGAGAGACGCCCGAGGAACACTCGCGGATCATCGTCCCGTCGATCACGGAGCGCCCAAACCGATCTCGAGCCTCAACGCGAAGGAGCACTGCGGCGCCCAGGACGGCGCCCGGAGGCGGCCCCGCCGACACATGCAGCGTCGCAGCAGGCGCGCTCACGATGACGGATCGCGCCTGCGCCGCCGAGGATCGCCCCCGGGCGTCCGTGCAGACCACCCGCAGCACGTGGGGGCCGGCGGTACGAAGCGGTACCACCGCTCGCAGCTCGCCGTCAGAAGCCAGCCCTACCCCCGCGAGCGCCACCCTACCGTCGAGCCAGACGTCCGCCCGCCCCCCCGGACTGCCTCCAAGGACCCGCCCTCTCACGACCAGGTCCCTTCCGGTCAGGATCTCGCCCGGATAGGGCGCCGTGAGCGCGAGCTCGGGCCGCCCTGGAGTGAGGAAGTTCTGGATGGCCCGCCGGTAGAGCTGGGCGTGCGCCTGCGGAAACCGAGGATTGAGCGCATAGCGCTCGAAGAGGGCGATGGAGAGGTAGAAGGGCTCGCCCAGCACTGCCGGACGCGTGTTGTTGCGCAACACGGCGAAATTCGAGGGGAAGAGCTGATTCCTCGGCGAGCGGGTCAGCGGCCGCATGCGGGCCAGCAACAGCGCGCCAAGCTCTCCGCTGGCCGGGTCCTCCATCTTGAAGTAGACCTCGCTTCGATTGCGCCGCAAGAGGTCCCGCGGTGATTTCGCATCGGGTGTGGCGTTGTGGTGGAGGCTGACGAAGAGGTCCGCGTCGGCGCGCTCGGCGAGCACGGCTCGGGCCCGCAGCTCCTCCTTCAGGGGGGAGGGCTGCGCCAGCAGGTCGCCGTCCCCGACTCGCGTCATCACGACCGTAGCGCCGTCCTCTTGCAGCATCCGCGCCAGCGCCCGGGCGACGGCCAGATTCATGTCGGCCTCGCGCGTTTGCCCGGGAGCCACCATGCCGGAGGCGCTGCCGCCGTGACCCGGGTCGAGCAGCACGACCCGCCCGCCGAGTGTCCCGGCAACCGACGAGGAGCTGACGAGCGCCAACGCAGCCCAGGTGAAGAGCGGCAGACGATGCAGATTCCTGCCAGCGCACCTGCTCCCGCCCCCCCCCCGTCGATCTCGCCCGGAACGGCTGTCCGGCGTCGAAGGCAGAGCGGGCTCCTGGTTCGAAGCAGCGACCTGGCTGACGAGCTTCACGACCGGGAGTAGAAGTCCCGGATGGCCAGAGCGACTCTCTCGAGCTCCTCGACGGTCAACTCCGGGAACAGGGGCAGCGACAGGATCTGGCCCGCCAGCCGCTCGGAGACCGGGAAATCGCCCGGCTTGAACGCGCGCTCCGCGAAGGCCTCCTGCAGGTGCAGCGGCACGGGGTAGTGGATGAGAGCCTGGATGCCCCGGGACGCCAGATGGGCGACGAGCTCGTCACGGCGTGGGCAACGGGCGACGAGCTGGTGGTACGTGTGGACACCGTACGCAGGCATCTCCGGCAGCTCGGCAGGCACTCCCGTGAGGGCGCCGTGGTACTTGCAAGCGAGCGTGCGCCGCTTGCCGATCCAGTTGTCCAGGCGGGTCAGTTTCACGCGCAGCATTGCGGCCTGAAGCTCATCGAGCCGGCTGTTGAACCCGGTGGTGGCATGGTAGTAGCGGCGGGTCTGGCCATAGTTGCGCAGGTGGCGGAGCCGCTGGGCCAGCGCGGCGTCATTGGTGATCACCAGTCCGGCGTCGCCATAGGCACCCAGGTTCTTGGACGGGTAGAAGCTGAAGCACCCCATCGCGCCGAAGGTGCCGACTGGGCGGCCCTTGTAGCGGGTTCCGTGGGCCTGGCAGGCGTCCTCAACCATCGCCAGCTCCCGCTTCGAACAGAGCGCCAGTAGCGGGTCCAGGTCGGCGGGGAATCCGTACAGGTGGACCGGAATGACGGCGCGTGTGCGCCCCGTGATGCGCGCCTCGACGGCCTGGCAGTCGAGGTTGGCGGTGACGGGATCGACGTCTGCGAAGACGGGCGTGGCACCGGCAGCGGTGACGGCGGTGGCGGTCGGAAACGCCGTGTTGTCGGGCACGATGACCTCGTCGCCGGGACCGATGTCGAGGGCGCGCAGCGCCAGGTGGATCGCGTCCGTCCCGTTGCCCACGCCGATGCCGTGCGCGGCGCCGTGGTAGGCGGCGAACTCGCTCTCGAACGCCTCCAGCTCCGGACCCAGGATGAACCAGCCGCTCGAGAAGACGCGCTCGACGGCAGCCTGGATCTCCTCGGCGATCTCCCGGTACTGGCGCTTGAGATCGCTCTGTGGGATCTGCGGCGCGTCTGTCACCAGTAGTGCTCCTTATGCTTGCGGTAGAAGTGGACCGTGCGCCTCAGGCCATCGGCGAACTCGACCTTCGGCTGCCAGCCGGTTGCCCGGGTGAACTTGGAGAAGTCGGCGTAGTAGTCACCGATCTCGATCTTCTTCTTCTCCTCGGGGAACGCGATCTGCTTGAGACGGCCGGTTCCCGCAGCTTCCAGCACGGCGCGGGCGCTATCGCCGACGCTCACCGGCTTGCCGCTGCCGAGGTTGTAGATCTCGCCGTCCGTGGCGGGCTCGGCGCCGGCCACGAGCAGGGCCTCGACGACGTCGTCGACGTAGTTGAAGTCGCGCAGCTGCTCGCCCTCACCATAGATCGGGACCTCCTGGTCGTCGATGGCGAGGCGGACGAACCAGTTGAGGTAGCCCTGGCGCGAGTGGCGCATCTGATGGTGGGGACCGAAGACGTTGGTGAGCCGCAGCGAGACGGCCCGGATGCCGTAAACGTTGTTGTAGAGGATGTGATAGAGCTCGCCCGCCATGTTGTTGATGCCGTTGGTGTCCGTCGGACACAACGGATGCTTTTCATCCACTGGCAGGTACTGGGCGCGTCCGTACTCGCCTCGGGTGCCGCTGAAGACGACCTTGACCGTCGGGTTGAACTTGCGGCAGGACTCCAGGATGGAGAGCTGACTGCGGCAGTTGATCTCCAGGTCCGTGAAGGGGTCGGTCATGCTGTCGATGTGGCTGAGGGTGCCCGCGAGGTTGAACAGGTAGTCCTGGTTGCGGACGAGCCAGTTGGTGCTGGACTGATCGCGGACGTCGCTGATGTTGATCCGGATGCGGTCCTTGATGGCCTCGACGTTGAACAGGTTCCCGCCGTAGCCCTCGATGAGGCTGTCGACGACCGTGACCCAGGCACCGAAGCCCGCCAGGCGGGCGGCGAGATGGGAGCCGATGAAGCCGAGCCCGCCCGTGATGAGGCAGCGCGTGCCGCGGAATTTGTCTGCAAGGTCCATGGTGAGCGGGGCAGACTCTATAGAGAAAATCCCGGGGATTCAATGGTGACCCGCGCGCCTGCGCCGGTTGTGCGCAGCTGACCCTCCCCGCGTCAGCGCTTGCGCGCCAGGCAGAAGACGGAGAGCCCGAATGGCAGGTCGAGGCTGTCGAGCAGCAGGTTCTCGACCCGCAGGATGGCGAGCAACGTCTGATTGACCAGCGGGCCGGGAAGTTCGACGTCGCTCTTCTCCGGGACCTCGCCCGGTACGGGGCGGCGGAGCTTGCGGACCAGCCAGGCGACGGGGAACAGAAAGCAGTTGCGGTAGGTGACGCGCACGGGCTCGAAACCGGCCGACGAGAGCAGCCTCACGAGCTCGGGCTTCGCGAAGCGCCGCCGCGTGTGGACGACGACGTCGTGCGTCCCGCGCATGCTCTCCAGTGCGGGCAGGTTCATCAGCAGCGCGCCGCCCGGCTTGAGGACGCGGTGGAACTCCTCCAGGGCCGGTGCCTCGTGGGCGGTGCGGTGATAGAGCACGTCGTTGCTGACGATGGCGTCGAAGCACTTGGGCGGCAACGGGAGGCTCTCGACGCTGGCCCGGGCGACGCGCAGCAGTCCGCGCTGGCGGCAGTGGCGCATGGCATCCTCGGAGAGGTCGAGCCCCACCGTCCCCGGGTAGCCAGGTAGAAGCCGCGACATCAACCCGCCCGTCCCGCAGCCGGCGTCCAGCAGCCGGCAGCCGCTAGCGGCCGGGACGGCCGACGCCAGCCAGCGCTGGGTGAGCTCCCAGAGCCCCTGGTACCACCAGTGGGAGTCCTCGACCTCCCGGATGGTGTCGTATTCGCGGCGCTCCACGGGGGGCTGCCGCCTACGGCCTGCGCTCGGAGCCTGCGGCCCCCTGGGAGGCCAGGTGCTCCTTGCGCACGACCAGCTTCCACCAGAGACCCACCAGGTTCACGGCGACCGTGAAGAGGCGTTTGAAGTTGAAGAACTGGGACCGGCCGTAAGCGCGGTGGAAGTGGTGCACGGGCACCTCCGCGAATCGGGCGGGCAGGTCGTGGAGCTTCTTGATCATCTCCACGCAGATGATGCCGCTGTCGTACTCGAGGTGGATGCGCTCCATGACTTTCCGCCGGATGAGCCGGAAATCGCAGTCGACGTCGCGCAGGCCGAACCCGAAGGCCAGCTTCATGATGTGGTGGTAGATGCGGCCGATCACGATGCGGTGGAGCGGGTCGTGACGCTCGATCTTGTAGCCGTTCACGACATCTATCTGGGGTCCGAGCTCCTCGAGCAGGTCCCGCATCTCCGTGACGTCGTACTGCATGTCGCCATCGGTGTAGAAGACGAGCTCCTTGGTCGCGCTGGCGAACCCGCTGCGCAGCGCGCCGCCATAACCGCGGTTCCTCTCGTGGTAGACGAGGCGCAGCTTTGGGTAGAGCCGCGTCAGCTCTTCGAGCAGCGCCCGCGCGTGGTCGGTGGAGCCGTCATCGACGACGATGATCTCGTAGTCGTCCGTGACCTGCCGGAGCGTCAAGTCCATCAGTGCGACCATGCTGGCGATCGTGCCCCCGTCGTTGTAGCAGGGAAAGAAGGCCGAAATCGACGGCGCGTCGGGCAAGCGGGCTGCAGCTGGCATAGGCAGTCGCCATCTTATCATCCAGAGAAAACCGGAAAACCGGGGACACACGACCTATTTTTTCAAAATAGGTCGTGTGTCCCCGGTTTTCCGGTTTTCTACTTGGGGCGCTTCAGGTGGATCTCGAGCTTCTGGTAGGACTCGTTCAGGAGCGCGGTGAGCTTGGTGGCGGACTCACGCTTCTTGGGCTCGTTGGCGAAGCGGTCCGGGTGGTATTTCTTCATCAAGCGTTTCCAGGCTTCGCGGACCGTCTTGAGATCGGAGCCCGGCGGGCAGTCGAGATTGGCGTAGGCGCGCGCTATCTCGTCGGGCGGGCCTGCGGCAGGATGCGCGCGGTGGTGGCCGGAGCGCTGGCGGGTCTCCTGGGCCTGGCGGGCCTTGGCTGCCTGATACCAGGCCTCGTCGTCCATCGCCGCGCCGTCTTCAGAGAGCGGGTCGTCGCCGCCGGGGAAGCGAAGCCTGTCCACCTTGTCGTGGAGCTGGCTCTTCAGAATGCGTTTCGCCCTGTCGAGGATGCCCATTGCCGCCGGCTGCTCCCGAGCGAAATATAAGCGCGAGTCACCCGACTGTCAACGCGCCCGGGGTACCCGCGGCGGGGCGGCCCTCTCGCCGGATCCAGGCGAGCGGCAGCCCCAGCAGAAGCCAGCCGGCTGCCGCTGGCGGACCCGCGTGGCCCAGGCCACAGCCGCCCGACGAAGCGGCCGGAGCCGTCGCCGAGAGGACCTGTACCGTGAGCCGGTCCTCGTCGGAGGACTGGCCGTCGGCGGCGGAGAATCTCAAGTCGTAAAAGCCGGGCACCGGCGGGACGAAGCTCGGGCTGGCGGTATGGCGATCGGTCAGGGCGAGCTCGGAGACGGGGCCGCTCTCATAGGTCCAGCGCAAGGTCACGCTTCCCGCCCCCCTGGGCGCCAGGACCCGGCCCGAAAGCGTCACCTTCCGTCCGGCGATGCCCGTCACATCCGGGCCGGCCTCGACGGCCGGCGTGGCCGGCGGCCGGTCGAGCACGATCACGGTCACGGACACGGGCAGGCTGGCCGCCGCACCATCAGCGACCACGAGCTGCAAGGTGACGAAGCCGGGGTCGAAGGACCGAAAGCTGACTCGTGACGTATCCGCGCCCGCCAGCTCGACAGCGTTGCCGAAAACGCGCGTCCACGCGTACGTGAGCGCCACGCCGGAGGGGGAGGTGCTGCCTGAGCCGTCGATGGTGACTCTCTGGCCCGCGTTCACGGTCCCGGGGGCTCGCGCAATGGCAACGGGCCTCTGGACTGCAGTCTGTCCCGTCGCGCGAACGCGTGCTGCGTCGGAAGCCGCCACGGCGCCATCGTCCACGGTGAGCTCGACGAAGTAGTCTCCCGCCGCATCAGTCGTGAAAGATGCCAGCGGAGTCTCTGCGCCAAAGAGCACGGCCCGGCTGGCAACCGGCAGTCCGGCGAACCGCCACCGGTAGGAGAGCGGCTGCCCCTCGGGGTCGAAGCTGGACCGGCCGTCGAGAAGCACGGAGGTTCCGGTGGCAACCGATCGGTCGGAGCCCGCCACTGCCGTCGGTGGCTGGTTCACCTGGGCCCAGACGGCGCACGCCGCGACGGCGGTCACGGCCAGGAGGAGGCCAGCCGGCGGGAGAGAATGCCGAGCCATCGGCGCGCGCGCGATCATGCCGTACGGATCTTCGACACCCGGGCCGTCCAGCATGAATCGCCCCGTCGCCAGCCGCCCGTTGTGACCCCGGAGGGTACATGACCCAACCACGCGCCCCCGGAGAGCACATTCGCGGGTTCATGCCGCACTGCGTCATCCGGGACTGCGGTCACCGGAGCTAGCTCGGAACCCCATGGGCCGTGGTGGAAGTCCCCGGACCGCGCGAAATGAGTGAGTGATTGTGTACTCGCTTCTGAAGCCGATCCCGGCTGTCGGCCCTGCCCGAAAGCGTGCCCTAGGGCACATTTCGCGTCGGCCTGGTATGACGCTTGCGAACGGCCACCCGTGCGCGACGACCACTCCCGTCTTCCCATGCTTCGCAGCGCCCGGCTGGCCGACGGCGCCTACTGGCGCGAACAGATCCGCTGCCAGGCTGCCTGCCCCGTTCACACCGACGCCCGCGGCTACGTCCGCGCGATCGCCGAAGGCGACTTCGAGCGCGCCTATCGCATCGCCAGGGGCCCGAATCCGCTCGCGTCCATCTGCGGCCGCGTCTGCGGCGCGCCGTGCGAGCAGAGCTGTCGCCGCGGCGACTACGACCGGCCGGTCTCCATCCGCGCGCTGAAGCGCTTCGTCTGCGAGAAGTTCGGCCCGGAGGGCCGCCCCGAGGGCGGACGCGGGCTCCACGACTACCTGGCCGCCGCCGCCGTCCAGTTCGGCGATCGTCACTGCCAGGACCGCGAGGAGCTCCTTCCGATGCTGCAGGCGCTGGCCTCGGGGGACGTACCGAAGGTCTCCGGCAAGAGCGTGGGGATCATCGGCAGCGGGCCGGCCGGCCTGGCCGCCGCCCACGACCTGGCGCTCCTCGGCTTCGACGTCACGGTCTACGAGCTGGAGAGCTTCCTGGGCGGCATGCTGATGGTGGGCATCCCCGAGTACCGGCTCCCTCGCCGCGTCGTCCAGGCCGAGGTCGAGGTCATCACCTCCCTGGGAGTCAAAGGCGTCACCGGATGCACCGTGGGCAAGGACGTGAGCCTTCCCGAGCTCCGCGAGCGTCATGACGCCGTCGTCATCGCGGTCGGAATGAAGCAAAGCCGCCGAGCCCCGTGCCCTGGCGCTGACGCCGAGGGCGTGCTGGGTGGCGTGGAGTTCCTGAGAGACGTCTCGCTCGGCAAGGCCCCTGCACTGGGTTCGCGCATCGTCGTGATCGGCGGAGGCAACGTCGCCTACGACGTCGGCCGCACGGTGGTGCGGCAGACCAGTATCGACGCGGCGCGCACTGCCCGCCGCGCCAGCGGCGTGACACAGGTGCATCTCTGCTCGCTCGAGTCGCTGGAGGAGATGCCTGCCGACGACGTCGAGATCATGGAAGGCGACGAGGAGGGCATCCTGCGCAGGAACAGCGTGGGGCCCAAGGAGATCCTCAAAGATTCCTCAGGCCGCGCGCGCGCAGTGGTGTTCCAGAAGTGCACGCGAGTCTTCGACGAGAACCGCCGGTTCGCCCCACTCTTCGACCCGACGGCGTTGACGGAGATCCCGTGCGATACCGTGCTGATCGCCATCGGCCAGACCTTCGACCTTTCGTTCGTCGACGCCGCGCGCGACGGCCTGCAGCTGCGCCCCAACGGCACGATCGTCTGCGACCCCGAGACCGGCCGCACCAGCGCTCGCGACCTCTACGTGGCCGGCGACCTCGCCTACGGCCCCAAGCTCCTCATCCACGCCGTGGCCAGCGGCAAGGCCGTGGCCCGCGCCATCTACACCCAGGTGACCGGCCGGGTCATCGGCCACGACGCGCTCGAGCTCCACTTCCCCGTGCCCCGCTACGGCCGCGAAGAGGGGTACGAGAAGACGCCGCGCGTGGAGCTTCCGGCCACGCCGCCCGAAGAGCGCCTGCATGACATGGCCGCCCTCGTGGAACGGTCCCTGGCCCAGGAGCTGGCGGTGCGGGAGGCAGGGCGCTGCCTGGACTGCGGGGTCAACACGATCTTCGACGGCGAGAGGTGCGTCCTCTGTGGCGGATGTGTCGACGTCTGCCCCGAGAAGTGCTTGCGCCTCACGCCGCTGGCCGAGCTCTCGGCGGGCCCCGAGGCCGATGCGGCCCTCCGCGACCCCGCGCTTGCCGGCGCCACCGCAATCCTCAAGGACGAGACCTGCTGCATCCGCTGCAGTCTGTGCGCCAACCGGTGCCCGGCGGATGTCATCACGATGGAACGGTTCCTCTACCGGGAGAGCCCTCGATGCCAGGAAGACTAGAGCCAGAGCCCATTCCCCGACGCGACTTCCTCGGCCTCGCGGCCGTCTGGTCGGCAGTTGCGGCCTTCTTCGCCGCCGCCATCGGCTCCCTGCGGCTGCCGATGCCCGCTGTGTTCCCGGAATCCAACTCGAAGGTGAAGCTGGGTCCGCCGGACGCCTTCCGTCCCGGCACGCAGACCCACCTGCCGGAGCAGAAACTCTGGGTCGTGCACGACGAGGGCGGGCTCTACGCGCTCTCGACGGTCTGCACGCACCTGGGCTGCATCGCGGGCAAAGAGAAGAGCGGGGAGTTCCGGTGCCCCTGCCACGGCAGCGTCTTCTCCAAAGAGGGCAAGGTCCTCGGCGGCCCGGCCCCGAAGGCGCTGGGGCGGCTGGCGCTGAGCCTGGCGCCCGACGGACAGCTCGTCTGCGACACGATGACCGCCGTGGACCCGGCGACCCGCCTGAAGGTCTGAGCAGCGGAGGCAAAGGATGACCCCACTCGACACCCAATCCGCTCCCGCTTCCGAGGCACCCAGGCCCGGCGGGATGTCGACGTTCCTGGCGAACCTGCTGGACGTCCCGCGGTCGCTCTACGACTCGATCGTGAGGCACGGTCCGCCGACCTCCGACCGGACCAAGTCGCAGACGGTCGTCAGCAACTTCTTCCTTCATGTGTTGCCGGCCCACATCCATGTCGACTCGCTCAAGTTCTGGGCGACCTGCGGACTGGGCATCGTGACGGGCGTGCTCTTCGGGCTGCTCTGCGTCACCGGCATCCTGCTGATGGTCTACTACAAGCCCTCGGTGGCAGAGGCCTACGACTCGGTGAAGGACATCGTGTTCGTGGTGCCGACGGGCCGCTTCATGAGGAACATCCACCGCTGGGCCGCTCACGCGATGGTGGCCTTCGTCATCCTCCACATGGCGCGCGTCTTCTACACCTCGGCCTACAAGGCGCCGCGCCAGTTCAACTGGCTGATCGGGATGGTGCTGTTCGTGCTCACGCTCGGCATGAGCTTCACGGGCTATCTGCTCCCGTGGGATCAGCTCGCCTACTGGGCCATCACGATCGGCGCCAACATCGCCCAGTCGCCAAGGGAGTTGACGGATGCACTGGGTGTGACTTCCTGGCTGGACGTCGGAGGCATGCAGAAGGAGCTCCTGCTGGGGGCCCACTACGTCGGCCAGGAGGCGTTGATCCGCTTCTACGTGCTGCACGTGATGGTCCTGCCGCTGGCGACCTGCATCGTGCTCGGGGCCCACATGTGGCGGGTCCGCAAGGATGGCGGCCTGGCGCGCCCCGAGAAGCCGGTGCCGGCGGTCCCACCGCCGGTCAGCGTCAAGGAGCTGCCCGCATCGACCAGGAGCTGGGGCTTGATGGCCGTGGTCAAGGGCCAGAGCCCGCACGTGGGGGCGGAGATGGAAGACACCGTTCCGGCCTACCCGGGCGCGCTCTACGCCATCGCCGCGCTCTCGATGCTCACGGTGGCCGCCTCACTGGTGCTCGGCTATCTCTTCGACGCGCCGCTCAAGGAGCTGGCCGCCCCGACGGTGCCGGAGAACCCCGCCAAGGCGCCCTGGTACTTCCTGGGGCTTCAGGAGCTGGTCAGCTACTCGGCCTTCATGGGCGGCGTCGGCATCCCGGGCATCGTCGTGTTGGGCCTGGGGCTGATCCCGTATCTGGACCGCGAACGCGAAGATGCGGGCGTCTGGTTCAGCGGCCGTCGCGGACGCACGGTCGCCGTCGCCAGCGCTCTCTTCGCCGTCGCGTGGACGGTTCTGCAGCTCTGGTTCACGGTGCGCTTCGGCTGGCTCCGCAACTGGTACCCGGAGATCCCGCAGCTGGCGATCACGATTCTGAACCCGGGGACGGTCATCGTGGCCGTCTTTGCGCTCTGGTCGATCGCGACCGTGCAGTTGACCCGCTCGACCCGCCTGGGAGCCATTGCGCTCTTCACTTGCTTCCTCGTCTCGTTCGCGATCCTGACGTACTTCGCGACCGTGCACCGGGGACCGAACTGGGACTTCTACTGGTGGCCCAGCATGTGGCCTCGCCACTGAGACGACCATGGAAACCGCGACGCTGACACGGCTCAAGCTCGTTCTGCTGGTCTCCTCGCTGGGCTGCCTTGCCCTGCTGATGCTCTCGGCCTTCGAGGAGAACCTCAAGGGCGACTGGCGCGCTCACCAGTCGGCCTACCGCCAGGCGCTCACCGAGCGCGCCACCACGGACACGGCGCGCGCCGCGGCCCGCGCCGTGCCTACTCAGATTGCGCAGGTCTTCCTGCCCGACCTGAAACGAATCGACCGCTGCACCACCTGCCATGCCGGCATCGAGGACCCCTCCATGCTCGGCGTCTCACAGCCGCTCTCCGCCCATCCTGGCAAGCTCTTCGCCCACCACCCGCCGGACAAGTTCGGCTGCACGGTCTGCCACGACGGCCAGGGCCGCGCCATCCACGCTGCCGACGCTCACGGCGAGGTGGAGTTCTGGCCCTACCCGCTGCTGCGCAAGCAGGCCGTCTATCGGAGCTGCGGGCGGTGCCATTACGATAACGACCCCTACGGCGCCGAGGACGATCTCTATGCCCGGGGCGGAACACGCAAGCCAATCGACGCCTCCGAGCTCGCCTCGGCGGTCCCGGGCGCAACGGCCGTCGCGCGCGGCAAGAAGCTCTTCCTGGAGAGCGGTTGTCTGGGTTGCCACAAGTTCCGCGGCCGAGGCGGCTCAATGGGGCCCGACATCTCGCACGCAGGCGACAAGGAGCCCCATGGCTACGACTTCACCAACGTCAAGGGCGAGCACACCTCTGCCAACTGGCTCTTCCAGCACTTCGTCGCGCCCTCGAAGGTCAGCCCCGGCAGCCTGATGCCCGACTTCGGGCTCTCCCCCGAGCAGGCGAGCGACCTGACCGAGTTCATGCTCAGCCTGCGAAAGAAGTCGATGCCCGCTGCCTACACGCCGGTCCCTCCCAGGCGCGGCGGCGAGCCGGCCACGGGCAAGCAGCTCTACGACATGTTCTGTGCGAGCTGCCATGGCTCCACCGGCCAGGGCAGCACCGTGCGGGACCCCGCCCTGGCGCGCTCGGCCGACGCTCCCCGGCAGCTGATGGTGCCGTCGCTCAACCACCCGGACACGCTGGCAGTGGCGAGCGACGAGTTCCTCGAGCGCATCATCCGCCACGGGCGTCAGGAGACCTCGATGCCCGCCTGGGGCGCTTCCGAGGGCGGAGGCCTGAGCAACGACGAGATCCGGCGGATTGTCGGCTACATCCGCTCCTGGCAGCCGCCTTCGCCCGAGGTCAGCGAGATCTCCTCGGCGCGGGGAGACGCGCGGGCGGGCCGGGCGATCTACGACTTCCGGTGCGCCAGCTGTCACAAGACCAACGGGGACGGCGGCATCGGTCCCAGCCTGAGCTCCCCGACCTTCCTGGGCGTTGCGAGTGACGCCTACCTGGCGTCGACCATCGTGCACGGGCGTCCGAACACTGCCATGCCGGCCTTCAGGATGCTGACCGGCGAGCAGGTGAGCGACGTCCTGGCTCACCTGCGAACCTGGCAGCCGCTGCGAAACACCCGGGCCGATTCGCTCGAGATGGCCCGCGCGACCAGCGCCGCGGCCGCCACGGCAGAGATCGGCGCGCGGCTCTACAAGGCCGACTGTGTGATGTGCCATGGCGAAGCCGGGCAGGGAGACCTTGGTCCGTCGCTCAACACACCGGAGTTTCTGACTCTCGTTTCGGACGACTACCTCTACGAGACGCTCGCGGCGGGCCGCCCGGGGACCGGCATGCCCGCCTGGCGGCACCTGTCGAGCTCCGATGTCGCCTCGCTGATCAAGTTCATGCGAACCTGGCAACGCCAGCCTTCGCGGCCGAAGCTGGCCGACCTGCCGTTCAAGGGCGATTGGGACGCCGGGCGGCTGCTCTATCAAGGAAGCTGCGCCGGCTGCCACGGGGAGCAGGCCGAGGGCGGCGTGGGGCCGCAGCTGGGGAACCCCGTGTTCCTGCGGACGGCCTCCGACCCGATGCTCTACGAGTGGATCGCGCACGGCAAGACGGGGACTGCGATGAGGCCGTTCCTCAAGGGAGAGCAAGGCGCCGTGGAGCTGACGCAGGCGCAGATCGTGAACCTGGTGGCCTTCCTGAGGTCGCTGGAGCGCCAACCGGCCATCACCGTCGCCCGCTCGCCGCACGGCCGGCCGGAGCTGGGCAAGGTCTGGTACGCCGCAGCGTGCTCGAGCTGCCACGGCGAGCGGGGCGAGGGGGCGAGCGGTCCTTCGCTGTCGAACCCCGCCTTCCTGCGCGCGGCCTCCGACGGGTTCCTGATGGCGACGATGGCGCTGGGCCGCGACGGCACGGCGATGCGTCCGGTGAAGAAGGGCGAGCAGTCGATCCTCTCCCTCTCGAGCGACCAGGTCAACGACATCGTGGCCTTCGTGCGCTCCTGGGAGACGGTCCCGGCCACGGCTGGCATCCCGCACCGCTTCGTGGTGCCCTGGGACTTCCCGAAGGGCAAGCGGCTCTACGAGGCCAACTGCTCCGGTTGCCACGGAATCGACGGCAAGCCGGGCCCCGACACGGCGAGCTTCTCGGTCTGGGCGCCCGCGCTCAACAACGAGGAGTTCCTGGCGGCCGCGACCGACGGGTTCCTGCAAGCGACCATCGCACGCGGGCGGGCCGGGACGGCGATGCGTCCATTCGGCCTGGGCTCGCAAGGCGTCGACGAGCTCGACTCCGAGGAGATCGACGAGATCGTCGCCTACATCCGGCAGTGGTCGAAGCGGACACCCCCTCCGAGAACGATCCCGGCCGAGCGGCCCGAGCCGATCCGCACCGAGTGAGGGGGATGGAACCCCGCAGCAGCGAAACGAGAAATCTCGAATCAACCAAGAACGTTTTCAGGCGGCGAGCGCGCCCCTAGACCCGGCACCTGGAGGTCGGACGATGGCACGAGACAGAGGCCCTGTGGACTTCAACCGCAGAGAGTTCATGAAGATGGCGAGCGGCACCGGCGTCGCGTGCGCGGCCTGCGAGCTGATGCCCGCGGAGCTGGTCGCCGCGACCACGGAGGCGCCCGCCGAGACCCCGGCAGGGGTGCGGCTGCTGCAGGCTGCCTGCCCGTACTGCGGAGTCGGCTGCGGCACGCTCATCAAGGAGCAGGACGGCAAGGTCGTCGGGATGGTGCCCGACAAGAAGCACCCGACCAACAAGGGCATCCAGTGCATCAAGGGCTTGAACGCCCATGAGCCTATCTACCGCGACCGCCTGACGAAGGTCCTCGTTCGCAAGGACATGAGCGACCCGCTGAACGGCCACGTCTCGGCCACGAAGGGCCGTTTCGACGACGACGTATTCCGGGAGGCGACCTACGAGGAGGCCGAGGAGCTGGTCGCCGAGAAGATCGCCGAGATCGTCAAGCAGAAGGGCAGCAACACCATCGGACTGAATGGCTCCGGCCAGTTGACGATGGAAGCGCAGTGGATCGAGAACCTCCTGATGAAGGGAGTCATCGGCTCCAACTCGATCGAGGCCAACGCGCGCATGTGCATGACGAGCGCCGCGACCGGCTACTTTCACAGCTACGGCTCCGACGCGCCGCCGACCAGCTACGAGGACATCGAGGAAGCCGACTTCATCACCTTCTGGGGACACAACGCCCGCGAAGCCCACCCGATCCTCTTCTGGCGCGTCGCGGACCACAAGAAGTCGAAAGATATTCCGACTCTGGTGAGCGACCCGAGGCGCACCGGCACGGTCATCGGCCTGGAAGCGATCAACCCGCGCACGAGCTACCACCTCCAGACGTTGAACGGAGACATCAGCTACCACAACGCCATCGCCCACGTCCTTCTCACCAAACACCCCGAGGCCTGTATGCCCGAGGAGTGGCTGGAGAAGAACACCAACGGTTGGAAGGAGTACGTCGAGGGCGTCAAGACGCGCTACTCGCCCCAGCAAGTCATCGAGCGCTTGAAGAAGCTCGATCGCGGCCGCGTCACCGTCGAGCAGATCGAGAAGATCGCAGAGCTCTGGGCGGCCGCGTCCATCAAGGGCCGCCAGCGCGGCAAGGGCGGCGTCCTCACCTTCTGGGGCATCGGCTACAACCAGATGCTCCACGGCCAGCACAACACCATCGGCCTCATCAACCTCCACCTGCTCACAGGAAACGTCGGCCGCCCGGGCTGCGGAAGCCACTCCCAGACCGGACAACCCAACGCGATGAGCGAGCGGCTGATGGGCGGTCTGACCGGCCGCCTGCCGTTCAACCAGCCGCTCACCAACGACAAGTGGCGCGACCACATCGCCGACTGCTGGCGCGTCCCCAGAGACCGCATGCAGGCGACGAGCGTCATGCCCGTTCCCGGAATGGTCATGGGGATGATGGAGCGGGCGCTCAAGGGCGACCTGCTGGCGATGTTCTGGATCTACACCACCCACATCCACATGCCCGATCTCGACACGCTGGTGCGCCCCGCGCTCACCCGCATGTTCGTGGTCGTCCAGGATATCTACCGCCACGCCCCGAACAACCTGTACGCCGACGTCATCTTCCCGGCCGCCACCTGGGGCGAGTGGACCGGAGGCACCTACATCCAGTCCGAGCGCCGGGCCTACGTCTGCGACGGCACCATCAACCCGCCGCCCAACTGCCGGCCCGACATGGACCTGGCGATCGACAAGGCCGTGTCGATCGGCAAGAAGCTCGGGCTCGACATGGCCAAGATCATCCCCTACCAGAAGACCATCAAGATGGGCAACGGGATCATGGCCTACGACCCGCAAGACATCTTCCGCGACATCATCCGGGCCAGCAAGGGCAGCGACGCCGACCTCTCGGGCCTCTTGGACGTCGAGAAGGAAGACGGCGTCAGCCCTTACGACCAGCTCCGCCGGCTGCGCGGCGTGCAGTGGCCCGCCCCGACGGCCGACATCGCCCGACAGGGCGGGACGCCCCGCCGCTACCTGGGCCAGGAGGGCTGGGCCGGCAAGCCCTACGGCACCTTCCGCCACCCCGACGGTAAGGCCAAGTTCAAGCTCTGCGAGCAGGACTACTCCCGCCTCGAGGAGATCACCGCCAAGCTGATGACCTACGGCCACCGCTCCAAGCCCGGCGCCGGCCCCTACCTGATCGACGAGCTGGCCGAGGCGACCGCGCAGAAGCGCAAGAACTTGCTCGAGCAGGCTCGCGACAACGCGCTCACGCCCGAGCTGCCCGACCTGGCCGTCTACGACGACCCGAAGCTCACCATCGACGACCACAAGGCCAAGGACGTCTACCCGTTCTGGCTGTCGCTCGGCATCGTCTACGAGCACTTCCACTCCGCCAAGACGATCCGCGGCGCGACCACGCTGCGCCTGGTGCCCGAACAGTACATCGAGCTCAACGCCGACGACGCCAAGCGCTTCGGAATCGAAGACGGCCAGAAGGTCCGGATCGTGACGCGCCGCGGCAGCTACGAGGCCCGAGCCTCCGTGGGCGTCGACAGCCTGATACGCCCGGCCCGCACCGAGGTGCCCCCGGGGCTGATGTTCAGCCCGTGGAACCTGTCGGTCGCCGACAGCGCCGACCCGACCAAGAACCGGTGGCTGGTCAACTCGGTCAGCCACCGGGCGTGGGACCCCGTCAGCGGACAGGCCGACTACAAGAAGCTGGCGGCCCGCATCGAGAAGGTGTGAGGACCGATGGATGAAGGCGGCGGTCCTGAGGCGAGATTGCCGGGCTCAGGCCCGGCCACCGGCGAACCTGAGCCGTCGGGCTCTCTTCCGCCGGCCGCTTCAGGTCGCCGCGAGTTTCTGAAAAACGCCGTGGCCACCGTGGGCGCGGCTGCCGGTTGCGCGCTCCTCGGCGGCGCGGGCGCCGGGCCAGCCGCAGGGGCCACGACGGGAATCGTCCGACCGCCGGGGGCTCTCCCGGAGAGCGAGTTCCTGGCTCGGTGCATCCGCTGCCTCCGATGCGTGGAGGCATGTCCGAACCAGGCCATCCTGCCGCTCGACGCCTCGGCAGGAAAGGCGCGCGCTTCGACGCCGGCGATCCGCGCCCGCCGGCAGGCCTGCATGCTATGCAACAAGCAGGAGGGCGACTGGCTGAAGTGCACCGAGGCTTGCCCGTCGGGTGCGCTCCAAAAAGTCCGCCGCGACGCCGACGAGATCCGCGAGAAGGTCACGATGGGCACCGCGGTGCTCGACACCTCGCTCTGCTACTCCTACATCGGCTGGACTTGCGGCGCCTGCTACCGGGCGTGCCCGTTCCCGCAGAAGGCGATGACGCTGGGGCTCTGGGAACGGCCGACGATCGTCTCGGAGGCCTGCGTCGGTTGCGGGCTCTGCGCCCGCGTCTGCATCCGATACCCGCAGGCGATCCGGATTGTCCCTCGCGAGGAGGACCGATGGCGGGTCTGAGCCGCAGGCGGCTTCTGGCCGGCGGTGCCCGCGTCGCCGGCGCCGGCGCGCTCCTGGGACTTGCGCAGGAAGCGATGCGCCCGCGCGCTCCGGAGTACCCCGCGACCACCACGACGACGCGCGGCCGACCGGTCGTGCGGCCACCGGGCGCCCTCGAGGACGGCGCTTTCCTCGCGGCCTGCATCCGTTGTTACCGCTGCCAGGACGCTTGCGAGCCCGGCGCCATCCAGTTCTTCGGAGAATCCTGGGGGCGACACCAGCACACGCCCTACGTCGACGCCAGCCTGCGCGCCTGCACGCTCTGCATGAAGTGCACTCAAGTTTGCCCCACGCCGGCCCTGGGCCGCCTGGAGCCGCGAGAGCGCGCCAAGGCGCGGATGGCGACTGTGGAGCTCCGCGAGGATCTCTGCCTATCGCACAAGGCCAAGCGCATCCGGGCCGAGCAGTCGGAGCTGCGCGCGGCCGGCCGCGCCGCGACGGAGGCCACAGCGGCCCTGGAACGGCGCGGGCCGTGCGGCGAGTGCTACATGGTCTGCCCGCTCAGGGAGCGCGCAATCGCACTGGAGCCTGGTGCCTTCCTGGCACCCGTCGTCTTCGCCGAAAAGTGCGCCGGCTGCGGGCTCTGCGAGGAGATCTGCCGCGTCATCCTCCGCGGCGATCCCGCCATCCGAATCAAGCCAACCCGGGAGCTGGCATGAATCAGACAAGCTCGCCCACGGCACGCGCCACCACGCACCGGCAGCGATTCCACCGCGCCGTGCAGGCGCTACGCAGACTCGTACAGATCGCTTCGATCGCCCTGGTCCTGGCGCTCGTGACGCTCTCGCTCTACGCGCACTACCGCGCCACCCGCGCCATCGAGGACCCCACACTCACCCGCGGCTGGCGTGGCTCCGTGCTGCTGGCCGTCCACCAGGCCGTCGGCCGCCTGCCCTCGCCTCAGGCCTTTCTCGACTCCTGCAAGGGGACCCATTGGTCGATGCGTGTCCTCGGGCTCGACCTCACGGACCCGCTCGCCGCCGCGGAGGCACTGGCCGCCAGCAAGCGAGTGCACTGGCCACTGCTGCTCGGTGCGCTCGTGCCGATCCTGCTCACCGTCCTACTGGGCCGCGTCTTCTGCAGCTGGCTCTGCCCGGCCAATGTGCTCTTCGAGCTTACCGGCAAGCTGCGCGGCCTGCTCGCCTTCGCCGAGATCCCTCCTGCCGACGTCCGGTTCTCGCGCGCCAACAAGTACGTGCTGCTGGCCGTCGGCCTGGCCGCCGCGGCGGTGCTGGGGCTGCCGTTCTTCGCCCTCGTCTATCCGCCGGCAGTGCTCGGAAGGGCCGCTCACGGCTGGATCTTCCAGACCGCGGCTGTCGGCTCGCTGGCCGTGCTGGGCTTGATCGTGGCCGTGGAGCTCTTCGTCTCGCCCAGGTGGTGGTGCCGCACGATGTGTCCGGGCGGCGCTCTCTATGCGCTGCTCGGGGCGCTCAGGCCGCTGCGCGTGCGGCTCGACGCCGCCAAGTGCACCGGGTGCAAGGAGTGCGTTCCGGTCTGCGAGCCCGGCCTGAACCCCGTGCGTGAATCGGCCCGGATGGAATGCGACAACTGCGCCGCCTGCATCCGTCACTGCCCTGAGGACGCGCTCGTTTTCCGCCTGGGAACAAGCTCCGCCCCCTTCCGCTCCTCGGCGCCCCCCGTCGCGCTGCTGCTCGGTCTCGTGCTGGCAATGCCGCTCCAGGCGCACCACATCCTGGGCCTGCCGCACTACGCGTACAAGGAGAACTACCCGCAGGTCCCGCAGCTGGAGTATCCGGCCGCCGCGGGCCCCTACGACATCCTGCTCACGAGCTATCCGGGCAATCCGGTCCCCGGCGAGAAGACGATCATCGCCGTCTACATCAAGGATCGAACCTCGGGCCGCGCCTACGAGGGCGAGATCGGCATTCGCGTGCTGCGAGCGCGACTCTTCTCGGACCCGGAGCCGCTGGCTCCCGCGGTCCGCGTCGTCCCGTGCGAGGTTCCGCACAAGACGACCGTGACGTTTCCGGGGGCCGGCGACTACTGGGTCGAGCTGACGTTCGACGTCGAAGGTAAGCCAGAATCGATTCCGTTCCCGATCGTGGCGGGCAACCCGAGCCCGGCGGGGGCCGTGGTGACACTCTTCGGAGGTGTCATGCTCACTTTGCTGGTGACCGTCCGGGCGATCCGGATCAAGCGCGCGCGCCGCGCCCGTGCCGAGGGCAGAGCGGCATGACAGGCAGAGCCGCGCGCGACTGGGCCGCCCTGCTGCTGCCGCACGCAGTGC
Organism: Candidatus Wallbacteria bacterium; assembly: GCA_016213845.1. GTDB lineage: Bacteria > Muiribacteriota > UBA6191 > JACPRK01 > JACPRK01 > JACPRK01. The sequence continues at coordinate 184,628 of JACQZN010000031.1, forward strand.
TGGCCGCCGCACTCCTCGCCGTCTGCTGGGCGAACATGCCGGCGGCGCGCCCGCCGCGCGACGCGCCCGCCGCAGCCGGAGCTTCCGCTCGCGCCGCGAGCTCTCGCGACGTCATTTGCGGGATGGAGGTCAATCCCGCGTGGGACGCCGGTATCGAGCACGACGGCGAGATCTTCCGCTTCTGTAGCGACTACTGCAAGAAGGAGTTCGTCAAGGCCCCCGCCGCACACGCCGGGGAGCGATGTCTGGTCTGCAAGTCGCGCGTCGCCGCCGGCAACGGATTCCCGGCCACCTACCTGGGTACGACCCACCGGCTCTGCAGCGAGGCGCATCGTACCGAGTTCCAGGCCGATCCGGCCGCTCACTTCATGCACCGCATGTGGGGCATCCCGCCCTGGATGTACTACGTCTCGATCGCCGCCATCCTGCTCGTCTCGTTCCTGGCGTTGGAGCGCGGCGAAGGGCGGACCGCGGGGGGAGCCGGAGCGCGACTGGAGCTGACGCGCCTGGCGCCGGTGCGGGCGCTCCTCACGTCCCGGCCGCTCAGGTTCGTGGCGCAGGCGATCTTCGTGCTGGCGTTCGCGGTGATCCTCATCGCAGGTCTCTTCGGCGACCAGAATCCGGCGCGAAACGTGGCACCCCTGATGACCTGGACCGTCTGGTGGGGCGGCCTGGTACTGCTCATCATGTACGCGGGCAAGGCGTGGTGCTTCGTCTGCCCATGGGATGCCATCGCAGGCTGGATGGAGCGTGGGAGCCTCTGGCGCCGCACGGCCGCTGGCGGCGGGCTGGGGATGCCGTGGCCCAGGTCGCTGCGCAACATCTGGCCGGCCACGGCGCTCTTCGTCGGCCTGACCTGGATCGAGCTCGGCTTCGGCGTCACGTCGCGTCCGTGGGCCACGGCCGCCCTGGGCCTGCTGATGCTTGCGCTGGCCGTGGGCTGCGCGTTCCTCTTCGATCGAAAGAGCTTCTGCCGATACGGCTGCCTCGTGGGCCGGGTGAGCGGCCTCTACGCCCTCTTCGCGCCGATCGAGATCCGCGCGCGCGACACCGGAGTGTGCGGCACCTGCACGGGCCGCGAGTGCGTGCGCGGCGGGAAGGATGCCTACGGTTGCCCGACCTTCGAGTACCTGGCGACCATGAAAGCCAACACCTACTGCATCCAGTGCACCGAATGCCTGCAGTCGTGCCCGCACGGCAACGTCGCCGTCAACGCCCGGCCCTGGGGAGCAGACCTTGCCGCACCGGGGCGGCCGCGGGCCGACGAGGCCTACCTGGCGCTCCTGATGCTGGCGATCAGCGGGTTCCATGGCTTGACGATGACGCCGGCCTGGCGCGAGGTCACAGGAGTCATCGCATCGCTCGTGTCCGTGGGGCAGACGGCGGCCTTCTCGCTCGGGATGGCTGCGCTGATGGCGCTGCCCGTGGCGCTCTATGCGAGTCTGGTCGCCGTCAGCCGCGCGATGGCCGCCTGGGTCCATCCGCCGGCCGCCGAAGTGCGCTATCGCGACTACTTCATCCGATACGCCTATTGCGTGCTGCCGATCGCGCTCTTCTATCACCTCGCTCACAACCTGGAGCACCTGCTGATGGAGGGGCCGAAGGTCCTGGTGCTGCTGAGCGACCCGCTCGGCAGAGGCTGGGACCTGCTCGGCACGGGAAGCTGGACGGTGCCGCCGATGGTGTCGCTGGACGTGCTCTGGGTGCTGCAGGTCGCGCTGGTCGGTATCGGACACGTGTACAGCCTCTGGGCGGCCAGCCGGATCGCGGCCCGGTTGTTCGAGAACCGCCGCGCGGCGCGCGCCAGTCAGTGGCCGATGCTGGCCGGGATGATCGCCTTCAGCATCTTCAGCCTCTGGCTGCTCAAGCAGCCGATGGAGATGCGGACGAGCGTGATGTGATGGCCGACGCGAGCCGAACGGTCAGCCGGCGCGGCTTGCTCGCACACGCCCTTGCCACCGCCGCAGAGCGGATGGCGGGGGCGGCCCAGGCCGCGCTGGATGCGGTGCAGCAGCAGGCCCAGGAGAACATGCGGCGCGCTGTCGAGGCGCGGCCCGTGCTGCCACCGGGCGCGGGCTCCCTGGCGCGATTCCGGCAGTCCTGCACCCGGTGCGACGACTGCATTCGAGCCTGCCCGCCGATGGTCATCCGCAAGGCCGGCCCCGAGACGGGCGAGCACTCCGGATACCCGCTGCTCTTGCCCGACGAGGGGCCGTGCAAGCTCTGCGACGGATTTCCGTGCGTGGCCGCCTGCAGCCCCGGCGCGCTCTCGCCTGTGACTCGCTGGCTCGTGCGGCTGGGCGTGGCCGACGTCCGCACGGCCGACTGTCTGCTCTCGAGCGGCCAGCCGTGCGACTACTGCGTGCGCGCCTGTCCGGAGCGGCCGCGGGCGCTGGCCTGGTCGGCGGCCGGTCCGCCCGAGGTGTCGAGAGAGCGCTGCACGGGATGCGGCGAGTGCGCGTGGATCTGTCCGGCTCGCGCCATCCGGGTCGTCGCGGGCGCCTGACGCGCTTCTCCGGGGCGGGCGCCCTGTGCTAGTCTGGAGGCCCGATGGCCGACACCGTCTACCCACGTCCCTGGCAGCGCGAGAACGGTCGAGAGCGCCTCGTCATCTCGGTGATGGGCGCCGATCGGCCTGGTATTCTCGCTACGATCACGCGCGTGCTGGCCGACCACTCCGTCAACATCGTGGACATCACGCAGAAGATCATCGACGGGATGTTCCTCTCCCTCATCGTCGCCGACTGTGCCTCGAGCGACACGACGGTGGCCAGCCTGCGCCGTCAGCTCGAGCGCGCCTCCGAGGACCTGGGGCTGAAGGCGATCGTGCAGCAGGAGCGGCTCTTCCGCTTCATGCACAGGGTCTGAGGGGAAGGGACCGATGCGCTACCAGTTCGAGGAGGTCCTCGAGACGCTGTCGACGGTCGCGCTGGACCATTTCGACATCCGCACCGTCACGCTCGGCATCAGCTTGAGGGAGTGCGCCGACAGCGATCTTTCGGCGATGGAGCGGCGGATAGCGCGCAAGCTCCAGTCGCTGGCGAAGAACCTGGTGCGGACGGTGGACGAGGTGAGCGAGGAGCTGGGCATCCCGGTGGCGAACCGGCGCATCGCCGTGACGCCGCTGGCGTGGCTGCTCGAGAGCGCCCCGCGAGAGGGTCCGATGCGGATCGCCAAGCTCATCGATTCGCTGGCGGGCGAGCTCGGCGTCAATTTCGTTGGCGGCTACAGCGCGCTGGTGCAGAAGGGAATGACGGCCGGGGACCGCCGCTTCCTGGACTCGATCCCGGAGGTGCTGTCGTCCACGGAGCGGCTCTGCGGCAGCGTGAATGTCGCCAGCACGCGGGCCGGCATCAACATGGACGCCGTGCGGATCATGGGCGGCGTGATCAAGGAGGCGGCCCGGCTCTCCTCCGCGCGGAGCGGGCTGGCGTGCGCCAAGCTGGTGGTCTTCGCCAACGCGCCGGAGGACAACCCGTTCATGGCGGGCGCCTTCCACGGGATGGGGGAGGGGGATTCGGCCGTGAGCGTCGGCATCAGCGGGCCAGGCGTGATCCGGCACGTGGTCGGGCTCTATCCCGACGTCTCGATCGACGAGCTGGCCGACGTCATCAAGCGGATGGCGTTCAAGCTGACGCGCGTGGGAGAGCTGATCCTGCGCGAGGTGGCCGAGCGGCTGGGGGCGCCGCGCGGGATCGTGGACATCTCGCTGGCGCCGACCCCGCAAGTCGGCGATTCGGTCGCCAACATCCTCGAGGAGATGGGGGTGGAGCGCTGCGGCGCGCCCGGGACGACGGCCGCGCTGGCGCTCTTGAACGACGCCGTGAAGCGAGGCGGGGCGATGGCGAGCACCCACGTGGGCGGGCTGTCGGGTGCTTTCATCCCTGTGACGGAAGACGCCGGGATGGTCGAGGCCGTCGCGGCGGGCGCGCTCGATCTCGGAAAGCTCGAGGCGATGACGGCGGTCTGCTCGGTGGGGCTCGACATGGTCGTGGTGCCGGGGGACACGCCCGCCGAGTCTCTGGCCGGGATCATCGCCGACGAGGCCGCCATCGGCATCGTCAACAACAAGACCACGGCCGTGCGCATCATCCCGGCGCCGGGCAAGAAGGCCGGCGACCGGGTGGAGTTCGGCGGTCTTCTGGGCGGCGGGCCTGTGATGGCCGTCAGCCCGTTCCGCTGCGACAAGCTCATCGGCAGGGGCGGCCGGTTCCCGGCGCCGCTGCGTGGTCTCACCAACTGAGGGAGGAACCGTGGGATTCTCGATCGACATCGCCCGGGTGGAGGCCAATGGAGTCGTCGGAGCCGGCGGGGCCGGTTTCCCCACGCACGTGAAGCTCAAGGCCACCGGGGTCGACACCGTGATCGTCAACGCCGCGGAGTGCGAGCCGCTCCTCCACAAGGACAAGGAGCTCCTCAAGCGGCACTCGACGGAGCTGCTGGAATGCCTCGAGGGGCTCGTGCGGCTGCTGGGCGCCAAGCGGGGCGTGGTCGGGATCAAGGACAAGTACGTCGACGTCATCGCCCTGCTCGAGAAGCAGGCGCGCGCGCCGCTCTCGGTCCACCACCTTCGCGACTTCTACCCGGCCGGCGACGAATTCCTGCTGGTGCACGCCGTGACGGGGCGAGTCATCCCGCCCGGCCAGATCCCGCTGGCCGTCAACGCGCTGGTCGTGAACGTGGAGACGCTGCTCAACGTCTTCTGGGACCGGCCCGTCACCCGCAAGTACCTGACCGTGGCTGGCGCGGTGGAGCATCCCGTCACCATCCAGGTGCCTATCGGGACGCCACTGGCGGATTGCCTCGCGCTGGCAGGCGGCCCGAACATCGAGGGGCCGATCGCGGCGCTGGAGGGCGGCGTGATGATGGGGAAGCTCGTGACCGACTTCGCAAAGCCCGTGACGAAGACGACAGGCGGGCTGGTCGTGCTTCCGAGGGACCACGACCTGATCCACGGGCAAAGCCGCAAGCAGCCCGTCATCGACCAGATCGGCCGAAGCGCCTGCGACCAGTGCAGCTTCTGCACCGAGATGTGCCCGCGATTCCTGCTGGGCCACCCCATCGAGCCGCACAAGGCGATGCGGAACCTGGGCTTTCACGAGGTCGGCACGCGGATGATCCTCGGCACGCAGTTCTGCTGCGAGTGCAATCTCTGCACGCTCTACGCGTGCCCCGAGGATCTGGATCCCCGGAATGCCTGCGTGCAATCGAAGAAGCAGCTCCGCGCTGAAGGCAAGTCCTGGCCTCGCGAGGAGCTGGGCCCCGAGTACAGCGTGGCGCACCCGATGGAACCGTACCGCCACATCCCGCTCGGCAAGCTCATGGTCAAGCTCGGCATCGACCGCTACCTCAACAAGGGTCCGCTGAGCGAAGAGCTCGCGCGGCCCGCCGAGCTGACGGTCCTCTTGCAGCAGCACGCCGGCGTGCCCGCCGTCGCGACCGTCTCGGCCGGCCAGCGCGTGCGCGAGGGTGAGCTCATCGGCAGCATTCCGGCCGGGAAGCTGGGAGCGCCGGTGCATGCCCCGGTCAGCGGTACCGTCAAGAGCGTCTCGAACTCCGTCGTCATCGTCCCCGAGTGAGTCCGGCCTCGAAGAGGAGACACCCGTGCCCGACATCTACAACGCCATCGGAATGATCGAGCTGTCCAGCATCGCCACTGGCTACAACGTGCAGGACGCCATGCTCAAGGCCGCGGACGTCAAGCTGCTGGTGGCCAGGACCATCTGCTCAGGCAAGTACATGGTGCTCTGCGGAGGCGACGTCGCGGCCGTCACCGCAAGCGTGGGGGCGGGGGCCGATGCCGCCGGGCGCGGGCTGATCGACCGGCTCGTCATTCCGAACGTACACCCTCAGGTGTTCCCGGCGCTGGCGGGCACGGTGGAGCTGAAACACGACACCGTGGGTGCCCTTGGAATTCTCGAGTCCTTCAGCGTCGTGGCCGGCATCCAGGGCGCCGACGCCGCCGTGAAGACCTCGGACGTCACGCTCTTCCGGCTGCACGCTGCGATGGCGATCGGCGGCAAGGCCTACATGCTGCTCACCGGCTCGGTCGCCGACGTCACCGCGGCCGTCGAGGCCGGCGCTCAGACCATCGGCGAGCTCGGGATGCTGGTGTCCAAGCAGGTGATTCCTCGCCCGCGCGCGGAGCTCTTCCGGGACTTCATCTGACCCCCGCTCACCCGTCGGCGATTCGCTTCACGACCTCGAGGATGTCGGAGCTGGAGCACGGCTTTCTCAGCATTCCCCAGAATCCCAGGTCGCGGATCTCGTCTTCCTCCACGGTGACGGTGCCGGTGAGCAGCACGACCTTCGAGGCGGGGTTCTGGGACCTCAGGTCGCCGACGCACTCCAGGCCGCTGGCTCCGGGCATCTTGTTGTCGAGGAAGATGAGGTCGTAGGGCTTCCTGCGGGCCAGGGTCAGAGCTTCGGCTGCATTGCCGGCGACGTCGCTGGCAAGACCGCTGTCGGAAAGCACGGTCTGGATGTACTCGCGGATGTGCTCGTCGTCGTCGACCACCAGGACGCTCAAGCTTGTATTGGTGATTGTCGGCAACTTCTTGAGCGCGAGGTCGACCTCGACGGCGGGCGCGGTGCTCGGAACGGCAGGCAACCGCACGCGGAAGGTGGTGCCGGTCCCGACCGTGCTTTCGACCTCGATGGAGCCGTGGTGATTCTCCACGATGGTGTGCGTGACGGACAGCCCCAGGCCGGTTCCCGTCCAGTCCCGCTTGGTCGTGAAGAAGGGGTCGAAGACGCGGCTCAGGTGCTCCGGAGGAATTCCGACCCCCGTGTCACTGACCTCCACGAGGACCTGGCCGGCTGCGTACCGGGAGCCGACGATGACGTCTCCGCCCTCGGGCATCGCCTGGATTGCGTTGAGCAGCAGGTTCGTGAACACCTGGAGGAGCTGATTGTCGTCGCCGCGGACTGAGGGTAGGCCCTCGCCCAGCTCCAGCTTGAAGTTGACGCGGCCGGACTGCGACTGAAGGCTGACGATGGGGATGGCATTCTCGAGGATGCGATTGAGGTCCAGCTCGACGAAGAGGTTCCGGGAAGGCGCGTAGAACTCCCGCAGGTCGAAGACGATCTTCTTGATCCGCTCGGCGTTGGAGAGCGCTTTCTTCAGGTAGTCCCTCAGCCGGCCCTCGACGCGCTCGATGGCCAGCTCGAGGTTGCCCATGATCACGAACAGCGGGTTGTTGATCTCGTGGGCGATGCCGGCGGAGAGCTGCCCCAGCGACGAGAGCTTTTCGACCTGCAAGAGCTGCTTCTGGGTGGCGACGAGCCGGTCGTAGGAATCGCGCACCTCCCGGTAGAGCCGCAAGTTGTCGAGCGCGATGGCCGCGGCGCTGGCAATGACGAGCGCCTGGGAGATGTCGTCCTGGAGATACGAGGGAGCGCCGGCAGAGCGGCTGGCCACGAGAAGCCCGACGAGCCGGCCCTCGCTGACCAGGCTGATGGCCAGGGCGTGGGCGGGTCTGCCGCGCAGGTCGCTCATCGCGATGACCGCGTCGTGGGTACACTCGTCGGCCGGTACGATGACGCTCTGGCGCCGCCGCGCGATGTTGGCCAGGAACGAGGCCGGTTCCAGAGTCTGCGTGTGGGAGGTTCCGTCCGAATCGAGAATCCGGAAGCTGCCGTCCGGTTCCGCCAGCAGCAGCCGCGAGCCGTCGGACCGGGTCACGTTCATCACGGTGGAGGCGACGCACTGGACCTTCTCCTCGAGCCCCGTCATCCGGCTCATCAGGGAAAGCTCCGAGAGCAGCGCGCGGCTGTCGGCGACCTGCTGATCGCGCTCCAGCAGATCGCGGCTCAATCCCAGGATGAGCTCCAGCGAGAGCACGTCGGGCAGATCGGGCAGCACGCGAGCTCCAGGCTCACCGCCCACCAGCAGGACCCTCTCCCCGAATGCAGCCGCCAGCCGCTCGTTCTCCGGCGAGCGGGCCAGCAACAGGAGGTGGAAGCGGCCCACCTGTACGTCCTGGCCGCCGGGCTGCCACGTGATCTCCAGGGGGAGTCGGGCATGGACCTGTTCCAGGGGCGCCCGGAGCTGGGAGAGGGAACTATCGACCAGCAGGCGCAGCGCGTTCGGCGTGGGGAGGCTCAAAGTGTTGGCGGAGGTTTCGGCTCGAGGCAGCGAGTCGGCAGCGAATCAATCTACGACGTCATGAGCAATCGGTGGCTCAAACGGCCTTCTCGGAACTCCGGCTCTTGGCGACGCGATCGAGCACGCCGTTGATGAACTTCCCGGCCGTCACGGAGCTGTACTCCTTGGACATCTCGACGGCCTCGTTAATGGTCACGCGCGGGGGGATTTCGCTGCGATACAGGAGCTCAAACGTTGCGAGCCGCAAGATGGCCTTCTCGACATTGCCGATCCTGTCGAGGTCCCACTTCTCCAGGTACCCGCGCAAGAGCTTGTCGATCTCCTCGAAATGGCTGGCGGTGCCGTCGACCAGCTCGCGGGCGAAGAGGACGACGTCCTCGGCCAGACTGAGATCCTCTCGAAAGTACTCGAGCGCCTCGGAGATGTCTGTCTCGACGAGAGAGAGCTGGAAAAGTACTTTCATGGCCACTTGCCGGGCCAGGCTTCGCTTGCGGACCATCGCGCTTCTTTGGGCTTGTCAATCAAGGCCGGACAGGGGCTATCCGATAAGGAGAATGGCGGCTCCCTGCGGCCGCACCAATCTAGCATCGGCCCGGGTTCGAGTCAACTCGGCGCCCGAACGGCAGGCCGGGCGAGCATCGCGAGGTGTCATGGTTGCCAAGAACGGGAGGGCTCTGAAGATCCGCCTCGTCGCCGCCGCCGCGGCCGCGCTCTCGGTGGCCGCACCTGGCGCCGCGCAGGATGCCTACAAGGGCTCACAGCCGGAGGGCCTGCTGGAAGCCGTCAACGGATTCGTCGACCGGCTGGACCGCGTCTTCGACTACCAGATGGCTCCCGAGTTCCGCCAGAACGATCTCTACGGAAAGCGCATCTCGCTGGCCGGCTACTCCGGCCGCATCTGCATTCTCAGCTTCGTGGACCAGAAAAACGAGGAAGAGGCTCGCGTCTGGCTCGAAGATCAGTCCATCGACTACATGGGCGATCCGGACCTGGTGTTCATCAACGTGCTCTATCCCGGCCGGATCCCGTTCATCGTCTCCCGCAGCAACGCCGTCGACAGCATCCGCCGGGAGGTCGACAAGTTCCTGGAGCAGATGTGGCAGAGCCTCTCCGAGAAGGAGCGCGACCTCTTCCAGCGGACCACCATCCGCTGGGTCGTGGACTGGAAGAGAGACCTGCAGCGCGCCTACAACACGACGCGCGATCGCATGAACCTCGTGGTCGTCGACGGACAGGGACAGATCCGCCAGATCATCCGCAAGAAGACTCCGAAGACCGTGGAGCAGTTGCGAGCCACCATCGCCGAGCTCAAGCGCGAGCGCGCGGGACTCGCGAGCAGGTAGCTGGGGGGGGGGAGAATCGAGAATTGAGAATCGAGGAGCCTCGGCTCCAGCGGGAGTCGCGCTCGATGCGCCGTCTACTGACTACTGCCTACTGTCTACTGTCTACTGCCTAGACGGCTTGCTCCATCGCGGCGATGGTTTCGAGCGCGGCGGCCGCAACTAGCAGGTCGCCCCGGGCCAGAAGCCGGCCGGCGGGGGGGAATGGCTGGCGGGCGTCGCCCCGGACCACGGCCAGGACGCTGCACGGGTACTGGCTCTGGACGTCGTGTACGGTCTTCCCGTCGAAGCGGCTGCTCACCGTGAATTCGGCGACGTGGTAGATGTCCTCGCGCACCACGTAGGACTGCCGGACGGCGGTGCTGGTGCTGGCGGCCGCGAAGGCCGGTCCGGCAAGTCCGGAGGCGCTGAAAGCGACCTGGATGTTGAACGCCTTCTTGACCTTGGCGGCGAGGTTGTCGTCGAACATCCGCAGCACGACCCGGATCTCCGGGTTGATCTGGCGGGCGTCCATGACGATCTCGAGATTCGCCAGGTCGTTGTCGGTCACGGCCAGGATCGCCTCGGCGCGTTCGGCGCCGACATTGCGCAGCAGGTCTACTCGCCGGGCGTCACCCGTCACGACCGGCACACCCTTGTCCTGGATCTCCTTTACGAACTGCCCGTCGGGATGGAGCTCCAGGACGATGACGTCCTTGCCCAACCTTCGCAGGTGGTTCACGACGCGGAAGCCGACGTTCCCGAGACCGCAGACGATGTAGTGCTTGGAGTAGGTCGATGCTAGTGCCACGTACCAATCCTCCAGACGGTTCTCCTTGTTGAAGACGAGGATACAGAAGCGGACGACCTGCTCGGCGACCAACGCAATCCCGAGTACCGGCAGGGCAAAGTAGAGCAGTTGCACGGGCCATGCCGAGGGGAACGGCAAGGAGGACTGCAGGAACATCAGCGAGATGGCCACCCAGACTCCCTCGACGTAGGAGTGCCCCCGGGCGGCCTCGTGCATGCGGACGATGACGAAACCGCCGACGGCGGCGACGCCGGCAAAGACGGCCAGCGAAAGCCAGAACTCGTGCAGGAGCACGGCGTAAAAGCGCGCCCGCGCCCGCGTCATCCGCGCGGCCCTGGCCAGGCTCCTTTTGACTGTGGTGAGCAACCCCTAACTTGCGCGGGGCGTGTCGTCTTCGCTGACGAGCTTGCGGAGCTGGTCCGCCAGGTCGTTGATGTCTGCGACCGCCTTGCGCGTGTCCTCCGAGCTCTTGAGAACCTGCCCTGCGACGCGGCTCACGTCGGAGATCGACTGCGCCATGTTGTCGGTGGCGGTGGTCTGCTGGCCCGTCGAGAGGCTGATCTCGTTGGCCGCTCGCGCTGTCTTCTTGACCAGCGTGACGATGTTCTCCAGCGACTTGCCCACCTGTTCGACCATCTCGAAGCCCGCATCGACCGACTTGCTGCCTTCCTCGGTCAGCAGGATCGTCTTGTTGGTGGAGTTCTGGATCATGTCGATGAGCTGCTTGATCTGCTTGGTTGCGTCGACCGTGCGGTCTGCCAGCCGCTTGACCTCGACGGCCACGACGGCGAACCGCTTGCCCTCCTCGCCGGCGCCAGCGGCTTCGATCGCCGCGTTGAGCGACAGCAGGTTGGTCTGCTTGCTGATCTCGTCGATGATGTTGATCACCTCGCCGATCTTCTGCGAGTTCTTACCCAGCACCAGCATGCTCTCGGCGATCGACTGGACGTGATCCTTCAAGGCGCGCATGCCCTGGATGGCGGTAGTGGTGTCGTCGGTGCCCTTGCCGCAGGCGCGCGTGGCCTCGTTGGCGATGTCCTTGACGCTGGCCGCGTTGTCGGCGATCTGGCGGGCCGTGGCCGCGATCTCCTCCGAGGTCGTGGTGACCTCGTTGACGCTGGCGGCCTGCTCGGTGGCGCCGCTGACCTGCCGCTGGACAATGCTCGAGATTTCGCCCGTCGAGTTGGAGAGCCGCGCGATCGAATCGGTGATCTGGCGGATAAGGGATTCGGCCTTCTGGATCTTGTCGTTGATCGTGGCCGCCATCACGTTGAACGCGGCCGCCAGGGCCCCGAACTCGTCGCCGCTGTCGATCTGCGCCCGCCGGCCGTAGTCGCCGGCCGTGATCGCGCGCGACACGTCGATCAGGTACTGGATGGGCCCGGTGATCCGGATGCTCAGCGTGTATCCGACGACCAGAGTGAGCACCAGGATGATGAGCCCGATCTGCATGATGACGCTGCGCGTCTTGGCGCGCGCGACCTCGCCGGCTGCGTCGATCTGGTTCAAAATCTTACTCGAAAGGTCCGCCGACACCCCGGACAGCATGCAGCCGAGCAGACGGTCCCGATGATCCTTGAGCGGTGCGCTCTTGAGGAACGCCGCGCCCAGGCCGGTCTCGAACTCCCCCAGCTTGTTCGGGTCCTGCTGCAGCTGGCTCCAGAAATCCTTGTCGAGGGAGACCCCCGCCGCAGACTTCCCGTCCCGGCCTGGTTCGGAGCTCAGCACGCGCGTGCCCTGCACCGTCAATGCGACGAACCCGCCGCCGGCGACCGCCTCCTGGAGCTTGGCAAGCAGCCGGGAATTGCGGTTCACCAAGAGCCCGGCGAAGGCCACGGCGGCGGTGCGGCCGTCGCCTCCTGGAATCGCGCACGCTGCCAGAAGCGTCAGCCCGCGGCCCTCGTCCCCGGTGCGCGCGACGTCCGCGAGACTGTCGCCGGCCGCGGCCGCGCCCGGAACGGACGTGGCGTCCGTGACCAGCTCTTCGCGCAGCACGGTCGCCGGCAGCACTTCCACCGAAGTCACGAGGCCGCCCTTGGCCGCCTTTTCGAAGAGGCTCTTGAGGTCTGCCGCACCCTCTCCGCCGTCCTTGGCCAGGAGCTCGTCCCCGGTTCTTCCCGGGTTCGTGGCACGGTAGAGCGTGCGCCCCGAGGCGTCGACGATGGTCAGGAAGGACGCGCCCATCTTCTTCAACGCGTCACCGAGCACCGACTCGGAGCCGGTGGCGCCCGGGGACCTCTCCAGCGTGGCGCTGGTCCTGCCGGGCGTGGGGCCGACCGCATCGCCGCCCGACACGAGCGCCTTCAGCGGCGGTTCCTGGATGGCGGCCTCGAGCCGAGCCCCGAGCAGCGAGAGCTGATCCTCCAGGGCTTGCTTGAGGAAGCCGCTCTGCAGCGAGGCGCGGCCCTTCAGCATCTCGTCGAGCTGCAGGCGCAACTCCATGCCCATCTCCGACGTGTTCTTGTTCAGAATCAGGAAGCACGCCACCGCCAAGATGAGGATCATCAGCGGAATGAGGGAGAAGGCGTACGTGAGCTTCGCCTTGAGGCTTATCTGGCGTGTATTCATCTCTCGAGTGTGATTGGTCGAGGCGTCCGGTTCGTCCAAACACTACCAAAGGGCCCCGGAGGTGTCAACGCATGACCGGTTGCCCGCCGCCCCCGCAAAACCCCGCTCCCATGGCGGCCGGATGGCGTGCGGCCAAACGGGCCGGGCGACCACGATCGGATCGGAATCGAGTATGATGGCGCCGGTTCGGCCGGGCCGGACCAAGAGGGCTTCCGCCCAGCCGGGCGGGAGGGAGCACGGATGAAACCTGACGGCACTGGAGCACCCGGGCGCGGCGCCCGAAGCGAGGCGCCTCGCGGCCCGCTGGTCGGCATTCGCGTCCTCGATCTGACGCGGGCGCTGGCCGGGCCTTACTGCACGATGATGCTTGCGGACATGGGCGCCGAGGTCATCAAGGTCGAGACGCCCGGCAAGGGCGACGACACGCGTGGTTGGGGGCCGCCCTTCGAGGGCGGAGAGGCCAGCTACTACCTCTCGTGCAATCGCAACAAGAAGAGCATCACGCTCAATCTCAAGAGCGCCCGCGGGCGGGAGATACTGCTGGAGCTGGCCCGGCGATCCGACGTGATGGTGGAAAACTCGCGGCCGGGCGCGATGGAGGCGTTGGGTCTAGGATACTCCGACGTCTGCAAGATCGCGCCGGGCATCGTCTACTGCACCATTACCGGCTTCGGCGCCTCGGGGCCCGATCGCGACCGGCCCGGTTACGATCTGATTGCCCAAGGGATGGGCGGCTTCATGGGCTTCACGGGCGAAAAAGGGGGCGGGCCGCTCAAGGTCGGCGTTGCCGTCGGGGACATCAACGCCGGGATGTTCAGCGCTTTCGGCATCCTTGCGGCGCTCTTCCATCGGGCGAGGACCGGCCAGGGGCAGCGGGTCGACACTTCTTTGCTGGAGGGCCAGGTCGCGCAGCTCACCTACCAGGCCGGCCGCTACTTCGCCACCGGAGAGTCGCCGACGCCGCTCGGCAACGACCATCCCACCATCGTCCCGTACGCCAGCTACCGCGCCAGGGACGGCGCCATCAACATCGCGGTCGGCAGCGAAGCGCTCTGGAAGGCCTTCTGCCACGCGCTCGGCCGTGGGGACCTGCAAGCAGATCCCCGGTTCGCCACCAACCGCGACCGCGTGGCGCACCGCGAGGAGCTGACGCGGCTCCTGGAGGAGATGTTCGCCGGCATGGACGTCGCCGCGATCCGGGGTGCGCTGGATAAAGCCGGGGTGCCTAACGGGCCGATCCTGCCCCTGGCGCAGGTGCTGACTCACCCGCAGGTGCTGGCCCGCGACATGGTCGTGGAGCTCGAGCACCAGAAGGCCGGGGCGATCCGGGTGACTGGTCTGCCCGTGAAGCTCTCCGAGACGCCGGGCGGGATCCATAGCGCGCCGCCGCTGCTCGGAGAGCACACGCAGCAGGTGCTGCGCGAGCTGCTGGAGCTAGATTCGGACCGACTTGCCGAATTGAGTCGGGAAGGGGTGGTGTGAGGTGACCGATCCCAGGGAAGCCCTCCGCAAGCTGCGAGCGCGCAAGGAGTCCCAGCACGTCGTCGAGGAGCGCGCGAAGAACCCGCTCCTGCAGATTCTCAAGGCGATCCTGGCCTTCCTCGGCCCCATCATGGCCGTCTACTGGGGCAACTACTACCTGGCCAGGAACTCCGCCGATCAGTTCGGCCGGGAAGTCTTTGCGGCCGTCAACGAGGGGCGGATCGTGGACATCTACAAGCACCTGACCGACGAGGGTTTCCAGGCCAACGAGACGCTCGACCAGTTCGTGAACCGCGCGCGCAGTTCCGAGTCGACCCTGGGGAAGATGCGGTCGATGAATCGCTCGCTCTTCGAGGTCCCGCTGATCGGGGGAGTGGCGCTGCTGGAGTACGACGCGACCTTCGAAAAGGGGTCGGCCACCATCAAGTACGTGCTCTCCCGGCAAGGGATCAGTGGCTGGCGAGTCGCCGCGATGGTCGTCAACACTCGGCGTTGACCGGCCCTTCGGGCCGCGATATGCTGGGGCGATCCGTGACGCGCCGGGCCATTCGCTCGGGCACTGCGAGCGCCCGGCAAGGGCGAAGGAGGCTTCCGTTCCATGGCGAGAATCGTAAGGGCAGCGCTCATTCAGGCGGCCACCGAGTACACCAAGGAAAAGTGCGTCAAGAAGCACGTCAAGATGATCGCTGAGGCGGCCAAGAAGGGCGCCAAGATGGTCTGTCTCCAGGAGGTCTTCAACAGCCCCTACTTCTGCGCAGAGCAGGATTCCAAGTGGTACGACTGGGCGGAGACCATCCCCGGTCCCACCACCGAGGAGATGCAGGGCCTGGCCAAGAAGTACGGCATGGTCATCGTCGTGCCCATCTACGAGAAGGTCCATGACGGCGTCTACTACAACACCGCAAGTGTCATCGACGCCGACGGCAAGCTGCTCGGGATCTACCGCAAGAACCACATCCCGCAGGTAAAGGGGTTCTGGGAGAAGTTCTACTTCAAGCCCGGCAACCTGGGTTACCCGGTGTTCGAAACCGCCTACGGCCGCGTCGGCGTCTACATCTGCTATGACCGCCATTTCCCTGACGGCGCCCGGATCCTCGGCCTGCACGGCGCGGAGATCGTCTTCAACCCCAGCGCCACCATCGAGGGCCTCTCGCGCTACCTCTGGCAGCTCGAGCAGCCAGCGCACGCCGTGGCGAACGGCTACTTCGTCGGTGCCATCAACCGCGTCGGTGTCGAGAAGCCCTGGAAGACCGGCAAGTTCTACGGCTCCAGCTATTTCTGCGATCCCCGCGGCCAGATCATCGCTCAGGGCAGCGACAGCAAGGACGAGGTCGTGGTCGCAGACATCAACTTCGACATGATCAAGGAAGTACGCGACCTCTGGCAGTTCTTCCGAGACCGCCGGCCCGACACGTACGGACCGCTGGTCCAGCAGCTTCCCTGATCCCGGACGGCGAACGTCTCCGGCGCTCCCCCGCTTCCGGTGCGGGGGGGCGCTCCGACTCTCAGCAGGAGGTCACTCGTGGCCGAGGTCTACAAGAACTACATCGACGGCGAGTGGATCGAATCGTCCAGCCGCGAGCGCTACAGCGTCGTCAACCCCGCCAACACTTCCGACGTCGTCGGAGAGTTCCAGCGCTCCACGCCCGATGACGCCCGGCGGGCCATCCAGGCCGCCCAGGCTGCCTTCAAGCCATGGTCGGCCGTGCCCGGGCCGGCGCGCGGGCGAATCCTGCTGCGAGCCTGTCAGCTCATCGCCGAACGCAAGGAGGATCTGGCCCGAACGCTCTGCCGCGAGGAGGGAAAGATCTACAAGGAGGCCCTGGGTGAAATCCTCAAGGGCCTGGCCCTGATGGAGTTCTACGCGGGGGAGGGGTTTCGCCTGGAAGGCAAGACGCTCCCCTCGGAGTCGCCGAACACCTTCGTCTACACGGTGCGCCAGCCGCTCGGCGTCGTCAGCCTCATCTGCCCTTGGAACTTCCCGTGGGCCATCCCGGTCTGGAAGGCCGCACCTGCGCTGGTCGCCGGCAACACCGTCGTCCTGAAACCCTCGGACTTCACGCCGCTCACGGCCGTCAAGCTGGCGCAGATCTTCCACGACGCAGGTCTGCCGAAAGGCGCGTTCAACTTCCTGACGGGGCCGGGCTCCGTAGGCGAGGAGATGGTCCGAAACCCGGCCGTGAAGGCCGTCAGCTTCACCGGCTCCAATGCCGTGGGTGAGGCGATCAACCGCATGGCAGCCGAGCGCAACATCAAGGTCTGTTGCGAGATGGGGGGCAAGAACGCCGCCGTGGTGCTCGACGACGCGAACCTCGACCTGGCCGTGGCCGGCGTGTTCATGGGCGCCTTCGGCTCCACAGGCCAGCGGTGCACGGCCACCAGCCGGCTCATCCTGACGCGCGGCGTCAAGGAAGCGTTCGTTTCGCGACTGCTCGAGAAGGTCCGCGGAATCCAGATCGGCGACGGCATGGACTCCTCCACCACGATGGGGCCGATCGTCAACGAGGCCCAGATGAAGCGAGTCCTGGCCTACATGGAAAAGGGCAAGCACGAGGGTGCCCGGTTGCTCGTCGGCGGAGAGCGCGCCCGCGGGCCCAAGCTCGACTCCGGCTGGTTCGTTCAACCGACCCTCTTCGACGACGTGACGCCCCAGATGTCGATCTGGCGGGAGGAGATCTTCGGCCCCGTGCTCTCGATCGCCACCGCTACGGGGTTCGAGGACGCGCTGCGCCTCGCCAATGACAGCGCCTTCGGCTTGACCAGCGCCATCTACACCGAAAACGTCAGCGATGCGATGAAGTTCGTAGACGGCATCGAGTGCGGCATGACGCACGTCAACAACCCCACGATCGGCGGCGAAGCCCAGCTCCCCTTCGGCGGCATCAAGGCCACCGGTATCGGCGACCGCGAGATGGCCCAGGAAGGTCTGAACTTCTTCACCGAGCTCAAGACCGTCTTCATCGACTTTACCGGCAAGCCAAGACAGGGCAACACGTACTAGGCTTGAGGCTTGAGGCTTGAGGAGTGAGGCTTGAGGCTTGAGGAGTGAGGCTTGAGGAGTGAGGCTTGAGGAGTGAGACGTCTGGCTAGGAGGCGGGAGCGTGAGGTCTGGGGCCAACGTCTTTCGAAGGCGCTGAGCCTACCCCTCTAGCCTCAACTCCTCAAGCCTCCTTCGACCGCCTGGCGGGAGAAGGCTCGGCGGGTTGCTCGGCGTAGCCTTCGGCGTCGTAGCCGCCGTGGTAATCGGCGGTGTCGGGGCGCTTGATCTGGGAGTGCGGAACGATGGCGCCGCGCTTGAGGCCCCTGAAATCCTCGAGGCTCTTCCAGCCGCGGTGCGCGTTCTTCTCGAGGAACTCGGTCATGCCGCGAATCAGCGTCTTGATGACGTTGGGGCCGATGGCCTGATCGAGCATCGCAGCCGTGCAGACCTGGGTCGTGCCGCATCCGAGCAAGAAGTAGTTGAGCGCGTGGCTGAAGTCGCTGATGCCGCCGATGCCGCTGAACTCCTTGTCCGGGAACGCCTGCGTCATCTGCGCCATCTTCGCCAGCGACATCGGCAAGATGGCCGGCCCGCCCAGCCCGCCCGAGCTGACCTGGCCCTCCACGTTCATCTCGAACTCCAGCGTCTCCGGATCGACCACCGGCAGCGAGGGCCAAGTGTTCGACGAGACGATCGCCCGCGCGCCGCCATCGAAAGCGCCGCGCGCCTCGTACACGATGTTCGTCGTGGCCGGCGTCAGCTTCACCCAGACCGGGATCTTCGCGACCTCCGTGACGCACCGCGCCACCTCGTTGCAGAGCCGCTCATTCTTGCCGACGTTGCTGCCCATGTCCTCGCGGTCCATGTGCGGACACGAGAAATTGAGCTCCAGCCCATCGACACCTTGCTCCTGGCATCCGCGCGCCAGGGTCTGCCAGTGCTGGTACTCGCGGTCGCTGCCCGAGCCGGCCATGATGGAGGCGATCAGGACCTTGTTGGGAAACTCCTTCTTGATGCGAGCAAGGCGAGGCAGCCACCAGTCGATCGGCTTGTCGCTGATCAGCTCCCAGTTCCAGGAGGAGTGAAGAACCGCGTTGGGCCTCTTCTGCATCGAGATGCGGGGCTTCTCCACGTCGGTCCTGAAGAACTTGGTCTTCGGTCCCCTCACGTTCACCACGGGGTGAAGGCCGATCGTCTTGGTCACGACGCCGCCCCAACCGGCCTCGAAGGCGCGCAGGATGTTGCTCTCGGACTCGGTCGGCGGCGCCGAGGCCAGCATGAACGGGTTCTCGAATCGGATGCCTGTGAACGTGACGGAGAGGTTTGCGGACATGTCTGCCTCCTTGACGGCTGTCGGACAGTGTAACTCGCCGAAGTCGCTCATGCCGCAAGTGACGATTGCGAGGACATAAACCCGGGCCGGCCGGCAGGATCGTGTTCGGCTTCAATCACGCGGTCCGCCGGGCCGATATCGGGATCGATGAGGAGCTCGACGGACCCGAGGACGGGCCGCGCCCTGGCGGCAGCGCTCCTGGCGGCCCTGATGGCCTCAGCCAAGCTCGCGGCCGAGGACTGGGCGATCGTCAACCGCCCGACCTCGCCGCTCTTGGACCGTCCCAGCGTGACCGGCGTGGCCCGCGCCACACTCTACCCCGGAATGCGCGTGCGGGTCGTGGACGAGAGGGCCGCCCCCGGCTACGCCCGAGTCGTCTCCGGCGAAACAGCCGGCTTCATGCGGGCCACCGAGCTCTTGCGCGGCTTCCTCCCCGAGGACTCCTACCCGGGCCCCGCCGACCAGCCCGAGCCCGCCTTCCTCGCCAGCGACCGTGACGGCGATGGCGCCCCCGACTTCCGCGACATCGTTCGCGCCGCACGCGACATGATTGGACTGCCATTCGACGACGCCTCGAGCTTGAACGTCGATCGTCCGGGCCGGACCCCGGACGGCGTCCACGCCGCGTGGGCTGCCGACGGCAAGGACAACGATGGCGACGGTGAAGCCGACAATCGTGACGAGGACGTCCTGGTCTGCATCGACCTGGTCCTCCGCGCCGTCGAGCGCGCCGGCTTCCCGCTCACGGCCTCGATCGACGAGACGGCCCGGAGCCATCCGGAGCTCTTCCGGGACCTGCAACCGGGGCGCCCGGGTTCGCGAGACCCGTTCGTGTCGCGCCGCGTGCGAAATGTGGTGACCTTCACGAAGAACTCTCCCGACTTCCAGTACTTCCCTGAGCCGCAGATCCACTCCCCGACAACCTTCCCCCGCGAGCGGGCCCGGCCCGGCGACGTGCTCTTCTTCGGGCTGACCAAGGATCTGGGCACTCGCAAGTTCAAACTCCAGCACAGCGGAATCTGCGTCAGTGTCGATCCGTCCACCGGTCTACCCGGCTGGATGATCACCGCTGTCGTCCCGCGCGTGCAGTTCTTCGATCTCGCGCGCGGTTACGAGCGCTTCACCTACTGCGGCCACGCGCGCCTGGTGCCGAGGCCGCCCGCGGCGTCGGTCGAACCCTCTTCGCCCTCGACCGTCGCCAGAGCTTCTACGCCGCGCTGAGACAATCTGTCTTTGCCTGCCGGGCGCGCCGCGATATACTCGGGGCTCGAAGCAGCGCGACCGGGCGCGGGTTGCTGCGGAGGACCGCCGAAAATCGGCACGGACGCGCCGGAGGTAGCCGCATGTTCAGCCGGATGAACCCGCAGGGGAGGGCCATTTCGAACCTGGCCGCATCGATCGCGCTCGCATTTTTCATCGGAGCTTCCGCGGCCGCGCCCCTGCCGGCGGCCGGCACCCGAGTGACGATCCCGCTGCCACGCCTGGAGTCGATCGACGACATGGCGTGGGCGCCACTCTCCGGTGAGCGGCTGCTGATCACTACCGACGGCGAGTCGACGATGACGATCCTCGATCGCACGGGCAAGCGCTCCGGTGAGCTGTATCTGCCGCTGCCGCACGTGCGTGACATGCGCGCCCTCGCCGACGGGACGCTGGTGCTGGGCGATCGCCGCACGGGCCGCATCTACCACGTCAAGGCCGATGGCCCGCTCCTGGGCAGCGCCGGCGCGCGGGGCTTGAAGGAAGGGGAGTTCCTGCAGCTCGATCGGGTCGACGCCGATTCGAAGGGCCGGCTGTACGGTCTGGACGGTGCGGAGCTGCGAGTGCTCCGCTTCTCGGCCTCCGGGGAGCTTGAGGCCACATTTAATGTAGAAACGGGGCCCGTCGTCGACTCCAGGGGTCGACTGATCGCCATGCAGGATCGCCTGAGCACGGCCGAGCGCCGCATCGTCGCAATGGAGAAGGCTGGCACCGAGGTTGTTCTCTACGAAGGGAAGCTCGATCCGGAAAGCCGCTGGGAGCCGATGGCCGCGCTTTCGGACGGCACGCTCGTCGTACGGGTCTTCGGCCCCTCGGGCGACTGCAAGATTCAGCTCGTGGGTGCGGACGGTAAGCTCGGCAACTCGATCGCGCTCGCCGACGATGCCGTCCTGGCAGGCCCGGCGCGTGTGCTGGCCGTCGACCCCGAAGAGCAGACGATCGTCTACCTGGCAGGCGGGCCGGCCGGGTATCGCGCCATCCGCGTGCCGCTGCCTCGGTAGGCGTGTCTCGGGCCCAGGGTCTGGCGCCGGCCCCGCGGAGTGCATGTCCTGCAGGGGGACGTTCGTATCGCCTCGTGCCCGAGCCCGCGCCCGAGCCCGACTCGGCCAGTTATCGGGCCATCTCAGCCGGACAAGCATGGCCACAGTACGTAGGAGTACCTCACGTAGCCTTCGAGTCTCTCGTGGCCGAGCATCATCGTCCCTACCACCATTCGGGCTCGGGCACAGGCTCGGGCACGAAAGCGGGGTCAGCCCTCGACGCCCTTCGGGAGGGGACCCACTACTGGACCTGCTCCAACCCCGCGGTGCTCCACGGGGCGTGGGCGAGGGGCCTTGCTGTATGCTCGTTGGCGGGAGGTCCCGGTGCGCGAGAGAATCCGGATCGTCATAGGCGTTGTCCTGGTGCTGCTCGCAGCCGAGCCCGCCATCGCAGCCAGACCTGGCGCGGTCGGCGCGCCCAGAAACGTGCGCGTCGGGAACCGGGCGTGGACGCTGCAGCGAGGCACCATCGAGCTCACGGGCAGCGGCGTGCAGCTCTGGCTCGAGTATGCGGGAGCCAGCGGCGAAGCGAGCCCGGTGCGGATCGGCGTGCTCTACCGCCAGGGCGTGGCGCCGTCGCAGGCGCCTTCGGTGAACGTCCCCGAGCTCGGCTCCATTTTCCAGGCGAGCCGCTGGGAGCAAGAGCTGGACACCTCCGGCGAACGCCAGCAAGAGGAGCCCGAGCTGGTGGCGGGAATCCCCGAATCCACGCTATTGGCTCAGGCCGGCGAGGCCGAGTATCGCGTGACGTCCGACGATCGAAGCGATCTCGTGGCGCTGCTGGCGGCAATCCTGAAGCCAGCCACCCAGCTCTACGAGTTGTCCGTGGAGTATGCGGCCGACGCCACGGTGGAGCAGGGCAACACCATTCTTCCCGGGCCTCTGGGGCCGCCGGACATCTACGTCACGCGTGAGGGAATGTGGGAGCTCGGCGTCGAGCTCCCGTACCCGCGTGCGGCGCCTCTCACGATCGCCGTGCGACTCCAGCGGGACCGATACCTGTTCGGAGTGGACGGCGTGCGGCGGGAGACGCGGAGACTCGAAATCGCGACGGACCTGACCGTCGAGCTCGACGGCAGCCAGGTGGCCCCGGAGGTGGACCCCGACGGCCTGGTGCGGGTCCGGCTGGAGGACCCGGGGACCGTGCGGGTCCTGCGAATCGGTTGCGGCGTGCAGCTGCAGGGCGACAGCGCCCGGAGTCTTTCGACCGGCTTGCAGGTGACGCTCAAGCTGGGGGCAATGGCGGGGCAGCCGAGGTTCGTCGCGCGACCGGCCTCCGAGAAGCTGGCCGACGTTGCGGCGGCGCTCGCGGGTGCGCTGCAAGAGGGGGCAGGTCCAAAGGCGGGTGAGTTCACCACGCAGCGGGAGTACGGGCGGCCGACAGGCCATGGCGCGTTGCCCGCGGAGCTGGCGGCGCTGCTGCTGGCGTCACCGGAGCCGGAGGATGAATCGAGGCAATGGCGCACCAGCGCCTTCTGGTCAGCGGAGTTGAAACGTCCTTTCGGTCGGCTTTTGGCGCGCCGGCGAGAGGGCGCCACCGCAGCGCAGCTCGGAGCCGAACCCGGCGCCGCAGGGCCGGCGATGGGTCTGTTTGCCGCCACGCGGGACGCCTACTGGGGGCAGGTCGCTGCCGCGGCCGCGGAGTGGCCCGAGCAGCCCTGTGCGTTGCCCGTCACGGGGTGGGGGCTTCCGCTGGCCGAGGCTGCGGTGCGAACGCTGGCGCTCACGGGACTTGGACGCTCCGCCTCGACGCCGGCTTCCTTCCTGGCCTCGGCCGTGGCGGCGGATGCCGGGCCATGTGACTACTTCTTCGAGAAGCCGGGCTGCGAGGCCGTCTGCCCGAGCGGTGCTCCGGACCCGCGCGGTCTGGCCGCGGTCGCCCTGATCGCCGGCGGTTTCGCCCGAGCCGGTCAGGACCAGGCGCGCCGGCTGCTCGACAAGCACCTGGCGGGCTGGGTAGGATACTCACGGTGCGAGTCGAAGGACTTCCCGAACCGGAGCCGGGGGACGCCCCAGACGGCCTACAGAGCGCAGGCCTTGGCAGTGCACGCCTGGCTGGCGGCAGCGGCGAACGGCGCCTCGGATGCGCCCGAGCTGCGGGCGGCGGCGAGCAAGCTGCGCGCCCGGGTCCTGACCCAGTGCTGGGACCCGCTGATGGGCGGCTTCTGCCCGCTCGCCTTCACGCTCGGCTCGGGGCAGGCTCAGCCGATCGCGGAGCCGGGACGCTTCGACATCGCCGATCAGTTCTGGGCGCTCTCGGTGTTCGCCGACGCGCCGTTTCCGTACTTCGCTCTCAAAGGAGACCGATGAACTTCCGTGCACCATTTCGCGCCATGTTTCCCCTCGCTCTCTCGGCGGCCCTTTTCGCGGCGGCCGCGGCCGGGGCGGGAGAAAGGAGTCCAGACGCCATGCCAGCCAGCAACTCATCGACCATCGAGTTCCAGACCGTGAAAGCGGGCTCAAACGCCTTCGGAGTGCCGAAGCCCGCCGAGGTTCTCGCCCGGACGAAGGTCGAGTGGGAGGCCGTGTGGAAGTCGATGGAGTCGACGACCGTGCCGCGCCCGCCGGCGCCAGAGATCGACTTCGGAAAGACCGCCGTGGTCGTGGTCTTCGCCGGTGAGAAGCCGACCGGCGGCTACAAGCTGGAGGTCCGCTCCGTCACGCGCTCTGCCGACGGCAAGAAGCTGATCGTCGAGGTGCTCGAGAAGTCTCCCGGCAAGGGGGCCATCGTGACCCAGGCGTTCACCTCGCCGTACCAGGCGATCGGCGTGCCGGCCGGCGATTTCGTGCTCGAAGTGAAGCGGTCGCGAGAGTGAAGGAGGAGAGCAGCATGCGCTGGAGGAATCGAAAGGGCCAGGGGTTCATCGGTCTGCTCCTGGTGGTCATCATCGTCGGCTATCTCTGGAAGAGCGGAGTGGTCTCCAGCGGCCTGAAACCCCAGACCATGGAGAACCAGCCCGTGGCGCTCCAGGGTCTTCCGGAGGCCGGCGCGATGAACACGTTCAAGATGGCGGCGCAGCAGGTGAAGAACGCCGTCGCCGATTATCAGATGAAGAAGAGCACGCTGCCGCGCGACCTGGCAGACCTCCACGCGGAGACCGGCGTCGACCTGATGAAGGACCCGTGGGGCGGTCAGTACTACGTCCAGCAAGGGTGGCTTCGCTGCACCGGTAATCCTCAGGCCGCCGAGAAGGTCTGGTGACTAAATTTCTTTCCACGCGCGCGCAGCCCGATGCTATACTTCGCCTCTGTCTCCGGGTCCTGCGATCGTGAGCGAGTGATCCACGAGAACCCTCGCCCAGAGAGAACTTTCGTGATTCAGCGCACCGTCGGCCGAACGGCCGCGAGACATTCGAACTCGATATGCTAGTGCTTGGCCACCGGGGTGCTCCGGACATGCAGTTCGAGAACACGATCGCATCATTCGACGCGGCGATCCGCTTGGGCGCCGACGGCGTCGAGCTCGACGTCCGCCGCACGCGCGACGGCCATCTGGTCGTGCACCACGACCCGCGCATTCCCGGCGCCGCGCTCCCCATCGAGCGGCTCTCGCTCTCCGAAGTGAAGGCACGCCGCCTGCCCAGCCGGGATCGCATCCCGACTCTCGACGAGGCGCTAGCCCGGCTCGGACACGCCGCGGTCGTCGTCGAGCTCAAGGGACGCGCCTCTGCCCGCGAGCTCGGACGCCTGCTCGAGCGGCAGCCTTCCCGCCCGGGTCTGCGAATCTCCAGCTTCAATCACAAGATGCTGGCGCAACTGACCGGGAAGAGGTATCCTCTCGCGCTCACGATCGACCGCCTGGAGCCAGACACGCTCCGGAAGGCGGCTCGCATGGGAGCAACGGAGCTTCACATTCGCTACACGCTGATCGACGCTTCGCTCGTGAGCAAGGCCCACCGGATGAACCTGGCCGTACTCGCCTGGACCGTCGATCGTCCCGAGGACTTCGCGCGCATGCGCGAGCTCGAAGTGGACGGGGTCATCACCAACAAGGTCGAGCGGGCCCTGCAATACTTCCAGAAAAAGAAAACCCCAAGAACTCGAGGAACCGCATGAGCCACGTCGAACCCATTCAACTCGCTCAGGACGTCTACTACCTCCAGGTCGGCCCAAGCCTCGTCAACGCCGGCTTCGTCGTCACCACCGACGGCGTCGTCGTCGTCGACTCCGGTCCGACGCCGGCCGCCGGCGCCGCGATCCGCGCAGCCATCGCCCGGGTCACCGACCAGCCGATCGCCTACGTCGTCAACACCCACTTCCACAGCAGCCACACCTTCGGCAACCAGGCCTTCGACGTCCCGGTCATCGCCCACGCGGCGTGCCGGGAGCAGATGCAGCGCGCCCTCACCGACGAGTGGAGCCGCGAGGAGATAGAGCGCTGTTGCGCCGAGCACCGAGAGATTGCTCCTGAGATGGAAGGCTTCCGCCTCACGATGCCCTCGATATCCTTCGCCGACGCCGGCTTCCTTCACATCGGAGGCAAGCTCCTGCATCTGGTCCACCTGGGCAACCACACGCCCGATTCGATCGCCGTGTTCCTGCCCGAGCAGCGCGTGCTCTTCGCCGGCGACAATCTCTTCAATGGTCGCCACCCGTTCCTGCGCCACGCCAACGCCGGCCAGTGGGTCGACCTGCTGCGGCGCCTGGAGTCGCTCAAGTTCGACAACGCCATCCCGGGCCACGGTCGCGCCATGGAGCGAAAGGACGTCTACAACCTGCGCGTTTACTTCGAGTCGCTCCTGAGGGCGCCCAGGCTCCGCAAGGGCCAGCCACACCTGGAGCGGATCGCGCAGGTCTGACGTGGCATACGATCCTTCTCGTCGGCTTCTCATCTACGCCGAGGGCTCCTTCGGCCGCGGCCGCTCCAAGACCGCCGAGGGCGTCATCCGATACGGCAGGAACCCGATCGTCGGCGTCGTCGACAGCACGCGCTCCGAACCCGACGTGGCGGCGGTCCTGGGTGACGGCGTCGGCAACGGAGTTCCCTTCTTCGATAGCCTCGAGGCAGCGCTCCCCAGCCGCCCCCAGGCACTCTTGCTCGGCATCGCCCCGCCCGGTGGACAGCTGCCAGCCGAATGGAGGGACGTCATCGTCCGCTCCCTACGAGCAGGCCTCCAGCTGATCAACGGCCTCCACATGGAGCTGGCGCGCGACCCCGAGATGGCCGAGGCCGCCAGGGCCGGCGGCACCGCCATCTGGGACGTCCGTGAGCCCGTCGGGGAGTTTCCGATCGGCAACGGACGCGTGGTGGAGCTGCCCGCGCAGGTGGTCCTGGCCGTCGGTACCGACTGCGCTATCGGCAAGATGACCGTGATGCTGGAAGTCGAGAAGGTCGCGCTCGCCCGAGGCCGCAAGGCCAAGTTTCTGGCCACCGGCCAGACCGGCATCATGATCACCGGATTCGGCGTACCGCTCGACCGGGTGATCGGCGACTTCATGGCCGGCGCCATCGAACAGCTCATCTGCGACCACGCGGCGGACTCCGATCTCCTGCTGGTCGAAGGCCAAGGCTCGCTGATGCACCCGGGGTTCAGTGGCGTCACGCTCTCGCTGCTCCACGGGACGGCTCCGTCGCACATGGTGCTCTGCCACGATCCGAGCCGCTCACACGTGCGGGATTCGAGTGTCCGAATCCCGCCGCTGGCCGACGTGGTGCGCCTCCACGAGCAGATGGCCGGATACCTTCGCCCCGCCAAGGTCGTGGCCGTCGCACTCAATACATCCGCCATGTCCGAAAGCCAGGCGCGCGCCGCCGTGGAGGCCGCCCGGGAGAACACTGGCTTGCCTGCCACGGATGCCGTCCGCTTCGGCGCTGCCCCCCTCTTCGAGGCTATCGACGCCGCCTGGGTCTCCCGACGCGCCTCCTGACCCCGAGCGCCCTCCTGCGGCAATCGCCCCGCCGGCCCCTGCGCGGGCCGTGGCCGCACAGTGAAATCTCTTGACCCTGCGAGCTCCTTCGTGTATTCTCCCGCGCTCAAATCGGCTTCACGGGCCGCCTGCCAGGCCCGCCGACAATAGACCCAGAATACATAAGGAGGGGTCGATGCAGCTTCGCGCTCACCTGGTGAACTCCGCTCTGGTCCTCGGATTCGTTGCACTTGCCGCCGTCGGTGTCCAGGCGGGCACCCCCGTCAAGGTCGACGGCGTCCTCACCGGTCCCGCCCTCCCGCCCTACTGGCGGATCATCGGCGCGGCCCTGGTCGGCCACGACAACAAGATCTTCATTCGGGTAGACGCCGAAGGCAATTGCCACACCGAGTGGCGCGAGGAGTGCCACGCCGGCCCGAACGGTCAGGTCATCTGCCGGCCCGTTCCGGTCTACGTTTGCGACCAGACCTACGCGCTCTTCCAGATGCCGCCCACCGTCCGCATCGACGGCAAGAACGTGCTCTGGAACAGCGGCTCGGCGGACCTCAAGATCGGCGAGGTCAAGTCCTTCCTCTTCTGGAAGTGGATCTCGCTGCGCGAGGGCGCCAAGATCCAGGCCGCCTACACGACCGCCGCCCTGCTGCTCGACACCGACCGCCTCTCGACCGGCACGCTGGCCGATCGCCCCGCCAACTTCGAGCGGCTCCACGGCCCCGAGGCCTCCATCGAGCTCCTCGTCGGCTTCAAGGGCGTCACGAACAACGGCGCTCGCGAGCTCATCCGCGGCGCTGGATACCACGGTGGCTTCGCAGAGGCCAATACCTGGACGGGCGCCGACCCGAGCCGGGATGCCATCGGCATCCGGGTGACCCCAAGCGAGGGCGCCGCGCTGATCTCGAAGCTCCAGAGCAATCCCCTGGTTACCGGCATCAAGCCCTACGCTGCTCAGTAACCACAGCTTCCCCGGTAACTCCGCGGCGTCCGCCCTCTCGGGGCGGGCGCCGTTGTTGTTGGTCGCACCCCGCAGACGGACGCGCGGGGGCTACGTCCGAACCTCGATTCTCGCCCTCGGGGGCTGGGCCCTGGCGACGTCCGTCGCGGCGACCTGGCCCGGGCTCGTCTCGGGAGTTCCCGGCTACGTCTGGCCTTCCGTTTCGGTCGTGGCAGTGGGGCTGGCCGTGCTCTGCGCGAGAAACCTCTCCTACTGGTGCCGCGCACTGGAGCAGAGCCTCGAGTCCCTGCGCGAAAATGCGACCTGCGAGCTGCCCGATTGCTCCGATCCGCTCTTCAGCAGACTCTTCGACGCGTGTCTGGCGCTGGCCCGGGCGACCGGCAACCGCAAACGGATTGGCGGACTGCAGGATCGAGCTTCGCAGGAGACGCTGGATAATCTGGCAGCAGCGAATCTCCGGTGGACCGGGGGCTTCGCCCGGTGCGAGCTGCCGATGCTGGCCTCAGAGCCGATGGCCGAGGATGGCGGGCTGGCCGACCCGCTCGGCATGCGAGCCAGCGTCACCGCCCAGCTCGAGGCGATCAAGGATGCGGGCGGTGTGCTGGACGGATTCCGGGGCGGGGTGGTCTCGGCGTTCTTCCCCCCCGTACCCTCGGCCGCGATCGCCGCGTGCGCCGCCGCGCTGGCGTGCAAGCGCGCGGCTGCGGGCGGTCCGCCAATCGCCGTGGCGGTCGCGCTGGTGCCGGCGGCGCTTGGCGAGCTTGTCGAGGGCGGGCTGACCGCTCTGGGGCCTGAAACGGAGCTGGCTCGTCAGCTAACGAGAAGCGCGCGAACACTCGGTGGAGCAATTCTGGTCACCGGCCCCGTCGTCTCCGCCGCCGGCAAGCGATTCCGGAGCCGCCGGCTGGGCAGGTTCCGGCAAGGCTGGCGAAAGCTCGAGCTGCACGAGCTCCTGGGCGAGGCTGCCGAGCCTGACGGTCCTGACGAGCAGCTCGCAGTCTGCTACGCCGAGGCGCTGACGGCGCTGGAGCGGCGCGACTGGAACGCGGCTTCGGAGCTCTTCAAGAAGTGCCTGCAGCTCAGGCCCGCGGACGGACCGTCGCGCGTCTGCTTGAACTTCAGCCAGCGATTCCGGAACAATCCGCCTCCACGGAGCTGGGATGGCACGCTGGTCCTTGGGTCCGAGCCCTGATACAATGGCGTCTCGCCAGGTGAGCACATTGAAGAGCGATCGCAGCGACGCCGCCGGGAGCAAGACGGGCCCTCTCATCAACATCAAGGAGAAGCGGCCCCCCACCGAAGACGCCGCTCTCACGGTGAAGATGGCCGGCAGCATCGAGCCGGGCGACGTCCGCGTGTTCGTTCCGATCGAGGTCTTCGAGGAGCTCGAGCGCCGTGTGATGAAGCACCCCGAGCAGGAATGGTCGGGTCTGCTTCTGGGCGACCTCTACCGCAGCGCCGCGTTCGACTATCTGGAAGTCGAGGGGTTCCTGCCGCTCAGAGACAGCGCGGCCCGGTTCACTCAGGAGACCTGGGAGGCGCTCTACTCGGAGCTGGTCCGGCGGAAGTCCGACACGAACATCATCGGGTGGTTCTTCTCCGACCCGCAAGGCAACCTGGCGATCGAGGGCTACCGCCAGTTCGTCCAGGAGAGCTTCTTCGACGATCCCTACCAGATCTCCCTGGGGATCGACCCCCACTCCGGCCGGTATCGGTTCTTCGAGTGGAAGGAAGGCGAGATCGCCGCCCTGCCGGGCCAGTACCTGTTCGCCGCCGTGGCCCGCGCCGACGACGTCAAGCGCCTGGCCCAGAGGCCGCTGGCCGATGTGCGTCCGACCCTGCAGGGGCCCGGTCTGCGGATCCAATCTCGCCGGCCGCAGCAGGGCAGCATCTGGAAGGGCCTCATCCTGTTCTTCGTGACCCTGCTTTCCATCGGAAACCTCTACTGGCTCATCGTGCTGGTCGAGCGCGTCACCGAAGCCAGCGAGAAGGCCACCGCCGTGGAGACCAGGCAGAACGCCCTCAAGGTCAGCCTCGACCGTGCAGAGCTGGCCGCCAAAGGCGCGGCGCAGCTCCTGGCGAAGCGGCCCTCCGGGATCGACTACGGACGCTACAACGACCTGGAGCGCCGGCTCACGGACCTGCAGCGCAACTACACCCGGCTGAAGATCCAGCTGGACCGATCGCTAGCGTCCAAGGAAGGCCCCAAGGACAAGGAGAAGGGCAAGCAGGGTAAGGACAAGAAGGACGGAAAGCCGGGCGCACAGCCGCCCGTCGAACCCGCCAGGCCTGTCCCTCAACCCGCCGCTCTGCCCGCGGACGCAACCCCGGACACTCCCGAGAAGCCTGCCGACGTCGCGCCGACGCCCGCCGCCGCCCCGCCCGAAACCGACCCGAACTTGCCTCCGACGATCGCCGCCCCCGTAGAACCCGAGCAGCCCCCGATCGGCCCGCCCAGGCCTCCCGGTCCGGAGAACCAGCCCGCGATCGATCTGCCCGGCACCGAGCCGGCTGCCGAGCCGCTTCCTCCAGGTTCCGAACCGGCCCCCGACGGCCCCTACCAGCCGGCCGCCGAAACGCCGGTCACCACGCCATGACCATGAGCGACCAGACAGAAAAAGAGAGTCGAAAGCTCCACGAGCTCTTTTCAAGCGAGTGGAAGGAGACCTTGAAGGAGCACCCCGAGCTGGCGACCTACGTCGGCGTCCCGGGTCACAACGACCGCTGGACCGATCACTCGTTCGAAGCCATCGACCGCCGCCGCAAGCGCGCCCACCGCACCCTGACCAAGCTTCAGGAAATCGACCGCGGACGCCTGTCGCGGGGCGACCGTCTCAACTACGATCTCTACCTCTACCGCACTCGCGAGGAGATCGAAGCGCAGCGCTTTCCGGACGAGCTGATGCCGCTCTCCCAGCTGCAGGGGGTGCAGCAGGACGCCAGCCGCATCGTGCAGATGACGCCGTCCTTCACACTGGAGGACTTCGAGTCGGCCGTCGAGCGCCTCCGCTCTCTTCCGAAGCTCTTGCAGCAGACGACGGCGCTGATGGAGCGCGGGCTCCAGAAGGGCATCGTCCCGCCCGACATCACCATCAAGGACGTGCCGAGGCAGATCTCGGCGCTGATCGCGTCGGCGCCGGCCGATTCCCCGTTTGCTGAGCCGTTCAAGCGCTTCCCCGAGACCATTCCCGCCGCCAAGCGGGAAAAGGTGAAACGCGCGGCCGCCAACGCCATCGCCACCAAGGTGCACCCGGCGTTCGACGCACTCAAGCAGTTCATCGAGACCCGCTACTTGCCTCGTTGCCGCACGTCGACCGGCCTGTGCGAGCTTCCCGACGGTCAGGCCTGGTATGCCCTCAAGGCACGCCAATACACCACCACCAAGTTGACGCCCTGCGAGCTGCACGACCTGGGCCTCTCCGAAGTCGAGCGCATCCGCGGCGAGTTCAACGCCCTGATCAAGAAGCTCTCGTTTCGAGGCGGATTCCCCGAGTTCGCCGCGTTTCTCCGTACCGATCCCAGCTTCTACCACACCGATCCGGACGAGCTGCTGCGCGAGTACCGGGACATCTGCAAGCGCATCGATCCCGGCCTGGTGAAGCTCTTCGGCCGTCTGCCCAGGCTTCCCTTCGGCGTCACCCCGGTCCCTGGCCACAGTGCCAAGACTGCCCCGACGGCCTACTACATGCCCGGTTCCCTGGAAGGCGGGCGCCCGGGCTGGTACTTCGCCAACACGTACAACCTCAAGGCGCGGCCCAGGTGGGAGATGGAGGCGCTGACGCTCCATGAGGCGGTCCCAGGCCATCATCTGCAGATCTCCCTGGCCCGCGAGATGAGCGATGTCCCCGAGTTCCGCAAACATGACATGCACATCGCCTTCATCGAGGGCTGGGCGCTCTATGCCGAGTCCCTGGGGGCGGAGCTGGGCTGCTACCAGGACCCGTACTCCAGGGCCGGCCAGCTGAGCTACGAGATCTGGCGCGCAGCGCGGCTGGTGGTCGACACCGGCATCCACGCCATGGGCTGGAGCCGCAAGAAGGCAATCGATTACCTGACCACGCACAGCTGCAAGATCAAGCACGACGCCATCGTGGAGATCGACCGCTACATCGCGCTCCCAGGGCAAGCCCTGGCCTACAAGGTCGGAGAGCTCTGCATCCAGAAGCTCAGGCAGAAAGCCGCCACCGAGCTCGGGCCGCTCTTCGACCTGCGGGCTTTCCACGATGCCCTGCTGGCCAACGCCGCGCTTCCGCTGGAGATCCTCGAGGACCAGGTTCGCTCCTGGCTCGAAGACCAGAGCGCCTCGGCCGAGCCGGAGTAGCAACGGGCCTGGGCTCGGAGCCCCGCGCGTCACTCGCTCCTCAAGATCTCCGAGGGGGGGCGGCCCAGCAGCCCCGCGCTGGCTAGCGACCCCGCAAGCATCACGAAGAGCGCCGCCGCAACCGTCACGGCGGCCATCGCAGGGTAATCGAAGTCGATCACCAGCTCGAAGAGCTTCGACGCCGTGATGCGCGCCGTCCATGAAGCGGCGACGGCGCCGATGGCGCCTCCCACCGCTCCGAGCACCAGGTACTCCCAGGCCAGGAGCCGCACGAGCGTGCCGCGCCCCGCCCCCAGGAGCTTCAAAAGGGCCAGCTCGTGCACGCGATGCCGCCGCGTCAGCAGCACCGAGGCCACCAGCAACAGCGCCCCGCCCAGCGCACACGCCAGCGCCACCAGCAGGATCACCCAGCCCACCCGCTCGAGCACGCTCTTGACCGTGGTCGCCGCCGCTGTCAGGTCGATGATAGTCAGGTTGGGGTGCATCCCCACGAGCTCCCGGGTGAGCCGGGCGCGCTGGCCCGGATCGGGCACGTTCGCCACGGCAAAGTAGGTCTGCGGCGCCGACTCGAGCACTCCCGGCGGCAGGAGCAGGAAGAAGTTCGGGCGCATCGAGGACCAGCGGACTCGCCGCAGGCTGGTCACTCTGGCCTCTACCTCCAGCCCCTGGACGTCCAGCGTCAGGCGATCCCCCAGGCCGAGCTCCAGCCGCTCGGCGGTCTTCTCCTCGACCGAGATCTCCGTGACCGCGCCGGTAGGCGAGGGCGCCATCGGAGCCTCGATAGGCGCCTGCTGGGAGCGGCCGCCTCGTCTCTCCCAGAGCTTCCCGGCGACGAGCTGCTCGGAGGGGCTCAGGACGTCCCGATAGCTGAGCCAGTAGTCGCGCGTGATCCACCAAGGGGTCTCCGCGGCGCGAGGGTAGAGCTCGCCGACGGGGCGGCCCTCCAGCCGCGAGAGCCGCGAACGCACCAGCGGCACCAGCTCCTCCGGAGGATGACCCCGTTGCTCGAGCAGCTGGCGCACGCTGGCCCGCTGGTCCGGCTGGATGTCGATCAGGAACAGGTTCGGCGCGGATTGCTTGCGGCCGCCTTCCAGCTCTTCCAGGAAGGCACCTTGGACCAGGAACACCGTGAAGCCGAGAAAGACGCTGAGCCCCACGGCGACGACGACGGACGTCGTCTGGTTCCCGGGCCGGTGCAGGTTGGCCAGCGCGTGGCGAAGCGCGAAGCCGAACCTGGGCTGCAGGCGCTTCAGTCCCCAGCCGATCCCGCGTGCGCCGGCGGTCAGAGCGGCGACCGTCGCCGCTAGGCCGCCCAGGAAGCCTGTGGTCAGCTCGCGGCCCCCGGCTCTGTCGTGGACCAACAGGACAATGGCGCAGCCGAGCGCAACGAGCAACAGGCCGGTCGGGGCGTCGAGCCGAGGCGCAGTCTGTTCCGACGCCTCCACCGCGCGCCGGAACACCCGAGCCGCCGGCAGCCGTCGCAGCGACAGCAACGGCACCGCGCTGAACCCGAGCGTGGTCAAGAGCGCGATCGCCACGCCCCGGAGCAGGATGGCCGGATCGGCCGCGACCTCCACGGGGAAGGGGAGCACGCCCGCCAGGACCGGCGGCAGTCCCCGGGCAAGCGCAAGTCCCGCCCAGCCCCCCACTGCACAGCCGGCGGCCGCCAGAGCCACGGTCTCGAAGAGCATCAACCCGACCAGGCCGGTCCCGGAGGCGCCCAGGCACTTCAGTATTGCGAGTGAATCGACCCGTTGGCTCACGTATGTGTGAACGGCCATCGCCGTGGCGACACCGGACAGCAGCAGCACGCACAGTCCTGAGAGGCCCAGGAACGTGCCCACGCGGATCACCAGCCGCCGCGTGCCCTCCGGGCCCTCCTCGGCGGTGGTGATGTCGAGCTCGCCCTGCGGAGCGGTGGCGCGAAGCTCCTCGACCAGTCGGGCCAGGTCGACTCCCGTCTGGGGCAGGCGCAAGAGAGCTCGCCAGGTGGCCCGGCTGCCCGGCGCCAGCAGCCGGGTTGCTTCCAGGTCCTGCAGCCGTAGCATCAGCCTGGGTCCCAGCCGGAACGCCTCCGCCAGGTGGTCCGGTTCGACGGTCAGCTCCCCCAGGATTGGCAGTCGCGAGCGGCCGGCCATAACGGAGTCGCCCGTGGACAGACCCAGCTGCAGCGCCAATGCAGGGGCCGCCAGGACGCCTCCCCCTCGTAGAAACATCTCCCAGGCGTGCGGCGGCTGGGTCGCGACCCCGCCGTAGAGCGGGTACCCGGGGCCCACCGCCTTGAGGGAGCAGAGCCTTGGCGCGGCCGTGCTCGAGCCTGTGGGCGCCGCCGAGCCGACCATGGAGAGCGTTTCCACGGTGCGCGTCGAGACGATGCCGCGCGTGGCCATCTCTTTCAGGAGCGCGTCGGTCGCGGCCGGGAAGGGCTTGCGGCAGCGGACCTCCAGATCGGCGCCCAGCAGCGTCCGGCCCTCGGAGGCGACCTTTCGGGCCATGCCGACGGCAAGGGAATCGGCAGCCACCAGGACCGTGACGCCGAGCGCCACGGAGCCGGAGAAGAACGCCAGTGCCGCCGGGTGCGCCCGCCATTCGCGCGCCGTCATGCGGCAGGCGAACAGGAGCCACTGGAGCGACCGTGTCACGCGGCCTCCGGGCGACCGTCGGAGGCGACCTTCCCGTCGACCAGCGTGATGACCCGATCCGCCTGCCGCGCCACCGCCCGCTCGTGCGTCACCACTAGCAGAGTCGTGCGGGCGTCGCGGTGCATCTCACGCAACAGCCCCAGGACCGCCTCGCCGTTGGCGGAGTCGAGGTTTCCGGTCGGCTCGTCGGCCAGAAGGATGGCCGGCCGTGTCACGAAGGCGCGCGCGATCGCCACGCGCTGCTGCTCGCCGCCGGAGAGCTGCACCGGGTAGTGCGAGGCCCTGCCGGCCAGCCCCACCCGTTCGAGGAGCTCTGCGGCGCGGCCCCGCGGGTCGGGTAGCCCCAGCAACTCCAGAGGCACCTGCACGTTCTCCTGGGCCGTCATCGTCGGAATCAGATGAAACGATTGGAAGACGATGCCGATGGAGCGCCCGCGGAAGGCCGCCAGAGCGTCCTCGGAGAGTGCGGCGTAGTCCTGCCCCGCGACGGCGACGGTTCCGGCGGAGGGCCGATCGATTCCGGCGACAAGGCCCAGGAGCGTACTCTTGCCGCTGCCCGAGGGGCCTACGACGCACGCGAACTGGCCCGTCGGTATCGTCAGGTCGACGCCGTCGAGGACCGCCAGCATGCGGTCGCCGCTGGGAAGTTGCCGGGAGACGTTGCGAAGCTCGATCACGGGGACTATCCTCTTTCCTGTGGGCGCCTCGTCCGTAGCCGGCGCCCGCCGACGCCGCCGATGATAGCGCACGCCCGTGTCTCTGCTAAGGACCAACCCAACCCGCTCCCGACGAGCCTCGCCCGCCCCGAGCCTGTCGAGGGTCGCCCGACTGTCGACGCCTGCCGGGCGCGCTTCTGGCCGGCGGTCGCGCTCCTGTTGACGATGATGTCCGCGGGCTGCGGCTCTTCTGGGGCCGTGCCGGACGTGGCCCCGGGGCCCCAGGGACCGCCACGGGCGAAGGTCGTCTTCTTCGGCGACAGCCTCACGGCCGGCCACGGCCTCGACCGCTCGGAGGCGTACCCGGCCTTGCTCCAGGCAAAATTGGACGAAGCCAGGCTGCCCTTCGAGGCCGTCAACGCCGGGGTCAGCGGGGATACCACGGCTGATGGGACTCGCCGGCTCGATTGGGTCCTATCACGCGGCGCGGATCTGATGGTGGTCGAGCTGGGCGCCAACGACGGCCTTCGCGGCGGAAGCCTCGAGGCCGCCCGCAAGAACCTGGCGGAGATCCTCACGCGCATCCGCGCCCGCGCGATTCCCATCGTCCTCGTCGGCATGCGCATCCCGCCGAACTACGGGCCGGACTACTCGGAGAAGTTCCACGCCATGTACCCGTCGCTGGCCAAGGAGTTCGGCGTCCCGTTCGTGGAGTTCCTGCTCGATGGCGTCGGAGGACGCGCTGACCGCACGCTTCCCGACGGCATCCACCCCAACGCCGCCGGCCAGCGCGTCATGGCCGACACGGTATGGAAGACTCTGGAACCGGTGCTGCGTTCGCTCGCCGCCCAGAAGCTCGCCGGGAAGCCGTGAAGCCGGGTCTACTCCAGGTGGACCCAGGCGCCGCGGATGGCGGCGTGGCCCAGCGCCGCGACGCCGGGGACACTGTCGTAGAGCAGCTCCACTTCGTTCTCTCCGTGCTTGAGAAGCTCAGCCGGCACGCCGTGTGAGACGAAGGTCGCCTTGCGATCCGGCGGTGCGGCGAGCGGCGCGCCGGAGGCGTCGGTCATGCCCGGGAAGCCGACGACGGCCGGGCGGAAGTAGAGATCGACGACGCCGCCGACCCTCGCCTTGAAGAACTCCTCGACGTTGAGGTTGTGCACCTGGAGCGTGATCCAGACGCGCTCGGCGGCGTCCAGGTCCTCCTTGGCAAGCCGGAAGCTCTCCTTGGCGACGGTCAAGGTCGGCCCGACGGGCGTGTCCCGGGCCAGCTTCTCCAGCACCGGCGGGGCATGGATCGCGCGGAACGTGGCGCCCTTGAACTTGCCGCTCCCGAGCTCCTTACCGCCCGGCGGCGGACCGTCCGGGTAGCGCGTGGCAATGAACGGGGCATAGAGCGCGGCCGACTTCAGCGGTAGCTCCAGTCCCGCCGCGGCCCAGACAGCGTCGACATTCTCCAGGTTTGCAAGCACGTGATAGAAGGCCAGCTTGCGCGCAACCAGTCCCTCGGCGAACCAGGCTCGCGCGAGGCCTCCGAAGTGCCGGGCCGCGTCCAGCAGCGCCTTCGGGATGAGGTCTCCCGGAGAGTCATGATTCACTCGCACTTTCGAGTCGAATTTCTGCACCAGCGCCGGCAGGTCCAGCCGGGCCGCCTGCTGCTCCAGGATCGATGCGGCCTCCAGCGCCGAGCGCACCGGGAACTCCGAATGCGCGCTGCCGCCCAGGCAGCGGCACTCGAGCTCGGCGGAGGCGTTGGTCGCCAGCAGTGGATAGTCCGTCACGGCTACCTTGTGGCGTCGCCGGTAGCCCCGGCTCGACTCGACCCGGCGGATCTGGCTGCCCTTGCGATAGAGCAGCGCGCATCGCGACGGCGCCGAGGTTTCCCAGGCGAAGACCGTGGCGCCGGCGGGACCGGAGAGCAGCATCGGCTCCAGGATTTCCAGGGAGCGGCCGTCTGGAATCCGGACCCCGTAGAGAAGGGACTGCGAGCCGTCCGGATACAGGATTCGATACTGCAGGTTCGCGCCCGGCTTCAGCCCCTGGAGAGTCAGGTCGTGGCGAGAGCGCGGCTGGGTTTCCCGGTACTCGCGCGCGCTGGTTTCGGGTTGCCCGGACTCCCAGATTCGCAGCGATGCCTGGTAGGGCTCCGTGCTGCTCCAGTAGACGCGCGCCGAAGCCAGCCCGGGCATCGCGACGACGCCGCTGGCGTCGTGGACGCCAGGACCGCCAACCCTCAGCGACGTGATGGCCGCCGTGGCGAGGAAGACGCCCGCGGCCACACCGGTCAGCCACATCCAGCTCGGCACCCGCCACTGGCGCTGCCGCGGCGCGCCGGGCTGGGCCACCACCGGCCTGGAACTGCGAGGCTTCGGCGGCGGCCGTGGAGTGGGCCGCGTCTTGACCCGGCCGCTGCGATCGGGCTTGAGGATGTCGAGGATTGCCTCTCGGAGCTCGATCGCCGTCTGGAAGCGTTCGTCGAGCTCGAAGGCCAGCGCGCGTGCCACGAGCTGTTCGGCCGCGACCGGCGCATCCGGGCGCTTGGACACGAGCGCCGGGTACGGCTGCTGCATCCGCGCCAGCATGACGTTCATGTCGTTATGGCTGGGGAAGGGGAGTGCGCCCGCCAGCATCTCGTAGAGCATCACGCCGACGGCGTAGATGTCGCTGCGGCCGTCGGTTTCCTGACCCAGCACCTGCTCGGGGGACATGTAGCCGGGAGTTCCCACGGAGAAGCCGATTCCCGTCAGGCGTCGAGAGCTGTCCTCGAGCTTCGCCAGGCCGAAGTCGGCGATCTTTGCGACGCCCTCGGCTGTGAAGAGCAAGTTCTCCGGCTTCAGGTCCCGGTGGACGATGCCGCGTTCGTGCGCATAGGCCAAGGCGTCCGCGACATCCGCCGCGATCGCCAGCGCGTCTTCGATCGCGAGCTGGCCCTCCTGGCGGATCCGGTCCTCGAGCGTCCGGCCTTCGATGAACTCGAAGACCAGGTACGGGAGGTCGGCCTCTTCACCCGTGTCGAGGATCTTGATGATGTTCGGGTGGGCCAGGGCCGCGGTGATGCGCGCCTCCTGGACGAACCGGTGAAGCGTGGCGGAGTCCCGCACGGCCAGCGGGTGGATCAGCTTGACGGCGACCTGGCGTGCGATGCCGGCCTGGCGGGCCTGGAAGACGCGCGCCATCCCGCCGGAGCCGATCTCCTCGATCTCCGAGAAGCGCTCCAGGAAGGCCGGCGAGAACTCCGGCAGAGGAAGATTGCGCGTGCGCCGTCCCACCGAGGCGATAGTAACGCCCCGGACGGCGCGGTGCTAGATCGGCTTAGGTTCGGGCAGCCGCTACTTGACGCGCTCGACGTACTCGTTGGTGCGGGTGTCGACGCGGATGACGCTGCCTTCGGTCAAGAACTGCGGGACCTTGACGATCAGGCCGGTCTCGAGCGTGGCGGGCTTGTAGCCACCGGCTGCGGTGGCGCCGCGCATGGTCGGCTCGGTCTGGACGATGGCCAGGTCGACGAAGTTGGGGCTCTCGATGCCGACGGGGCGGCCCTCGTAGAGCTGCACCGAGCAAGCCATGCCGTCCTTGAGGTAGAACTTGGCCTCGCCCAGCTCGCTTTCGTCGAGCTGATACTGCTCGTAGCTCTCGTTGTCCATGAAGTGCCAGCCGTCCTGGTCCTTGTAGAGGAAGTCCATCTTCTTCTCCTCCACGTCGGCGCGCTCCAGGTTGTCTCTCATGCGGAAGGTCCTCGAGATCGTGAGGCCGCTCTTGAGGCTCTTCAGCTTGCAGGCGAGCATCGCGCGCCAGTTGCCCGGGGCGATGTGCTGCGTTTCCGTGACGACGTAGAGGTCTCCCTCGAACAGGAGCTTCGTCCCCTTGCGGACTTCATTGGGACTGATGGCAGTCATGACCTACGACTCCTCGATAGGAACACTGCGCTGGGCCGGTAGCGGCCCCGCGGAAGCCGGTAGGATACCAGACGCAATGCGGGAATTCAAGCTCCGACGCAATCTCATCGGTAGACGCGATCCAGAAGCGCCTCCAGCTCCACGTGGCGCGGCTCATCGGCATGCTGCCAGTCGACTTCGCATTTTACGTGGCAGAGCAGCGCCTTCTTCCCTTCGGCTTCCACTTGAAAGTTCGTGTCCGCGGAGAGCGTGACGGTGTAACGCGACTCGACCACGAAGGTTCGTGGATTCGTGCCCTTGAAGAGCTCCCCGACCAGCCGCTCCATGCTGTACTTGTTGATGGTGGCGGCGTGCTTGAGGATCTCGATCTGCTGCTGGGCGATCAAGAACGCCCGGAGCCGGTCCTCGGTGTAACGGGCCGTGCTGGCGCCGCTGCGGAAGAGCTCGAAGGCCGGAATGAAGACGGCGGCCAGGATGGCCAGCGCCACCAGCACCTCCACGAGCGTGACTGCCGAGCGCCCTGCAGACCTCACGCGTCCTCCCGGACCAGCACGGCCCGCAACATCCGTCCGCCGTGGTGGATCCTGAACTTCACGTTGGCCAGCGTGATCCCGAGCGAATCCGCGATCTCCTTGTAGGCCAGGTGGCCGTAGAAGCGGAGGATGAGGGCGGCCCGGTAGGTCGGCGGCAACTTGGCGATGGCGCGTTCCACGTTCTGCACCGTGAGCTTGCGCCGCAGCGCCTCATCGGGCGAG
This sequence comes from Candidatus Wallbacteria bacterium, assembly GCA_016213845.1. Lineage (GTDB taxonomy): Bacteria > Muiribacteriota > UBA6191 > JACPRK01 > JACPRK01 > JACPRK01. The sequence goes on from JACQZN010000031.1 coordinate 224,618, forward strand.
CCGCCGGGCGGCGCCCACGGTTGCTGGGCGGCAGGGGGCTCCTCGACGAGCAGCTCGGGGCGACGTTCCTTGAGGTAGCGGAAGGCCTCGTTGGCGGCGATCCGCAACAGCCAAGGCTTGAAGGCGCCGGCGTCCTCGAGCTTGCCGAGGGCGGAGTACGCCTTGATGAAGGCTTCCTGCATCACGTCGCCGGCAGCGTCCTTGTCGGCCAGGATTCGCGTCACCGCGCTGAAGACCAGCCCCTTGTACCGGGTCACCAGCCCTTCGAATGCAGTCGTGTCCCCGGCTTTGACGCGCGAAATGAGGAGAGCATCGGCTGGAGGGGCCATCGGGACGCGGCCATCGTAGCACAGCGGCGAGAAGACCAGGCTCCGGGACGGGAGCGTGGGTTCTGGAACGACCTCGGAGGAGCTTTCCGCTCCTGGAAGAGGGAATCTGCCCCGTCCGCGGAGGACTGGTCCGGCCGGAGACCGATCGCCAGCGGGAATGCTAAGCTGGCACGCGTCGTGCCTGCCGTCACACGAACGGCCCAGACTGCAGGATGGGCCGGCGACCGTCCTCGTGACCGGAGAGCCTCCAACATGACTCGTGCCTCGACTCTCGCTGTTCTGCTCGTCTTCTCGAGCTGTGCCCTTTCCCAAGCGGCTGACGCCCCAGAGCTCTTCAGGCGGCTCCACGGGCTCACTTCGGCTGAATCGGCCTCCGAGCTACCGCCGCTGGGTTGGTGGTACGGGTTCCGGAACAGCCACCAGAACCGGGGCGTCTCGGCTGTCGCGGTGCGGGACTTCGAAGGCACGCGCGGGAGGAAGCCCTGGGCGGTTGCCACCCGGGGCCTCATCTGGGGGACCCCGGTAGTCGACGCCGAGGGGCTCGCCTACGTTGGCTCTGCCGACAAGCGGTTCTACTGTGTCGACCCGGCCGGAAGCGTCAAGTGGAGCTACACGCTGCCGGACGCGGGCGATTCGCTGGTCGACTCGGCGGCGACTTTGACTCCCAATGGACTGGTGGTCGTGCCGGGCGGCGACGGTAATCTTCACGCCCTGGAGCGCGCCACGGGCCGGCTCGTCTGGCGCTTCGCCGCACACCACGCCGGCGATCACGAAGGCGGCGTCGTCGTGAACAGCTTCGAGGGCAATGCCACGCTCGGGCCAGACGGCAATCTCTACGCGGGCTCCGACAACGGCCACTTCTACTCGGTCGATCTGCAGGGGCGCGAGCGCTGGAGCTTCAAGACAGGGATGATGATCTGGTCGGCGGCCGCCTTCGACCCGGCCGGCAAGTGGCTGGCCTTCGGCTCGCTCGATCGGCGCGTCTACGTGCTCGAATGCGCCACGGGGCGGCTCATCGCGTCTTACAAGTGCGGCGGCGACGTGAAGGCGTCGCCGGCCATTGACGACGCCGGTCGGATCTACGTCGGCTGCTCGGACTTCTCATTCCGCTGCCTGGAGCTGGGGAAAGACTTCTGGGGCCGACCGTCCCTGCGGGAGATCTGGTCGTTCCCCACCGGCGGGGAGATCTACTCTTCGGCGGCGCTGGCGGGCGACCGGCTGGTCTTCGGCAGCCACGACGGTTACCTCTACTGCCTTTCGAAGCAGGGCAAGCTGGTCTGGAAGTACGGCGTCTACACGCGAATCAACGCCAGTCCCCTGGTGAGTCGCGACGGCGTGGTCTTCGCAGGCGCCAAGAACGGCAAGCTGTACGCCCTCGACATTGCCAGCGGAAAACGGCTCTGGTCGTTCAAGACCGCCCCGGGCGCCAAGAAGGTCAACCTCGATTCGTCACCGGCGCTGGGACCCGATGGCCGCGTGTTCGTCGGCAGCTATGACGGCAATCTTTACGGCGTGCCGGTCGAGTTTGCCCGGCAGAACCCGCAGGACGCCCGGTGCGACCTGCGTCCGGGCGACGACTCGCCCGACTTCGACTCCGGCGTCCCGGCCGACGGCGCCACGGTCCGCTACGTCGACGCCGCGGGGAACTACCAGGCCAACGTCCCCGGCGCTCTCGGCCCCGAGGCGATGCTCTCCTTCCGGCTGGTCGCCCGGGAAAAGGGTGTGCTCGTGCCAAACGGCGCCCTGGCCGCGACGGGCCTTTCGGTGTCGGTGGAGCCTCCCACTCCGGTGGACGCCGTCGTCAGCAGCGACAGTTACTATCTCAACGTCACGCCCAGGACCTTCTGGAAGCCTGGAGTCCGCTACCGGATGACGGTCCGCGGGCGATGGTTCCGCAGGCGGAATCCATTCATCGACCTGCTGAAGTGGTGGAGCCTGCCCCCGGTGGAGGCGACCGTCTCCTTCACGGTAACTGATGACGCCGGCCAGTTCCCCGAAGCGGCGCCCGGGGAGTCGCTCAAGTACAGCATCCGGGGGATGTACATGAGCCAGCCCGAGATCCTGGACGTGCTGGTGCCGGCCGCCGTCGAGGGGCAGGCCTTCATCACCTCCGTCATCGCACGCAACGCCGAGAGGCGCTCGCTGGGAATGCTGGTGCTGCCTGCATTCCCTCGCCCGGAGGGCGTCGTCCTGAGGCCGGCGCCGGACAAGGTCTTCGCGGTCAACGGTTCGAACCTGGGGGAGTCGGTGCGGCTGGAGGGCAGCTTCCGCATGGCGGCCATGGGCGGGGACATCCCGTTCGAACCGATTCGGTTCTTCGGCCGCCTCACGGATGACGGCCTGGCGGATGGGCGGCTGCACGCCACGGCCCCGGTGCTCGGCATCAAGGGGAATGGCAGCTCCAATACGGGGCTCTCGTGGTCGGCGATCGACGATATGTCCGACTCGTGGATGCGACTGCAAGCGGTCGGCACGCTGGAGGGCGACCGGCTGGCGAGCGTGCCGGCGGCCGTGACGATTGCCGGCGTCCGCTGGCTCGACGGCACCCGGCTCGAGACGACGATCCGCGCGGCCGACCCGCTGGCCGGAGAACACCTGATCACGGCGGCTTGCGTCGACCCGGCGGCTGGCGCCATCGTGCGTTTCAGCGCCGCGAAGCTGGGCCCGCTTTCGGAGGGGGCCACCGCCACCCTCGTGTTCACGGGCCTCGACCGCCGCGCCGCCGCGCGCGCCCCGCTCGTCTACCACCTGGACGGCGAGCCCCTGCGCCTCGAATCGCGCTGAGCAGCAAATGGAGGGCCTTTGACGCAGGGCGGCTGCTGGCCGTAACCTGAGAGACATGAGCAGCGCCACCTTCAATTCGGAACGCAATTCCCCTCCCACACCCGCCGCCGAGCCCGCCGCCGAGAGCCGGGCGGCGCACGATCCCACGACGCCGCAGGCGTTGATCGACTTCATGCTCGGGGGCTGGGACAGTGCCCCCTCGGCCGCCGTGGAGCCGGTGCGCGGCGTGGAGCGGTTCGCGGCCCGGCGCGCGGCCCTGTCGGCCCGGTTCCCTGCGGAGGCGCTGGTCATCCCCACGGGCCACGAGAAAGTGCGCGCCAACGACACCTACTTCAGGTTCCGGCCGGGCACCGAGTTCTACTACCTCACCGGCAACACGGAGCCCGACTGCGTCCTGGTGATGCTGCCCAGGGCGGGCGGAGGCCATGACGAGCTGCTCTTCGTGGAACCGGGCGGGCGCCAGGACGCGTCCTTCTTCACGGACAGGAAGGCCGGTGAGCTCTGGGTGGGCCCGCGACTGGGGATCGAACGCAGCCAGGCCAGATATGGCGTGGCGCAGTGCCGGCCTCTCGCGGAGCTGCCGGAGGTCCTCGACCGGGCGTGCGCGCGCTCGTCGACTCAAAAGAGCCACCGGCTGCTTCGAGGTTTCAGCGCCGCCTGTGACGCGCGACTTGCCCCGGACGACGGCGACGCCGAGCTCGCACAGGTGCTGTCGGAGATGCGGCTGATCAAGGACGCCCTCGAGGTCGAGGAGCTGCGCGCCGCCATCGAATCGACCCACCGCGGGTTCGGGGACGTCCTGGCGGCGCTTGCCCCCCAGGCGACCGAACGCCACGTGGAGGGCGTGTTCAACCTGCGGGCCCGCGTCGAGGGCAACGACGTCGGCTACGGCACCATCGCGGCCTCCGGCGCCCACGCCTGCGTGCTCCACTGGACGAAGAACGACGGAGCCCTCCGGCAGGGCGAGCTCCTGCTTCTGGATGCCGGCGTCGAAGCCCACACCCTCTACACCGCTGACATCACCCGCACCATCCCGATCTCCGGCCGCTTCTCCCCCCCCCAGCGCCGCATCTACGAGCTAGTCCTTCGGGCCCAGCGCGAGGCGATGGCCGCCGTCCGCCCGGGCGTCGACTTCCTGGAGCCCAACCGCGTGGCCATGCGAATTCTCACCGAGGGCCTCTTCGCCCTGGGCATCCTGCGCGTGCCACCCGAGGAGGCCCTCCGCGAGGACCGCCAGCTCTACCGCCGCTACACGCTGCACAACGTCAGCCACATGCTGGGCCTGGACGTCCACGACTGCGCCCAGGCCCGGCAGGAGGCCTACAAGCACGGCAAGCTCGCGGCCGGCATGGTCCTCACCGTCGAACCCGGCCTCTACTTCCAGGCCGATGACCTCACCGTCCCCGCGGAGTACCGCGGCATCGGCATCCGCATCGAGGACGACGTCCTCGTTACCCCGGACGGCCACGAAAACCTCTCCGCCGACATCCCCGCCGAGCCCGACGCCGTCGAAGCCTGGATCGCTGCGTCGCTTTCGGCCTCGCCCCGACGTTGACTTGGACCGTGCATCCGTATTAGTATCCGGCTCCTTTCTTGGGCGGGGGGAGCAGGAGCTCAGATGCACTTTCAGCTGACGGACGATCAAAAGCTCATCCAGGACACGGCGCGCGAATTCGCGCAGAACGAGCTGGCGCCCTTGGCGGGCAAGTTCGACGAGGAGCAGCGCTTCCCCAGCGAGATCGTGGGGCGGCTGGCGGAGCTCGGGTTCATGGGCATGTTCGTGCCCGAGGAGTTCGGCGGCGCGGGCACCGACAACCTGAGCTACATCATCGCCGTCGAGGAGATCTCCCGCGTCTGCGCCTCCACCGGCGTCATCGTCAGCGTCAACAACTCGCTCGTCTGCCATCCGTTGCTGAAGTTCGGCTCCGACGAGCAGAAGCGCCGCGTGCTCACCCCGCTGGCCAAGGGACAGAAGCTCGGCGCCTACTCGCTCACCGAGCCCGGCAGCGGCTCCGACGCCGCCAGCCTCCGCACCGTCGCCGTCAAGAAGGGTGACCGCTATGTCCTGAACGGCCGCAAGTGCTTCGTCACCAACGGCCCCAACGCGGACTTCGTCCTCATCTTCGCCACGATCGACCCGACCAAGCGCTCCAAGGGCATCTGCTGCTTCATCGTCGAGAAGGGGATGAAGGGCTTCAGCGTCGGCACCATCGAAAAGAAGATGGGCATCCGGGCCGCGCTCTCCTGCGAGCTCGTCCTGGACGACGTCGAAGTGCCGGCCGCCAACCTCCTGGGCGAAGAAGGGCAGGGGTTCAAGGTCGCGATGAACACGCTGGACGGCGGCCGCAATGGCATCGCCGCCCAGGCGCTGGGCATCGCCCAGGCCAGCCTCGACGCCTCCGTGCGCTACGCCAAGGAGCGAGTCCAGTTCGGCAAGCCGATCGCCGAGTTCCAGGCGGTCCAGTGGATGCTGGCCGATATGAAGACCTCCATCGATGCCGCGCGGCTCCTCACCTATCGAGCCGCCGTATCGAAGGAGACCCAGGAGTACTACGGCCTGGAGACCGCGGAGGCCAAGCTCTTCGCCAGCCACGTGGCCGTCGACTGCGCCATCAAGGCCGTTCAGATCCACGGCGGCGCCGGCTACATGCACGACCACCCCGTCGAGCGCTTCATGCGCGATTCCAAGATCACCGAGCTCTACGAGGGGACCTCGGAGATCCAGCGGCTGGTCATCGCCAACAACGTCTTGAAGGCCGCCGCCAAGTAGTCCCCCCGGCCCAATCGAGAGCCCATGACCGAACAGCCCCACAAGATCCGCGTCGTCGTCGCCAAGCCCGGCCTGGACGGCCACGACCGCGGCGCCAAGGTGATCGCCCGCGCGCTGCGCGATTCCGGCATGGAGGTCATCTACACGGGTCTGAGGCAGACCCCCAAGCAGATCGTCCATACCGTCATCCAGGAGGACGCGGACTGCCTTTGCGTCTCCATCCTCTCCGGCGCCCACAATCATCTGTTCCCGGAGATCATGAAGCTGCTCCGCGAGAATGAGGTCTCCGACGTGTTGGTCCTGGGCGGAGGCATCATCCCCCCCGAGGACGTCCCTGGCCTCAAGCAGATCGGCGTGAGCGAGATCTTCGGTCCGGGCACCGCCACTTTCGACACCGTCCGCTACATCCGGGAACACGTCCAGCCGCGCGCCTGAGGCGCCGGTCGACGCCAGGCTGATGGACCCCGAACTCCTTGCGCGTTTCGAGCGGGGGGACCGTCGCGCCCTGGCGCGGCTCATCACGCACGTCGAGGACGGCACTCCGCAAGGCAGGGCCGCCCTCAGGTCGCTCTACCGGGCTACCGGCAAGGCCCGCAGCATCGGGATCACAGGGCCGCCCGGCGCAGGCAAGAGCACGCTGGTCGACCAGCTCGCGGCCGCCTTCCGCAAGGACGGCCTGAAGCTCGCCATCATCTGCGTCGATCCCTCCAGCCCCTTCACGGGCGGCGCCATCCTGGCCGACCGCGTCCGCATGAAGCACCTGCAAGAAGACCCCGACGTCTTCATCCGGTCGATGGCCTCCCGAGGTGCTCTCGGCGGGCTCTCCCGCACCACGGGCGCCGTGCTCAAGGTGCTCGACGCGTTTGGCTTCGACGTCATCCTCATCGAGACCGTCGGCGTCGGCCAGGGCGAGGTCGAGGTGGTCCGCGAAGCGGAAACGTGCCTCGTCATCGAGGTCCCTGGGCTGGGCGACGGCATCCAGGCCATCAAGGCCGGTATCCTGGAGATAGGCCACGCCTTCGTCGTCAACAAGGCCGATAACCCCGGCGCCGATCGCGTCTCCGAGCAGATCCTCACCATGCTGAGCTTGAACCCCAACCCGCCGGAGTGGCAGCCGCCGGTGGTGCAGACCGTGGCGACCCGCGGCACCGGCATCGACGAGCTGGCCCGGCAGGTGCGCGCCCACTGGGCCCATCTGGACGCCAAGAGCCTCCGCCACCGCCACCTGGGCCAGCGACGGGTCGCCGACCTCTCGGATATCCTCAAGGCCCGCGCCCTGGGCAGCGCCAGCCAGCGCGTGCTGGCCAGGCCGGACTTCACCGAGCTGCGCCGCCAGGTCGAGCTGGGCCAGATCGACCCCTACGAAGCCGCCGACCGCCTCCTGCCCTTCGACGGTCCCGACGAGTGGAGACTCCCATGACCCGCAATTCGAAGCGACCCGCCTCATCCCCAACGCGCGCCCGGACCGCCGACCCGTCGCACGACCGATGGGAGAAAGAGACCTTGCCGAAGAGCCTCGAGAAGATGCCTGAGCGGCGCAAGAGCTTCGTCACGACTTCCGGCCACGTGGTCGAGCGGCTCGCTCGCCCCGACGCCGACGCCGAGCCGCCCGAGCGCATCGGCTACCCGGGAGAGTTCCCCTACACGCGGGGTATCTACCCCACGATGTACCGCAGCCGGCTCTGGACCATGCGTCAGTTCGCCGGTTTCGGCACCGCCGAGGAGACCAACGCCCGCTTCAAGTATCTGCTGGACCACGGGCAGACGGGCCTCTCCACCGCCTTCGACCTGCCGACTCTGATGGGCTACGACAGCGACCACGACTATAGCCGCGGCGAAGTCGGCCGCGAGGGCGTGGCCGTCTGCAGTCTGGCCGACATGGAGGTGCTCTTCGACCAGATTCCGCTCGACCGCGTGAGCGTGTCGATGACCATCAACTCGCCGGCCGCGCCGATCTTCGCGATGTTCCTGGGCGTGGCCGAGAAGCAGGGCGTCGCGTTCTCGAAGCTCAACGGTACCCTCCAGAACGACATCCTCAAGGAGTACATCGCCCAGAAGGAGTACGTCTTTCCGCCCGCTCCGTCGATGCGGCTGGTGGTCGACAGCATCGACTACTGCATGCGGGAGGTGCCGCGCTGGAACACCATCAGCATCAGCGGCTACCATATCCGGGAGGCCGGTTCCACGGCCATCCAGGAGCTGGCCTTCACGCTGGCCGACGGGCTCGCCTATGCGCAGGCGGCCGTCGAGCGCGGCATCGACATCGACGCCTTCGCGCCCAGGCTCTCCTTCTTCTTCAACGCCCACAACGACCTCTTCGAAGAGGTCGCGAAGTACCGCGCTGCCCGGCGCATCTGGGCCCGCAAGATGCGGGACGAGTTCGGCGCCAAGAACCCGGCGTCATGGCTCTTGCGCACACACGCGCAGACCGCCGGCTGCTCGCTGACGGCGCAGCAGCCCGAAGTGAACATCGTGCGCACGACCCTCCAGGCGCTGGCGGCAGTCCTGGGCGGGACGCAGTCGCTGCACACCAACTCGATGGATGAGGCGCTGGCCCTGCCGACCGAGAAGTCCGTCCGCATCGCCCTGCGGACCCAGCAGGTTCTGGCCCACGAGAGCGGTGTCGCCAACGTGGTCGACCCTCTCGGGGGCAGCTGGTATGTGGAACAGTTGACCGACCAGATGGAGCAGGGCGCACTCGACTACTTCCGCCGCATCGACGAGCTGGGCGGCGTGATCCCGGCAATCGAGGCCGGCTTCTTCCAGCGCGAGATCGCCGAGGCGGCCTACCGCTACCAGAAGGAAATCGAGACTCGAGACCGGATCATCGTGGGCGTGAACGACTTCGAGCTCGAAGAGCCGCCGATCGAGATTCTGAAGATCGATCCTGCGCTGGAGAAGAAGCAACTGGAGCGGCTCTCAGCGCTCAAGGCGCGGCGCGATGCCGGCGTCGTGAGCCGGGAGCTGGGCCGGCTGCGGGAAGCGGCGACCGGGACGGCCAACGTCTTCCCGCACCTGCTGGCTTGCGCCAGGGCCTACGCCACTCTCGGAGAGATGATGGACGTCTTCCGCGAGGTCTACGGCGAGTACACGGAAGAGGCGACTTTCTGATGCGAGACCTCAAGAGCCTGCGAATTGGGCTGATCGGTGCCGGGAAGCTGGGCGAGGCGTTGCTTCGCGGGTTGCTGGCGGCAACAGCGCTGCCGCGCAGTCACCTGACGGCGACGGCGCGACGGCCTGAACGGGCGGAGTACCTGGCGCGGGAGCTCGACATCCACGTGACGCTCGACAACTGCGAGGCCGTCCAGAAATCCGACGTCGTGATCCTGGCGGTGAAACCCCAGGCGATGGCGGGCGTGCTCGAGCAGATTCGCGGGACTCTCACCCCGGAGAAGCTGGTCGTGAGTGTGGCGGCATCGGTGCCCACCTCCTACATGGAGAAAATCGTCGGAGACCACATCCCCGTCATCCGGAGCATGCCGAACACCCCCAGCCTGGTCGGGTGCGGCATGACGGCGATCTGCCCGGGCCGATCGGCGACGACCGAGCACATGGCCCGGGCGCGAGAAATCTTCAGCGTCGTGGGCCGGTGCCTGGTGCTCGAGGAGCGCCACATGGACGCCGTGACCGGGCTCTCGGCCTCGGGGCCTGCGTTCATTTACATCGTCATCGAGTCGCTGGCCGAGGCCGGCGTGAAGGTCGGGTTGTCTCGGGAGCACGCCACCGAGCTTGCCGCTCAGACGGTGCTGGGCGCCGCGCAGATGGTGCTGGACACCGGGGAGCATCCCGCCAAGCTCAAGGACACCGTCACGACCCCGGCGGGCTGCACGATCGACGGCATCCTGGAACTCGAGGAGGGCGGCCTGCGCGTCACGCTCATCAAGGCCGTCGTGAAGGCAACAGGCCGGGCCAGCGAGCTGGTCCGGGAGAAGAAGTAGCGCCGCACGCGCCCGCTCGGGGCCGCGCGCCGCGCGGCCGGCTCAGGTGCCTCAAGCCGCTTTCTTGGACGAAGTGTCCGTCGAGCAGGCTGCGGCAGGGGCGGACTCGCTCGACGAGGTGGTCGTCGCAGCCGGAGCGCTCTCCGCTTTCTTCTCGCCGCCCGAAGACGAAGCGGAGCTGCTCTTCTTGGGGTTGTTGTGGGTGGAACGTCCGTACTCCGTGGCGTAAAAACCGCCGCCCTTGAAGATGACGCCTGCCGGGAAGATGACCCTTCGGACGGCCCCGTTGCAGCGTTCGCAGCGCACGTCCGGGCGCTCGTTCATCCCGTGAAAGACTTCGGTGCGAGCTTCGCAGGCGTCGCATTCGTACTCGTAGAAAGGCATCGGTTCTGTAACCTCCTGGGCAGCCGGACGTCCTCGAAGATTCGCCAGAACCGCTCGCGAGGCCTGGCCTCCGGGATTGCTGCCCCATGAAATTATACCACGTGGCGGTGATTTGTGTAACACCTGGCCGCTGGCCCGCGGTTTGCATCGACCATGGCGTCCTGCGGTCGAGTGCTAAACTCCACCAGAAAGGCTCTCAACATGCACGCCACTTCGCCCAAGCAACGCGCCCGCGGCGGCTCGATCATCGTATTGCTGGTCGTTTCGCTGATGGTGTTCATCACCTTCATGGCCCTGGTCGTGGACGTCGGCTACCAGTACACGAAGAAGGCCGAGTTCCAGATCCAGGCCGATGCGTGCGCCGTCCAGGCGCTGGCGACGGTGGTCTATGCCTATGAGAGGCGCACCAGCTCGACCAGTCAGACCAACCTTCCGATCGATTCCGAGATCTCGGTCATGACGAGCGTGATGCAGAAGTTCGGCTCGGCAAACGGCTATGGGTCCAGCTTCTTCACCGTCGCCAGCAACACGTTCACCCGCAACGACACCAGCGACAACGTCGAGTCCATCACGATCGACAAGACCATCATCTCCAGCTTCTTCCTCTCCTCCATTGTCGGCGTCGGGAGCTTCAACCTGGGAATTCACGCCAAGGCCTCCCGAAGCCAGAGCTCGCCGGCACCGCCGCGCGAGTGCGGCTTCTGGGCCAAGGACTCCGTGAAGATTCACGGCAACAGCGCCAACGCCATCGACAGCTACGACTCCAGAAGCGGAGACTACTTGAGCCAGAGGATCCACACCGACCTGGCCGGTCAACCGTACGCCCGCGACATGGCCGTCGGCTGCAGCGACGGCGTCTTCGACTACAACGGCAACATCAACCATCACGGCGGCTCCTCGGCGGTTGGGCAAACGACCATCGCCGGCAATAGCTTCGATATCTTCGGCGACGTGATCACCGGCGGCAGCGCGCAGCCGACCTCCTTCACCGGCAACATCCACGACACGCTCTACCCGGCCGGGACTTCCACGATCTCGGTCGGCGCCACCGTCACACCGCTAAACCTCACCCAGCCGGCCTTTGCGGAGGCGTGCAGTCTGCCACGCGCGTTCACCTACTGCCCTGCAGCTTCCGCCACGTCCAACGACAACGTTGGCCACGTCACGGGCTACTACGACGCCGCCCAGCTCACCACCAACAAGGTCCTCACCAACTCCACCGGCCGCGGACCGGCCACCGCCTGCGACGGCGGCTCGAACACCAAGACCATCTGCCTCGACGCGGGTTACACCTACTACTTCAAGGAGATCGACATCAACAACACCACCGATCTCGCCATCCGCGGTACGTCGACGTACAAGACCCTCATCTTCCTGGACGCCGATTCCTGCGGCCGCAACTTCAAGATCCGCGGGCAGACCAACTTCAGCACCAGCGCCAACGCTGCCAACGTGCTCTTCTACGCCGGCTCCACGACGCTCGACCTCGACACCGCCTGTTCGAGCGGTCCGCTGCTCTCCATCGCCGGCGCCGGCACCTTCAGCGGCGACCTCTTCGCCCCGGGCTACGATCTGGTCATCGGCGGCGGCGGCGGACCCGACAACGGCGACTTCTACGGCCGCATCTACGCCAGGACCATCGACATCGCCGGCAACCAGTCCTTCCACTACGACGAGGCCTTGGGCACCCTCGGTGGCTCCAGCTCGAGCCTGCCGTCCCAGCGCGTCATTCTCGTGGAGTAGCCAGTAGGACGTGGACGCCCGCATCCCCTTCCCCTCCCTCGCCCCCCCCTCAAGCCTCAAGCCTCAAGCCTCACTCCTCAAGCCTCAAGCCTCACTCCTCAAGCCTCAAGCCTCACTCCTCAAGCCTCAAGCCTCCCTCCTCAAGCCTAGAGCAGTATCTTGTCCTCGCCCAGCTCCTTGAGGATCTCCGGGTACATCGCGTAGGTGGGCTGGATGGCGGGGAGCAGCTTGAGGATCTTGGGGATCGGGCCCTTGGCCACGATCTGGCGCCGGGTCAAGGCAGCCACGAGGTTGATCTTGCCGAGCCAGAATCGGTGGCCGATGTCGGCCTTCATGGTCATCAGGACGTCGGGCTCCAGGTCGCTCTTGCCGTAGAACGTCGTGAAGAAGGTGTCGGACGAGTCCGGCGGGTTCTTCACGTCGATAGTGATCTGGCCGTCGGGCTCCTCGTACAGAAACCGGATCACCAGTCCGGCCGCTGCCAGCTTGGGGCCGATGGCCGGATCGCGGCGGACCTTTTCGAAAAGACCGCCCAGGCACCGGTAGAGATGTTCCTCGTCTCGAAAAAATCCCATTGTTCTCCGCCTGTCAGTGCGCCCGCTCGAGCATGCCAAGGACCTCGTCCTCGACGACCTCGCGGGGATTGTAGAACATGGAGCCGTCCGTCATCGCCAGCCCCGCCACGGAAGCCAGCTTATCCCTGGGCACTCCTACCTGCGACAGCGCCGTCGGCAGCCCCGCCAGCTCGTGCAGCTTCTGATTGAGCTGCCGGACGTGGTCGATTCCCGCCAGCGCTGCGTCCCGCTCCGATAGGCCTCGCGTGTCGATGCCCATGAATCGAGCCACTTCTGCGAACTTCCGCTCGCGCGCGTCCAGGTTGTACTCCATCCCGAACGGCAGCATCATGGCGTTGGCCTCCCCGTGGACGACGTGGCACATCCCGCCGAGCGCGTGCGCCATCCCGTGCACCACGCCCACCATCGAGTGGTTGAACGCCACGCCAGCCAGGGTGCTGGCTATCTGCATTCCCGACCGCACCTCGACGTCCCCGCCCTCGGTCACTGCCGCGAGCAGGAGCTTCGAGACCAGCCGGATCGCCTGCGCGGCAAGCGCGTCGCTGAAGGGCGAGGATTCGATGTCGACGTAGGCCTCCACGGCGTGAGTCAATGCGTCCATCCCGGTCGCCGCCGTGATCCTCTTGGGCAAGGTCAGCGTCAGCTCGGGATCGAGAACGGCCAGCGCCGGAGTGAGAAACCGGTCCACAAGCGAGATCTTCGATTCGGATTCCGGGTCGTTGATGACGGCGACCATCGTGACCTCGCTGCCCGTGCCCGCGGTCGTCGGAATCGCCACCATCGGCTTGAGAGGCCGGGTCAGGGTCTGCGCCCCCTGGTAGTCGAGTAGCCGCCCGCCTTCGGAGAGCAAGAGCGCGATCGCCTTGGCCGTGTCGATGCTGCTGCCGCCCCCGACGGCCACCACGCAGTCGGCCCCGGCCTTGCGTGCCAGCTCGGCTCCGCGCTCGCAGAGAGCCACCTCGGAGTTGGGCACGACCTCATCGAAGCAACCGGCCACCGCCACCCCCGCGGCTTGCAGGGCCGTCATGACGCGCTCGGGAATCCCCAGCGTGTGGAGAAACTTCTCGGTGACGAGGAAGGCGCGCGTGACCTTCAGCTCGGCGAGCTCGGCGGAAAAGTCGGCCGACAACCCCTTGCCGAAGACGATCCGCGTCGGCAGATGGAACTGGAAAAAATCGGGGAACTCCATCGGGGCCTCCCGGGCCTGGGTCTCGGAACCTGCGCGACCGTCTGTTCACAGGACGTCGCGGGCGCGCGCTCGCCCGCCCAGCTTAGCACCGCTGTCCGCGGCTACTCCAGAGGCACCCCAAAGACGTGCACCCGTTCGATCGTGCGCGCCCCGAGATCGAAGAAGACGACCGCGTCCACGTGGTGCCACTCTCCGTGCGGATCGGCCTGCCGAGTGGGCTGGAACCCGTACCGCACCAGCAGCGTGCCGGCAGCGCTGTCGACGGCCGTCCGGAGTACTTCGGGCGGCTTCTCCTCGAGCGCGCCGCCTCGAATGGCTTCGCTTGCAAAGCGGCGCAGCGCCTCGTGGTAGGGTTCCAGCTCCCGGAGGGCTTCGTCGACGGTGCCCCGGCGCTCCATCTTCGCGAACCGATCGCGGAACAGGAGCTGCCCGGCGGGATAGATGGCCAGCCCCTGGACATTCGTGACGTCATAGGACTCGAAGCGGGTCTCGAAGAGCGTTCCCTGAACCAGCACTCGCAGGGGCCGCGCGGCACCCTCGGGTCTATCGACTCGCACGATTCCCCAGCCGCCCAACGGCGCCATCGCGGTCCCCGTCGTGATCCAGAAAGGCTTCCGGCTCAGTACCACCTTCAGCGCAGACGCACTCGACACTCTCGAATCCTCCTCGGCACGCGAGGCGACACCGCCCGCCAGGAGAGCCAGGGCCAGAATCGCCAGCTTCCGCATCTATCGGCCAGGGTAGCTTGCCCGGATGCCCCTCGTCACGGTTTTCGTCCCGGCCGGCCCAAGGCCCTAACCCTGCTACAATTGCGCCCGTGAGGCCGGTGACACTGGTGTTGGCGATCGCGGTTCTTGCGGCCGGTGGCTGCAGGAAATCGGAGACGCCGGCCGCGGCGCGCGTTTTTGCCGTGCAGGGTACGGTCACGCTCACCCACCTGGGCCAATCCATGACCCTGACCGAGAAGCAGAGCGCTCCGCTGCACGCGGGCGATTCAGTCGCCGCCGGCGCCGCCTCCGAGGCGGTGATCGAGTCGGCAGGTCACGTCACGTACCTGCGAGAGAACGGGCATCTGGTGCTCGCGGCGCCGGCGCCGCGCGCCCGGGAGGACGCTCCGATGCGGGTGGAGCTGCTCCGAGGTCTGGCGACCTTCCTGGTGCCGCGGGCCCAGAAGCCGGCGGACTACCGGTTCGAGGCCGTCACCAACAGCGTGGTCGCGGCCGTGAGGGGCACGCGTTTCACGGTCGAGGCTGCCGAAGATCGCACGCGGATCGCCGTCACGTCGGGCTCGGTGGACTTGCTGGCGGTGACGGATCGGAAGGTGCTCGCCACGGTCAAGGATGGCCAGGAGGCGAGCGCAGCGCCTGGAGCCAGCTCTGCCGTGACGGTCACGCCGATGGCAGCCGACGAATTGAAGCGGCAGTCCCGCGAGCAAGCAGGCATGTCGATTCTCTTCGAAGCCCTGGGCACCGGCATCACGATCGGGGTCTACTGACCGGGCGGCCGGGCGGCTCGATGACGCGCATCTGGAAGCGGTTGTCGGCGGCGGCAGCCTGCTTCGCGCTGGCTGCGCTGGCAGGTCGGGAGGTGGACAGCCGGCTGGACGCCTGGGCCTACGACCGCGCGCTCTCGGCGGTACTGCCGCGCGCAGCCAAGCGCGGGGAGACGCTGGTCCGGGCCGCGGGCGCACGCGTGCTCGTGGTCGACGTGAGCGACCCCAGGTCGGCAGGGGAGGGGATCGTCGACCGGCGGCAGCTGGCGCAGGTGGTGAGGCGTCTGACTGCGATGGGGGCGCAGGTGGTGGCGCTGGATATCCGACTCGAAGACGCCACCGACTCCTCGAGCGACGCCGAGCTGACGGCCGCCCTGCAGGCCTGCCCCGGAGCCGTGATCGCCGCCTGGGTACCCGCGGACGGGGCGCCCGTCCGACTCTCCAGGTTCGCCTCCGAGGGAGTGGCCTCGGGCGTCGTGAACTTGCCGCTCGATCCGCGCGACGGATACCTGCGCGCCATTTCGCACCAGTTCGCACATCCGCGTGGAGCCGAATGGCTCCCGTCACTGGCGCTGGCGACGCTGGCGCGGGCCCTTTCCTTGCCGGGGGAGCCGCCAGCCGTGATCGTAGCTCGGCCGGGCGAGCTGGTCGTGACGGGGAGCCTGGGCGAGCGCCGGCTGCCCGTGGGCTCCTGGGGCCGCGGGCTCCTGCCGTACCGGGGGCCGTCGAACAGCGTACCGATCCTGCGCCACCAGTACCTGCTGGCACTGCCGCCAGGGGTGCTGGACCTGGGCGGCAAGATCGTGTACGTCGGCAACGCCCGCGTCGACATCCGCGACTCGTATCTCACGCCCTTCCACCGAGGCCCGGCGGCGCGGCTATCGGGTGTCGAGATCCAGGCTCAGGCGCTGCAGGGACACCTGGACGGGGAACGCTGGAGGACGCTGGAGGGTGGCTCGGCCTGGGCCGGGCCGGCAGTCGGGGCTGCGGCCGGTGTAGCGCTTGCCGCGGCGCTATCGCCGCCCGTGGCGCTGGGTGTGTCGGCCGTGATCGTGCTGCTCGTGTTCGAGCTCTCACTGGCCATCTTCGAGGCGCAGGGGCTGCTGATCGACCCGTTCGGGGTGGCTGCCGCATTGGTGTTGGGGAGCGTGGTCTGGGGGCTGTACCGGTACCGCCAGGAGGCGCAGGTGAAGCGGGGGCTGCAAGCGCTGCTGGCGGCGTACTTTCGCAGCTCCGGGACCATGACGCTTGCGGGGGCGCCGAAGCTGCCCGAGCAGGCTGCGACGGAGACGACGATGGCGCGCCTGATGGAGGCGCGCGACGTTCTTGCGCCGGCGGGAATCGAGATCCTCGAGCCGCTCGGCGCTGGCGGGATGTCCTTCGTGTTGAAGGGGCGAACGCGGGATTCGGGCCGACTGGTGGCGCTGAAGCTCCTCTCGCCGGATCTCTTCCGGGATGCGGACGGACGGGCGCGGTTCAGCCAGGAGGAGCGCCTGGCCGCGGCGCTGGCCCACCCCAATGTGGTCGGAGTGGTGCGAGCCGGCGACGAGAAGGGCATCCCTTACATCGCCTACGAGTACGTGGAGGGGCCGACGCTGCGGAAGTGGTTGGAGGTCAGGGGGCGGCTACCGGCAGGCGAGGCGGTGCGGCTGGTGAGGCAGATGCTGGCGGGACTGGCGCACGCGCATGCGCTGGGCATCGTGCACCGGGACATCAAACCGGAGAACACGCTGCTCGCGGGCGGAACGACGGCGAGACTGCTCGACTTCGGCATCGCGCGAAGCGACACGCCCCAAGACAGCCTCCGGACGCGGACGGGAATGCTCCTCGGCACGCCGACGTACATGGCGCCGGAGCTCTTGCGCGACGTTCGCGCGAGCGCGGCGAGCGATCTCTACTCCATAGGCTGCGTGCTCTACGAGCTGCTTTCGGGCCGCCCGCCATTCACGGGGGAGAGCCCCTCGGCCATCCTGATCGCGCACCTGGAGAAGCCGGTGACGCCGCTGGCCGAGCTCTCGGTGGAGTTGCCGGTCGGCCTCTGGGAGGCGATCGCGAGCACGCTCGAGAAGGACCCGGCAGGACGGCCTGTCTCGGCGGCCGCGCTATCGGCGATGCTGGCGCCTTTCGACTCGGAGGAGTCGAGCGACATGGTGGAGCCGGTGGAGCCGTCGAGTCGTTCAGAGCCGACGATCGTGTCCTCGGCGTCGCTGCCGGCGGCGAAGCCTGGAAGCGCTCCCACGCTACGGGCGCGCCGGGAACCGGGCGAGCCGTGAGCGCACAGGATCCAGCTCCCGGGGAACGCCGCGCGGGCGTCTGGCTTTGTCTTGCGGCGGCGCTCGTCTGGTCGTCGGGCGGGCTCTTCATCAAACGGATCGAGCTGCCGGCGATGGAGATCGCGGGGCTCCGGGGGATCTTCTCTGCTGCGCTCTTCGCGCTGCTCTGGAGCCGCCAGGAGCGGCCGGCCGGCCGCTGGAGCTTCCAGGCCACCGTAGGGGCCCTCTCGGTCGCCTTCACGGTCCTCTTCTTCGTGATGGCCACCCGGTGGACCACCGCGGCCGCGGCGATCTTCCTGCAGTCGAGCGCGCCGGCCTGGGTGCTGGTGCTGGGATGGGTCCTGCTGGGCCTGGTGCCCAGCAGGACAGACGCGCTGGCGCTGGTCGGGTGCGGGCTCGGGCTGGCGCTCTTCTTCGTGGGCAAGCTCTCCGGCGCCAGCTTCTGGGGAAACGTCGTGGCACTGCTCTCCGGCGTCGCTTTCGGAATTCACATCCTTTCGATGCGCCAGGTCGACGGGACTCTCCGGCTTCCCGTGCTGGCCTGGGGCAACGCGCTGGCCGCCCTCCTGGCTCTTGGCGGGGCGGCGTCCGGATTGACGTCGCTCGTGGTGCGCGAGGAGCTGGCCTTCAGCCTGCCCACGCTCCCTCAGTGGCTGAATCTGCTCTACCTGGGAATCGTGCAGATCGGCCTGGGGTACTCGCTCTTCGTGCTGGCGATCCGCAGGATCACGTCGATGGAGGCGTCGCTATTGGTGCTGCTGGAGCCGGTGCTCAACCCGGTCTGGGTCTACCTGGGGACGGGCGAGTCGCCGGGCGGCTGGGCCGTGGCCGGAGGCGTGCTGGTCCTGGCCACCCTGGCCTGGCACACGGTCCGGGCTCACGGCCGGCCGGCGCCCATCGCTTCCAGTCCCGCTTCCACAGACGGCCAGTCGTGATGGGGGAAGAGCTGGCGCCAGCGCGAGCAGTTGAGCGTCGTGTCCCGAGGGCGCGGCTCGGGGGCGAGGTGGTCGACGCGTGAGCCCCTGACCAGCGAGCCGGTGGGGAGCCCGCGGACGGCGGCGATCCGGCAGCCGAGCTCATAGCGTGAAAGGCGCTCTGGACCGGCGACGTGGAGGATTCGTGCGTGGTGAATCTCCCGGAAGGGAACGAAGTCGCTCGTGGCGATTCCGGCCAGGGCAGCGGCCGCCGCAGCCAGCCCTAGCGGGTTACGCCATTCGTCGTCGAATAGCGTGAGCGGACGGCCGGCCGCGAGCGCCAGGACGGTGCGGTCGAAGAAATTGGGCCGCCCGGTCAGAGAGGGCCCGTAGAGCAGCCCCAGCCGCACGACCAGCGACTGCGCGAACCAGCAAGCTGTGACGGCCGGCTCGGCGGCCCGCTTGGAACGGCCGTAGACCGAGAGCGGCTCGGCCTGCTCGCTCTCGCGATAGTCCCCCTTGTCACCGCTGAACACCAGGTCCGTTGAAACCTGCACGAACCGGCGTCCCGCCGCCAGTGTCAGCAGCCACCCTGCCGCCGAGGCGTTCACGGCCATCGCGCGCTCGGGATTGCCGTGGCAGGCGTCGATCGCCGAGACCGCCGCCGCGTGGATCACCGCATCGGGCGTGGCACGATCGAAGGCCCGGGCAACTGCACGCGCGTCGGTCAGCTCGACGGGCTCGACCCCGACCCCGAACAGCTCCCCTCGCCACCCCCCGCTCCAGGCGACGACCTCATGCTCCGAGCTCCTGAAGTGCCTCAGCAGGTAGGCACCCAGGTTTCCGCTCGCCCCGGTGATCAGGATGCGCATGGCGCTCGAAGCTGGTTCGGCGGACGGACGGCCCTGCCGTCGCCTGCAGGATTATGCCATGACAGTCCGCTCGCGCCGCAACCCCCGGAGCAGTTTGGAAGTAGTACGGTGCGAGCAGAGGAGGCTCGGATGCTCGCGCTTTCGCCCCGGAAAATCGCTGCCCACGGCGTCCTGGCGCCGCTCTTCGCGCTGGTGCTGGCACCGCTCCTGGGAGCCCACCCGGCCGACGACGCCAACGATGCGGCAGCCGCGATCCACTCCCTGCAGCACGCCACCGCCGCGCGCGCTCTGGCCCGGGAGCTCGGCCCGATCGACACCGACGAGGCCGACATCAGTCTCAAGCAGCTCAACCTGGTCGTTGACGCGCCCTGGCGCGTCCAGATCCGGCCGCAAGGCCCCAACTACATCCCGGTTCTCTTCTTCTTCCCCGAGACGAAGAAGGACTGGCGACGGGTCCAGATCGTGCGCATGCGGCTCCTGGAACCCGGCGCGGCGGGCGATTCGCTCATCTGGGAGGACACGGCAGCCGGCGCCCCGGTCTTCGGGCGATCGGCAACGCTCGGCTTCGAGGGCCGGCAGTTGACGGCCGTCGACGGCTTCGGCCAGGTCTCGGGCGAGCTCGACCTGGTCCAGGAGAAGCTGGACCCGGCTTCGCCGCAAGCGCCCTGGCAAGTGGCCGGCATCGACGACGAAAACCGCGGTTGGCACGTGATCTTGCGCCTGCCGATTCCTCGCGATCTGTGGAGCAAGGACCACCAGGCGGCGGCCGTGCTGGTCGGACAGGTGGACTATAAGCGGCTCGACAAGCCCGACGAGAAGGTCTACACGATTCGCCGAAAGCTCTTCGTCGACGTCGACACGGACGGCTTCCCGACCTTCGACGGCTGGCGCTACTACGACACGCACCTCCACACCTGCGCCGAGTACGACACCGATCTGTCGATCAAGGCCGTGCGCAAGTCCTACGGCGGCCCCATCCAGATGGTGAAGGAGTCGGCCTACTGCGTGGGCATGCTCGAGGGCACCGACAAGGCCAAGCATCGCGTCATCACCACCGACCACAACTGCTTCTACAGCGACGACGAGCTCGTGAAGTACGGGCCGACCGCGCAGGGCGCCTGGCAGGAGCCGATCCGCGTGGAGCATCCGGAGTTCACGCCCTACTTCCGCCAGAAGAACGGCAAGGTCGCGCTGAGAGGACAGAAGGAATACGAGAACTACCTGGACCACTTCGGCATCACCACGGGCGAGGAGATCACGCTCTACAAGCAAGGCGGATTCCTCGGGCTCATCTCGGGGACACTCGGCTCGCACATGCTGACGTACTCCAGCCGCCACTTCATGGGTCCGTTCCACGGCGGGCGGTTCCTGGTCTACAAGTTCGAGGACAACCCGAATCCACTCGAGGTGGTGCTCGAGTCGATGGCCGCAGACCTCAACTTCAAGCGGGGGTTCGCCTACGCAGCGCACCCTTTCAGCGAGAGCGACGTCGAGCGCAACCTGCTCAGCGCCTTCAATGAGAAGGAAGTGAAGATCGCCCTCAAGGGCGAGTTCATCCGCAGGATCGACGGCCAGAACAAGGATTTCGTCTTCAAGGGATGGCAGGGCTGGAACGGCAAGAACTCGCGGGGCCTCTCCACCAACACGATCCTCCCGGACAGGACGCTGGCCCTGCTCGAAGACCCGACCTGGCACCGCGAGTGGCAAGCCGGCCAGCCGAACTGGGACGACAACCTGCAGTACGGCCTCTTCCAGTTTCACAAGTTCCTGAGCGACTCGCTGGCGTTCTCCACTCGCGCCGCGCCCGACGTCAAGTTCATCCGCAAGTTCTTCTTCAGCGGCGGCACCGACGCGCACGGCGACTTCAACCGCGACTCAGGGCTCCTGGCGCGCGGCCTGACAGCCTTGCCGGCGCAGATCATGCGTTACCTGAAGATCTTCTCGATGTCCGACAACGCCTTCGGGAAGGTCCGAACCTACGTCGACCCGACCGGCCTGTTGGAGGGCGAGAAACTCACCGCCGAGGAGCGCGCCCTGCGGGCCTTCGCCCACGGCCACTCCGTCGTCACCGACGGCCCCATCCTCAACTTTGCACTCGACGCCAACGCCCGTTTCGATTCGGCCCCCGGCGGCCTGCGGTGGCATCCGGAGCCCGCCTTCGAAAACGAGGACGGCCGGATCGGCGGCGACGGCAACATGGACGGCGCCCGGACGATGCTGGTAGCCGCTGGCGAACCGGAGGTTCGCTTCCGCTATCGCTGGAAGGGGGCCAGCGACTTCGGCGGCCCCATTCGAAGGATCGAAATCTACAAGGACGACGCCGGCGGCGCTCCACGGCTGGTGACGCGCGAGCGCAATACCGGACCGGCCCGGATGCTCGAGCCGCAGGGCGAGCTCGACCCGGACGCCCCCGTGGATCCGAGCGGCTGGCGAAACGAGCGGCTGGGCGAGGCCCGGCGCCCAGGGGAGCCCGTCGAGACGCCCATCACCGTTGCGTGCGCCATCAGCCTGGGCGGCTTCACCGAGCGTACCGACCAACCGCCGTTCGACTTCCGCTGCTACACCAACCCCGTTTGGGCGGTCCCCGTGCGGCTGGTCGCGCGGCTCTCAGGGGGGGCTGCCGCCCGTGGAACGCTGGCGCCCGGTGCGCTCGAGGTGAAGCTGCAGTTCCCGATTTCGATGCAGTCCAAGCCATGTGAGGTACGTGTCGTCCCGCTGGACGAATCCGGCGCCAGCTTCGGGAAGGGCATCGCCCTGACCGCCGTCCCGGGGGCTGGCCGCACCAACGGCTGGAGCAAGAGCCAGCGCCACGGAGTCGCCGACTCGGAGCTGACCGTAACGAACCTCACCGCGCCCATAGAGCTCGGCTCGACCCACTCCGGAACCCGCTTTTGCATCTACCTGCGCGACCCGGCCGACGCCCACGGCAACGCGCTCAACGCCGTCGCCTGGCTCGTCGACCTGGGCAACCTCTGAACCCCGTCGTGAGCGTCTTGACCGGGGGAGCCGTTCGTGGTACCCTCGGCACCCTCCAACGACGAGTTGAAAGCGTGGGCCTGTGGCGCAGTTGGGAGCGCGCTTGAATGGCATTCAAGAGGTCAGGGGTTCGAATCCCCTCAGGTCCACCAGCCTGACGTTCCAAGAGCCGTGCCTGCGGGCGCGGCTTTCTGTTTCACCGCCCCAGTGACGGCGTGCTATCCTGCGGCACCATGATCACAGTCGGCATGAACTACGTCGTCCGGGCGGGCAAGGAGAGCGTCTTCGAGGAGGCCTTTCGAAGCGTACTCGAGGCGATGAAGGAGATGGCCGGCCATCGCGAGAGCCATCTCTACCGGGACGTCGACAACGCGCGCTCTTACCTGATCGTGAGTCTGTGGGACAGCCGCGAGAGCTTCAGCGGCTTCATGCGGTCGGAGCGATTCGCCCGCGTCGTGAGCTGGGGCTCCGAGCAGATTCTCGAGGGCCGTCCCAAGCACGAGATCTACGAGCAGTAGCCGAGCCGAGGCGAGAGCTCCCGGGGCGACCGTATCTCCGGCAGAGCGGATCGGGTATCCTGTTGCCGAGGTCGGGCCAACGCCCCAGGGGGGGACAGAAACGATGCAGCTCGACGACACGCTCGAAAACTACATGCGCCGGGTGGCCGATTTCCACGGCTGCTTCATGAAGGCGCCCGGCATAGTCATCGGCTGCCACATGGTCGAGTACGCCATGGAGCTGATCGGGGAGCCAAAGGGCACGCTCAACGCCGTCACCGAGACGCGCGTCTGCCTGAGCGACTGCATCCAGGTGATGACCGGCTGCACCCTGGGGAACAAGCATCTGAAGCTGGCCGACCACCTGGGGCGCTACGCGATGGCGCTCTACGACCGAGACACGCGCGAAGGGGTACGGGTGTTCCTGGACCTGGCTCAGATCGACGCCGCGGTCTACCCGGAGTTGCGAGCCTTTCACCTGAGGCAGCGCGATCCTCGGGTGCTGACGGACATGGAGTACCGCAAGCAGAGCGGGACCCGGGTTGTCCGCGAGTTCCTGGCGGCCAGGCGCAGCGTACTCGGCTGGCAGCGCGTGCGGGTCTCCTACGCACGCAAGGACCCGATGGACCCGTCGGTCGCCTGCACGACGTGCGGAGAGCCGTTTCTCTCGAAGACCCGGGAGGCCGGCCCGTGCGCGGCTTGCCGCGACGGCGCCTACTACGAGGTCATCGCCCGGACCTGACGGAAACCGGGCTACGGTCACGGCCGAGACCGTGACCGCGTCAGGCCGCCTTGACGCCCTTGTAGTAGATGACGAAGTTGCAGCCCACGCACTTGATCGAGTTCGGCAGCGCGTCTTCGGGCTTGAGCCGAACCTTGATCATCTGGTGGTGGCAGACGGGGCAGATCATTGGGTGAGCACCTTGCGTGTTCTAGGGTTTCTACCGGGATCTCTTCATCCATCGGCCAAATCCGTCGAAAGATTGAGAGGATTTGGTCGAATAGCGAGGTGTTGATTGAGATTGCCCACCCTGGACCGGAGGCGACTCCTGCTGGCCCTGACGGGCTCAGCCCTTCTGGCGTACGCGGCCTGCTTCTGGATGGTGTCGGGTTACACTGCCGACCTGGCCGGGACGAACTTCTGCTACGCCCGGAGCCTGGGACAGGGGAGGGGACTTGTCCCAACGGCGGGCGGAGAGCGGGCTGAAGGCTACACGAGCCTTCTCTGGGTGTTGCTGCTCTCGATCGGGGCAGGTCACGGCCTGTCTCCCATCGGGGTCGCGAAAGCGGCCGCATTTCTGTTCGGCGCAGCCTCGATCTGTCTGATGGCCTGGCTGCCGGCCCGGATCGGGGAGCGAGAGCCCTCGTGGCTCGACGGGTTGCCGCCACTTCTCCTGTCCGTCTCCTCTCCCTTCGTGATCTGGCCCGCAGCCGGACTGGAGGGCTCCCTCTTCGTCTTCCTGCTGCTGGCGGCGCTGGCCCTCTACACGGCTGAAACGAAGGGCGAGTCTACTCTGCCGCTCTCGGCCTTCGTCCTTGCCCTGGCAGCCCTGGCGCGCCCCGAGGGGCCTCTCTACGTGGCGTTGATCTGGCCTGCAGTGGCGATCGGCAACCGCAGGCGATTTCGCGCAACGGCCGAGTGGACGGCGGTTGCGGCTGCGGCCATGGGGCTCTACCTATTCTGGCGCCAGAGCTACTTCGGCGACGCCTCGCTTGCGCTTGGCCCGTGGGATAGGACGCTGGCGGGAACGCCGGCGTACGACGGGAGCGGGCTGGAGGGCTTCCTCGAGTACACATCCGACAGATGGCCACTGTGGCTTGCAGCACTGACGATCTTGGGGATGTCCGGCCTGGCCAGACACTCGGCCGGTCCGTGGGTGGCGTGTGCGGGGATCGCGGCGGCGGTGGCGGTATGCGGCCAGGTGGGCGACTGGACGGCGCACCACAGGGTCTCGGGTCCGCTGGCTGCTTTCGCGCTGCTGGCGCTGGGGGAGGGGATTCGCCGGGCCGTTGCCTTTCTCTACAGTCCGGGGCTGCCCAGACTCTCCAGAGATGCCTCGACGCTGGCGGCCGTAACGCTCGTGGGCGCCGTCGCGCTGCGGATAGCGGTGCCCGGCCTGGCGGACGCACGCGCCAGCCTGGGTGCGCGACCCGACGATTTCGGGTCCCGCGCTCGACTCGGCGAATCGCTGGCGGCGACCTTGCGGGAAGCCGGGATGGGAGTCCAGACTGTCTGCGCCCGAGGCTCCGGCGGACTGGCCTGGGGGCTGGGTGCGGACCTGGTCGACCTGGCCGGCGACGTCGACCGCACGATAGAACGCTTCGGGCAATCCCGCGCTGTTCTGGAGGAGTACCTGCTCGATCAACGCCGCCCGCAACTGGTGCGGCTGGAGGAGCCGGGAATGCTGCCGCCTTCTCTGGAGCGGCGGCTGGCGTCGGAGTACGTTCTGTTGCCCGGGCTTGCCGGCGACGCGGAGCGCGGGACCCACTGGCTGCGGAGGGAGTCGCTGCGGGCGCAGCCCGGAGACCCCGGCGCGACGCCGATGGACGTGAGCTTCGGAGGCGAGCTCGCGCTGGCGGCCGCCGGGGTCAATCCGCCCGCGGTCGCGCCGGGAGGCGCCGTGGAGGTCGTGCAGCACTGGCGGCGCCTGGAGCCCGCGCGCAGCGGTCAGCAGGTCCGGGTCACCCTGCGAGGACCGAATGGGGAGCGCTTCTGGCGCCAGAGGGCTCTACTTTCGGGTTGGCTTCCGGTGACCCGCTGGGAGCGCTCGGAGCGCATGCAGGAGCGCATGCGAATCGAGGTGCCGGCGTCGGCAAGCGAGGGACGCTACGAGATCGAGATTTCGGTTCTGGACGCTGCCGGCGGCGAAGTGCCGAGCAGCTCCCGGCCGCAGGCGCAGCTCCACGTGGCGGTGGGGCGAGCCCAGGCCCGCTCCCGCGCCCGTGCGACGGCCGAGATCCTCTCGCGAGAATCGAACCTTCCGGCCGACACCAGGGCACGAGCAGCGATTTCTGAAGACGGTTCGCGCGCCGCGCCTCATCTGCGGCTGGCCCACTCGGTGCGAGGGTTGGAGCTGGCAGCCGCCCTGACGGACATGGAGCTGGAGCGTGCGCGCGACTGGGCGGCGCGGGATTCATGCCGCATCGCGGAGCTCCTGGCCAGCGCGGGCGACGCCGACGGTGCGGCAGGCAGCCTGCGGCAGGCGAGGCTGTGGGGATGCGATACGACTGAATCGAGCCAGCGGGTCTCTTCAATCCTGACGCGGTGGGCCGGCTCGGTGGCTGCCAGGAACAGCCTGCGGACGGCGGCGCGAATCCTGACGGCGGCGCTTTCCGCCAACCCTCACGACGTGGCGGCCATCCGCGCCCGCGACGCGATCTGGGCCCGCCTGTCCATGGCGGATCTCCCGGCGCACGGCGCCAGGGCAGCTGCGGACGGCGGCGAGCCCGACCGGGGATGAGCCGGCGCGCGGCCGCTGGGGGCCGGCTCGTAGAAACCCTCCCTGCCGGCGGCTGCTGCACCGCCGGCAGGCGGGCGTTCAGTAGACGATCCCCTTCGGGAAGTAGATGTCGTAGGCGACGTCGACCTCGGCAGGGTCGATCTCCTTGTCCATGGTGTCGAAGTAGACGAACTTGTTTCGCACCAGGCGCAAGAGGTCGCGGGGCTGTGAGGCCTTGAAGGGGCGGCCGTCGTCGACGTAGCGCTTCAACAGGTGGTCGACGGCGGGCTGGGCGCACTTGAGTTTCATGATGTCGAGCATCAGATTCCAGATGGCCAGGTACTCCTCCTGCGACGGATCGCGCATCTCGACCTTGTAGGGGATGCGTCGAAGGAAGGCCGGGTCCATGATCTTCATCGGATCGAGATTCGACGAGAAAATCATGACCTCGTCCGTCATGACTTCCATGCGCGTTCCACCGAGAATCATGAAGTCGATGTGGTTTTCGAGGGGGACGATCAGGCGGTTGAAAATGTCGCTGGCGCTGCACTGCTGGCGGCCCAGGTCGTCGATCAGGAAGACACCGCCGTTGGCCAGCACCTGCGGCGGCAAGCGCCACGCCTTGAACTTCTCGTCGAACTTCACCTCGAGGTCCCCCAGCGTCATCTCGCCGCCGACCATGATGAAGGGGGCTTCGCAGAAAAGGAACCTGCGGTCCGCGCCGTGGATCTTGTCGATGACCGGGTCCTTCAGGGCCACGTGCTGCGCCTCGTCGTAGACCTTGACCACCTGCTTGTTGATCTCGACGCAGTACGGAATGATCACGGGCGGCAGCAGCTTGCAGATGAAGCTGGACAGGTTCGTCTTTCCGTTTCCGGCGCCTCCGTAGAGGAAGATCGACTGCTTGGACGCCGTGGCCTGGCCGATGACGTCGTTCAACTCCTGGTAGCCGATGCGCTTGCTGAAGGTGGTGCGGACCTTTTCCGGCGTCACCTTCCACCTCGGGTCCAGCATCACGGCGGCAGCCAGCTTCTTCGTGACGTTCTGATACTGCTCCATGGTGACCGGGCACGGCCCCACGTACGGGTTCTTCTCGACGATGTTCTTCGCCTGCTCCAGGCCCTTCTTGTAGAGCGTCCAGGTGAAGTTGGCTCCCAGGTCGAGCGTCGAGCTGCCCTGCCCCGAGATCGTCACGACGTCTTCCTCCTTGAGGAGTTTGAGGACTCGGTTCACAATCGTGAGGCTCACACGCAGCGAGTTGGCCAGCGACCCCGCGTCCATCTCTCCGGTGAGATAGAGGTTCTTGAGGATGAGCTCCTCCACGGTGTCGATGATGGGACCCAGGGCCTGCGGATCGGTGGGGGCCTTCGGGGCGAAGTCGGTCAGTTCCATAAATGCCAATCTAGCAGGCGTGCGGGGCCCGCTCAACAGTCTTCGGGTCGGTGTGATATGATGGGTCGCCCAGCGGGGCCGGGCAGGGTGAGACGGCCCGGGCTCCCGGGCCCTACCGAGCCCCGGGTTGCCGTACCCCGAGCATGAAAGACAGCATCCTCGTCGTCGACGACAACCAGTACGAACGCAGCCTCGTCACGCGGGCACTGGCGAAGCTCTCGGCCACTTGCGTGCTGCGACAAGCCGCGAGCGCCGAGGAAGCTCTCGATGCCGTGAAGGAGCAGCCGCCCTCGGTGGCGTTGATGGACTGCAGGCTTCCCGGCATTTCCGGCATCGAGGCGCTGCGCCAGCTGCGGGCCTCCGGACACGGGTTCCCCATCATCATGTGCACGGCCGAGGACGCGCGGGACTCCGTCATCGAGGCCCTCCGCGCGGGCGCGTCCGACTACCTGGTGAAGGACAAGAACTTCTTCGAGATGCTGCCGATCGCCGTCGACAAGGCCCTCGGCTTGCACCGGCTCGAGCAGGAGAAGGCGACGATCCTGGAGCGCCTCCGCCAGGGCAAGGACCGCTACGAGCGCCTGGTGATCCACGCCCACGACATCATGTTCCAGGTCGACTCCAAGGGCCGGTTCCTCTATGTGAACCCAGCACTGGAGGGCGATCTCGGTCACCGACCCGAAGAGCTCTACGACGATCCCGAGCTGGCCTGCAGACTGGTGCACCCCGAGGACCCGAAGAGCTCTACGACGATCCCGAGCTGGCCTGCAGACTGGTGCACCCCGAGGTTCGCGAGCGCGCCCGGGCCGTCTGGACGAGGCTGCTCGAATCCGGTGGCGAGGAGACCCTCGAGCTCCGAGTGGTCTCGGGCGGGCTCCGCATGCGCTGGTACGAACTGCAGCTTTTCTCCGCCCGGACAGCCTCCGGCCACGTGTTGCAGGGAATCGCCAGAAACGTCACCGAGAGCCGGGAGCTGGCTCACCAGCTCAAGCGCGAGAAGTCCCAGCTCGAACAGGCCAACGCGCAGTTGCTCGAAGTCAATCGCCTCAAGAGCGAGTTCGTCGCTTCCGTCAGCCACGAGCTGCGCACACCGATGAACTCCATCATCGGCTACACCGACTGCCTTCTCGACGGCCTCGACGGGCCGCTCACGCAGGACCAGCTCCAGAGCCTGGCGCGCGTGCGCAAAAACGCCGGCCAGCTGCTCAACCTCCTCAACGACATTCTCGACACGGCCAAGATCGAGTCCGGCCGCATGACGGTCAGCCCCGAGGAGTTCGACTTGTGCGAGCTGGGCAAGGAAGTGATGGCCGTCGCCAAACCGCTCC